>NZ_JAULSQ010000002.1:0-1100888 GCF_032452295.1 Paenibacillus sp. ClWae2A
ACCTCCAAATAATTTATAGTTATTTGGAGGTTTTTCTCTACACTTTTAGATTATTTCTTGGATTGAACCTCGACAGCACATCCTTCTTCCGCTCAACAGACACCTCTGTATAAATTTGGGTTGTGCTAACGTTGGTATGCCCAAGAATTTCCTGAACTGATCGTAAATCTGCACCATTATTCAGCAGATGTGTAGCAAAGCTGTGTCTGAGATAATGCGGTGTTGATTTTTTGCTAACCTTAGATAAGTCCCTGTATTTAGAGTAAATATCCTCAATGGAGTAAATGGAGAGTCGATCACCGTATTTATTGAGGAACAAGGCATCAGATTGGGGATCGAAATGTTCGCGGGCATGCAACCATGTTTTAATTTTATGGATGACTTCGCTACTTGAAATGTAGAGCAATCGCTCCTTACGACCTTTTCCAAAAATCAACACGGTTTTCTCTTCGAGATCGATGTGCTCCATATCAATATTCACTAGTTCTCCAATACGAATTCCAATAACATAGAGCAGTTCAATAATAGCATCGTTGCGAAGGTTGATTCTTCTTCTAAAACTCGTGTGTAATTGTTTCATGTGCTCTTGAGGTGCATTTAATAACTTTTCTACCTCATTGACAGAGAGTGTCTTTGGAATACGTCTTGCCGTTTTGAATTTTTTTCCGAAACCAATAATTGGGGACTCGATTATATCACCGTTTTGAACCAAATAATTAAAAAATGCTTTGAAGCATATGTACTTTCTTTTAATGGTCGAGTCTTTAAGTGTGTGTTCACTGTTTAATTGTTCCAGATACATGCGTAAATTTTCTCTGGTTACATCGTGGATATGTTTAGTATCAAGCCATTCTACAAGTCTGTTGAGATCAGACAGATAGGCTTTAATGGATTTAAGGGATAGATTTCGCTCTACGCTTAAATAAGTCTCATATTGCTTAATATAGCTGTTTAGGTTACTTGTACTAAGTCTCATGATGCCTCCTGATGTCGATGTCATATGTTGCCAATGGCCCGACCTACATTATTACGCATTGAACTCCATTTGTGAAGATGCCCAAAGGCATATATACAATATCCGAGATTTGAAAAACAAAAAAGAGCCGGATTCCCTCCGACTCGATACGTTCGCACTTATATAATTTTGCGGAACAGCTCCATCACTTCATCCTTGGATGGTTGATAGGGATTGCCTGGTGCACATGCATCTTTCATCGCGTTATCCGCAAGCAGTTCCACATCGGGATCTTTTACACCCAGTTCAGACAGTTTCTCAGGGATCCCGACTTCCTTCGATAGCTGACGTATGGCCTCAATGACGTAATCGGAACACTCCTCATCACTTCTTCCCTTCACATCCATACCAATTGCCTTAGCAATATGACGGAATTTGCCGGGTACATGCTTGGCGTTCAACTCTTCCACATAGGGGAGTAACATTGCGTTACAGACACCATGCGGCAGATCATATACGCCCCCCAGTTGATGCGCCATTGCATGGACATAACCTAATCCTGCATTATTAAAAGCAATCCCGCCAAGGAAACACGCATACGTCATGTGTTCCCGCGCTTCCAGATCACTGCCGTCTCTCACGGCTCTTGGCAAATATTCAAAGATCAGTTCAACAGCTGCTGCAGCTGTCGCACTTGTCACTGTAAATCCACCCGGTGTAACCATCGCTTCTACGGCATGGGTCAACGCATCCATTCCTGTGGCCGCTGTGAGACTTGCAGGTTTGCTGAGCATCAGCTCCGGATCATTAACCGACAGGGAGACTAGACTATTGCGGTCCACCATCACCATCTTCACTTTACGTTCCTCATCTGTAATCACGTAGTTTATTGTCACCTCGCTCGATGTGCCAGCCGTTGTGTTAAAAGCCACGAGTGGCACGGACTTATGTTTCGATTGATGCAATCCTTCATATTCACGGATATGTCCACCATTGGTAGCTACAATGCCAATGCCTTTGGCAGCATCCTGAGGCGAACCTCCGCCTATCGATATAATGGCATCACAGCCATGATCCTGGAATACTCGAAGTCCGTCATGTACATTCTGACATGTTGGATTAGGCTGAACCTCATCATATACTACGTAGTCTAACCCTAATTTTCTTAGTATAGACAGTACCTGCTCTGCAACGCCTGAAGTAATCAATTGGCGATCACTTACAACCAGCGCCTTGCGGATACCCATCTGTTCAATCATCTGGCCTGCTTCCTGTAAACATCCTCTACCCATCAAGTTCACGGGCGGAACATAATATGCATGTGTTGCCATCTGAACCAGCCTCCTGTAACCCCTGATTTACTATCTCCATTGTAACTGAATCCGTTTTCAGATATAGTGAAATAAATCACAATGAATTCGATAAATGTTACACTTGAGGGTGATTTTTCCCCGTAATGAAAAAGACGCCCCAGACACCCGAAGGTCTCCAAGCCGTCTTACTTATCTATCTTAAAGCTTTATCCACTACTTATACCTACCGAAGGTACTTACACTAAAAGCATCCTTACGAAGGCTTACAGCGCCTTATCGTTCACGCCGTCAAGCCATGCCTCAATATCGCCAATCACGGAGGATACACAACCGTCTTCGAATGGAGAGTTCAATCCAGCCAGTTCAACCAATCCGGTGAAGGACAGGCTTCCTCCCGCTTTGCACAATGTCAGATAGTCGGCCCATGCGGACTTCATGTCCTCATTGCTGCGTTTCCAGAACTGGAATGCACAGATTTGTGCTAACGTATAGTCAATGTAATAGAATGGCGATGAGAAAATGTGGCCCTGCTTATGCCAGAAACCACCTTGCTCCAAATACGCATTATCTTTGTAATTGATGTGTGGCAAATAGGTCTTCTCAATGTTGCGCCAAGCCTGCTTACGCTCCGTTGGTGTTGCATCCGGGTTCGCATACACAAAATGCTGGAATTCATCCACAGCTACACCATACGGAATGAACAACAGACCGGAAGACAGGTGATCAAACTTGTACTTGTCCGTATCTTCCTTGAAGAACAACTGCATCCACGGCCATGTGAAGAACTCCATACTCATGGAATGAATCTCAGCCGATTCATATGTCGGCCAGTTGTACTCAGGCACTGCAAAATCACGGCTCTCATACACCTGGAAAGCATGACCTGCTTCATGTGTCAATACATCAATATCACCGGATGTACCGTTGAAATTGGAGAAGATAAACGGCACTTTGTAATCGTTCAGGAACGTACAATATCCGCCGCCCTGTTTACCTTTTTTGCTGACCAGATCCATAAGCTCGTTTTCGGTCATCATCTGGAAAAATGCATCCGTCTCTGGTGATAATTCAGCGTACATTTTTTTACCATTATCAATAATCCAGTCCGCGTCACCTTTAGGTGTCGGGTTACCCGTCTTGAAGCTGAAGCCCTGATCGTAATAATACAGTGTATCCACATCAATCCGGTTACGCTGGCGCTCTCTGAGCTTGGTCGCTACAGGTACAATATAATCACGAACTTGTGCCCGGAAGTTGGCTACCATCTCAGCGTTGTAATCTGTGCGGTTCATGCGATCATAGCCGAGTTCTACATAGCTTGGATAACCCAGTTTCTTCGCGATTTGTGTACGAACTTTAACCAGTTCATCGTAAATGCGATCGAATTCAGCTTCATGTTCAGCCATGAAAGTATATCTGGCTTCCGAAGCACGCTCCCTCATGGAGCGATCCGTGGACAGTTCAAATGGATGAAGCTGTGGCAATGTGCGCTCTTCACCTTCGAACGGAATTTTGGCGGATGCGATCAACTGATTGTATTCTGTGGAAAGTTTGTTCTCCTTCTGGAGTTCTTCAATAATTTCCGGGCTGAATGTTTTCAGTGAAAGATCCGCGAGCTGGAACAGCTGTGAACCCCATTTTTGTTCCAACTCATTGCGGAATTTCGAGTTAACCAGTGCACGGTAAAAATCCGTGATATATTCTTGCACAATGGGTGCATTCTCATCCAGAAATTCGTTCTCCGCTTTGTAAAACTCATCATTGGTATCAATGGAATGACGGATGTAGACCAATTGGGCTTGCGTCTCAAAATCACTGCGCAGCGCGTTAATCTGATCCATGAATCCGCTCTGTTCTTCAACCGTTGCCGCAGCTTCAAAACCGCTCAACAGCTCACGGAAAGATGTCTTGATATGTTCCAGATTCGGACGTGTATACGTATACTCACTAAATTTCATTTATGTACACCCTTTCCTGTTTGGCAGAATTTCGGGAGTATCCCGAGTTAAACTACCCCCTATTATACAAAAGAGCAGCTAAAAAATCCCATAATTACGAAAAATATTTGTCCAACGGTCAAATTGTACAACATGAATGGTTACATATATTACGTGCTTATGTAAGGTCAGTGCCTCACAATTTTCCCCACACAAATAAGCCCGCCTCGCGTTAGCGAAGCCAGCTTATAGGTTGTCTCTTCTTTTCACATGAAAAATACTAGCTTTGGTCTTTATCCATAATCTGATAGAACCAGCCCATTCCGACCATGCCCACGACCATAATAACGGCCATAATAATGATATATGTCATGAATGTAACCTCCCTGCTTCCGTATATTCATCACACTACTACTAGTGTACACGGTGAAACGCCGTTTGAATTGACCGAACATTGACAAAAATACGAAATCTTTAATTTTAATAAATGGATTATTTCCTCGATCACACTAAATCATACGTACCTCACTGCACGGTTCAAAGTTTCATCCGCCATGCTTACGGTGTATACTATACTTCTATGAAATGGAATTTGGATTTTTACGTAGAAAGGTTGAAAGACATGTCAACTCGTATCCCCTTACGTCAGTTATTTCTTACTGTTTTATTAGCCCTTATGTTATCTGTTTTAACCGCCTGTGCTGATGGAGAAGCCCATCTAACGGTAAATATGGATGGATCAACGGATCTGGATCTCAATCTCAACGTAAAGAACTCGGCTCTTGGAAAAATTGGACAAGACAATCTCATGCCTCTGATCGCAGATGCATTGAATCGAAATAACTTCCAGGCAGAGGTTTCGGAACAGGGAGATCAGAAGCAACTCACAGCGACCACCCATTATGAAAAAAGCAATACAACCAGCTTTGATACATCCAAGTTACCACAAGGGATCAAGGTTGAACAATCAACTACACCCGGCTTCTTCACTTCCAAGATGCACATTACAGCGGAAGCCGACCTCATGGAGTCCATGCCCGATGGTGAGATCAAAAATCAGATTAACAAGGTGCCTAGTTTTCTCAAGAACCTCTTGTTAAAAGATGTTAACTTTGACTTTAAGTTGTCTTTGCCCATCAAAGCAGCCGATTCCAATGCGGATCAGGTGGAGGATGGCGGGAAAACGCTCATTTGGCACGTTTCACCACTCCAGATGAATAAACTGGATCTGACTGTACAGGTTCCCAATATTCGGAACATCATCATAATTGCAGTCATTGGTCTATTATTAATCGTTGCTCTGCTCATTTGGTTTTTTGTTCGTCGCAGACGGGCCAGACAGCGCCATAGTGCAAGATCACATCGCGGAAAAAATTAATTCCTTCACACCAATTTTATTTGTGACTTGCCAAACGGTGTTATGGATAGTAGAATACATCCGTACTGTGTGAACGGTTAATTTTTTATTAAGCAAAGCTAAAGAGGTGACAGGTTTCATGAATATCCGCGAATGCCCACTACCTGGTATCGGAGTTAAGTACCAGTTTGATACAAAGGGCGGCCATCAGTTAGTCATTATTGTGCATGAGGACGGACGCCGTGAATTATTCTCCGTTGATCCACAAGACAACGAAGAACTCACTCTGATTGCAGATTTGGAAGATGACGAATGCGTAACCCTCTCCGGTTTAATCGGAGGCTGGTCCTGATTCTTGATGTCAGGTGCCAACTAATTTGAGTAAATGACAGAATAACCTGTACCTTGAATATCAAGGCGCAGGTTATTTTTCTGTTACGTTACCCTTTGAGAGCGGATATATGGAACCCATGTATTCAGTACGCGGCTAATCTCCGTGGAATGAAACGGTTTGCTGATAAAGTCCTGCATCCCGCATTTCAGACACTCCTCACGGTCACCAGCGCCTGCAAAAGCTGTAATCGCTGCAATAACCGGTATTTCTGGGTGGGTCTGTCTGATTCGGCAGGTCGCTTCAATCCCATCCATAACTGGCATTTGAATATCCATAAACACCAGGTCATATTGAACCTTGTTCAATGAATCGACGGCCTGTGCACCATTCTCAACGATATCACACACTCCGCCAAACTTGCGCAGCATCTCCTCCAACAGATGACTGTTGACCGCTTGATCCTCAGCAATCAAAATTTTGATGTCATGGGCAAGACTAGCTCGATCCAATTGCAGGTCATCATTCGCGGTGATTTCGATCAGGTCATTACTTTCCTCTAACCACCGTTCAACCACGAGGGTGAACTGGAATTCTGCCCCTTCACCGATCTCACTCTGTACACCAATCGCTCCGCCCATTAACTCCACCAGTTTCTTGCTGATCGCAAGCCCTAGACCTGTCCCGCCAAACTTGCGATTGATGGCCGGATCAAGCTGTGAGAAGGATTGGAACAACTGATGCTGCTTTTCTATTGGAATGCCGATCCCCGTATCTCTCACCTTAAAGGTCAACATCAGGTTATCCTGACCATGCTCATCTGAGTAATCAGCACCTACGCTCACCATAATACGGCCCCGCTCTGTGAATTTAACGGCGTTACCCACGAGATTAATCAAAATCTGCCGGATTCGTGTCTCATCCCCTCGAATGCGTTCAGGAATCTGATCCGATACTTCACAATAAAGTTCAATATTTTTCTCTGATGCCTTCAGGGCAAACAGCTCCATCACCCCACCCAGCATCGCCTTAATATCTACAGGTGCGCGCTCAATATCCATTTTGCCTGCTTCGATTTTGCTGAAATCCAAAATTTCGTTCAAAATGTACAAAAGGGATTCGCCGCTATCAATCATGATTTCCGCAAAACCTTTCTGTTCATCATCCAGCTCGGTTTCCATTAACAGATGGGCCATGCCCATGATACCGTTCAATGGCGTACGAAGCTCATGACTCATGATGGCGAGAAACTCGGACTTTGCCCGGTCTGCATGCTCTGCTGCTTCCTTGGCACGTATGATGTCTTTAACAGATGTCATATCACGGAAGACCAGAACTGCCCCGCGGGTTCTACCCTGATCCATAATCGGCTTCAATTGGAACTCCGCCAGGAAACTGGACCCATCCTGTCTCCAGAATACGGATTCGGTACGCGGCAGACCTCGTCCCTCACGAACAGCCTGTAGAATTGGTGTATCCTTGGATGGGTAGGGGATGCCTTCGCTCTGCATTTGGATCATCATCTGCTCTAATGGTTTGCCATTCATTTCACTTGGACAGAAGTTCATGATCTCCGCAGCGGCCGGATTGGCAAAGTTCAGATTCCCATCCAGGTCCAGTCCAATAACCCCCTCAGACATGCCATTCAAAATCAATGCCCGTTCATAACTGAGATTCTCGATTTCCTCGACGTAACGTTTGGACTCTGTAATGTCACTGGTAATCCCATATACCCCAACAACTTTGTCCTCAAGTATAATAGGAACATTAATCACATTTGTTTCAATTCGCTGCCCATTTTTGTGAATTAAACCTATCTCGTAGCTCTGTGCAGTACCCTTCACCGTTTCCTCAAAATGATAGCGAGTCTTCTCCAGATCCACAGGATCAATGAGGTGATCAAAAGGTCGACTCAGCAGTTCCTCCTTGGTGTGTCCTGTCAACTGTTCTTGACCCATATTGGCTTTCAGCAGATTGCCTTCCAGATCAAGAGAAGCCACACCTAGGGGATTACAGTCAAATAACGATCTGTACTCCTGCATGCTTAACTGTTGTTGCTGGCTGGCTGTGATATCCCGGGTTACAGCGACGAGTTCTATCAGTTCACCTGCACTGTCATACACATAATGTGTAATGGTATCTGCCCACACCGTAGATCCATCCTTATGCAAAAGACGATAACTGATCCGTTTGGGAGCCAGACCCTTCCTCTGCTCTTCCACGTACGCTTCAACCAAAGGTACATCCTCCGGATAGATAACGAATGTTCCCGGCTTACCTATAACTTCTTCCAACTCATAGCCCAACATGCTCTTACAAGCATTCGATACATATTTAAATGTACGACTCGAATCGGCATCATGTATTGCAATCAGATCTAATGAAGACTCCGCCAGCAGGCGAGAGATGCGACTGCTCTCTTCCAATTGCTTACGTTGTACAATGAGGATTTCCTCTGCATCTTTTTGTTTCGTAATATCAGCAGCTTGTACTAGCAGATACAAAGGCTCACCATTTGTTTCATCCCTAACAATGCAAGCTCTAATGGTTGCCCATAATAACGAACCATCCTTTCGTTTCAGACGAACCTCCGTCTCGTACATCGGACTTGTTTCATGGGTCATTTCCCAGAACTTGCTGCGGAATTCCTCCATGTGCAGATCTTCTTCGTAGATCATATGTATGACCGAAGTATCGATCAGTTCATCTTCACTGTATGCAAGCATCTCGCAAAATGCAGGATTAAGCTGCAACCATCGTCCATTTACATGCGATGCGACAGCAATGCCAATTGGAGCGTGCGTATACAATTGTTCGAACAGAGATCGGCTCTCTGTAATGGATTTCGACATCACATGTCCTCCTTTATGAGATTCTGAATGTATTTCGTATGAATAGATCCACCTGAACATAACTTCATCTATAGAGTACTACCCCAAATGCCATGATTGATAAACGAGGTCAGACAAAAGTCCACATGAATCGACATCTTTAATTATCGATATGAACGACTTTCTTTAAAATATACCAATTCGAACACATCACGTCATATACTACACAATACCCGTGCTCTCCTGATTATACAATGTTGAATATTCGAATAGGAACGGAGGTTATGGATTATGATCATTGTCGCGAATCAACCCGCCCTGCTGAACCGCTCGGAATGGTCTGATTTTGAATGGTATTGGTTACAACAACTCCAGAATCGTCCAACGAGGTATGTGTACCAGTCCATGGATCATCTTCGATTTGAATGGGACTTGAGGGGCTCTCTCGTGGATGCCGCGGAAGGACTCGATCGAAGCGGTGTGAGCTTTGCATCCTTTGAAAAATCCAGATGTAATCCTGCTTACTGGAATCGTAATGCGGAAGGTGGGTTTGAGCTAAGATCAAACGTGACCCCCGCCGACGGCATCCGGGATATCTGGAGGAATGGACACTTATATGCCTTTGAATGTGCAACAGCTACCGTTATTGTGCTGTACGGTGGCGTCCTGGGAAGCATTCGCGAAGATGCCTTTAATTCCCTGTTTCGAAATCTGTTACTCTTTGATTGGCATTATGACGGTGACCTGCGATTGACCGAAAAAAACGGTAGTGAGACCGCCCTACCAGGGGATGTACTGTATTTCAAAAATCCGGATGTTTCTCCCGAAACCCCCGAATGGCAGGGAGAGAATACAATCATGCTGCGCGAGAACTGGTATTATGGTCATGGCATTGGTATTGCAAGCGGCGAAGAAATTATACGTACCCTGAATCAGTTCCGCGTTCCAGGTAGCCGGGTCTCCGCCTACTTAATGGATATGGTTATCTATCCGGACTTCTTTTATTTATCCCGATTCGCCAAAAACAGCCAGAATAATATTGCCGCTGGTTCCACGCCTGTATTACCCGGACAGTTATATGTACGACTTGGTTGTAGCCGTTATTTACGCAGCTGAACTACTGGAACGGAAACGGCTTTTGCATTAAATTGCACGATACCTCAAACCAAGTGACGACAAACAAGCCCAATACAGCAGCAGTTCGACTGCCACCTCATTGGGCTTTCTTCACATCCATGGGATCATTATTGTATCGACATTCGCCTTACCTTTGTGCTACATCGAGGATCACTCCTGACAGTTTACGCATTCGGGTCCAGTTGTACCACAACCTGTTTACCACTTACCTGAACACCCGTGGTTTTGCTACCGAATTCAGCCAGCGATTTACTGAGTTGCTCTGCCCACTCCTTGCCTGCAACTCCTTCTTTGGCTCCATGCACCTGAATGACGAGTTTTACCGAATCACCCTTCTTCAGAATGCGTTCCGCTTGAGATTGCTTCGTATCCCGGTCATGATCCTCCATCGCAAGGTTCAATCGAATTTCCTTTACTTTCCGTTTATCGGGGGATTTACTCGCTTTTTTCTTCGCCTGCTGGGCTTCCACTTTGGCCGCTCCAGCTCCAATCAGCTTGCATGGCGGTGGACTCGTCATCAAGGACAAGCACACCAGATCTACTTTATGCTGCTTCGCAAGTAGAAGTGCTTCCTGCGTGGACATGACCCCCAGATCTTCACCATTCAGGCCGGTCAGCCGCACTTCGGCTGCTTTAATCTTTTCGTTTTTGATCATGATTCTTCCTCCTCTACATCAAAAGCCTGTCCTGACCATTTACGGATCAGAGCAGGCTAGGATGGTGTTGCTACTTATTTGTAATACATATCAGCGTACAAATACGCCAATCGGCTTGATTTACAACGTGTTGAATGCTTCCGTCAGAACCGGTACAATTTGTGATTTGCGTGATACTACGCCTTTCAAAATAGCTCTGCTATCAGACAGCGTCACATTGTAGGCTTTCTCCACAGCTTTAGTGGATGTACCATATGCCAGAGCTACGGAATCGTTGTTCAAAATGTCTGTTACGACAAATACAAACAGGTCGAGACCTTTGCTGGAAATGATCGCATCAATAGCTGCTTCAAGCTCAGGTTGTTTCACGAGAACATCATTCACGTCAACAGCATTAACCTGTGCAATTTCCACTTTGGATTGACCCATTACGAATTCTTTTGCATCCAGGGAGATTAGTTCAGCAATTGTTTTTTGGCTCAGATCCGCACCGGCTTTCAGCATGTCCAGACCATAGCTGTCTGCATCTACACCAGCAATGGCAGCCAGTTCACGCGCAGCGGCTACGTCCTGCTCTGTGCAAGTCGGGGATTTGAACAACAGGGAATCGGAGATAATAGCAGACAGCATCAGGCCAGCAATCGGTGCACTCACTTCGATGCCATTTTCTTTGTACATTTTATTCAAAATAGTTGCTGTACAACCTACAGGCTCTGCACGGAAATACAGAGGTCCGCTTGTCTCAAAGTTAGCAATACGGTGATGGTCGATAACTTCAACAACAGTTACTTCCTCAATATCGCTTACACTTTGCTGACGCTCGTTGTGGTCAACCAGAATAACTTTGTTTACTTCATTTGCAGCTGTTTTAATCAGACGTGGTGCTGCAATTTTGAATTGATCCAGTGCAAACTGGGTTTCACCATTGACTTCGCCGAGACGAACAGCTTCAACGTCTTGACCCAATTTTGTTTTCAGATCCGCATAGGCGATTGCCGAACAGATCGTATCCGTATCGGGATTTTTGTGACCGAAGATTAACGCTTTTTCCATATTCATAGCCCTCCGTCAATTCTGATTTAGAATAATACATGTCATATTTTAATCATACCCTACTGATTATAGCGCTAATAAGGCTTAATTCCAATCCCTTTACAGCGAATTAATTGCAAATCATTCTCAGGTAAGTCACTTTGAAAAAAACATACTCTCTGTAATTCTAATTCACAGAGGTCTTGGCCACATTAGCAATCAGGTGTTTCTCCAATTTCTCCCCTTCACACAAGGCCTGTACCAGCGCTCTGCCTGAATCCGGTGTCATTTGGCCATACCAGTCACCTTGTGGATACACAATCGTTACGCACGCATCGTCACACCGACCATTACATTTGGTACGTGTTGTATGGATGAATCCTCCCGCCTGCTGCTTAACAATCTCGTCCCGTACCGCCTGAGTTACTTCTTCCCCATCGTTACGCATGCATGTTCCACCATTACAGAGTAAAATGTGATGTTGCAGTTGATCCAGATTATAGATAGCCAAACTTGGTTCATTCCCCTCAAGTCGATATGATATGTATCGTGTTTATTCCATTGTACAACCTTATAAATTAGCATACGAAACTCTGATACGCAACGAAAACATTAAATCTCAGGCTCTTCCGCGCTCTGCCCTTGCCGTACAAAAAAGGTCTGTAGACTGCCGTCCTCGCTAATCTCCAGCAGGTTCAATTGTGCTCCGTAAGCACAACCACCGTCAATGCCAATTTTGTCTCCGCTCGGGTCAAACCAAATGCCTGTCTCATCATGCAAATGCTTCACGGGGGTGTGTCCAAATACGACCGTCTCTCTAATCGTCGTTGGTCTGGAATAGAATGATTCACGAATCCAAATAAAGTCCCGCTCGGACTGGCTTCTCCAATCCTCGATATCCGGGTTGATCCCGGCATGCACAAAAATATAACCTGGAATCTCATGCACCAGCGGAAGCTGATCCAGAAAACGAAGATGGTGTTCATAGTGTGTACGTATCCACTTTTTGGCTTCAGCATAAGCTTCCCAATCTATCTGCTGCTCATCATAAGTAAGCTCCAGATCCAGATAACTTGCCATCGTCTGTAGTCCGCCATTACGAATCCAGTGTTGATCATATTGCTCAACATCCTGAGTAAGCGCCTTCACCATCATGGCATCGTGATTGCCTTTGATCACCATAATATGGTGCTGTTGTTGAAGCTGCATAATCTGTTCGATGACCTGTTTGCTGCTTGGACCTCGATCCACATAATCACCGAGTAAAATCAATTCATCCTGCTGCGGATTATAATCTGCAAGCTTAAGCAGTGCATTAAATTCATCGTAACAGCCATGAATATCACTAATGACACATCTGCGCATGTGAATCTCTCCTCTCCCTGATCACGCAAGAGTATAACCGGAATCTTGCATGAGCAAGATTCCAGTCTGTTCAGAGTAGTTATTCCCGCTTGCTCACCATTAGTCCTGCTTGAGTCCAAAGGCTTCTGCAATCAAGCCGAATGAGCGCAGACGTGCTTCAAACGAATGGACCGCTGATGCGATAATGACTTCATCCGCTTCATGACGTTCAGCCATAGCGGTAATTTTGTCTCTCACCTGATCCGGTGTACCCACAATGGAAAAAGAACGGCGCTGGCGGATCTGTTCCATCTCCATCGCTGTGAATGGATAGTTGTTCACCGTTTCCAGGGATGGGAAGGAACTTTGTTCAAGACCTCGTCCAAGACGCAGGAAGAAAAGTTCATTGCTGCGCGCCAGTTCAGCCGCTTCTTCCTCTGTCTCCGCGCAGAATGCCGAGACAGCAATCATGGAATGTGGTTTGTCATTCAGGATGGACGGCTTGAAATGTCTGCGGTAATGCTTCATCGCTTCTTCGCCGCCTGGTGTTCCGAAGAATTGGGCAAACGCATATGATGTCCCTTGCGCTGCAGCAATTCTCGCACCTTCGGAGCTGGAACCCAGCAGCCATACTTCAGGAACCGTTGGAACCGATGGTCCGGCAACCAGAGATGCAAACCGATGATCCTCGGGCAATTGCTCATGGAAGTATCCGCCCAGATCCGCAATCTGCTGAGGGAAGAATTGTACATTCGATGATTTGCCTTCGTTCAACGCTCTGCTGGCAATCGGCATTCCGCCTGGTGCTCTGCCAATCCCAAGGTCAATCCGCCCCGGATGCAAAGCTTCCAGCAGACGGAAATTCTCTGCAACCTTATAGGCACTATAATGAGGCAACATGACGCCACCGGAACCTATGCGAATTCGATCCGTATGTGCAGCCACATGTGCAATCATAACTTCAGGACTGGAGAAAGACAGCGCACCACTGCCATGATGCTCCGACATCCAGAAACGGGAGTACCCCAATTGATCGGCATGTTGTGCGAGTTTGACCGTTTCCTGCAACGTATCTTGTACACTCCGTCCTTCATTGATATGTCCATGTTCGAGTACACTCAGTTTCATATATATTCAATCCTCTCGTCTGTTGCTTCATGATTTCTGTGAATATGAGTTATGCGAATATTACACGCTATTACTCACTACATTCTTACTCATTTCATTGTAACATTAATTATTACAGTTTCAAACTTTAGTTATCCTCTTTATTACCACACTTGTGCAAGAAACATGCAAAAAAAACGCCACCAGTTAATGAACTGGTGACGTTTTGATCTAACCTCTTGCAGAAAAATTGATTTATGGGGCACGTTTCGGTAACAACTTCACATACTCGTCAGACAGTTTCATCAGGCTGAGCACATGTTCATAGTCGGCACGATAGGGTTCCAAATCTGTTACCGGTTCATATGTTTTGAGAGAGTAGGCTGTTCCATCGTCAAACCCTGCACCCGGAATAAACATGATGTCATTGTTGACAAATGAACCCGTCGGCAAGTAATACCGGATACCGAAGGCATTATGATCCATGTTGAGCAGATCATGCCCGAAGGCCGTGAACTTCTCATCCTGGAGCGAAACGCCCATCAGATTCATGATTGTTGGTAACATATCCAGCTGACCGCCTGGCTGCTCAATGACTTGCCCTTTGGTCTGTTTGGGCGTGTGGATCATTAACGGAATGTTGAATCGACTAACTTTACCGTCATAAGGAACGCCCAGATTAGCCTGAATCTGCTGTGTAATCTCTTCGTCAGCAGGCAGACCAAAGTGGTCTCCGTAGAGCACTAAGGTTGTGTTATCCCATAATCCATTCGCCTTCAACTCATTAATGAGTTGACCAATGGCATAGTCCGTATAGTTGATCGCTTGCAGATAATCGTGAAGCAGTTTGTTCGTGATGGTTGCAGGAATCGTGATTCGTGCACGATCAGCTGGGATCGTAAACGGCGAGTGGCTGGATGCCGTAATGAACTGAGCATAGAATGGCTGATTTGCTGCCTGATGCGCAGTCATTTTTTCCACACCTACACGGTACAACTCTTCATCCGATGGTCCAAAGTCATTGAATCTGTCATTATTGAAGCTGGGCTTGTCGAAGTAACGAGTGAATCCGAGTGCCGGATACATCTTGTTCCGGTTCCAGAAGGTGACGTCATTGACGTGGTACGTCTCGGACTCATATCCCTCTTTGCCCAGTAACTTCGGAAGACTCGGCAGTTCACGGTCACTATACCCTGCCGACATGGGAACAACGCCGGTTGGATAGATAGACGTGTTCGACATGAACTCAGCGTCTGATGTGTTTCCCTGTCCGATCTGTTGGAAGAAATGAGAGAAATAATAGCTTTCTTTCGCCAGATCATTCAGTACCGGCGTTAACTCCTGACCGTCTAGTGAAGCATTAATCGGGAAATTCTGAAAGGACTCCAGTTGCAGTACAATCAGGTTGCTGCCTTTGGCCTGACCAAAATATTTGGCTTTCACGGCTGTACCGTCACTTGGTTTATCCTGATACGGATACTGGCTAACCAGCTCATTGATCTTGGCGATCGTTTCATTAATGTTGCCATTCGCAATGGCCTCATTTTCTTTGCTCGTCAGAATGGCAGACGATACCTGATAGTTCAGGAAACCGAGATTCTCGGCGCGAACCAGCTCGTTATCAATCGTTTCCCCTTTGACAATAAAACTGCCTGACAGCACGATGCAGAATGCAGCAGTAAGCGCAACGCCGAGCTTGCCCCAGTAACGCCTGCGAATTCTGCCAAACGTCAAACCGCTATCGCGGTAACTGCTGTGGTTACGCCCGCCAGCACGTCTGCGCATAATCAACCATATTGGCAATGCCAGTACGATGTCTGCAAAAAACAGAAAGTGCTCCGGTCGTACTAGCGGTCCGATACTTCCCCTCACTTGGGCAACTTGCCCCAGCTCACTTAGCGCGGTATAGGTAGGTACCGAACTGAAATGAACGTTATACAGCGTAGCCGCGAACAGCACCAGAGAAAACAGAATATTGAATCCCCCGTATACTGCTCGCTTCCAGCTTTTGGGCACAATCAGATCCAGCAGGCATACCAACGTTAATGCACCTAATGCGTCAGTTAACAGACCGATGCCAGACAGACCCTGGAAAAAGAAATACCGCAACAATGACAGCTTCAGCAGCATAAGAATGAATAACACGGCGAATAAGGTCCGTGATGAAGTTCGTTCATTTTTGGAATTATACATGGTCGCTTTCAACCCTTACCCTGAAATTTTACGTTCCTTTTACAAAACGCATATTTCAGTATAACAGTTTTCTGGTTGCTATTCCATGGAAGTTCCGTGTAGGACGGGGTGAGCGTTACGCAATTGTAGATATATCCGTGTTCTGCGTGTCCGCTCCCTCTCTCTGTCCCTTAATAGCTGCTTGTGCAGCAGCAATTCGTGCATAAGGGATCTGTTCAGGGAAACAGCTTACGTAATCCAGACCAATGCGGTGGCAGAACGTAATCGACTCCAGATCCACAACATTTTCTCCACAGATCCCTGTCTTCAGATGAGGTTTTCGAATTCGACCTTGGACTACCGCCATCTCAATCAGTTGTCCGACTCCCTCAATGTCCAGCACATGAAATGGATTATTGGTTATCGTACGAGAGTCCGTATCCAGTTGAATGAATCGCTTCTCGGATTCATGGCGACTATATCCAAACGTCATCTCTGTCAGCTCATCCGTGCCAAACGAGAAAAAGTCAGCCTGGCGAGCAATGTGAGTCGCCGTCAGCGCCGCTCTCGGAGCTTCGATCATCGCCCCAACTCTATACAGACAATGCCGCTTCTCCTCACCAAGCACTTGGTCAGCCACATGATCCACCAGATCTCTCATCACCTGAAGTTCATGCACATGGCCGATCTGCGGGATCATAATCTCGGGACGTACCCACCAGCCTTGCCGGATGCCTTTCACCGCTGCGCGGAAAATCGCTTCAAGCTGCATATCAACGATCTCCGGGAACACCGTACTCAGACGACAAGCCTGTTGCCCCAATGTCGGATTATGTTCATGCAATTCACTGACTCTGCGAATTACGCGCTCGAGTTCCTCCAGTTCAATCTGATGGTCTTCATGCTCCTGCCACTCCTCTGCTTGTAACCACTCACGTCGTTTCTCCAACACTCCCAGATCCGGTAACAGTTCATGCAACGGCGAATCGAGCAAACGTATCGTTACCGGATATCCATCCATCGCTTCGAATATCTGTTCAAAATCAGACTGTTGCATCGGCAACAGACGCTCCAAACCACGCCTGCGTTCGGATTCACTGTCTGCTAAGATCATTTTTTGTACAAAAGGAAGCCTTGAAGCAGACATGAGCATCTGTTCTGTACGGCACAATCCAATCCCTTCCGAACCAAGTGCCCTAGCTGTAATCGCTTCTTGTGGATGATCTATATTGGACAGTATCGTCAGTTCCTTTATTTCATCCGCCCATTCGAGCAGAAGCTGTAGTTCCGGTGAACATCTTGAGAACCCGTTCAACATCTCCGTCAAATGACACGGCTCGATACGTAATAGCGCATCCGCTTTGGAGATTACTCCTTCATGCACAAAATCAATAGTACTCTGCAAGGCGGCCTTAGCACTCAAGCACGCTGGACTGACATGCAGAAGATACAGCTCCCCTGAATCGATAATGAATTGGATTTTTTGAACTTCTCCCATATCATTCTCCAGATAACTGCAAGCATCCAACAGAAGACCATATAATCCAGGTTCTTCTCTCCGTAACTGGCCCAGTCCTTCATCCTGAGTTTGGGAAAGAGCAGATGCAATGTACTCGCCTGTCATGCCTCTTTCCCCCGTAGCCGGATGACGGGAATATACCGTGCCGCTGCCGCTGCGTTCACCTTGCTCACCATTGACCATCACCTGAATAAGAGCCGCAGCTCCTTGATGATCTCCTGAGCGTGGAGTGGTTTGGAGACCAGGTTCTTGTTGTGAGTTGAGTCGAGATGCACGTTGTGTATGAGAAACCGCACGAATCGCTTCTTTTAATTGTAATTGGACGTCTTGAGGGAATGGATGAAGCCCTATATCTTCTATTAATTGCTTATATTCTGCGATGGCGAATTCCAGTTTCGCTTCATCGAGGATCGAAAGGTCACCCAACTTCTCTTCGAATAGGGTGTACGGGATGCCATGTACTAGCTGACCATAATCCTGTAATAAAATTCGATAACAATTAAGCGCATACTGTCGATCATTAGTTTGCTTGGCGAGCCCCTCAACCGTCACATCATTCAGTCCCACATGAAGCAAAGCAGGGGATTTCGTATCATGGGAACTCGCTTTACTTGACCTCACGGCAAGCAGCAGCGGTGCTAAAGAATCACCGAAGAATGTTCCTGTTTGACCTTCCAAGTGCCGAACTGCGCTGCCAATCTTTTGAACTTCTTCTGTGGAAAGATGTCCAAGACGGGTACAGAACGCGCGACAGCCTTCCCTTGTTACAATGAACCCGGCCGGAACGGGCCAACCTGCCTGAAGCAACGCTGCAAGTCCAGCCCCTTTACTACCCATCAGCCTTTTCATCTCTGCCGTACCTTCTTCCAACAGAACTACCCGTTTCGTCATTACAGCGCTCCCATCTGCCATTACATGGCTATGCTTCAAAGGCAACCCAACCATTCGAATTACCCTTTAGTTAATGGTATGTTGCAATGAGGCAGTCAAGGACATTTGCTTCAGCAATTTGTGTTGGGAATGTAAAACGTATTTTCTATCTCAACGTATACGTTTGCCCTTTTTGAATACCGCCGCGCGCGCGGGTACAGAAGCTAGAGCGTGCTGGGCGTTTAATGCCCGAACTAACATAAAGTCAGCCGGATCACCAACGCTTGGGGTTAACTTGCCATTACTCACCCACGTATAGGTGCCCAGCAACCTGTCATCACTGACCCAATTTTCACGTTCAGCCATTCGGGAAGCTCGCTGCAACATGTCCCCGTTGCCGAATGGAGACCAGGCATCACGGATGTTATCGGAGCCAAGCATGAAGTTAACACCTGTTTTGAGGATTTGGCTTCCTCGCGGCATTGGACGATCTATAGGTACACTAGATACAAGTGATACTCCGGCTTGTTTTAACACATCAAGGGTAGGCTGTACGTCCAATTCCGTTTGCTCCCCCAAGCAATAGGCATGGCTAACCGCTGTTCGATGCTGAAGTCCTGCCTCCATTGTCAGTTCAGCAAATCGCCGTAAGGTGGCTAAACCGGTTTCACCTCCATCATGAAGATGAAGATCTATCCCCTTATCTGCAGTTGTAGCGATATCAAACATCATCTGTAAACTGCGTTCCATATCCCCATCCAGACCTGCCGGGTCGACACCACCAACCAGATCGGCACCCAGTGCCAGAGCCTCCTTCACGATCTGTTCAGATGATGAACGAATGAGCCCTTGCTGTGGAAATGCTACAATCTCAATGTCCATGTAATCACAAAGCTCTTCTCGTACGCGTAGTATGGCCTCCAGATTTCGGAGCCCCACCTCAGGATCCACATCAACATGTGTACGAATGCGCGTTGTACCGTAATCAATCATTTGTTCCGCAAGAACTTTCGCCCGTTCTCCTACTGTTTGAGTCAATCCACCCAGCAGCTTTTTTTCATATGCAAGATGTGATTCCAGTGTCTGAAACGGCTCTAGGGGTATCCAGCGTTCACCGATATGATGTTTATCCAGATGGCAATGCATGTCTGCAAGTGTGGGAAGGTACACAAGCCCGGCAGCGTTCCATGATTCGGAAGCGCTCTGGCGAGCATGTATGATTTGATCCTGATCCGTGGATTCTGCTATGACCTGTGTAATCTTCCCCTCTTCAATAACCAACGTGTGTGTTCCCGTAGGCAAAAGTACATTATCGATAACTAATTTCATGACATTCTCCATCCTCCACTTTCGTAGTCAGAAGGCGACCATTCTTCCATACTCCAACAGGTCGCGGTCGTTCAATAATCAGTTCACGCCTTGACTGCACTGGAAATATGACCAGATCGGCCTGTGCTCCAGCTCGAAGACCGTAATTGTCTATTCCCAGCGCCCGTGCTGCACCAAGTGTTGCCATCTCCACCAAAGTATCGGCATCCGCTTCACTGCCCATGTAGGCCGCATGGGCAAGCAACCAAGCGATATCAAACGGATTGCCATTACCAAAAGGTGTAAAGGCATTTTGAATATTGTTAGCGCCGTAAATCACGTTGACCCCTTCGTCCCGCAACAAACTAACCGGCGTTATGCCTCTGCGGGTGTTATCGTTATCCGATCGGCCATTCAGGTACAGATCTGTTGCTGGAAGTGTCATGAGATGGATATCCGCTTGTGCAATCTTTCTGGCGCATAACTTCACCTTTTCCCGAGGCATAGCCGCAAGCGATGTTACATGGCCAGCCGAAACTCTGCCCTGGAACCCATAATCCAAGGTCTTATTCGCAATGTGAAGTATAGCTTCATCTTCAGGATTTAATGAGAAATCAGCATGGAAATCAAGGGGGCGATTGTACCGCGCAGCCAGTTCAAACGCAAAATTCAGGTGGTCATCCAGTTTAGGATCAACATAAGTGATTCCACCAATTACGTCGGCTCCCACCCTGACTGCCTCTTCCATAAGATCTGCGGTACCTGGGGCACTAAAAATTCCTTCTTGCGGAAAGACCACAATCTGGATCCCCATCATGTCCTCCATTTTTTCTTTCACAGTCAACGCACTGTTCATCGCCCGTAGTCCCAGCATGGGGTCCACTTCAACATGACAACGGAGTCTGGTTACGCCGTAACTGGACAGTTTTCGGATGACTTCTATAGATCTTTTGATCATATCGGACTCCGTGAACCCTGCCTTAAGCGCAGCTGTCATCGAGATCGCTTCCTGCAATGAGTCAGCATCACCAGGCATGCGATCAAGCAAAAGCGCCTTTTCCAGATGGATGTGTGGTTCAATTAATCCTGGCAGGACGAGACCACCCTTAGCATCAAATATACATCCATACTGCCCATGATTTTCTTCAAGTTCTCCATGGATCATACCTGTCATGTCACTTATGGATGAACCCCCACCGTCCGAAGACGGCAGGATCTGCTCAATGGTTGTACCATGCAATACGATATTATGAAGTCCATAACTCCCGGGAATCCGGCAATTATGAATGAGTTGGCGGATCATGTTGACCACTCCTCAGTCCTTATTTCAGAAAGCTTGCGCTATTGATCTCAACAAAACCGGATGGACTAATCCATACCCCATCCACATCTTTGGAGAGGGCTGCCAAATTCTCGCCATTACGGAATGGTAGAATTGGAACATCGTTCAGCTCAAGTTGGATGGCTTTTTCATAAATGGCTGTGCGTTTATCCGGGTCGGTTTCTTTCCGGGCATCTTCAATGAATTGATCCACTTCCGGATTATTATAGAAGGAATGATTGCCAGGAACTCCTTTGGAGGTGCTGTGAAACAGGTTGAACTGATTATAATCCGCATCGCCTGTTGCATTCCCCCATCCACTCAGGAACATTTCGGTTTCCCCTTTTGCTGCTGCATCAATGTAAGCTCCAAACTCCAGCACTTTCACCTCAAGGTTAATTCCAATACCTTTCAACTGAGACTGTAATACTTCCGCTACGTTCACCCTTGTTTTGTTATCACTGGTATATAGCGTGGCCGAGAACCCCTCTGGATACCCAGCCTCAGCAAGCAAGGACTTCGCTTTGTTCAGATCATAACTGTATCCCTTCACATTGGAACTGTATCCGATCATCGTTGTTCCGAGTGTGGAGTCCGTTACCTTGCCAATATTGTTGTACACGCCGCTGACGATAGATTCCTTGTCCACCGCATATGCTACAGCCTGACGAACCAACGGGTTGTTAAATGGCTCTTTGCTTGTATTAAACCCTATATGGTCCGTAGAAAAAGCCTCGTAACGCCCCAGTTTCATGGTTGAAGAAGCTTCAATCCGTGCAATCTCCGTGGAGGGAACCTGTTCTGCTACCTGAGCCTCTCCTGTCTCAACCATCGCCAAGCGGGTCGTATCTTCCGGGACGGTTTTAAACTCCACTTTATCGATGTTTGGTTTGTCACCCCAATAATTTTCATTTTTAGCAAGTACAATTTTGTCTCCTGGTGTCCATGATTCAAATACAAATGGTCCTGTTCCGACAGGTTCCTTCACCATATCTGTTCCCGCCGATTCTATGGAAGCCGGGCTGAGTATATTTCCTTCCGCACTGGCAAGCAGCGACATGATTGGAGCGTAAGGATAATTCAGGATGAACTGAATCGTATGCTCGTCCACCGCCTTCACTTCCTTGATCATGGAGAACATGCCTGCTTTGGGTGTAGTTGGAATACGTTCAAACGTTTTCTGCACAGCCTCTGCATTAAAAGGTGTCCCATCATGGAAAGACACTCCCTCACGCAATTTGAACTCCCATGTTGTATCATTCCGTTGCGTCCATTCCGTAGCCAGCAATGGTTGGTACTTGCTGTTCTTGTCCATTAAGACAAGCCCTTCTGTTATTTTATGATGGTATACCGCCATCGAATTAATCTGGGAACTGTACTGAGGGTCCAGATTATTGGCATCACTCTGTCTCGCTATGACCAGTGTACCGCCCGATTGGCGTTCTCCCGGAGAGACCGCTTCACCACCTGCAGTAGATGTTCCTCCCGATGAACAGGCACTGATTACAAGTGTCATGGACAATGCCAGCATGCTTCCGACAAACCCTCTTTTTTTCATAATAATCTCCTTCTTCCGTTATGAATTGAATGATGTTATATGTCTGAATGTTACCCGTTAACAAGATTCCCCTGATATATGAATGCACCTCGCGTTGAACGCCTTGCGATCGCTTCAGCCGAGCAGGAAGCCTGCACAAGAACCGCTGTCGCTGGATCACCAATGAGAGGCCATTGAACATTACCCTGTTCATCTAACGGGGTGATTCCCCCTGTAATATATCCCAGCGTCTCGGCTAATCCCCGTTCTGAACTCCATCGCTCACGCTCAGCCAACCGTCCAGCTCGTTCCAATATGTCACCACGGCCAAAAGGTCCCCAGTGATCCGTGATGGTATCTTCACCCAATTCAACTCGAACTCCGTATTTCTTCAGAAGAGAGTAAGGCATCCAGCGGTTAAGCGGTACAGTCGATGTTATCGAGATATCCAGTTCCGCAAACCGTTCGGCCAGTTGCACCTGCATCGCTTCTGTAACGTCTGCAAAACCCAGTGCATGGCTCACATTCACTCGCCCCTGCCAACCGGCCTGCTCCGTCATCGCTGCAAGACGATTCATCGTAAATGTGCCCAAATGACCCGGATCATGAATGTGAATATCCACTCCTGCATTGGCCTCCACCGCCAGGTCCATGATGGTAAAGAGTGATTTTTCAATATCATTATCCACCGTTGCCGGGTCAACCCCACCTACCCAGCGTGCACCGCGTCGCAGTGCCTCTTTCATTTCTGCAACAACGCCACTGCGTAGAAGACCATGTTGTGGAAACGCCACGATCTCACATGTGAGACTCTGGCTAAACTGAGCCGCAGCTGACACGGTTGCTTCAAGGTTGGCAAGCCCAATTTGAGGATCAATATTGCAGTGGGTTTGCACATGCGTAACTCCGCTGGATTGAAGAAGAGACAATACTTTTACAGCCCTCTCCTGCGCATGCGGCAATTGCCGTGGCAATAGTTCACGCTCCTCTGCAATTCTTTTGAAAATTCCTTCAGGTGGCGTCGGCGCGATCCAAGGTCCACCGTAATACGTTTTATCAATGTGAATATGCATTTCGCGGAACCCAGGTAAAAGCAGCATCCCTCCAGCATCCCGATCCGAGCTTGGCATGGCCAACTCCGCTTCTCCTTCATTCATCAATTCTGTAGTAACCGTTAACGAATCAAAAATATTACGATCTTCCGTTTTAACGATTCGCATGATTTTCCCATGTTCGATCCATAGATCAAACAATTCACTTATGGTCCCGGTTATATGATCATTCTCATAACGATACCCTTGTTCCAGACGGACATTGCGTAACCAATACGGTGTATGCTGATGCTGTAAAATGCTCCTCATCCCCTTTTTCGTCAAATGATCTGAATCCAATGAACATCCGTAGGTTTGTCCAAAGGGCTTACTCATGCACCTTTCGGTGTCCCTTCTGATCATCCCAGATGAGATGTCCTTTGGAGAAAACCGCTTTTCTTGGTGCTCTGCGGGCTACAGCTTCCGCTGCACAACTCGCATCCACCAATACCAAATCTGCCAAATCGCCCGGAACAGGCCACACTCGTTCACCTTGAGCATCCAGTGTTTCTCTGCCTCCCGTGATCAGTCTCAGCGACCGGGCTAACGAACGCTCATCAATCCAGGCAAACCGTTCTGCGAGTCTTGTAGCACGTTCCAGAATGTCTCCGTTTCCGAAGGGTTGCCACGTATCATAAATGTTGTCACACCCTGCTTCCACGTTCACTCCATGCTCCCACAGCAGTGGCACAGGTGGCAGTGTTCGGCCATGAGGCGCACTGGTTATGATGGTTATTCCCGCCTCTGCCAACAGATCTGCTGTAGATCGCGCTTCTGCCTCACTGACTTCGCCAAGTGCAAATGCATGACTGATCGATACGTTGCCCTGCAGTCCTGCCTCCACAGTTAATCTTGCCAATCTCTTCATTGTATAGGTGCCCAAATAATCCGGATCATGGAGATGCAGGTCAATACCTGCACTCGCTTCAACTGCAAGCTCCACCATCAGTTGCAAACTTGCCTCCAGATCTGTGTCCATTGTTGCAGGATCAACCCCGCCGACCAGATGAGCCCCTTGCTGAAGCGCTTCACGAACCAATGCCTTGCTGCCCGAACGCAATAAACCATGCTGTGGGAACGCCACGACCTCATGTGTAATCTGATGACGATAAGAATGGAACAAGTTCAGAACGGGTTCCATTTGTTTGGTTCCTGCTTCAGGATACACATCGATATGGGTCCGTATATGGGTGGAACCCGCTTCAATCAGACGTTGAAGCAGAAGTTCAGCCCTTTGCAGCGGCGGTGTAACAAGCTGTGGAAGAACCCGTTTCTCGATTTCACATCTACCCGCCACCCCGCTGGCGGGTATAACCGCTTGCCACGGTTCTCCCAGCAACGTTTTGTCCAGATGAACATGCTTCTCGGTGAATGAAGGTAACAACAACATTCCTCTGCCATCGTACGCGGGCTCCGCCAGAATCTGTTCTCCGTCCATGTTGACCGAATTCATCCTGTCAGCCGCAATGACTTGCACAATCACCCCTTCTCTAATCTGTACATGACTAAGTTCTGTTTCCGTACCCCGTACATCATCCCCGTCAAAGACATAGCGGCGTTCAATCTGAACATTAAGCAGCCAGTAGTCTGTTGAATTCATGTTATCCAATTCGCATCTCCCCCTTCTTAGCTTCTTTTTTTGGAGTTGGAGGCTATCAAACCTGCCTTGAATTTCATTCTAGCGATTAATTGTCATGTTTATTTACATGATCTTTACTTAAATTTTCGTTTTTTTTACTTCATGAGTAAAAATCCTTTATCTTTCATTATTTTGTGTTAGTTTTATTAACATATCAAGCGATAAAGGAGGCTCCTATGAATCAATCTGTGATCACACCTGCTGCTCCACACACGGTAATAAGACCTGGTCAACTGCGTAAGTTTCTTACCCGTATGGCAGCAAACAAACTAGCCTCTGCCGGAGGCCTCATTGTTCTCTTCTATATTATTGTTGCTCTTTTTGCCCCATGGATTGCTCCATACGATCCTTATAACATTCATCTGCCTGACAAATTACTCCTCCCCTCCTGGGATCATTGGATGGGTACGGATGATAAAGGCCGTGACCTGCTTAGCCGCATTATCTACGGAACACGTTTATCCCTATTAATCGGTGTTGCTGCTGTAAGTATTGGTGCAATCTTCGGCGTGTTTCTGGGACTGGTAGCTGGTTACTACGGTGGCTGGCTGGATGCCATTATTATGAGAATCATGGATATCCTTCTAGCCTTTCCGGGTATTTTGCTCGCTTTGGCTATTGTTAGTGCACTGGGAGCAAGCCTGATCAATGTCATGATTGCTGTTGGTGTCTTCTCCATTCCCATGTTCGCACGAATTGTAAGAGGCTCAACACTGACCGTCCGTAAGCTTGAATACATTGATTCCATACGCACGCTTGGCGGAAGTGATCTGCGAATCATTCTTGTGCACATATTGCCCAATATTATGTCGCCTATTATCGTGCAGATTACGTTGCGCCTCGCAACTGCAATTCTGTCCGCTGCAGGTCTTTCCTTTCTAGGTCTGGGTGCTCAGCCTCCTTCCGCAGAATGGGGTGCCCTGTTAAGCAGTGGACGTGATTACATGTTCAGTGCCCCATATCTGGCTCTTTTCCCCGGCCTCGCCATCTCTACACTTGTGATCGGCTTCAATCTGTTTGGTGATGGTCTCCGGGATGCACTTGACCCCAAATTAAAATAACTTTGCTCATGAAAGGAAGAGAACACCATATATGCTGACTTACATTGTGCGACGCCTCATTCAGACCGTTCCCGTTATATTTGGCGTAATTCTGGTTGTCTTTCTTATTATGCAGATGGTCCCCGGAGACCCTGCCGTTCTCATCGCCGGAGACGGAGCATCTGAAGAAACGGTACAAGCGATCCGCCATGATCTGGGACTTGATCGACCTCTTCCGCTGCAATACATCCAATATGTACTCGATGTGTTTCGCGGAGATCTGGGAACCTCGTATCGCTCAGACCATCCGGTAATGGACGAAATTATGCTTCGTTTGCCCACAACCATTCAATTGGCATTGGCCAGTATTGTCATCACGATTGTACTCGGTATGATAGCGGGAATTGTATCCGCTACCCGCCAACATAGTACAGCGGATCGCCTGATCATGCTGGTTGCCCTGCTGGGCATCTCACTCCCCAGCTTCTGGCTGGGCATGATGTTAATCTCCTTTTTCTCCGTCAAATATCATCTATTGCCCGTTACCGGTTGGGGAAGCCTGGAACACGTCATCTTACCTGCCATTACGCTTGGTGCTTCGGGAGCCGCCATCGTTGCCCGCATGACCCGTTCCAGTATGCTGGATGTCATTCATCAGGACTACATCCGTACCGCACGGGCAAAAGGTCTGAAAAATAGACTCATTGTGTACAAACACGCCCTCAAAAACGCGCTTATTCCCGTGATCACTGTCATCGGATTGCAATTTGGAACACTGCTTGGCGGGACGGTTCTGGTCGAATCTGTTTTTGCTATCAATGGTCTGGGGCGATTGATCGTCGATGCCATCCGTATGAGAGACCTCCCTGTCGTACAAGGAGGCGTACTTGTTGCTTCTGTCATTTTTGTATTCGTGAATCTGGGTGTGGATCTGTTATACCGGTACTTCAACAAAAGGATTGAGATGGATTAAGGAGGAGATTGAATGGTCAGGGTAACGCAGGAGAAGTTGCTGGAAGTACAAGGACTGCAAACATACTTTTTTACGGACGAAGGAATTAGCAAAGCCGTTGATGGCATTGATTTCAGTGTATATCGCGGAGAGACAGTAGGTCTGGTTGGAGAATCCGGTTGTGGAAAAAGCATGACATCTCTCTCCATCATGCAGCTTCTAAGTCGTCCGGGCCGAACGGTCGGAGGTCAGATTTTGTTCAAGAATGAGGATCTATTGACCAAGTCTGAAGAACAGATGCGGCGCATTC
This sequence comes from Paenibacillus sp. ClWae2A, assembly GCF_032452295.1. Lineage (NCBI taxonomy): Bacteria > Bacillati > Bacillota > Bacilli > Caryophanales > Paenibacillaceae > Paenibacillus > Paenibacillus sp. ClWae2A. Next base: position 27,760 of record NZ_JAULSQ010000002.1, read on the forward strand.
GTGGCAAAGAGATATCCATGATTTTTCAAGAGCCGATGACCTCGCTGAATCCTGTTTATACCGTCGGAGAACAGGTTGCTGAGGTGTTCAGGCTGCATGAGAACCTGGGACGGAAAGAAGCTTGGGCAAAGGCCGTTGAACTTTTGCGCATGGTAGGAATACCCTCCCCTGAAGAACGCGCGCATCAGGAACCCTTCCGGCTTAGTGGCGGCATGCGTCAACGCGTCATGATTGCAATGGCTATGGCTTGTCAACCTGATCTGTTAATCGCAGACGAACCCACGACAGCGCTCGATGTAACCGTACAATCTCAAATTCTTGATCTGATGAAGCAACTCCAGCAGCGTATGGGCATGTCCATCATCCTGATCACACATGATCTGGGTGTTGTTGCAGAAACCTGTGACCGCGTAGCGGTTCTATATGCAGGACAGATTGTTGAATACGCCTCTGTGGATTCCATATTTGATAACCCCAGACATCCATACACCCAGGGACTGCTTCAGTCACTGCCAAGGATCGATGAGGACCAGGAAGAGTTGTTAGCCATCCCGGGAACTGTTCCGAGTCCTTATGATCTGCCTTCAGGTTGCCGATTCGCCCCCAGATGTGCTTTCCGCAAAGATATCTGTTCTATGGCTCAGCCTGAGCTATTGAATATTTCCGATGAAGAATCAGTACGATGTTGGATGTATGACGAAAAATGGAGTGACTGTGATGTAAGCGGCCACCCGCACATCTCGAATCAGGAAGGGAGCAGATTAATATGACAAGCATCCATGTAACCCCCCCATTGTCCGCAACAGACATGAAATCTGCGGCACTTTCGAGTTCTGATGTCCTTGCTGATATCAGGCATTTGAAACAATACTTTCCCATTCGAGGAGGCCTGCTCGGCAGAGTGGTTCACCATGTCAAAGCTGTGGATGACATTAGCTTTCAAATTCATGCAGGTGAAACGCTTAGTATTGTAGGGGAGTCAGGTTGTGGCAAATCAACAACAGGACGTTCCATCCTGCGACTCGATGACCCTACGAGTGGAGAGATTTATTTTCAGGGCAAAAACATTCTAGAGTTAAATAAAGCTGAGTTAAAGCGAATGCGCAAGGATATGCAGATTATTTTTCAAGATCCCTTCGTCTCTTTAAACCCACGCCAGACCGTACGGCAGATTTTGAAGGAAGCACTGGAAATACAGAAAGTAGTCCCTCGCGGCAAACAAGATGACCGTATCCGTGAACTGATGGACAATGTTGGTTTGCGTCCGGAGCATATTGATCGTTTACCTCATGAATTTAGCGGTGGGCAGCGCCAACGGATTGGAATCGCTCGAGCACTTGCACTGGAGCCTCGATTAATTATCTGTGACGAAGCCGTCTCCGCGCTGGATGTATCCATTCAGGCTCAGATTATTAATTTGCTTAAAAAACTTCAGAAACAACATCAACTGACATACCTGTTTATTTCCCATGATCTTGGTGTGGTCCGTCACATCTCTGATCGTGTGATCGTGATGTACCTGGGCACCATCGTTGAGATCGCTGATAAAAAATCACTGTTTGATCACCCGCAACATCCATATACACGTGCACTGCTGAGTTCCATTCCATCGACGAAACGTAATCAGCCGAAAGAACGTATTCAGTTAACCGGTGATGTCCCTTCTCCCATCCATCCACCTAGTGGATGCCGGTTCCATACACGTTGTCCGTTTGCAGTTGATCGCTGCTCTTCTGAAGTTCCCGAACTGCGCACCATTCATGAGGGACATCAGGCTGCCTGCCATCTGATTTCCTAAAATCATGCATCCTTTTTGGGCACCATTTACAAATTGCTTCCCTTCTATTGAATCACTTACCAAAATACATTAATATGACAATACATTTCTCTTTCAACTTCATATTTTAATAATTTTATGATTTACGGATGGCTCTATCAGATTGAATAGACACCCAATGTTAGCATTTAGCATGGAGGACCATCATGATTAATCTTGATCAATTTACCCTCATCGTCCTAATATTCATAATCGCTCCCATTGTGGGGGCGATTGCTCTATTGATTTTGTTTTTTTTCGAGAAACAGCTGGACTTGCTTCGGATGCAAACAAGGCAGATCGAACTGGAGAAAGAGTTTCAAAAATCACTGTATGTACAGCTCAGTCAACAGATCCAGCCTCACTTTATGTTTAACACCCTCAACGTCATTCTCAGTCTGGCCAGACTACGTCGTACCGAACAGGTTGTTGGTGCACTTGAGGTTTTCTCCAAATTCCTCAAATTCAAGTACAATACCGATGAGCCCATGATTCGTCTCGAAGAGGAGATTCGTTATACCGGTCATTACCTGGAGATTCAGCATCTACGCTTTGGTGAACGGTTGCGACTTGTCACAGATTACGATGAGAATGTGCTTAATGCTTTCATCCCTCCCTTTGTGCTTCAAACGATTGTAGAAAATGCGTTCAAACATGGACTTGAACCAAAAATGGGCCCTGTCGAGTTAACCATCCGTTGTCTTCGAAATCAAAAACAAGTGTTGCTTACCGTAATCGATAATGGTGTGGGTCTCACACCAACATCCTCAGATGAAGTAATTCAAGGACATGGGCTGGAAAATATCAGAAAGCGACTGCATATCTTTTTTGGTGAGGAGAGTTCTCTCCGCTTATCAGCTGGACCACAAGGAGGAGCTATCGTTGAGGTCAGTTGGCCCTATACTCAAGAAGAGATATTGAAAGCTCATTAGAAACGGAGAACGATACATCACGAATAGGGGGACTTCATCATGAATGTATTGCTGGTTGATGACGAACCTCTGGAACTGGAGCAGCTGGAATTTCTAATTCAGCCTCAATTTCCTTTCTGGCGTCTCTACAAAGCTGCCGATGGAACACAAGCGACATCGATTGGACAAGAAGTACAGATTCAACTCGCCCTGCTTGATATTAATCTCCCTGGCAAATCCGGTCTGCTCGTTGCCGAGGACCTGCGCCGTCTTCACCCCGAAATTCATATTATCATGATCTCTGCACACCACAACTTTCAATACGCTCGTCAATCGATCAAGCTGAAAGTTATGGATTACATCACCAAACCCGTCATTGAACAGGAATTGCTCGAAGTACTACATGAATTTGATCATAATGACTCGCCGGCCGTGCAGTCCAAAGTCATTCAGGAAGCACTCCAGATTATGCAAAAACAGTTTTCAGGAAAAATCAATCTCTCCGGGCTCGCCTCAGCTGTTCACATGAATCCAACCTATCTGAGCCGACTCTTCCATGAAGAAGTAGGCATCTCGTTCTCTGAATATCTGAATCAATTACGAATGGAGTACGCCAAACAACTTCTTCACCGTCATTCAGATTTGAATATTGCAGACGTTGCTGAGCGATGTGGCTTTAACAGTCAGCACTACTTCTGCACACAATTCCATAAACATGTGGGGATGCCACCCAAAAAGTTCCGTGAGAAGAGGAGTTAAGATGCGTTACAATCATTTCCGCGACAATTTGGCGGCGCCTGTCAAACTGGGGATCGGACTTGGAGCCATTGCGCTGCTTGGGCGATGGCTCACCGGGCTCAATATTGTAGATTCACCTGAAGCATTGATGCGTTATGGCTTGTACGGCACTTTGGGGTACTCTCTCGCGACAGCCCTCGCGCTGATGTTATTTGGATGGCTGGGCAAATATGTGAGAAGCCACTCCGGTGACGCAGTAACACTGAGCCAATGGCTGACAGCCAAACTGACTCCTTTAGGTGCTCGTTTGATGACTGGATTGTTTGCGATACTGCTTCTGGAAACGGTGCTCCTGCAAGGAATGGTATCCGGATTCTTCTTTCATCAATTATTCGGTCTTCCCGAAGTTGCTGGGCGAACGGCTTTTATCGTCATCTGCTCTTTGCTTGCAGGTTTTATTGGATTACAGACACTCTATGCATTGGCTATTCCCCAAGTCATTCTGACTTTCAGCGTTGCCATCATGTTTCCTTTGTTTTATTTTATCCGCCAAGGTGTTGACCCGGTTTACTCTGGAATTCGCCTCTATCATCCTTATATGCTTGTGATCGACAACCATTCTGCCCTGCTTTTTATCGCAACGGGTGTATTGGTTGGTCTGGGACAGGTTATCGCTGATCCAGCTACCTGGCAGCGTCTATTTCACATCGAACGATCCAAAATTGTGCCAGCATATATGATGTCAGGCATGATGTATGCTACGGTGCTAATGGCTTTTCTACTGCTCGTTATGGTCTCCATTCATTCTGGTGGGCTGGCAAATATCCCGTCTCTGATCTATCCGCTATTGTCCATTACCCATTCACCCGTTTTGTTTGGGATGTTGATTATATGTCTAATCCTGATGTTCACGGTGTCCTATATGAGCCGGTTTCAAGCCGTTCTGAAATTATGTATGGAACAATTCAACTTTGCCAACTCCGGTGAAAAACGTACCCGGAACATCATCATTTGCATGGCCATGTTTGTAGCGACCTTCATCTCCCTATCCGTATCGATGACGCCAATTCAAATCCTGTATTTGTTCGGATCATTGCATGGATGCATGCTTGGTCCCATGCTGCTCCTGAGTTTAATTCATAAGCGCCCACACGGCATTGCAGTTCCCCTTATCACACTGGGGGGATGGATCGCTCAATTTTTGCTGCAGCTGCTTTCCTCTTTTTCGGGGCTTGAACGAATCTGGATCAGCAGTGCTGTATCGGCTGTCCTAACCTGTATTTATCTACTCGTAACGCTAGGTCTTCGTCGCCACACTCAACACATGTCAATGGATTTAGATCGCTAATTCATCGTAGTGAACAAAAAAGAAGCCCCTTCAGCTAAGCTGAAGGAACTTCACATTTTTAGTATTCACTTACCTCAAACGTCAGCACCCGATCAAACAGGATATAATCCTTCCGACTCTTAAATGGCCCTTTGTTGTTGTCGTGTTTATCGATGGCATACGAAGCTTTTCCGCTTCCCGCTTGCTTGGCTTCATACCAGTCGATGAAATCATTTACTTCTTTCATGCTTAGGTCGAATTCTTTCTCCAAGCCCGTTGTCATGGTAACGACCAAGATGGCACGGTTGGTGGATGGTTGCTCTGGTTGTTCCGGAGTTGTAGGTTCTTCAGGTTCTGGGTTAGGGAGCTCTTCTCCATACGGAGTAGCAAGTGCTTCGTTGGAGTATTCAGTTTCAACACCATTAATCGTAGTCGTTACAACAAAATAATACGTAGTTCCGTTTGTAAGAGCAGGAATGACAAAGTTCCCATTTTCATCTTTTGTAGCAACAACAGTTTCAGTATATTTTCCTGATTCCGTCCCATACCTCACAATATAATTTTCTGCACCATCTATGGCTCCCCAATTTAGGCTGACCTGAGTATTTCCAGGAGTTGCTTTCAGATCAATTATATTTGGATTCATCATCTCTACTACACCTATCGTAAGTTCATTGATATGAGCCCATGACGCCGCTCCATCTACTTCTATCTTGATACCTTCGTAGACCCCCGGAGTAATTGCAACTGGGTCGGTTATCGTAACAGTTTCATTAACATACCTGCCGACTTTAGGGCTTACCAAAATCCATTTACCATCTTTGAGACCGTACACTGTGTAATAGTTATTGGATTTAGGATTAGAATACGCAGCGACTTGAATAAAGTTAAGACTTAATTCCTCTGGAAAAACATATTGAATTGTTCCTTTTGTTGCACCCGAATTCCAACGAGTATCCAACTTACCGTCAATAGAATTTTTACCATAATTCGCACTATATGTACCATTTACTGTTACAACTGTTTCCTTTGGAGGTGAAATTCCTTGCATCCCTTCTACTGTAACTACTTCTTCATTTGCTGCCATAGCTACGTTCATGCTCATTAAACATAATAACACTACCGCAAATACTGTTTTCTTAAACTTAGCAATCACTCTATTATCCCCCTATTAATATAATAAGTTACTAATGTAATATGTACTTAAAAATATGTCTAAACATAAACTTGCTCATCTATAAAATTCAGCTAAATTCTTGCAATTTTATTTTTTTATTGGATATAAAAAAGAGCCCAAGAAGAATAAATCTCTCCTTGCGCTCCCATGTTGTAAATCTAATCAATTCCCTATTCCCATTCACCTTTTTTGACGTAAGTTGCATCATAAGCAACAATTCATTCGTTTTATCTGTTACCTTTTGTAAATCATCGAACACAATTTCTTCTTCGGCGTAATCTACTAAACTCGAATCCACTTTCTCGTAGACCCCACAATCCTTTACATAAATTATATCTGGATGGTTGGAATCATATCGTAAGCTTTCAGGAAGTTCTTCACCCGAAATTTCATGCGATTCGGCAACCATAGTCGTCGATACCTCTGTAACAGGAATCATTCCAATAACAGCTACTACTAAAAGTGAGGCCCAGATTTTTTTCTGCATAGGATGTCTATTCTCCAATTCATTTTTCCTATATCATACAGCAAATCAGATTAATAGAATATTTTTTAAGTTTTATTCGAAGTTGAATTTTAATATTGAAACCAGCTTGTTGTAGTTTTAGCTCCCATTCCTCAAGCCATAAACCGCAATATATCCTCAATCTTCTTCCCATGAGAAATCACACCGTAGTTCATCCACGACATAAAATCCACTTCATACACATTGCCACTCTTCACCGCAGGCAGGCGTTTCCATTCGTCCCTTTCGAGCAGTTCGCGCTCATCTCCAGGTTTAGCAGAATTTCCAGTGTCAAATGTAATCAACAAGTGATCCGCATGAAGCTGACTTAACTGCTCCAATCCAATGAAAATCCTCCGCTCGTGTCTTGTCCATTGCTGTACACGGGAGTGCGGAGTCAGTCCAAGATCTTGATAAATTACAGGGCCAACGTAGCCCTGCTGATCCCCATAGAGAGTAATGTCAGATGCAGATATACGCAAAAAAGCTACTGTTTGTCCTCGCATATAACGTGATAACCGACTTTTAGCTTCCAATGCTTTGTCCTCATACGCACCAATTACATCTTGAACCCGATTCACTTTTCCCAACACATCGGCTGTTGATCTCAAGATGGAGCGCCAATCTTCTCCCAGATGTTCCACGTAAAACGTAGGTGCTACCTGTTCGAAGCGGTCCAGATTCCATCGATCATATCCCTTGTCCAGCATGATAAAATCAGGTACATTGCTCAGATTAAACTGTGCATCCTTCTGGCTCACATCAAATTCAGGTACGTCATCCAACCCCAAATATTGCTGTCTGCCCCAGTAATGATGCGAACATTGCAATACGGGTTTTACGCCAAGAGCCAACACAAAGTCTTCCAGATACGGGGCAAAGACACGAACCTCTTGACGGTGATGACGGCGATACAATCCAGGTGAAATACCAGCATATTGCTTGAAACGGCGACCAAAATAATACTCGCTGCTAAATCCCACATTCTGTGCAATTTCATGAATGCGATCATCCGTCAGTTGCAATAGTTGCTTCGAGCGCTCCAGCCGAACCGTATTTACATAATCAAGTGGAAGCTTGCCTGTAATTTTTTTGAATTGCCGAGTATAACTCGCTCTGGTAAGACCAATATCTGCCGCGAGCTCATCCACGGTTATGGTCTGATCGTAGTGGTCGCCAATATAACGAATTGAACTTTGAAGACGCGTACGCTCATCGGGTGCTTCTGTTTTGGGATCACTCTGGCGAAGCAAGGCTCGGAACCACTCCTGAAAACGTAGCTGTATCTCCCATTGCTCCAGCCAATCGCCAGTAACCTGTTGACGCAGCATTTGTTCCAAGGCTTCCAGACAGGAACTCCACGGACTGTAACTCAGCTGAATAAGAGGTAGCGCTTCTTGAGTCCCAATCCCTTTAAGAAATTCATGCTGCTCAGTCGTGATTATCGTAGGCGAATGGATTGAAATATCTTCTTTCAACTCAGCCACCATTAGATCAAGCTTATAATACTGCAATTCACTTCCTGTCCCAGGAGAACTTTCTATTTTAACGGATGTTCCCGATGGAACAAACATAATCATTCCTTTTTCCAGATGAGATTCCCGATCTGAGCAAACCATTGAACCCTTCCCAGACGTTACAACGAAAATGGAGTGTGAGGATGACATTCTATGTAACAAACGTTTATCGATATCAGATTTATGGTGATCTACGTATTCCATATGCTGAAGCGTGCATAGCCAGGGCTCGGGAATGAGTTGTATTATCGTGTGGCACATGTTCATCGTCCTTAACTGAGAATTATTATCATTTAAAATAGTGTATACGAAAAAAGAAAGCTCTTCAACCCTGGCTGAAGAACTTTCTTTAAGTAGTTGATTCAATTATGGAGTCATTTTTTCCAAGAGATCATCAATTTTCATGGAATTTGCTGTAATCGCACCTGATTGCCAATGTGATCTTTCCATAATATACACCTGATTGTTCTTAACCGCCGGAAGGGAGTTCCACAATTTGCTATCAAGTACCTTCAAGGCTTCCTTGTTCTCGGGAGATGACCATTCTCCATTGGAAGGGAACACAATAAGATGATCTGCATCAAGTTGCGGCACGGCCTCTTCAGACAGAATTTCCTGGTATTCTTCCATCTTGTTAACCAGAGGATGAGGTGTTAGGCCAAGCTCCGAATAAATAAATCCGGTGAACCGATTTTTCACACCGAACAGTGCCAGTGTATCATCGTTAACATTCAGTCGGACAACTGCGACGGTCTCGTCTCCAACCGCTTCCTGCAGTTTCGCCTTAGCATCTGCAATCTTGGCCTCAAATGCCGCAGCAACTTCTTCACCCTTGTCCGGTTTACCTACAACATCGGCGATGGTTTGCAAAATTTGATTCGAATCCTGCAGTACGCTCTCAGGCAGACGATACGTCGGTGCCACCTTGGAGTACATCTCATATTTCTCCATATCTACCCCACCATCTACAATGATGAGATCCGGATCATACTCCAACAAAGCCTCAATACTCCCCGTAGTATCAAATTGAGGAACATCCAGTCCTAAATAATCCTGTACACCCCACATCGGGTTATACCACTGCACGACTGGTGTAATATCGAGCGCCTTCAGATAATCTTCCACATATATTCCAGCAATCCGCTGTGGCTGAACCGGAATCGTTACATCTCCAAATTCATCCTGTACAACCCGTGTCGCAGGCTCTGTCTCGGTTTCAGTAGTATTTTCTCCAGAAGCTGCACTTTCAGTTTTAGTTGCAGGAGTCTGTTCCGCATTCGTAGCGGTATTTGTACTACATCCTGAAATCACTAGACCCATGAGCAGTAATGTAATCGCCCACCCTTTAAATCCTCTAATAAAACCTACCATGATACCCTTCACCCCTATATGATCTGTTAATGTAATCGTGAGAATGTTATACATAATATATAATGATTATCATTCTCATCTACTGCTTAGGTGAATTGTAACTCATGCTTCAGCCGACTCACAATGTACATTTGATGCTATTTTTTTATACAAACGAAAACAAGCCTGTTGGTCCCTCCCCCGCTTATCGCAGGGGCAACCTACCTTGTTGATAACTTTCCAACAGTTCACTAACAAATGAATCATGTACCATATCCTGTAACAGTGCAGCGCCAATTAAACCCATATCATCACTTACATACCCAGCTAACTCAGGTTCGCCGGTAAGAGCTAAAGTTTGTTTGAACGCCTGCTCCCTGCTTGTGCGCAGCACTTCTTCTTCTGCCACAGCGCTAGCTTGAGCCCATCGTTCAAAGGATTGCATCCACTCGTCAGCAAATGCAGAGGTATCCCTTTCATCAAGGTAAACTTCCACATCCAATCCTTCGAATGTCTGCTGGGTCAGAATACGTCCCTCGTTAAGATCCCCCAGTAGCTTCTCCACATCCGTTTTGCTCATTGATCTCCCCTCCAGTTCATTATCATGTCAAATACATCTCAGGTATAACAAAACGCTTCATCATTCGATTAGGATCGGCTGTAAAATGATCCAATTGAAGTTCCTCATATTCGCTAAGGATACTTTCAAAGATACGAGCAATCACACCACAATCTGCCAAAGCATTGTGCCTGTGAATTCCATCTGTATTCAGATCGTAATACCGAATCAGAAAATCCGTAGAGACAACCTCGGTAATCTCAGGATGAATGTAGGTGAACATCGCTTTTGTATCCAGCACCGGGTTAATCAACATCGGGAGACCATACTCATCACAATGCCGCTTCAAGATGGGCAAGTCATATTCATATCCTGCTTGTGTCACAAGAACGTTATCACCTATGAATTCCTGAAAGTTCTGAAATACTTCTACGAACGAAGGAGCCTCTACCATATCCTCATTCGAAATGCCTGTTAATTTCGCCACAGCTTCTGGTATTGGTTTGTTCGCTTGTGTAAGTGAAGAAAATGTTGTATTACATCGTTGACCTCTTTGGTAATGCATCGCACCAAATTGTGTCACACTCTCCACCACAGGATTAATGCCCGTACCTTCGAGATCAAATATGCAGTACATTCTCTCCTGTAATGAAGATACGCTTAGATTTTCAATAAAGTATGTATCAGGCAACAGCGTAATTTTCATCCGTCCCACTCCCTCTTCTCCACTATCATCCTGGCTAATGCATTACTTAATATACAGCTCAGTTACTCCCACAATCGAGTGACCTGAACCAACTCGCGCGTTCCATCAAACTGCAACTTATAGATATCCGGCATTGAAGTACTCTCCCAAAAGTCATACCCGTAGGAAGAGTCATAATGTTGTAAAATAAGCGTCATTACATCTCCATGGGTTCCGATGACTACCTTGTGACCCACATGTTTATCCAAAATTTTCTCGATCACCGCTACTGCCCTTGAGCGAGCCTGTTCACCAGACTCCCCACCTGGATACGCATACGTAGGATCACGGTACAACCGCTGCTTGGCTTCACGAAAATTATCATGCTTCACATCTGAACTCGACAACTGGCGTTCACGCAAATTTTCCTCTGTCACCACAATTCCACCTGACCGATCTGCCAGAATCTGAATCGTATCTACCGCTCGCCTGTAAGGGCTAGAATAGAACAGTTGAATCTGCTCCCCATGGAGCAGACTGGCAACCGTTCCTGCATCTTGATGACCTTGCTCTGTCAGTCCACGCTCTCGTTCCTGTCCTTCAACATATCGAGAATCCGCATGTCTGACAAAATACAAAAACGTACTGGCCTCATTCATCATCCATCCGCCAACCCTTTTTTCTTCTCAATGACAATCAGGCAGGTGCTGTCTGGCAAAGGCGCAGGGTCACCATTTTCCTTCATGAAGATAACTCGTTCACCAAGTGCCTCCGTGTACCCCTCCTGAAGGAAATGCTCGAAAGTGATAATCTCGGCTTGTTCACCCAGCGTTTCTCGAATACATTTTTCATAGGCTGTTGGCGTAAATATACCGAATTGTTCCTGAATTTCATGCACGTATGCCTCTTCGCCCCACGTATAGGTGTAAAGAAATTCCATCGCATCGTTGATCGGCAATACCACCTCGTTGTCTGAGATCCGCTCATATTGAATTGCACGTCCCTGAAAATCCTCTGCATACCGCTCCAGCCAGCGCATCCCATCCGGTTCCAGGAAACGAATCCGGCGCTTCTGTGCCTCCGGTTCACTCATGATGCCATCCCGAATCAGAATTCGTCCCCCAGGTGACAGGACACGGAATGAACTTCTAAGCGCTGCTACAACCGTGTCGGAATTAAATCTTCGACCGTCCAGTTCAATATAGGAATATAATTCATGCAGAATGGATGAAAAAATAACCGTATCCACGGTGCCCGGCTGCACATATTGCTCCAGTTGCAGGGCATCGCCCTTCATCACTTGCCAGCGATGTCCCTCACGCTGTTTTTTGCGTTCCAGCGCTTCAATGACATTGGCTGAGATATCGATACCAATCGGCTCCACTTCCGGTTTTTCCTGCTCAATCAGATCCAGCAGAATTCCTCCACCTGGACCGATGTCCAGTACTCGTTTACCAACGATATAGTCTAGCAGTACTTTTTTATAATCACCGGAGCTGTTCATATCGGACAAATACGTCTCTTCGTTGTGGAAGCGGTCATAGGCATCCCGGCGTAATCCGAACAGGTCAAATAACAGCAGTACAGCCTTCTCGTATAACGGCGACTTTTCCGCTTCAATACAGAATGCAATCAGCTTCTCAGCCGCTGGAGAAAATTCAAAGGTCACGAATAATGTATCCGGCAGATCCGCATGACGCTCAATGCGATGGGTTAGATGGGGATAGACGATCTGCTCTCCTGACACAATCTGTTCCCACGAATACTGTTCCAAATATTTTTCAATCATTCGTTTCTTGTAAATATTGAGCTTCTTGACGCCCTTGTAATCGTAATACATCGTATTCATCAATGGTTCGAAGCTGATATGGCGAACGATTTCAGATCGACTCTCCATGGATGTTGGATGCATGCTCTCGCTGCGAAGCGTCAACAGGAACACTTTCACCATCTCCTGCAACGAAAAATCCTGCATGGCCGATTCCACATACCATAATGTGCGATGAGCGAGTGGAGCCAGCGCCTGTTCTACATCCAGTTCCGTTTGGAGCTTGGCGTAAGCCGTATCCATAGCTTCTCCCTGCCGAATGGATGAACTTCTTAAGCGGGATAAACGTTCCTTCACGCTCCAGTCTTCATGATCTGGTCCAGCGATAATCCAGCCTACAATTCGCTGTACCTCAGCCTGAACCTGATTCCATAACGCTGGATCAACACCTGCAATAATGCACTCATTTAATGCCATCAGTATGGTGTGCAATTCATCTGTAGTAAGCCACCCTTTGACGATCAAGGCGTGGAGCGAAGCATTCTCGGCAAATGGAATCTCGCCGCGTATGTATTGACCAATAAGTCCATGCGTAGCAATTAGAGTTCGTATAATCTCATGCCTTGGTGTGTGTGAAGTCAGCGCAGCATGCTCGCTTATATCCGCATTGTTGCTTAGAGCACCACTCGGAGATCCAGGTTGATCTATACTCGTCTCCTTGGTCTTACCGATGTCATTATCCAGGTGCTCTGCTCCAGCGTATAGATCATATAACTGAGCGGACCCCACATTGTGTACAAACAAGTTAACGCTCTGCTTTTGCCATACCCGCCGCTGCTCCCGTGATCCGGCCTTCGCCGTCTCTGACCAGATTAATACGTCCTCCAGAATTTCTCGCACCCAAAAAGAAACCTGAAGTTTCTCCAGCACATGCAGTGTACGCTCGGTGTAATCCAGCACCGGATTTGTTCCCTCAAGTTCGGCAATGGAATGAATGCGTTCGAGGTTAATATGGGGCTTCTCTGCTGCTGCCAGCAGTTGCAGCCATAGCTGCTGCGCTTCCGGCGTGTTACCTGACTTGTATGATTGTATAGCCTTTAATGAATGCAGCATGAATACTCCCCTCTCTTTCTCTACCCTTTTATATAAAATGATCAGATTCGTCTAACCGACGAATTCGTTCCTGAACAAACTTGAGCAGCTGTTCCACCTCTTGAGCGGGCAAATCCTCGTCAAGACGCGCGGCAGCAACTGGCAGCATCCATGACTCTATTGCTTCACGTGTAATCCCGGAAAGTTGCATATAATGATGGATGTAAAATTCGACCAGCGATTCACGAGCCTTTTCAAAACCCATTCGTATAACTGGCTCTGTATCTTCTGGCAATGTGGCACTCATTAATATTACCCAGCTTCGAGCCACATCACCCGCAGGATCACCCGACATACCAGTCATCCAATCGATGACCCAGTATTGATCGCCAGCCTCACTGAGCATAACATTATCAGGGTGAAAATCGCCATGACAGATCTGTTGTTGATCAGGAAATGTTGTTAAGTAAGAAAGGACTCGCGCTTGATCGTCCTCCGACAATAATCGAACATTGTGGATCGCTCCCGATAAAATCTGCTTCTGTAAGGGGAGTGTCCCTTCATCATCTCGCTCGCAATGAAGTCTGTAATGGCAGTCAGCCATTTTAAACGCCAGCTGCTCTAGTAACTCCGGTTGCTGAACGATAAGTGATAACAGGGTAATCCCCTGGATTCGCTCAAAAACAATGCCTGCTCGCGACGTAGTATGTTCTATCAAGGATACTGCCTGTGGGACGGGGAGTCCTTTTTTGAATGCCAACTCACTTATTCTAAATTCATTCTGGACGGCTTCGTGAGGAAAATCCATTCGATATAACTTCATAATGTGCTCGTTCGAATACGCATAGATTTCCGCAGTTCTTCCCTGACCAATTCGCTCCATATCTATCCTCCCCTTAATAGAACTCACTGCCTCTGACTTTTGAAAAAACCATACAATCGACCAGCGTACCTGTGCTGTCCCGCCGCATCTTGCGCAATATACCTTCCAGTGTATAACCCGCTCGTTCGGCAACTTTGGCACTTCGCACATTGCGGGCATCACAGCGGATCTCCAGCCGGTTCGCCTCCAGATGAGTAATGGCGAATTGCTCAATGCCTCTCACCGCTTCTGTCATCAAACCCTCACCAGCTCGCAATGTTCGAATCCAGTAACCGATCTCAAAACAGCGGGCATTCCAGTCAATGCGATGTAACCCGCTGCTGCCTAAGAATTCATCCGTATGTCTATCACGCAAATGTAAAATCATGTCGGTACGTTCCAGATATTGCAGCCTTGCTTTGCGCACGGTCATTTCAGACTCTTCCAATGACGGGATCTTCTCGGCAAAAGGCAACCACAACCGCAGCTGCTCCGCACTCTCACGGACCGCTTCATTAACGGCTGCGCCATCCCCCCACTGCGGTGCTCGAATCGTGAGGCGTTCCGTATGGAAGCTCTCGGGTATCGTTAGCATAATTGGATTAAATGAAGACGATTCAGTCATCGATATATCTACTCCTCTACCTGAAATATGGAATCAATGATCAGCGGCAAATTATCCCTTACGGACACTGCTCCGAATACTGAACGGGCGTGTACCCCCTGATCCCCGAATACCTCCATCATCAGATCCGAGAATCCATTCAGCACTTTATGGTGCTCCTGATACGAAGCGGACGCATTAATGAATCCCTGCACTTTAACCACTCTCTTCACCCGATCCAGTGAACCCAACACATCTCGAACGACAGCAAGCACCTCCAGTCCAGCATTCCGGGCAAAATCATACCCCTGCTCTGTTGTGAAGTCTGATCCCAGTTTGCCACGTTCGGAGGTATCCGGTCCTTTCCCCGATACATACATAATTCCATTCACAATAACGGCATTGGCATATTTCGCTGCGGGGGCACTGGCCTGTGGCAAAATGATCCCCAGTTCATTTAATCTTGCTTCAATCATCGTATATTCTCTCCCTCTTTTACGGTCCTCACGGAACCCGATTCCTTGTATTCCTGCCTATAAACTCTTGGTGATACCTGAACGGTACGTTTGAACATCTTGCCAAAATGAGAGAAGTTACTGAATCCCGCAAGCCAGGCGATGTCTGTAATGGATTCCTCACTTTCTCGCAGCAAACGCTGTGCTTCCTTCACCCGTAACAGATTCAGATAATCACTGAAGGTAAATCCCGTTGTTTGTTTGAACAATCGACTCAGATAATGCGGACTAATGCGAAACATGCCCGCCACCTCCGGTAATGTCAGTGGTTTCTGATAGTTCTCATTCAGGTAACGTACAACTGCCTGTGTCTTGGGATGAAGAACCGGCTCACGATCATCGGAGCATAACCTGCCCAGGTGTTGATTCCGATAGGCATGCAGCAACAATTCAATAGCCCGGTGACGAAGCAACAGGTTGCTTCCCGGTTGGGGACGAAGCATTTCATCCACCATTTCGCTAACCATCCGTTCTAGAACATCAGTGACTTGAGATGGAAACCTTACGATGGGAATCTCCCAGCAGAAGGGTTCCTTCAATTCTTCAACGAAGTCAGGTGAAATCGACATGGCAGCGAAAAGCTCCGGCTTCAAATACAGCACCATCCGCTCATGGTCGGGCATACCGCTCTCCAATGTCTTGTGAACCGTATTGCGGTCAACAAACACCAGATCGCCAGCCTTTACCCGATAAGTCCGGTCCTTGATGAAATAAATACGCTCGCCAGACAACAGATAATACAACTCATAATGATCATGCAGATGGTCATCCGTCATAGAGAAGTATCCAATGCGACGATCATATTCGATGTGCAGCAAATCCGTGGGATCATGAAAATCTGCACGAAAAGGTTCTGTCATGTCGCCCTCTCTCCTTTCCATAAATTATAGCAAAATATGCGGCATTTGAAAGCGGTTACGCATAAAATGCGGCGAAAGAAGTACTCCCTTGTTATAGTCTAGAGCTATATTCAAGGAGGCGATAGACATGAGTAACAAGAAACGTTATGTATTAGTCGGAACCGGCGGCCGCGCCGAATTTTTTTATGGTGCTTTGACCCGGGATTATAGGGATACATCCGAGCTTGTCGGCTTTTGTGATATAAATCAAGTCCGCATGAACTACGCGAATCAACTATTGAAGGAAAAGTACGAGTATCCTGAGGTACCCACTTATCCTGCAGATCAGTTTGATCAGATGATTGAGAACGAGAAACCTGACTATGTCATCGTAACGAGTGTTGACCGCACCCATCACAAGTATATCATTCGTGCGATGGAACTGGGTTGTGACGTTGTCACCGAGAAACCGATGACCATTGATGAGGAGAAATGTCAGGAGATTCTGGATGCCGTCAAGCGCACTGGCCAGAACGTCAGAGTCACCTTTAACTACCGTTATGCACCGCACCATACTAAGATTCGGGAACTTATTCTGAATGATACCATTGGGAAAGTCACTTCCGTTCACTTCGAATGGCTGCTGAATACCCGCCACGGGGCAGATTATTTCCGCCGTTGGCATCGGGACAAGCGTAATAGCGGCGGACTGCTTGTGCACAAATCCACCCACCACTTCGACTTGGTGAATTTCTGGATTGGTTCGCAACCGGATACCGTGTTTGCATTTGGTGATCTGATGTATTACGGCAGAGAAAATGCAGAAGATCGCGGTGTAACGCAGTTCTACAATCGGGCAACCGGCAACCCGATCGCAAAGGATGATCCTTTTGCACTGCATTTGGATTCAGACGCACATATGAAGTCCATGTATCTGGATGCCGAATCGGAAGATGGTTACCAGCGCGATCAGAGCGTATTTGGGGACGGCATCAACATTGAGGATACGATGGGCGTACTTGTGAAGTATCGGAACAAAGCCATTCTGACGTACTCCCTCGTTGCCTACCAGCCATGGGAAGGTTACCGCATTGCCATTAATGGCACCAAAGGCCGGATTGAGATGAACATTGTGGAGCAATCTTATGTCAATTCATTGGGTGACAAAAGTAAGGAAGGTGCATTAATCGGTAAAACGTTGCGTGTTCTTCCGATGTTTGATGCGCCATATGAGGTTGAAGTGGAAGAGAAAGCAGGTGGACATGGCGGAGGTGACCCGGTTCTGCTGAATGATCTGTTTGGAGAGCCTGTTGAAGATCCGTTCCATCGTGCTGCTAACCACGTGGACGGTGCCAGATCCATTCTGACGGGTATTGCTGCCAATCGCGCCATCGCCACGGGTTTGCCTGTCAATGTCAATAATCTGGTTCGTTTCTAAGTCTCCCAGATCTGCACGCAAGTCGACGCTGTGAGGAGGAACATATGACAGAAGAGATACTAAATCGGCTGCGCAACATTTCGATTATGGATCAAGTTCAGCCAGTTAAACCGGAAGATCAGCAGTTATTACAGGAATGGCATGCCTCGGGTATCCGGTTTGCGGCATCAGGCGGTCAAATGGAAGCTACGTATGTTGCAGCTGTGGAGAAATTGCTTGCTTGCATCCTGCCCATAGGAGACAGCAATCCTATTTTACAAGAAGGTGGCATCTATCTCGGATGTTGGTTAGAGAGTACAGGTACCATCAATGCGGAGCTGCTGTCTCGCCTGCTGCCTTCCGTATCCGAAACAACGTACCTCGCATTTGCCAAGCAGCAAAGAGATGATGGATTGCTTCCGTATAAACTCACGGCAAACGGACCCTCTTTCCGGCAAATCCAGTTGGTAACTCCGCTGGCACGCAGTGTATGGAACCACTATCAGCTTCATGGCAATCATGGCAAGCACTCGCCTTTCCTGAACACCATGTATAAGGCTATGGTTCGTTACGATGAGTGGATTGCCCACAACCGTAATACCCGAGGAACCGGCTGTGTAGAGGCCTTCAGTACGTTTGACACCGGACATGACTTATCCCCGCGTTTCTGGCATGTTCCGGATACACCTTATATGAATGATGCTTCTGCCTATCACCCGGATTCTCCGATTCTGCCTTTTCTGGCACCAGATCTGACTGCCAATATCTATTGTCAGCGCATGTATCTGTCCAGCATAGCTGAAGAACTGGGGGAATCAGGAACGGATTGGAAAGCAAAAGCCCAGTCCAGCCTGGAAAGTCTCTTCCGTTATTGTTACGACGAACAGGATATGTTCTTTTATGATCGGGATCGCAATGACGAATTCGTCAGAGTCCAATCCGATGTGCTGCTTCGCGTGATGGCCTGCGAGGTGGGCGACCGTGAATTGTTTGATAACCTGCTGCGTCGGTACCTGTTAAATACAAGCAAGTTTTTCGCTAAATACCCGTTTACATCGATTTCAATGGATGATCCCAGATTTGATCCCTTTTCCTCCTATAACAGCTGGGGCGGGGCGTCCAATTTCCTGAGTCTCATTCGGGCACCACACGCATTCGAGTATCATCATCGATATGTGGAGCTAACCTGGGTATTGCAGCCTATCTTGTCCGCCCTATCCAAAGATAAGCGATTTGGTCAGGTACTAAGCCCATGGACCGGAGAACAAGGTTTTACCGAGACTTACTCCCCTACTATCCTTTGTCTCCTCGATTATGTGGAGCGACTATGCGGAATTATGCCTGTTGGATCGAATCAGCTCTGGTTTACCGGACTGCTCCCCATCGACATGGATCATGGTGAGATCGTATCTGGCAACACGGCTTATAGCCGAAAAGTCAACGGAGTAGGATATGAATTGGTCAACACGCCTGATCGCATGACGGTATATCTGGACGGCAAGGTTCATCTGGACGCCCCGTCAGGTATTCGGCTGGTGACAGATCGTAGTGGACATCTGGAGGCAGTCATCGGAATGAGCGTTCGCACCGTCGAGGGAGATCTCTTCTATCAAGGAGAGTGCATCCCGATTCGAATCAAAGGAAATGAAATGCAGCGTTACGCTAATGGAGGTTTCAGAACCGAGCGCGATATTGGCATCATCCATCCTACGTATCGTTAAATGTCCGTAAGCAAAAAGCGCAAGTTGCGGAGGTTTACTGCCCCTGCACTTGCGCTCTTGTATTTCTTTATTTTTACACCTTCCGGTTCCACGCCGGGTGACGATAAAATTCAATTGTATCAATATAATTTACCGTGAACTGCTGCTCAACATCCGACAGGTTCAACAGTTTGCGGTCGATTTGCTTCATCCCCATGACCACATCGTGCCTTAGCAGGTCCATCGCAATTTTGCCTACAAACCCGCCTTCCATCTCCTTATGCTTGGTACGAAACTCTTCATTGTAGATCAGTTCAGGCGTGAATGCCGCTTCGACGAAAGCATTAACGAGCGTAAGCTCATTGCCCTCGATCTGCACTGCCATATAATAATTGCCACGCTCATCCTTAATGAGGTCTTTATACATCTCTACGATCATGTGAATCACTCCTCTATTATAAAAGAAACCCCGTTAGCCGTAACGAACATGGGCTATCAAACGTACACCTTCCTACCCCGTTCCTTCATATACTAGGTACAAATGGCGAACGGAGGAATACTTATGAGCTGGCAGCATCTCCATACTGGAAAAACACTTCAGCAGCGTCTGGCAGAACTCCAGGGGCACCTTGCAGAACTGAATACTCCACTCTCCGGGTTGGAACCGGGACGTATTCGTCGTGTCTATCCAAAGCAGTTTATCAAAGTAAACCGTCAGTTATTCATTCCTCTCAGTCTGAATTCCATTCGGGTATTTGATATTCCTCGAACACGGCGAGGCGTCAGAGTGGGAATCCGCACGACTTTCCCTTCCAGGAATGCATTTAACAATATCAGACTTGTGGGCGTGGGACTGGATTATCTTGAACTCCAGGGAAAAGGCAGATTCCCTTCCCGTATTTTATTTCCTCTCTCGAGCGTCGAGTCGATCTATAGGCCAACCGCTGGAAGAAAGAGCCTGAAACGGCCGTGTAGCCGGAAGTAAAGCTGGTTCTTTTCGCAAGCCATACAATGGTTCCCAAATGTCTGCATACGGGTGCTCCCTTCCAATATATAATTATAACCCATGCAACCACTTATCTGCTGAAGAATCATTTTATGTCAAAAAGCGGTGAGAACAGAACTGCTTCTGTATCTCACCGCTCAGCCAGTTACGGATCAAGCTGACCCTTCACATGTGTATATCAGATGCCTGTCCATACATCCTTGGCATAACGACCTTCCTGCTGAAGCTGATTAAGCCAATCTTCTGCTTCCTTCGCTGACTTGCCATGAATATCAGCGTATGCCTGCTGGAGTGTGGCTTCCACATCAGGTGCCATCTTGCTGCCATCACCGCAGATATACAGATGCGCACCCTCTTCAAACAAAGGAATCAGGTGACGGGCATCGTCTCTCATCAGATGCTGTACATAACATTTCTCCTCCCCGTCTACACGGGAGAAGGCAGTATGAAGCTTCACAAGCCCTTCTTGCTGGGCTGCTTCCAATTCATTTTTGTACAGATAATCATGCTCGGGATTCCGGCATCCAAAGTACAGGTGGGCTTCGCCAACCTCTTGACCTTGTTCCTTCAATACATGCCTTGCTTGCAAGAAACCTCGGAATGGAGCAACACCTGTACCCGGGCCTACCATGATGACGGGAACCTGTGCATCCTCCGGCAGTTGGAACCCGGATTCCGGTGTCCGCGTGAACATCACGATCTCGTCACCCGGTTTCAGGTTAGCCAGATAGTTGGACGCAATACCTTTGTATTCTCCCTGTCCACTCCATGCCGGGGCGCGCACAACACTGACCGTAATACTCGCTTGATCGGGCTGAACACGTGGTGAACTGGAGATCGAATAATATCTGGCTTTTAGTGAAGGCAGTAATTCAAGGAAACGCTCAAACGGCAGTTCACATGCCTCATATTTCACCAGATAATCCAGCATGGAGATCCGTTTGTTCCGCACTTCATCCATATACACAGATTCATCAAGCAGCGCTTCAAGTTCTTTCTTATGCGGTGGACATACGGTGTATGCTGCCATTTCTCTCAACTGGGCACGAGTTGCCGCCTCCTGAAGCTCAACGCTATGACTGAGCAGATCATACAGGTTCACCGGTTGATGCAGCGGCAGATGCGCGGCACTGCGACCGGATGCATCCAGAACGAGATGCTCCGTTCCGGTGAATCCATAACGACGAAGTACACGTTCCACCAGCTCCGGTGGGTTCTGCGGCAGAATGCCCAGGTGATCGCCTTCCTTGTAGGTTATGCCTTCAGGCA
Source organism: Paenibacillus sp. ClWae2A (assembly GCF_032452295.1). Classification (NCBI taxonomy): domain Bacteria; kingdom Bacillati; phylum Bacillota; class Bacilli; order Caryophanales; family Paenibacillaceae; genus Paenibacillus; species Paenibacillus sp. ClWae2A. The sequence goes on from NZ_JAULSQ010000002.1 coordinate 49,417, forward strand.
ATTTGATCTCCAGGTGACGTGTGCTGCGTTCACTGCCCGCGTCGTGAAGCTCCCTGTTCTCAAGTACTTCTGCCACATGTGCATCATACGTATCCGCAAGCGGTGTTACGGCGAGCCCACTGACAAACTGTACAGATAGTGAGCTGCGTTCACTATTGGAGCTTGTGTTCAGTTTCAGTCCCATCGTTCGTGCGAGATCTGGCCATAATTGCTCTGTCCAATCCCCCACCTGTTTCTCAAAATCTCCGCTGGCATCTGATTCACCCAGCGGTGATAACCGCTCTGCTCCTCTGGAAGATAACTGTTCATCTATTAAACGCGGAATACGCTGATAGGTGCTGGCCCAGTTGTGGTCACCACATCCAAGAACGGCGAAACGCACACCTTTGAATTCATTGGCATCCGCGTGTTCAATCCACTCGACAAACATCTTGGCATTACTTGGCGGCTGACCGTTATAGGATGCACTGACAATAATGACGGCACCCTCCTTTGGCAGTTTGCCAACACGATCATCCAGCGCAGCGACCTCACTCCGAAAACCCTGATATCTGGCGGTATCCGCAATTTCACGTGCAATGCCTTCAGCGGTGCCCAGATTGGAACCGTACAGAACAAGCATCGGTGTGTGGTGGGCATTTGCTGCATCCGGCTCCGTTCTTTTGGCAACCGGCTTTGGTTCTTCGACCGCTACACCCGGAACGGCCATGACTGGTTGCCCGCCACGCGCACGTACACGAATTGTGAAGTTATCCGGTTTAAGCGTCAGCGTTTCTTTCACTTTTAACTGATAATCAGAATGATCTATGAAGTCAAAATGCTTCAACACCATGCCCAGTACCAGCGTTGCTTCCTGAAGTGCAAACTGCTGACCAATGCAGGCCCGTTGACCGTTACCAAAAGGTTTATAGGCATCATGCGGCACTTTGCTCGGATCTTCGAACCGTTCCGGGCGGAATTCCTCTACATCGTCTCCCCAGGCTTCGCGGTCACGATGCAGCTTGGGAATAAGTACACTGACGCTGTCTCCTTTTTGCAAAGGATATTGACCCGCAAGTACCGTGTCCTCTTTTGCATACAAAGAAAATGCCGGGGCCGTAGGCCATAAGCGCAATGCTTCATTCAAAACCATACGAACGTACTTCAGATTGCGAACCTGGTTGTACGTGGGAACCGGATCTTTCAGTATCTGATCCACCTCAGCTTGGGCTTTAGCCAGCGTATCCGGATTCTTCATCAGATAATAAACGGCGAAGGATAACAGTCCACTTGTGGTCTCATGTCCAGCAATCAGGAAGGTAATAATCTGATAACGGATGTTCTCATCATCCAGCGTTTCTCCCGTTTCCGGGTCTTTGCCGCTGAGCATGTGGGACAACAGATCATCTGCCCCTTCCTGCGGTTTCTCTTTGCGCTCGGCAATAATGTGATCCACCAACGAGAACATGGAACGGATATCCTGTTCAAACTGTTTCTTTTTGGTGATCATCAACTTGTCTTGCAGACGCAGTCGCTGCAATGAACTCATGGATTCATCCAATGCACGGACCATGCTCGTAATGAATGGATGTGGTTCTTCCCGATAGAAGCTGTTAAACCGATAGTTGAACCCACACAGGCCAATCGTGTCGAGCGTAAGACGTGTCATATCATCCGGAACGTTAACCGTCTCATCCGGGTTCAACCGTGACCATTTCTGAACCAGCTGCACAGCCAGATCAATCATTTTGTTGTGATATCCCTGCATCGCACGTTGACTGAAACTTGGCAGCAACACGTTATGGGCTTTTTTCCAATTCGGTTCTTCGGTCCAACTCGTAAAGAGTCCATCTCCTGCAAAAGCACGAACCTTCGCAAGGGGTGCCCACACCCGTTTGTCGAATTTGGATTCATCCGTTACCTCAGCGACCAGCTCGTGACCGGAAATATACAATTCACTTCGCCCAGGATACTCCATACGAAAGATCGGTCCATATTCTTCAGCCAGTTTCACCAGGGATTGCACCGGCTCTTCAAAGTTCAATTGCGGCAAATTGCCCAGTGGGCCAAATGTTTTCGGTTGAGGCACTGAAATTGGTGGCATGACGCTCACTCCTTCTTTCCAAGTTAAGAGTTCTACAACTAAAAATAATGACTTGATTTACAGACGCGATTACACTTACTCTTCAGATCAACAGATTCAAGTTATTTTTTGCACATTTTCATATTTCATCCAGATAACGATAAAACCATCAAAGAACTAATTGACCGAAATGGTATATTGGTCATTTTTGATTAAAAAAAATGGAGGACTTCGTTATCTTCTTTTACCCTAACATTTCCAGTTCTAATCTTCAACAGTCCCAAAGTCATAGGACCTCAGGACAGGGATTAAGGTATACTTATGATTTCTTTAACAGAATCTGAATAGCCGACTCCATCTCTAATGGAGCAACTGTCGTTTCATAACGGCCATGGACGTTCCCACTGCGGTCAATCAGGAATTTGGTAAAATTCCATTTGATCCCGTCTCCTTGGTACAATTCTGGTTGCTTCTCCTTCACAAAGGTGTCCATCCACTGTCCCTCCTTCGTGTTCAGATCATAACCTTGAAATGGCGCTTGGTTAATCAGATAACGGAACACTGGATGCGCCGATTGCCCAACGACCTCAACCTTCTCCAAAATCGGAAAGGATATCTGAAACTGACTTCTGCAATACTCGGCTATTTCCGTGTTACTCCCAGGTTCTTTATCGTTAAACTGGTTGCACGGGAACGCCAGAATTTCCAGCCCCTGATCACGATAGTTCTCATACATCTGTTGAAGTTCACTGAACTGGCGGGAGTAGCTACATCGGCTAGCTGTATTCACAATAAGCAGTACGTTCCCTTTCAACGCAGAAAAATCACCCTCGTGGCCGTTCATGAACGGAACCTGGTAAGAAAATATACTCATATGTATTTCTCCTCCTCTTCTTTTTCGTATCTCATATGAATTCTCTCTTGCGATGGATTATACACCTCGATTGTTAATAGGTGAAATATATAATAAATATAATATTAATAGTTTTTAACTATAAAACGTAAACAAAAAACTGCCCTCAGCAGACTAATTCTGCATCTAGGACAGTTATTAAAATCATGATTGGCCATCACGCTCAACACACCGTTAACCCATAATCAAACCATATACAATACCTGGTCCATGTACGCCAATGGTTAAATCATTTTCAATATCGGAAGAGCGGCTTGGCCCTGAAATAAAGTGGATGCCTGCCGGAAGATTCTCTCTTCCCGCTTCGTCAAATCGATTCAGCGTCTCACCCAGTCTGGTGTACAGTCGATCCACTGGAATAATGATGATGAGTACCGTAGGCAACAGACTCACTGACCGACCTTTTTCCGGTGAAGAAAGTACAGTGACCGAACCTGTGTATGCTGTTGCATAATCCGCCATGACCACACCGATATCAGCCTCAGCTGCACGTGCCCTCCAGTTCTCATCCGCTTGACTATTCCAGACTGAGATCTGCACATCCGGTAACTGCCCTTCCAATCCGAGATCTTTTAACGCCTGTTCATTCTGACGAATGATATATTTCGCACTCAGCTCATGCGATTTGTTGGCAATGAATTGAGACACTTCTTCCATGTTCTGAACCCGGGCAATGTGGGCGCCTACACTCACAAAGTTATCTGTAAATGCTTGAATACGCTTCTCTTCATCCCATTCCAGCTCAGTCCAAAAGTCGGGTGCTCCTCGAAAAGGTTGGGTCGGCGCATGTCGTTGCCTTGGTCTTCTCAATTTCGAAGCGATGTCGTTCATGAACTGCTCCTGTTGCTCCATGGACTTCTTCTCCAATTGCGCGAGCCATTGCTGATGTTCAGTGACCATGCTTATCCTCCCCTTCCTCTCGTTCACGAATAATCTGCTCCATGCGGCTGCGAACGGAAGAATTCATGGTTGGTTGCTCCTGGTTCAATTCCTGATCCAGCTTGTTCCATTGCTGACGGAAAGATTTCTTGGCGAGACTTGGCGCAACCCGATAATTATTCCAGCCTTTGAGTGGACCCAGCTTGAGAGAAATGCCGTTGTTGCGTACAACTGCCTTCTGCCCGATCTGTCCCAGACGTATGGCCGCACTGAAGCGTTTCGAATTGGAAACCACGGCAGCAAAACCCTTCATGCCCATGCTCTCCATTTTGTTTCCATGACCATCCTCTACCTTGCGTCTGCGTAAATAAACGAGCATATCATGCAGCGGAATTTTGACCGGACATGCTTCATAGCAGGCTCCGCAAAGACTCGAAGCACCGGCAATATCATTCCATTCATCAATGTTGCCATTGAGTGCAGGTGTCAGTACCGCGCCAATCGGACCACTGTATGTTCCACCGTAGGCATGACCTCCAATATGGCGATATACCGGGCAAGCATTCAGACAAGCACCGCAGCGAATACAATTCAGCAGTTCTTGAAATTCGGGATCACCGAGCTGAAGGGATCGACCGTTATCCACGATAATAATGTGCATTTCATCGGGTCCATCCGCATCCGCTGTTCGGCGAGGACCTGTGATGCCTGACATGTACATTGTTAATTTCTGACCTGTTGCAGAGCGCGGCAACAAGGTTGCCATGACCTCCAGATCCGTCCACGACGGGATGATCCGCTCCATGCCCATGAGTGTAATCTGCGTTTTGGGAACAGTGGATACCATACGGGCATTGCCTTCATTTTCGAACAAAACCATGGAACCTGTCTCTGCAATCGCAAAATTGCATCCAGTCATGCCGATATCCGCTTCGAGGAATTTCTCGCGCAGCTTTTTGCGAACAAATCCGGCAAGTACCGTCGTGTCCGGCTCCAGAATTTCACCCGCTTCCTTCGATAACAACTCTGCGATCTGATAGCGGTTCTTATGGATGGCTGGAATGACAATATGAGAAGGGGCTTCGCCTGCCAGCTGAATGATGTATTCACCCAGATCGGTCTCGATGGCTTCAATGCCCGCCGACTCCAGCACATGATTGAGATGTACTTCCTCCGATACCATCGATTTGGATTTCACCACCGTTGAAGCTTGCTTATGCGCCGCAATATCCAGCGCAATCGCCGCTGCTTCCACCGATGTATCTGCAAAATGAATATGAACCCCGTTCGCACGGGCGTTATTCACAAATTCATTCAGATAATAATCCAGATACGCAATTGTATGCAAACGAATCTGACGGCCACGTTCCCGCCACTCATCCCAGTTTCCATGTTCTTCTGAGGCAGACTTCTTCCCGTTACGCAATCGTTCAGTCGTGAATTTGACTGCTTTACGCAGAAAATCATCATTCAAGGCCAGTCCGGCACGTTCTTTGACCGTAGTATCCATAACTCCCGGTTGGCTCATCCTGTTCGCACCCCCTCATACAGTAGTTCCGCCAGATGCATCACACGCACCGGTTCATTCCGATAACGAAGATTACCTGCGATATTCATCAGACAGGCCATGTCCAGACCAACCAGTACTTCGGCTTGTGTCTCTTTGACATGATCAACTTTCTCCGTCACCATCGCTCCTGAAATATCGGACATTTTAATGGCAAACGTACCCCCGAACCCACAGCAATCCTCAGCAAACGGCAGTGGAACCAATTCCAGTCCTTTCACCTGAGAGAGCAGCGCCATCGGTTCATCCTTTACACCCAGTAGACGACTGCCGTGGCAGGATGGATGATAAGTTACTTTGTGGGGGAAATGTGCGCCCAGATCGGTTATCCCGAGTACCTGAACGAGAAATTGAGTGAATTCATAGGCTTTCGCTTCCAATCGTTTTGCCTTCTCCAACCACACTGGTTCATCCGCAAACAGCTCGGGATAATGATGAATCATATACGTACACGATCCCGAAGGACATACCACAAAATCACTGTCGTCGAATGCTTCAAGAATCGTTTTTGCGGCTACACGAGTCTCATCCCAGTACCCGCTATTGTAGGAAGGCTGACCGCAGCAGGTCTGCACCGGCGGGAAATCCAGCCGAACGCCATGAGCGGCGAGCAATCTGACCATGGCCTCCCCCACTCGGGGATAGATGGCATCGCTGAGGCAGGTAATGAATAAGGAGACCTTCATAATTACACGCTCCTATTAACTGATTAGTAGATGAATTAACTAAGAATATTGACTAAGAATATTTACAATGAACACTCCGATGACAGAATAACCTTCCGATCGCTGTTATCCCCAGATTTTTTAATTTACTTTTTAAAGGGTAAAATCCGGGGATAAAGGCGCAGTATATGCTTCCGATGCAGCTTTCTTTCAGAAAGCTTTTAGCTTCGCTTCTTCAAGTTATTTCTGTCCTCTACGTTTCGTGTAAATGTTTAGTTCAATTTATATAGATAAAATATAAAATCTTAAACCGTGATGATACCAATATCGTATCCGCTCAAACGGTCGGTCTGTTCAGCCTCCAATGGCTGATCGGTAACGATCGTATGGACTGCATTTAACCCGGATACCCGGGCAAAAGCACGGACACCAAATTTACTGGCATCTGCAAGTAAGATGACTTGATCGGATATGCCAACCATCTTCTGCTTCAGCCTTGCCTGGAGTTCATTGGATTCACTGATTCCGCCACCTTCGAGATGTACACCTTTGCACGACATGAACATTTTATCCACGTGATACGTTTCTAGAGAACGCTCCGCGAGCGGCCCAACAAAAGACAACGAGCGAGATGCCAACTGCCCCCCTGTTGAGATGACCTCAACCTTGTCACGGCTGCTGAGTTCAGTGGCGATTTGGATCGAGTTGGTTAAGACCGTCAGCGGAAAATCAGGCATGTTCGCCGCCATATAACCTGCCGTTGTGCTCGCATCCAACAGAATGCGATCACCCGGAATAATCATCGCCAGAGCCGCTTGCGCAATCCGCTTTTTCTCTTCCACATGGGTTGTCTCCCTGATCCGGTAAGGGATCTCCGGTTGATCTTCCTTCACACTCACGGCACCACCGTGAGAGCGGCGCAGTCGACCTGCCTGTTCCAGCCGATCCAGATCCCGCCGGATGGTTTCCTCCGTCACCCGGCAGCGCTCACTAAGCTCGGATACACGCATACTGCCCTTTACATTCACCATCTCCACAATTCGGTCATACCGCTCGGCTGCCAGCATGTTACACCTCACTCCCCGCTTGTGAATTAGATGAAGCCGTCACACGCAGAAATCTGCCGTAAGCTTCTTCCCAGATTGACCTGTCCTGCGGCTCATACGCAGTTACCGGAAATGAATCTCGAATGGCCTTACGGGCTTCCCAGATATCTTTAAAAGCTCCGCTCGCCATCCATTGCACAGCCATATTCCCGATGGCACTTCCCTCTGCCGGACCTGCCCATACCGGCTTGCCAATGGAATTTGCAGTCCACTGACATAACAGGCGGTTCTGGATACCTCCACCGACCATATGCAATCCGTTGAACGTCTGACCCGACAATTGCTCCGTCCATTCCAGAACTCTTCTATACTTCAATGCAAGACTCTCCAGAATTGCCCGGCCAATTGCCCCCTGATCCTCTGGTACCACTTGCCCTGTATCCCGGCAATACTGACGTATTCGGGTCGTCATATCCCCTGCTGGCATGAACAGTTCATCATCCGGATCAAACAAACTGGCAAATGGAGGTGCCTGTTCCGCCTTCGCCAATAAGGCATCGTAGCTAATTCCCTGCCCTTGGCGATCCCACTCTCGCATGCTTTCCTGCAAGATCCATAAGCCCATAATGTTCTTGAGCAGACGGAATGTTCCACCCGCCCCGCCTTCATTCGTGAAGTTCAATGCCAGACTCTGGCTACTTATCGCAGGATGAACTATCTCCGTACCCATCAGGGACCAGGTCCCACAGCTCAGATAAGCAAATGAACGTTCCGTTGCAGGAACAGCCACAACGGCTGAACCCGTATCATGCTCCGCAACAGCGATCACGGGAATCGGGGAAAGTCCCAGATCGTTACAGATACTGCTTCGCAATTGTCCAACACGGGTACCTGGCAGCACAGCTTCACCGAACAGTTTCTCCGAAATGCGAATATGTGCCAGCAACTCACTGTCCCACTGACCCGCCAATGGATTGTATAATTGTGTTGTGGTTGCATTGGTGAACTCATTCACCGCTTCTCCTGTCAGGAAATAACGTAGCAAATCCGGAATCATGAGAAAACGCTCTGCTTCATGAAGTAACGGGGAACCGCTGCGTTGAAGCATCGCCAATTGATACAAGGTATTAAAGCTAAGAAACTGAATCCCTGTACGTTCAAAGATTCGCTGAGAGCTCAGCTCTTGGCGTACCTGATCCATCATGCCGTTAAACTGTGTATCACGATAATGATACGGGTTACCCAGCAACTCCCCATTACTGCCAAGCAAACCGAAATCAACACCCCAGGAATCGATCCCCAGGCTCTCCGGCTTTTCTCCCTGCTGTTTCACAAGGGTAAGCCCTTGCAACAATTCATGATGCAATCGCAGAATATCCCAGTGCATCCGCTCGCCAACCTTCACCGGTTCATTCTTGAACCGATGAATTTCGCTTGTTTCGATCCCACGATCATTCAGATGTCCCAATAGCGCTCTCCCGCTCCCAGCGCCCAAATCATAAGCCAGCACACTCACCGCGCTTCACCAACCTTTCGAACCCATCCTATTTTCCAAACGGTATCTCTTGATTCAGTCCGTAACCCTGTACTTTATTCTGTATTTATTGTTTGTTTGTTTTTGTTTAATACTGTTTTACTTTATTTTACGAGTATATCACCATTGTAAGCGTTTGAATACCCTTCGGTTTTTCTTCTTTTGGGTATACCAAAAACGACTCTCTCCCACCTGGGAGGAGCCGCATTTCTTTTTTCACGTATAAAACTGACCTTTGCTTACCCCCGACTGGGGCTGTATATCTCTCTCAAAATGCTTGAATCGTGTCCCCTGATACGTCAGCATCCCTCTATCATTTTCCACCAACATGCCATAATGATTTCCACCAACAATCAGTTCAATCCGCTCACCATTATCAAATTCAAATGTAACATAATAACGGGTCCTCGCACTGCTATCCCCGCTACCACCTGAGACTTCCGTTCGTTTGGCCACCACCGCTGAATGCAGGGTTAACAAAGCCGTTGCATTATTTGATGACCACGTGCGTACCCCTGAGATGATGGCATATACAATCACACCCGCAACAATAAGAAATACGGCACCAATAAAAATGGAAACAAACGCACCCATGGCACCAAACTCATTCAATCCCGAAAAGAAACCACCCTGATTGCCTTCAAAACCTGGTACTCCATTCATGTCATCAAACACGCCAAAGCCGTCCACGCTTAATCGGCTCATCGATGAGGACACGCTCGTTAACGCCATTCATCATCGTTCCTTTCCCCTTGCAAAATAACATGCACCGCCCCCCACTCAAGGAAGGCGGTGCATGCAGACAACCCGTTCTGCCTTGTCCGTATACTATATGAACCAGATCAGGAATACAGACGTTCAAGTTCGTCGACCAGACTGCCGACATAAGCAACCGCAGAACGAATCGGCTCAGGTCCGGACATATCCACACCCGCAAGCTTCATTAACTCCTGTGGTGTGAGACTTCCACCAGCTTTGAGTGCTTCAAGCCAGCGATCTACCGCAGGCTGCCCTTCTTCCCGAATCTGCTGTGCGGCCGCAGTGGAAGCCGTCAAACCTGCTGCATAGGTATATGGATACAGTCCCATATAATAATGAGGTTGTCTCATCCACGTGAGCTTGGCTCCTTCATCAATTACCAGATCAGGTCCCCAGAATTCGGAAAGGATGTCTCCTTTGAGCTGACTTAACGTCTTCGCCGTAATCGGCTCATCATTGGTTGCGCGTGCATACACCCTGCGCTGCAGTTCACCTTCCAGCAGATGCGTAACGAAGTTATGGTAATACGTATTCAACAGTTGCAAAATGACCCAACGACGCATTCTCGGATTATCGGAACGTTTCAATAGATGATCTGCCAGCAGCATTTCATTCATGGTCGATGGTGCCTCAATGAAATAAAGAGATGGCCTTGTATTCGTGAGCCGTTGGTAACGTCCCGCAAGCATGAAGTGGCCTGCATGCCCCACTTCATGGGCAAGCGTAAATGCTCCGCGCATATTGTTCGCCCATGAAATTAAGATATAGGAGTGTGAACCATATATAGAGGAGCAAAATGCCCCTGTGGATTTGCCTGCATTATCTGCGTAATCCACCCAGCGATCACTGAATGCGCGCTCTACGATCTCGACGTACTCCGGCCCAAGCACATCAAGTGCTTCTCGGATAATTGTGCAAGCCTCATCATATGTAATGGCAGGGCTAAATTCAGGATCAAGCGGCGCCTTCAGATCACAAAACATCAGCTTGTCCAAACCAAGCTCACGTTTCTTGAGAGCCGCCAGTCTGCGCATATGAGGTGCGAGTTCCTGCTGGATAATATCCAGAATATTATTGTACATCTCTTTGCTCACTTGCTGTGGGCTGAGAAGCATATCTGTAACATCGTCGTAACCACGCAGCCTAGATAAAACAACCTGCTTTTTCACCTCGGTTGCATAACCTTCTGCGAACGTATTTTTGTAATCATTTAATGTCGAGCTGAACGCAGCATAAGCAGAACGGCGCAGCTTTGTATCGGACGACATCTCATAATTATTTTCATAGAATGACCAGGACAGTGGACGGTTATTGTCCTCTCCATCGAGGGCATCGTCAAACGTCATGTCTGCCAGTTTACCGCGCAGATAGATACGGTATGGCGAATCCAGTACCTCTCCAAGTGAAGCGAGTACCTTCTCGGTCTCTGGCGTGAGCCGATGTTTTTTTTCATGAATCAAACGTTCCAAACTCCGCGCATACGGTTCCAATCCCGGAAGTTCTTCAAGGTAACGTTCAACGGTTCCCTCCGGCAGATCAACGATCTCCGAATTGACAAAAGACAAGGACGACGACAGATTTGATAGGATATCTCCTGCTTTAGCTGAATTCTCAATGTTGACCGGGTTGGTGCTGTCCTCTGACTGCTTCAAGCGGGCATAAGAAGCCGTCTTGCTGATACGCTCCTGCAAAGCTTCACCCGCATCCAGACAAGCCAACAATTGTTCAGCTCCTTCGCCCAGACGTCCTTTGAACGTTTCGATCTGGGCAGCAGCCTCAGGAAGTGATCGAAGCTCCTGCTCCCACTCTACATCGGTTACAAACAAGTCTCTCAGATCCCAAGTGGTTTCTGGGTTTACCTCAGCACGTGTACGTATTTTTTCCATCTTTAGTTGTCATCCTCCTTGCATTTTCCAATATATCTCATCGTATCATAATCGGTTTATGTATACATGACATCTGCAAATAATGAGACTTTTGGTATAGATTTATGGTAGAACAGACAAATGGATTACTCTTTATTACTCCGCTGGCAGAATAGCCTTTCGATCGCTGTTATCCCCGGATTTTTTGATTCACTTTTTAAAAGGTGAAAATCCGGTGATAAAGGCGAACGCTTCGCTTCTTAAGTCTATTTCTGCCCGCTGCGTTTGGAGTAAACTATTGATCCTCTGACCAAAATTTAAAAGTAACTAAAAAACCGCTGGTTATGGAAGAATCCATTTAACCAGCGGTTCATTGTGAATCTTACTATTTAGCTTTCTTTCCAGATTACATTTTCACCGTAATTTTTACCCCAGTTATACATCGCGTGCAGGACGGGCATCAGGCTCTGACCGTGATCGGTCAACGTATATTCCACCCGAGGAGGGACTTCTGCATACACCTTGCGCTCAATCAACTTGTCTTCCTCCAGCTCACGTAACTGGTTGGTCAGCATCTTCTGGGTAATATGAGGGATTAGGCGTTTCAGCTCACTGAAACGTTTGGTACCTTCCAGACCCAAATGCCACAAAATAATCAGTTTCCATTTGCCACCGATCACCGCAAGGGTCAGTTCCTTCTCACAGTTGATTTCTTTCAGATTAATCCGTTCCTTCACTTCGGATGCCATAGCTCCGAGCCCCCTCATCTTCAATCTTATATCGCGTATATTACGCATATCACGGGAACACTTCACACGAAGTAAGCTTTCCGCTCCATGCACGATGTAATAAGTACATTCATTCGATACAGCTATCTATTAATTCTACTACAGCCTGGTCGGGATGCAAAGTTTAAGTGAAAATTACGGATAAAACCTATACACGTGAATGACTGTGTATCGCAGAAAAGACCAGAACCCTTTACAATCAAAGGATTCCGGTCTTTCATCTATTCACTATTCCAGGTTCGCGTGGCGGCCAAACATATCCGCTCCGGTCATACCCTTCATTTCCATCATCGTAAGGATGAGAGCATCCATGCCGATTAACAGTCCCTGTTCGAACAACGAGCCCATCGGCTGAATGGTTACATCCGCTCCGGAAGTTGCTGTGTCCTCTTTGGCTGAAGCTGGAAGACGCACTACCGTCGTTGCCAATTGTCCAATCGTGGACTCTGGCTTGATCGTAATCAGACCGACAGGTGCACCTGCCTGACTAGCTTTCTGAGCCATCGCTACCAGACTGCCTGTTTCTCCTGAGCCTGAGCATAACAAGAGAAAGTCCTTCGAGCTGATCCCAGGTGTAACGGTCTCACCCACCACATATACACGGAGCCCCATCTGCATCAGTCTCATGGCAAAAGCCTTTCCCATCAGACCTGACCGACCTGCTCCAGCCACAAAAATCTGTTCCGCAGCCAGAATGTGTTCAGCCATCGCTTGCATCTCTGCATCGTCGATCTGGCTTAGCGTACGTTCCAGCTCCTTCAAGATGTCAGCTGCGTACTGTGTTTTGCTCATCTGCTTACCCTTGTTTAACGAGACGTTGCATTTCAGCTGCAACTGCGGCTTTATCCGCTTGTCCTGTAATACCGCCGCCTACAATAACCAGATCCGGTTGTGCTTTGATCACTTCTGGCAAGGTTTCCAGCTTGATTCCACCAGCGACAGCCGTTTTAGCATTTTTCACTGCAGCTTTAATCGTTTGCAGATCTTCGAACGGGCTTTGTCCTTCAGCTTGCAGATCATAACCTGTGTGTACACAGATGTAATCTACGCCAAGCGCATCAATTTCACGAGCACGTTGTTCAAGGTTAGGCACGTTGATCATGTCCACAAGAACTTGTTTGTTTTGTTTCTTCGCTTCTGCTACTGCACCTTTGATCGTACTGTCATTGGTTGCCCCAAGCACAGTGATCAGATCCGCACCAGCTTCAGCTGCTTTCATGATTTCATAACCACCAGCGTCCATGATTTTAAGGTCTGCAAGAACTTGCAGATTAGGGAATGCTTCTTTCATCGCTTTAACCGCGTGCAAACCTTCATTAATAACGATTGGTGTACCAATCTCAACGATATCAATATATTGTTCAACCTCTTTAACCAGTGCGATACCTTCAGGGATGTTTACCAAGTCAAGCGCCAATTGCAATTTCATCATTTATTTCTCCTTTGTTGTTCAAGTATGATTCGTTCCTGTAAAAATAATAATCAGATAATTAGCCTGCACCAATTTGTCTATTCAGATGCATGCAGTGTTTGTTTTGGCTACTCACTCATTGTAGACCCTGACTATCCATTTAGGAAGTACGCACTTTGAAGTGAGGTAGTTACTTGGACGATACTATTGATAATTATTCGTTGTTAGGTGAATAATATGACGGGAGTAATCCTCTGTTCCAATCCGCTTACAATAGAACAGCAGCCTGATTATCACGTTTGGTGTTCAATATAAAAGACCCCGCCACATGGCAGGGTCGTTATCGTTATCATTTTCAATCCAGCCAAGGCTGGTTTAGAAATTTATAATATTACAGATATACAGGCTTCACGCATACCGGTTTGGATACACCTGTGCTGTGACCTGTGTATTTCAGGCGTCCGCTCTCCTGATCTACCGTAAATGTCACGAGGTTGTTTGTATCGCGGTTGGCTGCGATCAGCAATTTACCGTTAGGTGTCAGAGCAAAATGACGCGGGTGCTCACCTTCAGCAGATACATGTTCAACCAGTGTCAGGTGACCTTTGTCTGCATCTACTGCAAATACAACGATGCTGTCATGTCCACGGTTAGAACCATATACATAACGTCCATCATTGGAAACAGTGATTTCGGCTGTTGTATTCTCTTTGCCATCATATCCATCAGGCAATGTGGATACTGTAGACAATTCAGTCAACGTACCCGCTGCTGCATCATATTTGAACGAAGTAATGGAAGAATCCACTTCATTGATAACATATGCGAACTGACCATTCGGGTGGAACGCCAAGTGACGTGGGCCTGCTCCCGGATGTGTTTTGGTTTCACTGTGCAGCACAAGTTCATTCTTGTCTGCATCAATGGAATAGATCGCGATGTTATCTGCGCCCAGATCCTGTACCATCATGTATTTACCATCCGGGCTGAAGAATGCGGAGTGCACATGTGGCTTGTCCTGACGTTCAGGATGCGCACCTTGTCCTTCATGTTTCTTCTCGTCCAGAAGCGCTCCAACTTCACCGTTATCCGTCAAGGCTTGCAGACCTACCAGGCCACCGTGGTAGCTGGACAGGATCAAGTATTTGCCGGAAGGATCACGCTGGATATGACATGGTGGAGCTGAAATGGAGTCATTCCGGTTCAGCAACGTTAATTTTCCTGTAGAAGGATCAATGCTCAGAGCTACAGCTTCAGACATTTTGTTGCCTTCAGCTGACGCTGTTTCACCAATCGCATACAGTTTGTTTCCTTCAGCATCCACGTTGACAAACGTTGGGTTTTTAACACCCGCGATGCCGTCAAGCTTGGACAAGCTGCCTGTATCCTCATTCAATTCATATGCATAAATGCCCTCATTTTCCGCTTCGGCGTAAGAGCCGGCCAGTACGAGCAAGCGTTTTGATTCACTCATTACAGTTTCCTCCTCTATGTGTATGTAATCTTGTTGCACCTCTTCTATAATAAATCTGCCATATCAAAATAGCAATCCGCTGTCGCTGCACATCAGGGAAATCCTTAGTTAAGCAAGGCGATGACTACACATCATCATACTGAAATCCATTCATATGAGATGCATCTTCTGCTATGATAAGATAGGTTTTTCATCCAGAAGGGACTGAATTGCATTGCTTCACTCATTTTTACTCACGTTATACCATGTGTTCTTGCCGATATCACTTCCCGTGATCGGAGGTATTCTGTTAAAATGCTTCAAAAATTGGGATACCCGGTCGCTCTCAACCTTTTCCCTTTATATTTTGAGCCCTGCGCTCATCTTCAATACATTGCTGCATGCAGAGATTACCTGGACGGACGTCACCAGCACGTTCTGGTTCTCTATTATTAATCTGATTGCTCTGTGGGCACTCGCCGAGCTGTTAAGCCGGATTTTCCGTCTGGGTGCAAGCGAAAAAGCGGGTCTCACCCTTGTCTCCACGTTTACGAACTGCGTGAATTACGGGCTCCCGCTTGTACTGCTTGCCTTTGGTCAGCTTGGACTTGACAAGGCTTCCGTCTACGTCATTGGACAGATGATCATTGTTAATACGGTAGGTATCTTTTTTGCCGCGCGATCCGAATTCACGGTGAAAGATGCGATCCTGTCCGTTTTCCGCATGCCATCCATCTATGCTGCTGGCATCGCCATTGTGCTGCGTGCGTCCAATCTGAGCCTGCCTGAAGCGCTGGATGGAGGGATCTCCATGCTGGCTGCGGGTTACTCTCCTGTCGTTCTCGCCATTCTGGGAGCACAGATGCTCAGACCAAAAGGTGCAACGGTACCTTGGTTGCCCAATGTACGCCGAGCTTTCTGGACCGGGCTTGTGGTCCGTCTCGCGGCTGCGCCAATCCTGTCCTGGCTGATACTTACCGCTCTTCAGGTCGAAGGTACGTTGTTCAGTGTGCTGCTGATCCTCGCATCGATGCCGACCGCAGTGAACGCCGTTATTTTGGCTGAACAGTTCAATGCTTCTCCGCAGTTTGTATCCCGCTGCATTCTGTGGACCACCGCTGCATCCATGTTGATGCTGCCCATTATGATTGTGATGGCTTCCTGATTAATACCGGAGGTGATACCGAAGCGATATCCGCTTGTCGGCGTTTCTCCAGCCGGCGTTCGTAACGCCGGTTGAGCGCTCTGACGTAAAAGTATTTTACGACAAAGTACGAAATCACACCCAGAATGACACCGAACACGGACATGCCTGCCAGAATATCCAGTCCACCAAGCAACAATTCACTCACGGCCGACCAGTTTCCACGAAACAGCTCCATGAATGCACTTTCATGTACCAGCCCCTGTCCCATGCTGTGAGCCGGCAAAATCCATGAACCAATCTGTTTGGCGAGTGGCATCAGAATAATAGGTAAAAACGTAAGTTTCCCGATCACATTACCAACAATCGCTGCTGGCACCGAACCCCCAGACAGTCGCACAATCGGATAAAATACAAGATATATCAGGGAAGCAGTTGAGATCACAATCAGTTCCAGTCCGAACCCTATGGCAAATCCGGTAGATACTTTATGGGCACCTCCGGGAGCACGTAACAATTTGAGAAAATTCAGCTTTATAGCACGTGTTAAACGTACCCAGCGGTTAGTCTTGCGCTTCTGTGTGTTCATACCGAATTACTCCTTATTTTACACAAATGACAACTTGAATTGTCTATTCTTCAGTATATCACACCGGATTAGCTCCTGTAGTAACAATGACCGGTTGTGTCTCCATCTGGACATTACCTGCCACCGCTCGGGAGATCATACAGGAGGATTCAGCCTTGTGCGCCAAGCGCTCAGCCTTGGTCAGATCCGCCTCTGAAGCATCTTGGCTGAGCACAATCCGGGGTCTATGTACGATCCGTTCGTAAGTAAATACGTTATTTGTAACATCTACCGTAGCTTCCGATTCAAGCGTTAATTCATCCGGCGTAATATCCGAACGCTCCAGCATCGCTGCCAGCGTGATCAGGTAACAGGTGGAAGCTGCACCAAGCAACATCTCGTCCGGGTTAGTTCCCGTACCGGGTCCGCCCATCTCCTGCGGAATCGATATGACCGTTTTTAATCCACCTGCATCAATAGTGCCCTCACTGTTACGTCCACCATTCCATACCGCTTTCAGATGAAAAGGATGTTTCATGACATTCATTCCTTTCTTATTTACACACGTATACACGTAATATTCTGCTCAATCAATGCACTAACGTGGTCTTCATCTACACCCTGATCTGTAATCACTTTGCCCACACTGCTCATCTCAGCAACTCTGGTAAACGCCTGTATGTTAAATTTGCTGGAATCTGCAAGTAAAATGACCTCATCCGCAATATGGATCATTTTCTGCTTCACCAAGGCCTGTAATTCATTGGATTCACTGATGCCTTTGGTCAGATGTACTCCTTTGCAAGACAGAAACACTTTATCCACATGATAAGCATCCAGCGAACGTTCCGCCAGCGGTCCTACAAAAGACAATGACTTCGAAGCCAATTGCCCACCTGTAGCAATCACACGAATCTGTTCCTTATTACTCAGCTCTGCGGCAACCTTAATCGAGTTGGTTAATACCGTCAGTGGAATGTTCGGCAATCCTGCCGCCATATACCAAGCCGTTGTACTTGCATCCAGGGCGATCCGGTCGCCGGATTCCACCATTTTCACCGCTTCGCTTGCAATTCTGCGCTTCTCTTCTGCATGGGCTATAGCCCGTTCCGGATACGGAATCTCCGACTGTAACTCATCCTTGTATTTTACGCTGACCGCCCCGCCATGGGACCGTCTGAGTCTGCCCGCCTGTTCGAGCTTGTCCAGATCACGACGAATCGTCTCTTCCGTCACTCCGCAGCGCTCACTAAGTTCGGTCACACGCATGCTGCCTTGCGTATCCACCCATTCCACTATTTTCTCATACCGTTCAGCTACGAGCATATTCCTTCACTCCAAACCGTTGATTATCCAGTTCATCCTGTTCATCCATCATACCACAGAGCGATGACAAGAAGAATCTGGACCATGTGCAAAAAGAGGGAGCTTTCGCCCCCTCCATTCCAGTTCTGAAGTGTATCTTATTTATCTTCTGCCATAGGGAACCAGCCCGGTGTGTGGATGATTGCATTCCACAACCCGTCAGGGATAACCAGACGTTCCTGATCGGATTTGGTCAGAATCGTCTCGATATCTTCTTCGCGTCCGCTCTCGATTTTCTCAACCCAATCCGGTTCAATAATCAACTCACGTCCAATGGCAAGTAGCGGTACTCCCGTTTGGAGCGCCTCTGCGGCCTGATCAGCCGTATGAATCGAACCTACGCCAATAATAGGCAATTTGCCGTTCACACGATCCAGGATGAATTCCATTCTTGAACGCGTATCAGCTTCGCCACGTCTTGGCTTGGACCAGAATTCGTTCAGGGAAACGTGCAGGTAATCCAGGTTTTTATCTTTAAGCGCATCCACCAGTGCATACGTATCTTCCATTGTGAGTCCAGGTGTTTCCGGTTCTTCCGGGGAGAAACGGTAACCAATGATGAACGGCAGTTTGGTATGTTCGGCAACCACTTTCTGAATCTCATCCACTACAGCAAGCGGGAATGTCAGACGTTTCTCGACACTACCGCCCCAACGGTCTTCACGTCGGTTGGAATGTGGGGAGAAGAACTGCTGGATCAGATAACCATTAGCACCGTGAATCTCAACACCATCAAATCCGGCTTCGATGGCACGACGTGTCGCTTCACCAAAGTCTTTAATAATAGAATTAATCTCGGCATCGGTCAATTCTCTTGGTTCAGGCGAACCTGGACGCTCACTTGCAACCGCACTAGGAGCAACCACTTGACCCGCAGGTACAGCCTGTTCAGGCGTAAGACGGCCCGCATGGAAAATTTGCAATACGGCAACGGAGCCCTGTTGTTTCATGGTGTCAGCCAGTTTCTTCAGACCAGGAATGAAGCGGTCATCATAGACGCCAAACTGAGACGGGAAACCAATGCCATGCTCTGTTACATGCCCTACAGCCGTAATCGACATGCCAGCACCACCGGTGCGACGTGCATAATAAGCAAGTTCAGCGTCGGATATCGTACCATCAGCATTCGAGGACATATGAGTCATGGGAGCGAGCACGATACGGTTTTTCAGTGTAATACCAGTCGGCAGTGAAACTTGTTCAAACATCTGGTTAAACTTTGGATTCATTCGTGGTTCCCTCCTGATTATAAATATCTCTTTTAATAGATATATGAATATGTGCGTTCACTTACTGTAATGATTATAGTTACGTTTCACTGCAATTGCAACTTTTCATTTTCTGAAAGGAAAAAAAGAGCAGAGTGTCTCCAGACTCTCAGCCCTCTTCATATTCTTCACATCATCCAAAGGATACTCAGAAACTCCGAACGTAAGCCAGCTTCTGATCCATCTCTTCCACGCATTCGTAACAATCGTGTTCATCGTTGGCGACCATTGGGGTGACTGGATACAGATTCATCTCTGTACTGTTATACGATTTTAATAGCGGTAGCAACTGCGTCACCCGTGTATTAGCCGGATCAAGCCAGGTGTTGATCTCTTCTTCGGAGAGGATGGCTGGCATTTTGCTACCAAACTCACGTGTGACCATGTTCGCACCTGTCATAAGCATCGTGCAGGTCCGAAGCGGCTCTTTCCGTGTGTCTTTCCATACTTCATATAAACCAGCAATCCCAAACAGGCCACGATCCGGCATAACAACACGAACCGCATAACTTTTTTTGCCCTCTTGCCGCCAGTAATACAATCCGTTGCAAGGAATGACGCAGCGTTTGGTCTCTACCAGTTTGTAATAGGAAGGATTCTCATGCACCGTCATGAGGTTTGCGTTAACGGCATCACGCCCCCAGAATGGAATGAACCCCCACCGGAACTCATCCAATACACGCTCACCATCCTGATGCAAAATAATCGGCGTATGCTGGGTTGGGCTGATATTGTATCGGTTTTTGTAATAATACATCACTCGCTGAATCTTGAAATGATCTCTGACCTCGTCCAGATCGGCTGCCAATGAAAAACGGTTGCACATGCTCAAGCACTACCTTCCCTGTGTAAGTTGGATGTATTGTTTGTAACTTTAGGGAAATTATGCATGCACATCGAACAGAAAATGACTTATTTTGACACCATTGTGGTCGGATCAAGATATATTTCATGTTTTTCACGACAAAAACAACGACCTCGGACTCATTTCAATCTAACTATTCCTTGTTACTATAATAGAGATTAAAATACATTTATTGGAGGTTTTAAGTATGAAAAGGAAGTTTTTGATGAGCATCATGTTGTTCTCAGCGATTGCGATGTTCGGCAGTACGATCTATGCGGCAACCTTTCTAACCTACGGTTATCCCAGCACCACCATCCCCATTCGTACGTATAATTACGCCTCCGCATGGCAGACTCCCATGGATGCTTCCCTTACCAACTGGAACAATGCAGGTGCCAAAGTTCAATTCACCAAAACAAGTAACTCCCCAAACACCATCACCGCAGGAAACTTCAATAATACAGCATATGGTGTCAACTACGCCTCCGTATCCGGCAGTCAAGTCGTAAGCTTCCGCATCGAACTCAATGCATCCACGATCACCCCTGACGCGACGAACTTATCCAACTTCATTCAAAGCGTATTTGTCCACGAACTCGGACACTCCATCTGGCTCGGTGACAATCCAACAACAAGCAGTCCTTCCATTATGTCTTACACCCGCAACCGCAATTCCATGACCCAACCCCAAACTTTTGATATCAATAACGTAAGATCCAAGTACTAATCCGCTACGAACTTATCCCAAAAATCCAAGGAGGATTCCTATCCATGAACAAAAATCGAGTATTAACGCTGCTTCTCTCTTCCATTGTCATTCTATCTGCTGTTGGATGTTCTTCTGTCACACCTACCGCGTCCCCATCCGATGCACCCATGACCATTATTGCTACTGAAGATTACCCGAGTTATGCCAGCATTGGCGACCTGTCCGAGAGAGCAAATACGATTGTGAAAGGCAGTGTTATTGAGACTCGTGTGGAAGCTTTAAACGATATCGTACAAGTTACCGATGCTGCCAATGAAAACGAGTTAAACCCCGCGGCGAATCCGGGCGGAGAGCCATCTTCTTTTGACAAAATCTATACGATCCACACGATTCAAGTCGCTGAATCCTACAAGGGCGGTTACACTGCCGGGGAAAAACTTGAAGTGAAGCAACTTGGCGGACAACTAGGCAACACCGAGATTATTAATGATGACAGCCTCAAGCTGATTCCTACCAAAGACTACGTACTCTTCCTGGAAACGTATGAAGACACCCCTGCCAGCCTGCTCAACTCCGTTCAGAGTCTCTACGTGATCAAACCTGCCGCCAAGTCGAACCAGCCAGGTCAGCAACAATCACAGTCAGAAGTCATTGTGAGCGCAAACCCCGAGAATGACCTCACACTGCAACTGGAGGATTTGCAAGAAATCCAAAACGAACAAAAGAGCGAATAAACTCTTATACGGCAATCATACTGTTAGTTCATCCCCGCACAGACTCACAGACTGCAAATCCCCTTCTACTGTTCAGTCATACATAAGAAGATGAAAACCGTGCTGCTCAGCAAACTGGGTAGCACGGTTTTTTTGGAGTTTCATGTGGATTCAATCCTCCGTTGTTATTACATCTCCCTTTCCCCCACTGCCTAAGCTATAGAGCAGCCTGAATTGCTGCGGGGTCATTCCGATGTAAGTTCGAAACATACGAATAAAATAACTGCTGTGTGTGAAACCACATTGGGAAGCAATCTGCTTCACAGTCAGATCTGAATCTGCCAGACTTTTCTTCGCCGCCAGCATACGGCAGTCCAGCAGATATCGGCCTGGGGGAACCCCCATGATGCTTTTGAACATACGATTAAAATAATACACACTGTATCCCGCTGTATGTGCCATGTCGGCAAGACTGAGCGGTTGCGTACAATGACGACGGATGTAATCGGCCGTTGAACGAATTGTATCCTGATGACTCAGTAAAGACGTCCCCGCCAGTGACTCCGAATTCCTCGTAAGTTCTGCCAGTAATTCATACAACACAGCAGACAATCTGGGTTCATGTACACTCTCATAAGTTCTACCAAGCTGGCATAATTGTTCATGCAACGCCTCGAAGCGTTCGAATCCCGAAAATGAAAACAGCCACACCTTGTCGGGACTGCGGAGGTCCAGCAATCGCTCCAAATCGTAGGCTTGCAGATGAATCCATCTGACATCCCAAGGGTCGGAGGGATCCGCATAGTAATGCTGGGCCTGCCCTGGTGCATATAAAAAACCTTGTCCAGCCATTAACCGGACGTTTCCCTGTTCTGTTCGGACATATCCCTGTCCACTGAAAATCAGATGTAAATTGTACTCCCGTATCCCATCTGGACGATGCTCCCCATGCTCTGGATCGATATATCTTCCATAGGCCACTGGATAACAGGTATACCCGGCGAATCCCGGCTCAGGCATAAACCAATGTGTTCGCATATGTTCAACTCCTGTTTACGTATAGAATATGGAGATATTGAATAGCAAGATCATGATATGCTGTCGCAACATGTTGTTATATTCCCTTGTTATTATCCAGTATACAATGAAATAGACTTGTACAGGATTCACAAGATCATGATGCAGATACTAAAGGAGAACAACCGATATGAATATAAACCCTCCCGTGCAAATGGGCGTTGATTATTATCCAGAACATTGGGACACTTCCCTGTGGGAACAGGATGCCCGTTTAATGGCTGACAGTGGAGTGCGCATTGTGCGTGTGGGTGAGTTCGCCTGGAGCAGAATGGAGCCGACAGATGGACAATTCGAATGGACATGGCTTGATCAAGCGATCGATACCTTACATCGTCATGGCCTGCAAATTGTAATCGGTACACCAACCATGACACCGCCACGCTGGCTTACCGAAAAATGTCCTGATGTCCTGCCTGTGCTTCCACATGGTCAACCGTATCACGAAGGAATTCGGGGTCATCGCTGTTATAACAGTCCCAGTATGCGAACGTACAGTGCAAGAATTGTGCAAAAACTAACCGAGCGTTATGCCGAACATCCGGCAATCATCGGCTGGCAGACCGACAATGAATTCAGCTTCACGGATTGTCAGTGCGCCGCTTGTGCGGATGGTTTTCGTGAATGGGTTCGTGCTCGTTATAACAGCCTGGATCAGCTAAACCAAGCCTGGGGGACTGTGGTCTGGAGTGGTGAATATAGCGATTGGGAACAGGTTACGCCGCCGTATGGAGGCTCCTCTTTCCAGAATCCTTCATTCCTGCTGGACTACTCCCGCTTTCAGTCGGATTCCATTGTGGATTTTCAACATATTCAGGTCGAGATTATTCGTCGCAATTGTCCTGAGCATTTTGTCACCCATAATTTTCACAGTTATCCGCAAAAGGCGGATCAGTATAAAATCGGTCAGGAGCTGGACTTCGCCTCCTTTGATTATTATCCGAACCCTTCACCGAACAAAACAGATACCGCGCCGTACAGCGGTGCACTCTCATTGGATCTGACACGCGGCATTAAACGCCGCAACTTCTGGATCATGGAGCAATTGAGCGGCCCTCCGGGATGCTGGTTCCCGATGTGGCGTACACCGCAGCCCGGCTTCCTGCGTGCTTACGCTTGGCAGACGATTGCTCGTGGAGCTGATGCGGTTGTACATTTCCGCTGGCGGAGTGCAACTGTAGGTGCAGAACAGTTCTGGCATGGACTGATTGATCACAGCAACGTTCCGGGGCGACGCTTCAAAGAGTTTCAACAGCTATGCACCGAAGTGAACCTGCTCAGTGAACGCCTACAAGGCTCAACATTGCATAATGAAGTTGCCATTCTACATTCGCATGATCAATTGAATGCGCTTCGAATTCAGCCGCAAGCCGAAGGACTGGAATACTATGAAAATATGAAGATCTGGCATCGTGCATTAACCAAATTGGGTATCAGTACGGATGTTATACACACTTCGGAGCCACTGGATGGCTATAAAGTCATCATTGCTCCGCACCTGTACCTGCTGGATGCGACTACAGCTGAACGTCTGCAAGCTTTTGCAGCGGCCGGAGGCACCTTGGTCTTAACCCATCGCACTGGTGTCAAGAACGACAACAATGTCTGTGTCATGGCTCCGCTCCCAGGTCTGTTGTCTGACTGTAGTGGTGTGCGGGTTACCGAGTATGATCCTGTTGGCGGTGATACTGTTCAGATTCGTGATGAACAAGGCCGTCTCTATACCGCTTCCCAGTGGGTGGATGTATTGGAACTGGACACGGCACAGCCGGTCGCCGTGTATGCGGATCAATTTTATGCCGAAAGTGCCGCTGTCACTAAGAATAACTGGGGGAAAGGTGAGGTCTATTATGTGGCAACCCAGCCGAAAGAAGTGTATCTGAGCCAGTTATTGCAAAGCATCGCAGAAGGCTGTGACCTTCCCGGAATTCAGTCTTTGCCAGATGGTGTACAGGTGACCACCCGCTCGGGTCCAAATGGAACGTTCCGTTTTATTCTGAATCTGAGCCCAGAACCTGCCTCCATCGAAATCAATGCTTCATATACCAGTGCACTGGACGGGAAACCTAAAGGCCCTCAGCTGGAACTGGACGGTTATGGAATCGAGATCTTGGAAATCCAATAGACGAGAAGTATCACAATCAAGACACATGGATTCAAAAAAAAAAGGAAAAAGGCCTGCTGTGCATTTGAGATGCACTCGGGCCTTTAACTATGCACAGGAACCGCCGTTCCTTATTTAGACGGTGTATTAAGTCCAACAATCCATTCGGCCAGATCCTGTGTTTGTTTCAGCAAGGCGATGGGGTCACGGAACCAGGATTGTCCTTCCGTCCATATGTACACTTTTCCATTTTTGATAGCAGGCAATGAACCCCAGATCGGATCTGCCTGAAGCTCTTTCAGCTGAGAGTTGCTGGTCAGCACAATGTAATCTCCAGCGTATTTGGAGAGCAGTTCTATGGAGAATTCATGATAGGCGCCCTGCATCAACTCGGATGGAATGTTCTTTGGTGCTTGCAAGCCAAGCAATTCGTAGATGTTTCGCCCTCCTCGGCCCGACTGATTGCCAAAAATGAAGACTTGGCGATCATATTCCTGCATAACGGAGAATGTAGCGTCAGCTGGAACAACGCTCTGCACCTCCTGCTTGATTTTGACAATCTCCTCATCAAAATCAGACAGCCACTTCTCTGCTTCCGCTTCTTTGCCAAGGACTTTACCGAAATAATTTACTTCATCCTTCAGTGTCGGGAATGTGATGGACGCGATCGAAACGGTCGGAGCAATCTTGCTATATTTTTCATAAGCCGCCTTGTCCGGATTCAATGTAATAATGAGATCAGGTTCCAGCTCCATCAATTGTTCAACGGAATCCCCTATGGTCTCAAGACCACCCAAGTGTCCTTCCAGATAAGGGCTGTTCATCAGAAATTGTCCTCCACCTATCGGTTTGACACCAAGAGCAAGCACCGTTCCCAGATAATCTATGGCAGCAACTCGCTCGGGATGTGCAGGAATCTCTACCTCACCAAAGGTCGTATTTACCATTTGCGTTTCCACGACTGCCTGTTGTTCGGGTTCAGCCGCAACTTCGGATGTTTCTACCCCCTGCTGGGCTGTTCCACAAGCACTCAATGTGAGTACAAGCGCAAGCGACATAATCGCTGCTTTAAAATGGTTAAACATGTTGATTTCCTCATCTCCCATATATTGATAATGATTATCATCATCAATTAAAGGATAACGTTCCTCTCCTCCTGTTACAATGGATTCATTTGTTGCATTTAATGTACTTTTCGAAACTAATTTCGAGTTTTCCTGCTGCTTCAACCGATATTGCCCCGGTGTGATACCGGTCTCTTTTTTGAATATACGATTGAAATAAAATGGGTCCATATAACCCACATACGCAGCAATCTCCTGTAATGAAGCTTCCGTGGACGCAAGCAGACTCTTCGCCTCACCCATTCGTAACCGAATCACATATTCTGTCGGTGTACATCCCGTCTGTTCCTTGAATTTACGTGATAAATATTGCGGACTGTAACTCAAGGACTGGGCAAGCGAATCAAGTGAGATCGATTCCCGGTAATGAGCTTTGATATATCGCAAAACCTGATCGGTAAGCGAAGGCTGTTGAACTTCGTTAAACATGCGACTCCGCTGTAACAAGACAAGCTGTACCAGTTGAAAGAAGTACACTTTGACCTGAATTTTGCCTACTCGCTCCTGCCCTGACCAACATTCATGTATGTTCCGCACAAGCTCATGCAGCTCAAGTGTATGATCCGGCACTGTCGCCCAGGACTCTTCAAACGGATTACGCTGGTTCAACATCATTCGGTACTCCACAAGCACGTTGGAGGGCAAGGTTGATTTGTACAAAATCAGATGCACCTCCATAACCCCTGTCGTTTCAAGTGTCAGACGTCTTCCTTTTCCCCCATGCAGCAGCAAGAACTGGCTTGTCGTCCATACCTCTTCATCCAGCCAGACCTGCCCCCTGCCTTGAACATACACAAATGCACTGGTCGGTAACACATAATTGCGTATGAACTCGTGTGTTGCGAGTGATATAAGACGCACATCAAGCACGCGAACCTGAACCTGATCCCACAGCTTGATGTCATTCTGAATTCCCATATAAACTCCCTCTCCTAAGCGATCAAACACACACCATACCTTGGCATTGTGACTAAAAACCTACCTATAATTGATAATGATTATCAATTATAACAATGATGGAAACATCTTTGAAGCCTACCTCCGCTTTTTGTTAGATGCCGCAAAATAAAAAACGATCGAAATCCCTCATAGAGAGATCTCAACCGTTCTAAATTATGGCCTTATTATCTTTTGATAAAGTCAGCTGCCCTTCTCTAATCGACAAATGACAGTAAATACCCGTATCGTTCTTCCTCCATCTTGTCTAACGGAATAAATCGGATCGATGCACTGTTAATGCAGTAACGTTTGCCGCCGCGATCTTCGGGACCATCATCGAACACATGCCCGAGGTGGATGTCACCTGCCCGGCTTCGTACCTCCGTGCGTTCCATCCCAAAGCTCGTATCCGTTGTATAGGTAACAACCTCAGGTACGATCGGTTTTGTAAAACTCGGCC
Source organism: Paenibacillus sp. ClWae2A (assembly GCF_032452295.1). NCBI lineage: Bacteria > Bacillati > Bacillota > Bacilli > Caryophanales > Paenibacillaceae > Paenibacillus > Paenibacillus sp. ClWae2A. Next base: position 76,677 of record NZ_JAULSQ010000002.1, read on the forward strand.
ACCCGCAACCGGAATCATACTTATCTCGACTGGTGAATAACGGCTCTCCCGTTGCAATATCCACGTACAGACCGGGCTCCTCATTATCCCAGTATTCGTTACTGAATGCATGCTCCGTATCATTGTTTACCGTAACCGCATACTGTTCATCTGTTAAACGTTCCTTTAATTGTTCATCTGTTGGACGTGGATATTGAGCGGGATCAATTCCAATCTCCAGGTCATCCAGGACAGTCATATCAATGTGACAATATCCGTTCGGATTTTTTTCCAAATAATCCTGATGGTACTCCTCCGCCAAATAATAATTCTGTAGAGGCATTACTTCCGTTACAATGGGTTGGTCATATTTTTCTTGCTCTGCCTCTACAGCCTGCTCGATGATTTTGGCATCTTCAGGCAACGTATAATATATTCCAGTCCGATACTGAATGCCACGATCATTGCCCTGCTTATTCAAGCTGGTAGGATCAATAACTCGAAAATAAGATTCAAGCAATTTCTGCAAAGATACTTGCTGCGGATCATATTTTACATGAACGGTCTCTGCAAACCCCTGGTTCCCGCTAATAACATCCTCATAGGTTGGATTCTTTCCTTCACCGTTGGCATAACCGGAAGTCACATCCTGAACCCCTGGAATACGAGCCATATATGCCTCCACACCCCAGAAGCAGCCTCCTGCCAAGTACAGGTTACTCAGGTTTTCCTCAGAGACACTCGATGCCTTGACAGGTTTAGTGGATATCGAAGATGAAGCTGAATGGCTCTCAGCCCTGTTTCCACAAGCAGACACAACTATTGCTATAACAAGGAGGCACAGGCCCAGCAGCGTCCTTTTCATGACACTTCCTCCTTTCTCACAAAATCTCTTGTAATGACTCCATGATCTGTTCATTGGATGCATGCCCTGGCTGCGATTTCGTTAAAATACCATCAGAGCCAATATAAAAGGAACTAGGATATGCTCTTACGCCAAATTTCTTGGCCCATACACCTTTCTCATCCAAAAGAACAGTTATGTTATCATATGGCTGTTGGTCAAACCATTCGGTAAACGCTTGGGAGGATTTCTCTCCTTTGTAGTCTGGCGTCACAATCGTAATGACTTGAAAATCATTGTTTTGACCAGCCAAATTGTTCAGGTCTTCCAAACCCGCAAGACAGATGGAACACCAGGAAGCCCAGTATTTCACATACACTTTCTTGCCTTGAACATCAGAAAGTCCAACCGTGTTTCCTTTCAGATCACGCAATGAAAATTCAGGAGCCGTCTCTCCCTTGTTCATCATGGTTGACGAACTCATATCGGATGTTGATGCTGGGGCTGATGATGAACCTGTTTGTTTTGATTCAGTTTGCTGTGATCCACATGCGCTCAAGATCAACAGGACTCCAGCAAATACGATTACAGATAACATCCATTTCCATGCCATCTTCATACCAAATTCCTCCAATGATTATTGAAACCAGGTCACCAAGCTGTTTAGTCGGTCTGTCATTAACAATAGTCCCATGACAATAAGAATACAGCCGGAAGTTATTTTGATGACGCCCATGTACCTGTATAAACGACGTATCCGCTTCATAACATATTCCGAGAAAACGGACAGGATCAAGAAAGGAATCGCTAATCCAAGGGTATACAGGAACATGAGAAACCCGCCATACAGTGGAGAGCCTTCTCCTGCGGCGATACCAAGAATGGCCGCCAGCACAGGCCCGATACAAGGCGTCCAGCCAAAACTAAACGTCAGACCCAACAGGAACGCTCCGACATACCCTCCCCGTTTGGCTTGATTATTTGACAGCTTTCTCTCCCGTTCCAGCCAGGATAGTCGGATCAACCCGGTTTGATAAATCCCAAAAAGCACCACGATGGCTCCACAGATGGCAATAAATACAGGACTTGAGATCAAATTACCAACGATGCCGGAACCAAAACCGAGTAAAACAAATACCAGGGACAGCCCAAGAACAAATAAAAATGTCCGCAAAACAAGTGTGGACCGCAACCGAACCGAATTGGTGTCGGACTGCTGCTGATTCGTACCGTTGACCATGCTTCCGGACAGATAAGATACGTATACCGGGATCAGTGGCAGAATACATGGCGCAAAAAACGATAACAATCCTGCACCAAAAACGCCGAAAAGGAAAACCAAATCACTGGTCAAGTCATTCACCACCTGAATAAATACTGCGTTTGATTAACCAAGGTTAACGACTGACGTAGATCGGAAGCGTGAACCAGAAGCAGCTTCCTTCTCCTTTTGTACTCTGAACCCCGATCTCGCCACCATGGAGTTCCACAATCGATTGAGCGATAGCAAGGCCAAGCCCGGCCCCCCCATTGCTCTTGCTACGTGATTTGTCAATTCGATAAAAACGTTCAAATATTCGCGAAGTTTCCTCCGCTTCAATGCCTTCCCCTTCATCCGTAACTGAAATTCGTATAAACGGCCCCTTTTCTTCGGCAGCCAGAATGATTTTTCCTTCAATAGGAGAGTATTGAATGGCATTTTGCAGTAAATTGGAAAGGACCCGCTTCATTTGTGCAGGCATCATGACCGCGGCTGGTAATTTATCAGGCAAATCAATTTCGACGTTCAGTGTTTTCTCGGCGAGATGAAATGAGAAACTCTCCAACGTACTGAGCAGCAACTCATCGACGTGACAAGGCTGAGGCTCAAATACCTCCCCTTGCGCTTCCAGGCTGGATAATTCGAACAAGTCTTGAATAAGCCCTCCCAAACGCTTCGTTTCAAGTCGTATCGTGTTCAGGTAACGTTGAAAGGTTTCTTTATCCTTAATAACATCATCCTCCAACGCTTCGACGAATGACTGAATGGATGCCAAGGGAGTCCGTAAATCATGGGAAACATTGGCGATCAACTCTCGTCTCGCGGTTTCTGAGTGATGCAGATGATCAAAGCTTTCCTTCAGCTTGGAACTCATTTCATTAAATTGCTGTGCCAGGAGCTTAAATTCCTGCGTACCGATGAGAGGGACTTCCGTATGAAAATCCCCTTCGGCAATTCGTATTGTCTGCTGTGTAATTCGCGCAATTGATTTCTCCAATGGCTTAGTCAGCAAATATTGAAGAATAAACGAAAGTAAGCCTACCCCTGCCGTTATAGCCGATAACCAATACAATTGTTCGATCGTAAGCAGCATTTTGGAATAACTGATGAACAAACAAATTAATAATACGCCAATGCCTGTGAGACTGGACAACACCAAGTATGTGCGAAGTTTCATGAACTGCCACCCGCAAACTTGTAGCCTATCCCCCAAACTGTTTTAATATATTTTGGATCAGAAGGATTCTGTTCGATCTTCTCTCGTAATCTCCGAACATGTACAGTCACCGTTGTTGTATCTCCCTCATAGCTAAAATCCCAAATTTTGCTTAACATCTGGTTACGGGAGAACACCTGACCCGGGTGACTTGCCAGCAAATACAACATCTCAAACTCCGTAACTGTCAATTCAATTGCCTTCCCATTGATGTGCACTTCACGCTTGGTAAAATCAATGGTAAGCCCTTCATAATTGATCGTATATTCAGATGTTGTAACAGGTGATGCCTGCGCAGTTCGCATTCTCCGCAGGATTGCCTTTACACGTAAGACAAGTTCTCTCGGACTGAATGGTTTGGTCAGAAAATCATCCGCCCCCATCGTCAGTCCCATCAGACGGTCCTGTTCCTCCCCCCGGGCCGTCAGCATTACAATGGGCACATCCTCAGTTTGCCGAATCTCGTTGCAAACTTCCCAACCATTCTTATGTGGCATCATCAGGTCGAGCACAATCAAGCTTGGCGTTTGGCTGTGCCACAGCTCTATAGCCTCCAAACCGTCCTTAGCCGTCACGACAAGATAACCTTCCCGTTCCAGATACCTGCGACAAACGTCGGTAATATTCGTATCATCATCAGCAACCAGTACACATTCATTCAAACGAACCCACCCCATATTCCAGAAAATACATTTGAGCCAATCATATCATATGGTGATGGCGATGCTTAGCCCTTAAATTACTTCATTCCCATGGCTGGCATCATGTATTGTTTAATTACAGACTCAGCCGCATACGTATTCCCATCATGGATGACAGGCATCGATTTTAAGTTAACTTGCATACCGTCTACCATGATTTTTTTCGATCCAATCCACAATTTAATCGTTTTTCCCGCAGGCATCATCGTTTCTTCCATCATCTTATCGTCTTTCATCATCATGTCATCTTCCATCATGTTGTCGTCCACGCCCATATACATCAAAGTTACAGATCTGTCCTTGCTGTCCCACATAATGCTGTAATCATACATTTTCGCTGCCTGTCTCAATTGAACAAGCTCCATGCCATCCTTTTTAATCGTTTTCATATCTGCAGCACTTGCCAATCCAGAAAAGGCCATAGACATCATCAATACCGCTGCTACCATCGCTTTTTTGCTCTTATTTGTTTTCATCATTCTTATCACTCTCCATTCGTTTATTACTTACATGGATTACAATAAGCAAGACAGCTTACGATTCTCTAAGCGAAGTATTACGAAACCATTACGATATATAAATGAGGTCAGGTTTCAATAAAAAAAACGGTTGAAATCTCTCTTACGAGAGACTCCAACCGTGTCTTCTAGGTCAAACGAATAAAATCAATCATGGATCGAACCTCGATCGGTCCCGGATTTGATATCACATTATTAGACTGCAATCCCTCTCTGGAAGTGAACTGCACCTTCACCGGAATGCCAGGAATCAAGTCGAAGAAGTTATCTGAGAAGACACCCTCCACATCCGAAGATAGCCATACCTGTTTAGCAAGCACATCACTTTCCAGTAACAGATGAACGCCGTTCTCATCCGCCCCCCCGCTTACATTGATGTTTGCAGGCTGCAGAGCAAGGTCTTTGGACGGTACAAAATAGTGTTCCTGTACGATATTCGCTGCACCTTCCTGTTTCAGGTCCAGGCGCAGCAGCGTGTTAGCTGTATCATGACCTTCAAGCCACTCCGCGTTACGTAATGACAGCACTCGTTCACCTGTATTAGGTGCCAGGGTCACGTCATGTGTTTCATCACGATGCACCGTTCCATCGAACCCGAGCAAACGAATCTGTAACTGCCCTTTTACAGGTTGTAATTGATCCGAGATGATATATATATCTGTTGTATCTTCTTTTGTTCCATCTACCGATACCAACACATCGCTGAAGCTGCGTTTCGCATAATATTGCAATGCTTTCCAACGACCAAGGTAGTCCATACCTGCCCATGAAGCCACCGGCCAGCAGTCATTCATTTGCCAGTAAAGTGTGCCCATGCAGAATGGTTTGCGGCGACGGTGCGCTTCAATGGCCGTCTTCATCGCTTCCGCCTGAAGCACCTGGCTCATATACAGGAACGATGGGAAGTCCTTCGATTCATGCATGTACATATCCATGTACTGTTTGATCAGACGATTGCCTGCCCCATTCTTTTGATGAGCCAGCATGACTTCCGATTCCAGAGCCAGATCCTCTTCTTCCGCGTAAGTGCGTACTGACTTGTACTCCGGGAAAGACTGGAATCCGTATTCACTCATGAAACGACCCACATGAACGTTGTAGTTTTCGAATGGTTCTACATTGTGCCACACGCCCCAGTAGTGGATATCGCCTTCAGCTGTGGATGGGTGCGCATGCTGCGTCTCATCCCCTGTCAGGGATACAAGTGGTGAGGAAGGCCAGTACTCCACACCTGGAGCATACGCTTCAACCACTTCTGGCAGCAGATCATGGAAGATGGCTTCGTAATCGGCCCAGATGCGTTCACGCTGCTCGGCAGTAAATTCCTTTTTCCAACCCCAGCCACCATTCTCAACATAGTGAGCCCAAGCCGAATCAATCTCGTTGTTCCCACACCAGAGTGCAATACTTGGATGGTTGCGCAGACGTTTCACATTATCAATGGCTTCATGTCTCACACTGTTCAGAAACGCTTCGTCTCCCGGGTACATGCTACATGCAAACATGAAGTCTTGCCATACCAGGATACCGTATTCATCACACAGTTCGTAGAAGTCATCTTGCTCATAGATCCCGCCACCCCACACACGAAGCATGTTCATATTGGACTCGGCAGCTGAGATAATCTCATGTCGATAACGTTCACGGGTAATTTCGGTAATGAAGCTATCATTCGGAATGTGGTTGGCCCCTTTGGCAAAGACCGCAACACCATTTAGTTCAAAGTAAAAGGATGCTCCTGCTTCATCTTTGTCACGTACCAAGCGAATGGAACGAAGTCCTGTCTTCACTGTAGATTCAGCCACAGCTCGCTCACCTTGAAGCACTTCGGTAAAGAAGGTGTACATATGCGCTTCACCAAGCCCACGGCTCCACCACAGTTTCGGTTCATGAATGGAGATTGGAATCTCCACCGTCTGAGCTCCGGGTTGCAGCGATACTGATCTTTCCCATCTCTGACCATCTGCGCCAATACGAATGACCGTATCTACCGCTTGTGATGTCTCGACTTCGACAACAGCCGTTAATGACGCTGAGTTAGCGCTTACTTCATTTTGCTGGATATACACATCATTAATTCGTACTTGTGTCCAACCTTCAAGACGTGCTTCACGCCAGATCCCACTGGTTACAAAACGCGGACCCCAGTCCCAACCATAGTGATAAGGAGCTTTACGGGCAAAAATACTTACTCTCTTGTCGCCAAGTCCGCCAACATCGGACTGGTCATTGGATGCCGGTAATGCATATCCGAGCTTCTCCAGCTTAGGCAGGTCTTCCTGAATTGGTGACCGAAAACGTAATAGGAGAATGTTGCCTTTCCCTTTTAATACGGCCTTCACATCCGTCTTCCATACCCGGAACATATTATCTGCTGATAACACATGCACATCATTCACATACACATCCGCATATGTATCCAGACCATCAAACACCAGTTCCAGATGTTCCTGAGAGAACAAGGTTTCGGCAACGTCAAATTCCGTCTGATATTCCCAATCTATCTTATCAATCCATTGTACTTCCTTCTCGTTTGTTCCATAAAAAGGATCTGGAATCTTGCCCAGCTTCAGCAAATCTGTATGCACACAGCCGGGCACCTGAGCCGGCATCCACTCTTGATCTTCGCAAGCCTTGAACGTCCAATTCTGAAAAACCTGTGATTGTATTGTGCTCATGACAGCCTCCATTGTTGTTAGAGTTGGCAAATATTATTTTGTTAGGTTTTGTTATCATAAAAACAAATAACTTACAAAACAAAATTAACACGATATGCTTCTTATAGTCAATCTGTTTTGTAATTTAATTTGTTAAACAATCTCTGCATACCAAAAAGACATGAAGCTCTGACCTCTCCATGTCTTTCACCTGATTTCATTTACACGTATGTTCATTGTTAGAATGGTTCAATAAGTTTGTATCACATTACTCTATACTGGCGTTATATTCATCACGAATAATTAATTCCGAATAGATCAGCTTGCGTTCATATGGTTCATCCAGGTGTTTGATCCGCCACAATAGCTGATCTACTGCTCTCGTGCCCAGATTCTCTTTGTTAATATGTACTGAAGCAAGAATGGGTTCATCCGTCTGCGTATTGTCAAATCCGGTTACGGCACAGCGTTCAGGCACCTGAATACCTCGGCTTTGGAGTCCCTGAATGACAATGACAGCCGTATGATCATTCGCACATACGAAGACTTCAGGGATATCCTCCAGCTTCATTTCAGCAATGGATCTCCGGATCTGATCATATTCTGGTCCCAGCAAGCCTTCTTGCTGTTCCCCTTCCAACTGCTTCTCTTCCAGCACCGTACGATATCCAAGCCAGCGTTCTCTAAAACTTGCCGCATCAGGCAGTTGCCCGACAAACTGGAACCTTCTATACCCTTTTCCAACGAGCATCAGAACCAGTTCTTTCATACATTTCATATTGTCGGTAAAAACCGAGTCTGCGTATATGGCAGGGTCTTCATGATCCACCATGACAAGCGGAATACGCAGCCTGTAAATCTCCAGCAATACCGATGTCGAGATGGTGCCCACGGTAATGACTCCGCTGATTGCGTCGGGATTAAGGACCGAGAACATTCGATCTGAAGAGGGTTCCGTCAGCGTTAAAATATCCATTCCCTTCTCATTCAGCCTCTCAGAAATGCCGTCAAACACAGGACCCCAGTACAAGGAAGATCGATTCTGAGAACGAACGTTAGGAAACAAAATCAATATAGTACCTTGTCGCTCCGCTTCTGGCTTCATCTCCGCTGATATCTGTGTCTCGCCCGGATAACGCTTAGGCTCGGTTCTGAAATACCCAAGCTGCCCCGCTGTTCTGACAATCATCTCGCGTGTATGCTCACTCACACCAGGCTTGCCCGTTAGCGCACGGGAGACTGCGAATTTGGACACCCCCGCAGCATCCGCAATTTGCTGCATCGTTACTCTTTTGGCCATCCTACTCACCCGTTTTTCCTAATTTTCCATTCAGTGTAGCATAAAAAACAAAAATCAACAAAACAAGGTTATGTTATTCTGTTTTTGTTAGGTAGTTGTTTATCTGTTTCACAAGGTGTTCGACATAACCAAAAAAAGGCCCTCTCCCCACCTCCATAGAAGATGACGAAAGGACCCTTTGCCCCCCAATTATACGCCTGGTGCTCCCTGATCACCGAGTTCCGACTGTAAAACCGGGCGTTTTCTGCGCCAGAAGATAGGCTGAGGAAGTTTGATCTCTGTGATCAGAACACCGACCAACATCAAAGCTGCTCCTGCATATCCTTGCACCGTTAACGATTCCCCTTGAAAGGTAAATGCAAAGGCCGCTGCAAACAGAGGTTCCATTGAAAAGATCAGACTTGTTCTTGTGGGAGTAGCATGACGCTGTGCGAGTGTCTGCAAAATATATCCCAATCCGCTACATAATACACCTAACCCGAGAATGGCTGCCCAGGATTCGGCCGTATCAGGCATGCGTGGTGTTTCCAGCATGAATGTAGTTGCAATTCCCCACATCGCTGCAACACCTAATTGAACTGTCCCCAGTGTTAGTGGATCATGTTTCGGTGTGAACTTGCCAGCAATCATTATATAGATTGCATACACAAGTGCTGCTAGTATGCACAGAATATCTCCCGTGTGCAGACTCAGCTCATGTTGAAGCGTCAACAAGCCAAGCCCGGTAACTGCAACCAGGATACTGAGCGTCAATCGCTTGTCCGGCATACGACGATGCTGGATGGTCGTCAGGATCGGTACAAAAATAACGGCCAAACTTATCAGGAATCCCGCTTGGGATGTCGTTGTTCGTTGCACACCATAAGTGATGAATACAAATGCAGCAAATAAAGCTGTCCCCATAATCGCTCCTGCCACAAGTGTTCTGCGATCCATCTTAAACAACCGCCGATGAAATAGAATCCCTGCCGCAATAAAGGCAATTCCAAAACGAAATGCGACCAGATTCAATTCTTGCATGGACTCCAGGCCCGATTTCATAAACAGATAGGATGATCCCCATATAACCGTTGCGAGCAGCATCTGTATGTCCGCTCTTCTTGTTGCCTGACCTTGATTAACCTGTACACCATTCATCTTGCTTCAACCTTCATTCTATGTATTCTGAGCTGTGTGATCGTGCGTCAAACTAACTCGCCTTGGCAAGTATAAACGATCTCTTTGCATTATAAAAATGAATATTTATAATGTATTATATGAAACAAACTCATGCATCCAAAAAAAGGAAGGAACGGAACCATTTATGTCACTGATCAAATACGAAGTATTGAATACCGTTGTGGAATATGGCAGTCTCACCAAAGCAGCAGAAGCTCTGAATATTACCCAATCAGCAGTCAGCCATGCCATCGCCAGTCTGGAGACAGAATATGGTTTTTCCCTGCTCCATCGAAGCCGCTCCGGTGTGCGGGTTACCGCTGAAGGCGAACGTATTCTGGGATACACCCGTGAGATTCTGCGCTGGACGGAACTCATGAATCAGGAAATTTCCCTCATTCGGGGTGCGGAGATCGGTACTGTGCGTATCGGTACGTTCGCAAGTGTCTCCACGCAATGGTTGCCCGGCATCCTGAAACAATTTCGTCTGCGTCATCCAGGAATTGAAATCAAGCTGTGGGAAGGCGATTATGCTGAGATTGAGGGCTGGCTGGCTGGAGGTGCCATCGATCTCGGATTTTTGTCCCTCGGCGATTCATCACCTTTTGAAACGATCCCATTGCAAAAAGACAGGATGATGTGCATCCTGCCTCTGGATCATCCTCTCGCCTCAGAGGAATCTGTTTCGTTTGATATTCTGCTGGAGCAACCCTTTATTCTGCCCAAATGGGGCGGAGATAACGAGATAGAACGACTGATCCGGCAGCATGCGGCCAAGCTCAATGTCGTCTATGAAGTAGCAGAAGATCAAGCCATCATGGCGATGGTCCGTAATGGCCTCGGTATCAGCCTGCTTCCGGAAATGGTTCTTCAAAATCATACCGATTCGCTCGCGCTTGTACCACTCACTGGAGATCCTTATCGCACAATCGGCATGGCCTGCCCGTCTTTGGGTAATCTATCGCCAGCTACGCGGCGTTTCATTGAAGAGGTGCAACAGTGGCTGGGCTCGGCTATGTAAGTAAAATCGGAGAATCACTACCTTTGTCGGTATGATCGATTTCTCCTATCCGTTACTCACAAATTGGATAACACCAAGAGTCAGCAGCAGTACGAATATAATCACAATTGTGATGCCAAAGCCACTCAGGAAGCGCTTGCCAGGTGAGCGTTTGTTCTGCTGGCCACCTCCCAGGTTATCCAGCTTTTTCTCAATTTGATCCAACCTTTCATTTACCTGTTTCAGATCTTGATTGGAGTTCATTCATCCATCTCCCTTTTCTACGTATTTGATCTATTCCCACACCCGATCCAACTGATCTGCGTAGAAACGGATTGCTCTGTTATAGTCATTGATTCTCTTGTCAATTGATGTATCCGCGAGTTGTACGAGCAGTATTTGCATCGCTTCTGCATGTTCACCCAGATTGTAGAGCACCATGGCATAGAAAACCTCAAATTCCCGGTACGCCGGGAATTCTTTCATGCCCGTTTCAAACCAAACCTTCGCCTGCTCATACTGTCCAAGCGTTCGATACGTACTGCCTAGTCCGAGTATCGCCCCTGCTCTGTCCTCACCAGACAGTCCAAGACTCAGTGCCTTCTCATAATGCGGAACAGCTTCTCGCTCTAACCCAAGCGAATCATGCGCCCAAGCGAGCTGATACCAGACATTCGCATTCTCGGGTTCCTGGACTGTAATCTCTTGCAAAAGTTCAATCGCTTCCTGCACCTTGCCTTCTTGTCTCCATTGTACGGCCTGTTCCAAATTACTCATGCTGTCACTTCCCATCTTGCACTATAATTTCCACATATATGATTCAATTGTTTTATTATACCAAAAAAGCACACTGGAGAATATGTTGTAACAACCCGAGGTTGTCCAAATTCTATTCCATCGTGTGCTTTTTCATTCGATGCAGCTTGTTATAAAAAATGGACTAAAGCATATTTCCACTGGACACTCCGATGACAGAACAACCTTCCGATCGCTGTTATCCCCAGATTTTCCGAATCATTTTAACAAAGGTGAAAATCCGGGGATAAGCGTATGCTTTCGATGCAGCTTTCTTTCAGAAAGCTTTTAGGCGAACGCTTTCGCTTCTTCAGGTTCTTTCTGTCCTCTCCGTTTTGTGTAAATGTTTAGTTCAATTTATATAGCTTAAGCTGAAATCTCTCTGAAAATGAAATGTTCATCACTTAATTAAGACCATGTCGTATTCGCGACCATGACAATAAATACAAGCATGAGATAGTTCACCGAGATCAGAAAGTTCACTTTTGCCCACTTCTCATCATCCTGTGTCATCAGTCCGCTAAGTGTATGCACGAACCAGATCAGTCCACCGACCAGAGATACAATCAGAAATACCAGACCAACGTAGTTGTAATAATACAACAGAAATACAGCAGGAAGAAGCAGAAAAACATAAGGAATCATCTGAAACTTGGTGCGTTTCACCCCTTTAACCACAGGCAACAAGGGGAACCCGGCAGCACGATACTCCTCTACCCGGCGAATACCCAATGACCAGAAATGTGGTGGTTGCCAGAGGAACAACAGCGCGAACAGCAACCAAGCACCTGCATCAATTTCATTGGTTACAGACGTATAACCGATGACAGGCGGCATCGCTCCCGCAATTCCACCGAGCGACGTGCTCCACGTCGAACTGCGTTTCAACCACATCGTGTAAATCACGATGTAAGCGAACCATCCAAGCAGTGCCATCCAACCTGATAACGGATTCACCAGGAGATACAGTACTGCTAGTCCCACAACACCAAGGATAATGCCATAGCCAAGCACAAACCCTGGCTTCAGATGGTTGATGTAATCCATCCTTTTTTTGGTGCGCTCCATCTTTTGGTCCAATTCACGATCCCAATAATTGTTGATTACACAGGCTGAAGCAATAACCAAGGTTGATCCAATCACGACCATGAGCAGAGATAACCATGCAATATCCCATTTTGAAGCTACCCAGAATCCTACCGCCACCGCAAACACATTTAACCTTAGTAGTCCGGGCTTAGTTAATGCAATCATGTCTTTAAGCATGAGGCTCCTCCTGAACTATGTAAAAACGCCATTCCAATAATGATACATGTACCTACCATTAATTACAATCGCTTTCATGAATTTGTCATAACCAAAAAGCATCCCTCACCGTTCCAATGAACAGGAGGAATGCTTGAATGATGAATTTCATCTTATTTTTATGGGATGTATTGTTGCACAATTTTAGTAACTTTTCCGTCCTGCACCGTCAGATGATACGGGAATACGGACAGATCAAGAATACGGGTATTCTCATACAACGATTCGAACTTGGATAATGTCACAGGTTCATTCCACTGAATGTCTGCGCCTTGCATCGTACCATCCCGATCATACAACTGCATCAATACTTTAGCATTGGCACTAACCTCAACCTGTTCCTGCTCTTTGCTGTCATTGACAATATAGTAACCATCTGGAGCACCGTCTATACCAGCTTCCGGATTGCGCTGAGCAAAAATCGCATCGGCTTCTTCACCCTGATACCATCCAATCTTGTCCACTGTCATAAACAATTTGCCGTCTTCTATATGCATGCCTTCAACATAGGCTGTAAACATCTCGGAGTTTGCAACTTGGGCATCTTTCGCAGAAGGTTGTTGAGCGTCCGTACTACCTTGAGCATTCGCAGGGGTAAGTAAATATGTAGTCAGCACAATCATGCCAAGTAAAGCAACAACTGCACCGATCATTCCTAGTTTCCATTGTTTTGTCGCGTTCTTCATAGGTAACATCTCTCCTTAATATGAACGTTACTATTCCTTAACCGGAAGTCTTGCTTATCAAACGCTCATGTGAACTATTAATTCCAACGTTCTTTCTTTTCCTATCATACTTGTTAGGGAGATTATAAAAGTATCAGCCAGATTAAAAATAGTTACAATGTGCGTCATTACTTCTGTCTGTAGTCTCCGTAAACGGCAAATAACCCCTGAAGACCTCGTCATTCAGGGGTTATTTGCTTGCTAATCTTAATGATTGGGTGTGGAGCTTTGTGCCAAACGAACGAGCATATGAGCGAGCATGTGACGTTCACCTTCCTTGCCGACATTCCACAGCTCCTGAAGCAATTTTTCTTCACGGTTACGGGGTTCTTCGTTAGCAGCCAGATGGTCAGCAACTTTCTCAGCAATTTTGGCTATCTGCTCTTCGCTTAATCCGATCGACTCACCCATCGCAATTCGTTTACCCAGGTATTCTTTGAACGCATCAAAGTTCTGTAAAATCTGTTCTCTTTCTTCCGGCGCAATCTTCTCGATTGCATTGTCCACCTTGTCAGTTGAAACTTGGCCATCTTTATGGATTACATGATTTTCTTCATTCATTTGAATAACCTCCTGCATAATAGTGGTTTATTGGTTTCAAGCTTTAAACTTAATACTCAATGGTTATCTATAATATAAACGTATTGCAGAAGTTTAATCAGTACGTTCAATTCTGTATATATCTTCTATATATGAGCAAGTACGCGTTTCAAAAGAACTACAGCGGTTAATCGTTTACATATACGTAACGGTGTTTGGATATGTTAATGAACACCTTATACATTATCGAACCAGGAGGGATATCCCATGCGTGATAAAACCAAACATGAGAAGACAAACGATGAACTTGAACCAGGAGTGAATACCGTTATCCATCCAGACAAAAACAATCCCGGACCAACCGATATGATCGAAGGCGTGGTTGGTGATATCGTGGACAACATTCGCAAAGATTTCTCACATGACTCGAAGGACAAGAGTTCTTCTTCCAAGTCAATGGAATCATCGGATAAACAAGCGTAATCCTTTTCTCCCTAGCAAAAGATAGCTCAAAAAGTCCTCCTGCCACATGCATGGCTTGGGAGGACTTTTTGGTAATGAACAATTGAATAATCAACCTCATGTCTAGAGGTACAATTCAACGCAAATCTTTTGTCATCTGCTGTAACGCCTTATGAATCCAGATCGCGGCAATGGAACCTTCACCCATCGCAACGGTTGCTTGTTCTGCGTGCAGTCCCAGATCCCCGGCTATCCACACATTCGTCGCTGCCTGCAAGCTGCGTGGATCAGCTTCTACATGTTTATTATCTGCGATTACAGCTCCAAGCTGCTCCGCCAGTTCATAGTGTACCCGGTTGCCTCCAAATGCGATAAATCCACGCTCCGATTCAAAAATCTGTCCATCTTCGGTCAGAACACCGGTGATATGGCCATCCTCAATCTGTTGTACTTCCTGAACAGCCGCTTCCAGATAACGAACTCCCGCCTCTTTCATGCTGCGATGCAGCTCTGCAGATATGGAAGCCTGCTCATGATTGATATATAACAGATCATTCGTACGCTGAATTAAAATCATCGCCATATTGGCACCTGCTTCGCCAGATCCCAATAGTACCGTACGTTGATCCTGAATCTCATAACCATCGCAATCAGGGCAGACATAGACTGTTCGGCCCAGCGTTGGAGTTAATCCAGGAATATCCGGAACTCTATCCGTGAGCCCCGTTGCCAATAACACGGTTTTGCTCCTATATTCAGTTCCTGAAGTACCGAACAATTGAATCTTCTCACCCTGACGGCCCGCTTTAACAATGCGGTCTCTCTCAAAACATACACCGGTCCGCTCTGCCTGCATCCTGCCTCGTTCTCTAAGCTCTTCACCGGATACCCCATCGGGGAAACCGAGGATATTATGATAAGTCCGGCACAACGTCGATCTACCTTCTCCCGCGTCGATTACCAACACCTGATGAGCCGAATAACGTCCAAGCTGAATGGCTGCCTGAAGCCCTGCGAGCCCTCCACCTACAATTATGCAATCAACCTCTCGCATGCTCCTTCTCCTCCTGAACTATATACATTGAACTAAAGAATATTTACACTGGTCACTCCGATGACAGAACAACCTTCCGATCGCTGTTATCCCCAGATTTTTTTAATACCTTTTACAAAGGGTAAATCCGGGGATAAGCGTATGCTTTCGATGCAGCTTTCTTTCAGATAGCTTTTAAGCGAACACTTCGCTTCTTCAGGCTCTTTCTGTCCTCTCCGTTATTGTGTAAATGTTTAGCTCAATATATATATATTTTGTCCTTATATACATTAAACCGTTCAGCCAAGCTTAAACGATTCCTCATATTGCTTATCTTATACCAAAACAAACAGACCCAAACCATCCGGCAGCATCCCGGTTCGCTTGAGTCTATCAGATTCATGAATATTTAGAAGTTATACGATTCAAATCGCGAAGCATTTGAAATGGCGTTCCATACATCGGCAGTTTCGCCGCCCATATACCAGTAAGCCAGTCCGGCAATCTGCCGCTGCTCACTCATCAACACTTTGGCCGATAAAGAACGACTGTCCTCTGCCCATATATATCTTGGCATACCGTTACTGTTATACCCGATAATATATTGAACCAGACTTGCATCCCATCGTCTCACAGATCCTGTAGCATGCGCACGCGTTCCCTGTTCTGACAATGTAATGTCCCAAGAACTGGTTGCTGGATTCACGGAAGACCAGTCTCGTGTATACAACGGAAGGGCCAAAATTGTTTTGGCACGTACAACCTCGGAGAGCATGGTATCCAAGGCCTTTTCCACCCATGGAAGAGACGCCACTGATCCCGCTTTCGGATCACCGTTCCAGTGTTCCTCGTATCCCATCAGCACCATATAATCCGATACAGCGCCCAGTTTGGCATAATCAAATGCATCGGTCCAATCTGTACCCAGGTCTGGTGATACATCCACAGACACAACTGCACCCAGTGCGTGCAACGTAGCCGTCAAGGAGGTCACAAATGCCGTTAACCCTTCACGATCCGCAGGATCAACATTCTCGAAGTCCACATTAATGCCGTCCAGTTTATAGGTTTTGACATAAGCGGCTACCTGTGAGATCACTGCCGCTCGGTTGGCTGAGCTGGATAACATCTGATGCGTAAGTGCCGAATCGGAACGATTCCCAAGTAATGGCCATAACTGCCTGTCTGTGGCGGATGCCCAGGAGATCAATGCAGGATCCGCGTGATTAGTTACTTTCATACTGCTGTTCAGGAAAAACCAGCGTGGGACAAGCGTATTCACTTCAGACTGTTCCACCTGCTTCTTAAATTCAGCGGTAGTGGAGTTATATTGCCAGCCCAACTGAACGCCGAGTTCATCCCCACGTTGTAACTGTTCAGACCATGTTTTCTTTTGTAAAATGGCATCGAGCATTACGGCTGCTTCTTCTCGCGTTACTTGGTCATGTGGTCGGAACACACCTCCACTTCCCCGCATTAGTCCAAGTTGATATACCGTCTGAACATAAGGACGTGCCCAGTCCGAGATTTCATCTGCATCGTAATACGTTGAAGATAAGAGTGTTGTTTCTACGGGTTGTTGTTTTAACATTCGAACAAGAAGAGCAGCCGCTTCTTCGCGCGTAATGGAAGCATTAGGCTGAAACGTCCCCTGACCCTTACCCTCCAGAATAAAAAGATTCGTCATGGCGGCAACGTTGCCGTAATACCAAGCATTCATGCTTATATCCTGGTAGGGATTAATATTATTTTTAACGGGCTTCAAACCTAGCAATCTTACCGCAAACGTCGCAAATTCTGCACGAGTAACGGCTTTCTTCGGTTCAAACGTAGTCTCTGACGTACCGGCAGCAATACCTTTATCCACCAGATGTGTAATGGCATCCTTCGCATAACTGGTACGCGTATCCTGAAACTGTTGCTGCACGGTTGCAGCCTGAACGGTAGAGCCGTATCCAGTCACCGATCCAAGTGTTAACAACCCGCATAAAGCCATTTTCCACACACGTTGGTTCGTTATGTCTTTTAATCTATTATTCACATTAAAAAGCCTCGCTTCATTGAATTACGATCAACTATCATCGTATCAAATTGAAGCGAGGCCGTATGTGGTTAAATGTTGGGAAATGCGAAGCTTACTTGTGTACTTTTACGCGCTCTTCAATGGGTTGGAATTCTTTCTCACCCGGTGCTGCCGTTGGTTTACCAAATGGCATCTGAGCGATCAATCTCCAGTTCTCAGGAATGTTCCATTCTTGCTTCACTTTCTCGTCAATCAACGGGTTGTAGTGCTGCAAAGATGCTCCCAGACCTTCTTGCTCCAGAGCAGTCCAGATTACCAGTTGCAACATGCCGTTGGATTGGTTAGCCCAGATTGGGAAGTTATCTGCATAAGCTGCAAAATTTTGTTGAAGCTGTGCAATCGCATTGTTATCTTCGAAGAAGAGAACCGTACCATATCCGCTGCGGAATCCAGTCATTTTTTCTGCTGTGGATTTGAAGGCTTCTTCATTGCCTACTACTTCACGCAAAATTTCTTCTGTGTGATTCCACAATTTATCATGTTGTTCACCGAGCAATACAACGGCACGGGATGTTTGTGAGTTAAAGGAAGTTGGTGTATATTTCACCGCTTCTTCTACGATTTCCTGGATTTTAGCATCCGAAATTGTAGATTCCTTGCTGATTCCATAATAAGATCTTCTGTTTTTCAACGCATCAAAAAAAGTTGTCATTCTTATTCGCCTCCCAAAATTTTTTTTCAATTGCCAACATAGTAACTATAATATAGTATCATACATTAGTCAACAAACTAATTTATTTTCACTAACTATACATTCACCGAAAACATTGCAACAAGTTTGCTCAATACAGCAATTGGAATTATCCTTCGCCCGTCTTTTTGCGATAATCCGCCCGGTATTTCTCTTCCGTAGACGAGTTGCTTTTTGTCTGATCTTTATTCTTCTCTTCCTGAGCTTCCATATTCAGATCTTCCATCGGAATTGGATCTACAGTCTGTTCTTCTTCATGTCGGTCAAGCAGACTTTCGTGCTCTGTCTTATATTGTTCAGGATTATCACGGGATTGTTCCTGATGGGTATCGCTGTTATTCTGATCCGGTGTGCGCTGTTTCATTCATATTCGCCTCCTCTGGGTTCATTACCTTTCTTTACCTGTTCTGCGTGTCCTCTAAACACAGTGGTATGCATTCCTCAAACGAAAATCAACAAAGAAAGCCAACCAGACAAGCTGGTCAGCTCACAGAGGACTTCTATGATTGGCGATGCAATTGGGTACGGTACAGATCGGGCGAACATCCCACACTTTGTTTGAACATCCGACTAAAATGCGAAAGGCGTTTGAAACCGGACAATCGACTTGCTTCTGTCACGGTGATCTCAGGCTGAAACTGAAACAAAAGCTTCGCCTGATTGATACGGCGGTCATACAGGTATTTGAATATCGTCAAACCTGTCATTTCCTTAAACATGCCTGCCAAATATGGCTTGGACAGATGTAATTCCAGTGCCAAATCATCCAGACCAATGTCCTTCATATAATGGGTATCCACATAACGAATAATGTGTTGGACATGCCGCTCCCTCTCCGATGAGGGAAGTTGTTCTTGGACATCACCCTGGCAGATCTCTGCTACAAAATACAACAGATCACACAGTCTGACATTCATTCGCTCTTGCCTGAAATTGCTCTGACTTTGAGACAGACGATGAAGATCATGCAATAGAGCTTCGAATTCAGAGCGGCTATCTCCCTTCAGATTGACCCGGCAATTTCTGAGTTCTTCAAATGGCCTCAGGACCTCAGCCATACGCTCCGGATGCAGGCTGCTGCGGATTGCAGACGGATCAAAATGCAGTGTGCTTCGCTCATAAGCACTGCCTGGCTTCGGATGTGGTCGATGAAGGGTCAAGCCATGCATTAACACCAGATCACCCGGCTCCAGGTTATATACCCGGTCTCCTATGATATAGGTACATTCTCCATCATGAAAATAATAAATCTCATAATGTGGATGTGAATGGAATCCATCTGACTTGCCTGGGTTAAACATGCTGGTGGATCGGTAACTATACTCCAGTGAAGCACTAAATTGCATCATGCTCGGCACATTCATGCACCTCCTGTTCGGAAGAGGGAAACGATTTGTATCATGCCCCTGTAGGATATATGAAAGTGAATTTATAGAAGCTGTTTAATACTCTCTTGAATCTCGTCGATGGAGTCGATAGGTTCGAAGCGTCTGACCACACGACCCTCTGCATCAATCAGGAATTTTGTGAAATTCCATTTGATTGCATCGCCATGTAACCATTCCGGTGCCTTCTCAGCCACCATTAATTTCAATAATTTGGCCTGTATATCTGTTTCATCAAAGCCAGCAAAAGGCCCCGATCTTTTCAAAAAGTCGTAGAGCGGGTGCGCCGCTTCTCCATTCACATCCAGTTTGGAGAACATCGGAAATTTCACACCATAGTTAATCTGACAAAAGGACTCCGCTTCCGAACTGCTTCCAGGCTCCTGCTCCGCAAATTGGTTACACGGGAAACCAATAATCTGAAGGCCTTGATCCTTGTACTGGTCATACAGCTTCTGCATGTCATCAAACTGGTGCGTATATTTACATTTACTTGCAGTGTTTACGATGAGCACAGGTTTTCCTTCATATTGATAAAGCGGGAAACGCTCTCCACTGGTTCTGGTTACGGTAAAGTCGTAGATGGTTGGCATAAGTCTAGTGCACCTCGCGATAGTTATGTAGTCATACAGCATCATATGTCATTGTTAATTATATACGAAGTTTGAACTATTGTATTGCGGAAAGATTGCCGAGATTATGATTGCAAAGCTACATATATATCTATTTCATTATTGGGACTTTCCGGCTGATAACGCTAATCCCAAATTTCAAAATCAAAATATTTGGGTTCATGTCCGTTCTCAATTCTCCTTTTTAACAGACAACCCTTCTGCCGCGAAAATTTCCTCGTTCAGCAAAAGGGTTAGTTTATGGGATTGCAGTGATCACAGTTTCAGCCCTTTACGGCACTTCCGGCCACGCCCTGGATAATATAATGTTGACCCACGAGGAAAACGATGATCATCGGAATAATGCCTGCGGTGGCAGCGGCCATCATGCCGTTGTAGTCGACATTGTTCTCCAGAATAAAGTTCTGCAGTCCGAGCGGCACGGTGTACAGGTCTTTGTCGATCAGGAACACAAGTGCATTCTCATAATCATTCCAATGCCAGGAGAAATCAATGATCGCCAGTGTAGCCAGTGCAGGTTTTGCCAAGGGCAGAATCATCCTGAAGAATATGCGCAGGTGACCGGCACCGTCGATGAACGCGGCTTCCGAGATCTCTGAAGGCACCGACAGGAAGAATTGCCGCAGCATAAACACCCCAAAAATCGTGAACATTCCGGGCAGGATCAAGGCCCAATGCGTATTATATATGCCGACCCACTCAAACATCAGAAACTTCGGTACAAAGAGCACCTGCGGCGGCACCATCATCATCGAGAGATAGATCAGGAACAATGTCTCCCGACCTTTGAATTGAATCCGTGCGAAGCCATAGGCTGCAAAAGCCGAGAGAAATACAGCTCCGATCGTGCTAATTAGCGATATTTTCAACGAGTTCAGATAATACGTGGCAAAGGTATTCGCTCCGCTCCAGACCTTAACGTGATGCTCCCAATTCAGGCTGGAGGGTATCCACTGGATGGGATAGGTGAATACGTCCGCAGGAGATTTGAATGATGTGCTGATCATCCAGATGAACGGCATAATCATCAGCAAAGCAAAACCAGACATCAGAAGTGTCAATATGATTCTCCGAATCTGGGTCAAAGACTCTCTGCGGACTTTAACTTTAGGTGATTGCGGGACTGTGGGCTTCACGTTCACAGCATTTAATTTCTCCATAACGATCCCTCCTCTCCTAGTAGTGAACCCAACGTTTCTGTCCAAGCCACTGCAATACAGTGAAGATCATGATGATGGCAAAGAGTGCCCAGCTAATGGCAGCAGCGTAGCCCATCTCGTAATAGCGGAAGGCATTCTGGTAGATAAACAGCGACAGCACAGTTGTACTGTTCCCCGGCCCACCCTGGGTAATCGCTTGAATGATGCCAAAGTTTTTGATAGTCATAATCAGCCCTGTGATTAGCAGCAAAAAGGTCGTTGGGCTCACAAGCGGCCAGATCACTTGGCGTATCGTCTGCCAAGGACGGGCTCCATCTATCCGTGCTGCCTCAACCAATTCCTCCGGAATTTCCTGCAAAGCGGCCAGATAAATAATCATGTTGTAACCCAGCATGAACCAGATCCAGATGATATCAATCGCATACATGGACCATTCAGTTGTTGATAACCAGCCTGGTGGATTCGTAATACCGATTCCGCGCAAGAAACCGTTAATTGGTCCCGACGTTGGCTGGAACAGCAGCATCCAGACAAAGGCGATGGCAACACCGCTGGTGATATAGGGCATGAAATAGAGGGCACGCAGCGTTTTTTGCCAATACACCGACTTGTTCAGCGCCACCGCCACGATAAAAGCCAACCCCATCGATACCGGAACCGCTAACAGAAATACAAATGTATTTCGCAGCGCCACGCCAAACAGATCATCATTCAACATCCGGCGGATATTGTCCAGCCCGACGAAATTTGTCTCCGGGCTCATGAATTTGTAATCAGTGAACATGAGATAGAACGAATAAACAGCCGGTATAATAAAAAACAACAGCACGCCAATCATATTGGGCCCAATAAACAGATACCCGAGCCTGCTCTGCCGTTTCATCCAGGATTTATGCATATGCTCCCCACTCCTTAACATCTGTTCTGGAATTAAGCATAACAAGATGTCCTCTAACATTTAAGGAACATAACCCTGTACCTGATATCACAGATATATGTATTTCGGCAGTGCCTTTTGGGAGGAAAACAACATGGAATTGTTCTATTTCCTTTAGCCCGGAAGCCCTAGCCAATGTCATACCTCTAATGCTCTATTGATCTATTGCTTATATTGAGAAGAAAAAAACCGCCCCCTTGGAGACGGTCTTCGGACTCATTGCTTTTGCATTCTATTGATTCTGCTTCAGCCAGTCATTATGGCGTTTGACCATGTTCTGTACCGTAACTTCGGCAGTCTGGTTACCAAGGAAGAACTTTTCATACTCCTGTGCACGCAGATCGACCACCTCTTGCGCAATACTGCGGACAAACGTAGGTGTCTTGTCACCGTACAACACAAATTCCAGTGACTCTTTGTCATAAGAATCGGCATGATCACCGAGCAGATGATCAATGGCAGTCTGTTGATCAACCGCATTCGAGGAAGGCAGACGTCCACCGGCAGCCATCGGCATCATCCCTCCATCGGCGTACCATTTCAGGAACTCCCATGCAGCTTCTTTATTTTTTGACTTGGAATTGATCGCGATAAAGTCACCAAGTCCTCCACTCTTCACCATATCTGCTTCTTGTGCAGCCAATCTCGGTACAGGAGCAAAGGCGATTTTCCAATCCCGAGGGAACTCGGTCATATTGTTTGATGTGCGGATCAGCCATTCGCCGATATTAATCATGGCAGACTCACCACCAAGAAACATGTTCTCCACCGGCATTTTGGAAGTCAGCTGCTCACCGAGCGGAGGGGTAGTTGCATCCTCCTTCATCATTCCGTTCAATATCTCCAGCCATTTGGTAACGAGTGGATCATCGAGGTTGGACGTACCGTCTGCCTTAACATAACCGTTCTTCACCAGAACGGAATCAAGCGGGTCCACGTAGGAAGCCGTATGCTGCACCAATCCGTACTTGAAGCCAGCAGCCTTCAGCTTGAGTGCATACTCTCGGGCTTCATCCCAAGTCCAGGCTTTCGGTACACTCAGTCCGGCCTGATCAAGCGCTTTCATATTTAAAGCGAAAAAGGCAGCGTTTTTCTTGGTTGGCATCCCGTAATATTTGCCGTCAACTTTCCAGGAAGCCGCATCTTCACCCATTTTCTCATCAATGTTGTAGTCGGTGAACTCGCCCAGATCCAGTGCTGTACCGCCCTTGATGCGTTTATCCAGATTTGTAAGGGTATAGTTGACGTACAGGTCAACGTTTTGCCCCGTGGACAGCGCCGTATCCAGCTTCAGGTTGCCATCATCATCATTCACAAACCGCACATATTCCACCTGAATATCAGAATGCTCCGCATTCCAGGTATCCACCACTTCCTGTGGACCATTCTCGGGCGGCACTGCGCCCCACATGGTGAGCTTCACTTTTCCCCCTGCCGCTCCACCTCCGTTATCTCCACCGTTCGTCTCATTTTTACCTACACAGCCGGCAAGCAAGCCCAGCATCAGCGCACCTACGATTAATCCCGTTAATCCTTTTTTGATTCTCATCTGGTCACATGACCTCCCTGAATTGAAGTGTACCTTCCGTTACATCGTAGCAGGGACCTTGCTGGGTTCATAAGATACATATCCATGATTCGGATTGAACAAAAATACGGATTTACTTGTGCTGGCCTGAGCACTCGGTACACATATTCCTTCTACTCATCCTGTGAGTCACGAACGATGGCGATACTGGCTGGGCGTGCAACCGGTCCAACGCTTGAATATTTTAATGAAATAATTATCACTTCCGAACCCTACCCGGTAACCAATCTCCTGTACAGGAAGGTCCGTCTCGCGCAAGTATTCAGCCGCTTTCTCCATCCGTACCCCATGCAAGTAATGAATCAGGGTATGGCCGGTTTTCTTTTTAAACAAAGCACTCACATAATTCTCGCCCATCATCACATATCGTGACATGGATTTGACGGTAATGTCCTGATCGTAATGCTGTCCGATATACTGAATTATTTTGCTAATCTCCGGATGCTTCACAATCGGCTCACGAACAGGTGTAAATGGAAGATCCTTATCAGACGGAGGCGCAGAAGAGACCGTAAGAGAATTAGGCAAATCAGGCGTTGATGTGAGAACCGGTGTGGAAGGTGGCACTTCATGATGATCTGTCTCTGTCCGGGCTTCAGTTGAAGCTCCCAGTTCTGCACTTACTTTACGGAGTGTATCACGCAGTGAATTCACACTCATCGACAGTTTCAGAATATAATTGGAAGCCCCGTATTCCATTGCCCGGCGTACATATTCGAACTCCCCCATACAGGTGAGCATGACAAACTTGGTTTTTAACCCGGCCTGACGGGTCTGTTTGAGTAATTCCAGACCATCCATACCCGGCATGACAATATCGGTCAGTACCAGATCCGGTGTATCCTGTATGATCATCGCCAGCGCTTCGGTCCCGTTACCGGATTCTCCGATGACCGTGAAACCCAGCTCTTCCCAGGAAATAATCTCTCTCACCGACTCTCGTACGAATACCTCATCCTCTACAAGTAATACTTTCCACATGCCAGATTCCCCTCTCTAGTCGTCTAGTCTCGCTTCTGTACGTACGGCGTCGACAATAAAAAAGGAATGCTGAACCTCACTAATGTCCCCGGTTTGGTATCAATTACTTCCAGTTCACTTTGGCCTTTGAACAATAAACGCAATCGTTCCCTAAGGTTAGACAGGCCGATCCCCGGACGTGTGCGGGTCATCTGCTGACGCCGGGATTCCTCCATTCCAATTCCGTTGTCTGCCACCTCAAGCATCAGCTTTCCTGTATCTTGCCTATAAATTCCAATGCGGATCTGACCAAGCTGCTCCAGTGGCCCGACACCGTGGTGAATGGCATTCTCCACCAGTGGCTGCAAACTCAGCTTGGGCACCAGCGCATATTCCAGTTTATCGTCAAATTCACAAGTCACCTCAAAGCTATCGCGGTAACGAATCCGCTGAATATGAAGGTAGGCTTGAACCAACTCGATCTCATCCTTCAGGTATACCAATTCGACCTGTGAATTCAGGCTGACCTCCAGTAATTTACCCAAGGAAACACACATCTCGGAGATCTCCTCATTCCCGCTGCGGATCGCACTCCATTTCATTGTATTCAATGTATTCAGGAGAAAGTGCGGATTCATCTGGGCCAGGAGCATATGAAAATGTACCGCTTCCTTCTGGCGTTCCTCCGCCTTGAGTCTGTTGATCATCTGATTGGCATCATCCAGCATCGTATTAAACGTGCGTGTCAGTTCCAGCACTTCCCCACGGCTGCGGCCTTCAGGAATACGAATCTTGAGGTTTTTGCGGACAACCTCCTTCATCTTATTCTGTAGGTGCGACAAGGGACGCGTGAACGTTGCCGAGATCATAAAAGCCATGAGCACAAATGCTGCTGTGAAGCCAAAAAACGTTAAAAAATAGCGCTGCTTAAGCTCGGATATCTCCGTAAACAACACAGCTAGTGGAATACGATTTACCATGTACCAGTCCAGTGACTCGATGTATACGTAGTTAATCAGCGTATCTGAATCATTATCCGTCAGATAGGCCTCTGCCGGATGAAGTGCAATTTCCCTGGTCACGTCTGGGGAAAGTACATCTTTTTCGGACGAGCGGGCAATCGTTTCCCCATTGCCAGTAATCAGGAAATACTCCTGGTTACTCTGTGAATCCTTCAGCATCGTCTGGAACCAGTAAGAGTAATCAATGCTGATCCGAGCCAGTCCGTACCGCTTGCCGCCGCTATCTTTCATGTAAGCATACAGCGACAACAGATATGGGCTGGAGGATAACTCTCTGAGCACAGGGTTGGAATCCCGTGCGTCCCAGCGATAGAAGAGTTCTTCCGGTTGAAGCGAGTGTGAATCCGCACCGCCTTTTGGAATGGTTATTTCCCCCAGACGTTCGCGGAATTGCTCCAGATAGGGGCCATAAGTCAGTGCTTTTTTGGGCAAATACGAAGTGTAAACGCTATCATAAAAATCCAGCAAGGTAAAATACACCGAAGGATTATATAGGAAGAAACTGTTGTTGATCATCTTGAACTTTTCTTCTACCAGCGACTTGTTCTCAAGCGGCGTACGACTGTCCGGGGAGGTTAGCACACTTCTTACCGCGGAATCCTGTTCCAGAAAAATAAGCGTTTTGAAGGCAATGCTCATCTGGTCCTCCAAAGAGCGGTACATCTGCACCAGCTGCTCGTGGCTCTGTTCGCTGATTTTTTGCTCAACCAGAGATTCGATCTGTCCATAGTTGTAAACATTAAGTACGCTGAATGGCAGCAGAATCAACACCACAAACGCACCAAACAGCCGATACCTGAGCTTATGCGGCAAAAAGGTCTTCCAGTCGGGCTTTGTCATCCCCTCAGCGCTCCCTCTGCAATTATTGAGATCATTATACCATCAGTTCCCCCGCTTCGGCCGGGGCCGGGCTCATTCGCATGGATATGTGATACCAGTTGCCAGGGACGGGATAGGGATACACAGATTTGTTCTATTGCATTAAAAAAAACGGAGATCTGGGATCTCCGGTAGGCTAGATATAACGACTTAGCAAATTAGGATATAGGCTCCACTCCCCAGACAAGCTCGCCGTTCCGGTAAAGAGTTACCTTGGTCCAATCGGCAAAAGAGGTCTGCAGCGGGTTAAAGGAATAATCGTCCCCTTCGCTGTAATTGGACCAGTCTGCTTTGTGCAACCGGGTATGTATCTCCCCAGAGGTTCCTCCGACCGGGATCACGCCTGCTCCGGTACCGAACTTCAGTTCCAGATAATGGTCCGCTCCAGGAACAGGTGCAGGCAGTTTCACTATGCTGCCGCTGATCTGACTGCCTCCAAGCTGTGCATAATCACAGAAAAAGGATTGTTGTTTCTCCCCGTCCACTGTATACCAGTAACGAATTGTCAGTTCATTCAGGCTAACTGTGGAGGTACCGTTGTTGTGAATGACAAACTGCGGTTTCATTTGGTTGTCGAGCAGGTTTGTATCCCCTGCACGATAGGCTAGAGTCAGATTGCCAGCAGGCTCTGGCGGCCCTCCACCCTGGACCTTTGCGGAAGCTTGAACGGAGTTCACACTCTTCCCAACGCTGTTAACCGCATTCACCACATAGTAGTAGGTGGTTCCAGCAGATACCGCCATATCCTTATAGCTTGTTCCCGATACAGCGGCCACAGATGTATACGGTCCGGCTGCTGTCAGCGACCTGTTTACCGTATAGGAGGTCGCACTTGCAGATGCACTCCAGCTTAGATTGATGCTGTTGTCGCTAACCGCAGTGGCGGTCAGATTCTGCGGAGCGGCTGGTACTGCCTCGACCTGGACCGTCTCTAATACGGACCAATAGGCTGGCTTGGAC
This sequence comes from Paenibacillus sp. ClWae2A, assembly GCF_032452295.1. Lineage (NCBI taxonomy): Bacteria > Bacillati > Bacillota > Bacilli > Caryophanales > Paenibacillaceae > Paenibacillus > Paenibacillus sp. ClWae2A. Next base: position 104,468 of record NZ_JAULSQ010000002.1, read on the forward strand.
TGGAGTTGCTCGTCGAAAAGCAGCGGCCAGTTGTTGCGGGCGACCGGGAAGGTTCGTAGCCAGGTATTGGCATCATCCTTGCCCCACAAGGTAACATTTTTGACTGTGTCCGTATGCCTCAGAAAGATCTGGAACAGGGACTTGTACAGCGCCGCCTGCTGTGTCTTCAGTTCTTCCGGGAAGATATCATAAGATTGCGAATCATTGGAATATACACTTACATCAAGCTCAGTAATATGTGTTTCGAGGCCCAGCGCCTTGAATTTGACAATGGAACTCTCAATTTCCGAAAGGGTTGGATAAAAGAGGCTGATGTGTGTTTGATGGCCGACTCCGTCAATAGGCACACCCTTGGCTTGAAGGCGAGTGATCAGATTGTAGAGGGCCTGGCTTTTGGCCGGCTCATGGGTATTGTAGTCATTAATAAACAACTTGGCATCCGGGTCGGCTGCATGGGCGAATTCAAATGCTTTCTCAATATATTCTTCCCCGGCAATCTGGTACCACAGACTGCGCCGCAGGCCATCCGGCTCGGAGGCATCAATGACTTCATTCACAACGTCCCAAGCGTAGATCTGGCCTTGATAACGCTCCATTACCGTCTCAATATGCTGCTGCATCCGTTCATACAGCACCGTTTTGCTCACCAGATTGCCGTTGGCATCGTGGAATACCCAATCCGGAGTTTGTGTATGCCAAACGAGGGTATGCCCGCGTATCTCTTGTCCGTTCGCTGCTGCAAAAGCGATTGCGGCATCCGACCCGCTAAAATTATACATACCCTCTTGCGGCTCGGTACTGTCCCATTTCAGAACATTGCCTGGTGTTAGACTATCAAAATGCTTCGTAAGCAGCTGCTTGTCCGGTTCGGTCAGCAGTTCATTGTTCGTGAAGGCCGTCCCAATTCGAAACTTGCCCGCAAAAGCATCCTGTAGGGAAGGAATGTCTTCTTCGATCACAATGGGTCCGAGATCTGGCAACTTCTCCAATCGGAAATCATCCATATAAAAAGAAGCTGTAGCACGGTCTGGCACTTCAAAATAAACCGATAACTGATTCGCTGGTTCCAGCATTTTAAACTGTGCAGTAAGCTTGGTCCATCCGCCTGCGGATGCGGTACCGAATGTTAAATTTTCATAATGTGTTGTATCTGGCAGGGTACGCTGTAAAGACATATTGAGGTTTGTGCTGGACGCTCCCGCCGGAAGCTTCACCCAGCCAGTGAACACATACGTCTGTCCCACCTCCAAAAGTTCTGTCACATCCAGCGCTGGCCCATGCCATGTCATAGCACGCCCGCTCACTTCCAGTCCATAATCTCCGGTACGAGCTGCAACGGCGCTTGCATGAAGCGTTTCTACTTCACCGCGTCCGCTCCAGCTCTGGACCGTGCCATCTTCAAAATCATGACTCAGAATCAAGGTATTCTCCCCTTCTGCCGCATGGACAGATGGAGCCGCCCAATACAAAGGAACTAACAAAGTTATCATCAAAACAAATTTAAGCGCTTTCAAAAATATCATTTTTCTCATCGCTTCCATTCTCCTTCATCGAATATTAGGATGAATTCCTTATTTTAAAGGCTAAGGCTATATCCACCTCCTTGGTTTTAGTTATAAAATCAGAGTCCTCATTCAAACGGATACGGGGGCATACGTTCGGATAAGGACTAGATATGGTAAATTATAGTATAAACCGTCCATGATCTACAACTGAAATTGTACTTCCTCTCTAATTTCGGTTAGAAATGCAGTAACCGTTGCTTCTGCACTCATCCACACCAGCTCCTCCATAATCTGGGCAACCCGTAACGAAGGTGTATACCTGGTGCTCCGCTGGCTCCAAAAGTTGTCTTTAAAGTTGTCTTCAAAGCTTTCTCCTCACTTCTTTCAGCTTACACCCTGTGTCTCCTGCGATACTCAGATGGACTTATGCCCAACGTTTTGGAGAACACTCTACTCAGATAAAAACCGTTCTCATATCCGCATCGCTCGGCAATTTGGTTAAGGGTCAGGCTGCTGTCAGCCAAGAGGTTCTGCGCTTTTTTCAGACGGACCCGTTTGAGATAGCCTGATGGCGTCTCCTGAAAAGCTTCCCGGAAACGCCTTGTCAACTGCACCGGACTCAAGGCCAGTCGCTGTGCCAATTCCTGAAGGCTGATCTCCTCTTCCGCCCGCTCCTCCAGCAGCGCTGCCGCTTCAGCCATTCGTGCGTCTTCGGTAAATCTCCGCTCCTTTAAGCGATTCTGTCTGCGTTCCACCTGATACAACTGCCACAAATCCATCATAAAATGTGTCTTCCAACGGGCAACTTCCCGCTTATTCTCCTCACTGTCCTGGCGTAAATAAGCGTATGTCGAGGCTAACCGCTTCGTGTCATTAATCAGCGATTTTCCGGCTGGTGGCAGAAACTCCTCCTCCTCCTCCAGGCTACTGCTAAACTGTAAATAGTGAAATGTCAGCGGGGTAATGACTGTCCGCCGAAAAGGAACCGCCGGGGGGCACAGCACCAGATCGCCAAAACTCGCTTCTCCGATCTGACCTCCAATCTCATAATGGAATATTCCCTCTTCGACGGCAAAAGCCACCCAAGTCGTATAGATATCTTCCGTAAGAGCAAATTCCCCTTTTTGCTTCCAGTAGATGTGGTTAAGCAACTCCATGACTTGACCACCCTTTCTGTGAAATAAAGTATATGTTTGATGATAGTATAGTGCATTTAAAAAGTGAATATATAAATCTAAGATGAAATTATAGATATGTAGTTGGAGTCAAGGTGGATCTAACTTCAGTTAAGGAGGTCACAGATATGAAACAAGAGCATGTACAATACGACATCACTGTCATCGGCGGAGGACTTGCTGGTGTATGCGCCGCGATAGCTGCTGCCCGCATGGGGCAGCAGGTGGCGCTGGTGCAGAACCGCCCCGTGCTTGGCGGCAATTCCAGCAGCGAGGTTCGGGTCTGGGTGTGCGGCGCTACCGCCCACGGGATTAACCGTTATGCCCGCGAGACGGGTATCATGGGGGAACTATTTGTAGAGAATCAGTATCGTAATCCAGAGGGCAATCCTTATCTCTGGGACTTGATCATTCTGGAAGCCGTTCGAGCTGAATCCAACATTAGCCTGTATCTGAACACGGATGTACATGAAGTCGAGGCCACTGGGGATGGAGATGAACGCATGATCACCTCCGTTACCGGGTGGATGATGGGTTCTGAGCGCAAAATCCGATTCGAAAGCCAGATCTATCTGGACTGTACAGGTGATGGATTGGTCGGCTTTCTGGCTGGAGCCAAGTTTGCACTCGGCCGGGAAGCCCGCAGCGAATATGGTGAAGAATGGGCACCTGAGCTGGCTGATCAGATCACGCTGGGCAGTACACTTCTCTTTTATACCAAGGATGCTGGTGCGCCTGTCCGTTATATCCCGCCTTCTTTTGCCAAGGATATTACACAGACCAGCATTCCGATTCGCCGGGTCATTCGCAGCGGGGATTCCGGTTGTCATTATTGGTGGATTGAATGGGGCGGTGAACATGACACCGTTCATGACAATGAGTTGATCCGTGATGAACTGTGGTCCGTGATCTACGGGATCTGGGACTATATCAAGAATTCCGGCAAGTTCGAAGCTGATCAGATGACGCTGGAGTGGATTGGTTCTCTACCTGGCAAAAGGGAGTACCGCCGCTTCACGGGTGACTATGTGCTCACCCAGAACGATATTATCAGCCAGCGGGAGTTCCCGGATGCCGTCGCCTTTGGCGGCTGGTCCATTGACCTGCATCCCCCGCAGGGCATGTACGCCGAAGCGAGCGGCTCGAAGCATATGCATGCCGATGGCGTATATCACGTGCCGTTCCGCTCGTTGTATTCCGCAAATGTGCGGAATATGCTCATGGCCGGGCGCGACATCAGTGCATCACATGTCGCATTCGGCACAACGCGCGTCATGGCCACATGCGCAGTCATCGGCGAAGCCGCGGGTACGGGCGCGGCGCTCTGCGCGGCCATGGGGGTACCGCCGCGCGAGCTGCACGCGAGGCATCTGGGGTTGCTGCAGCAGACGTTGCTGCGGCAGGACGCTTCCATCATCGGGTTGCGCAGCCACGATGAGCTGGATCTGGCCCGGCGTGCCCAGGTTACAGCCTCCAGCACGCTGACGGGCATCGCCCTTGAGCAGCCTGGCGAGACGTACCCGCTGGGTACAGATGTTGCCCTGCTGCTGCCTGTGCATCCAGTGCTCAGCGACCTGGAGCTGCTGCTGGATGCATCCAGCGATACCGAGCTGACGGTAGAGCTGTGGGATACGGGACGTAAGGAGAACTACGTCCCGCATTCGTTACAAGTTACGGCGACCGTTAATGTTACAACAGGAACTGCGCAGTGGGTGAAGCTTCCGCTCGAATGGCGACCGGAAGAACCACAGAATGCTTTTATAATCATCCGCTCCAATAAAGCCATCTCACTCTACCATTCCATTGAAGCACATAGCGGGGTGCTGATCTTCTTCAGAACAGAAGAGAACCATGTGTCCAAAAATCTGGAGGATCACGCCACGGATCAGCCTGTCGTATTATGGTCCATGCAAGGGTTGGCGCGTCAGCCATTCTGCTGTCGTACCCTCACTGAGACCCTGGCCTATTCAGCGGACAATACAATCAACGGTTACCATCGCCCTTACGGCGGGCCGCAGCAGTGGATGTCGGAACCCATGGAGCCCGGCAAGCCGGAATATGTTCAGTTAACATGGGAAGAGCCACAAACCTTGGCTGAATTGCACTTGACGTTCAATGATGATGTGAACGAGGATCTGGTTAACCTCCATCACCATCAAACTGCATTTCGTGTCATGCCTGAACTTGTGCGTGATTATCGGGTGGAGGTATTGAGTCGGTCTGGGGAATGGATCGAGATTGTAAATGTAACGGAAAACCGCAAAAGAAAAGTCATTCATACCCTGGATACACCCGTGTATTCACAGGCGCTTAGAGTGAACATGGATGCCACCAATGGAAGCAAGTACGCGGAGTTGATCGAGATTCGGGCCTATGGGGAGCTAAGGTTGACAGGCAAAAGCTAAACGCAAAACACATCGGAATAACCCCTTGGGATTTCTCATGAATTCTAGAGGTTATTCCAATGCCTTTAAAGAGGTCTATTTCAACTTAAATGATCTGTATATAAAAAATGCAATTGAACCAAATAAAACGATAATGAATATAACAATGGGCAACCAACCGTTGTTTGCCTCTCTTTCACTGGAAAAACCAAGGATCATCCAACTGATATACATAAAAAATAGGGTTATTTCGGCTTTCATGATATTAACCATGATACGAGCATTTTTATATTGTCGCTCAGCATTCTCTGCATTTAAATTTTGATAATTATATGTATGTGGGTATTTTTCAAGAGTTGATAGACCAATCCATAATATAAGTCCGATTATTAATGGTATCCAAACGACCCACTTTCCTCCCCAACCATCCGGTTCTCCTTTCATATTAAAATGTATCGGCAACTCATTCGGTAATGTCATCCATTGCTGGGTGAAGTATAACGTAAAGATAATAAACAACATAAATGTCGTGATGTCTAACACTATTTCTACTCTCGTTTTCTTGATTGCTATCTTTGGACGTTCTTTGAGTTCCAATTTTGTTCATTACTCCTTCAATAATCTATTTAGTAGAGGCCCTTCAAAGGAGTATAAAACAAAATAGGCGCCCTTTCAAACCAAAAGGAGGATACAGGAAACTGTATCCCCCATCCTCCAGACAAGTCCGCCTTATTCTATTTAGCGGTTGGAGCCCGCAAGCCCTCAATCAGGATAAACAACGTAAGTGCTTGTCCATAACCCATCGGACTGATCGGTATATCTTTATAAAACTGAGCATCCTGCCCCACAGGTGTACCATAGGACACCTGCTGTACAACTCCGTGATCATCAATTTGTTTCAACACCGCTTCAAGCGCACTCAAGCCATTCTGGCGATAGGATTCATCCAGGTATCCATACCGGATTCCCTTAAGAATGCCGTATCCAATCGCTGCCGTTGCCGAGGTTTCTTTGTAAGAGGTTGGATCATCCAGCACAGTGTGCCACATGCCATCCTCACCTTGAAGCTTGCTCAGTGCTCTGACTTGAGCGGTTGCTGTATCCAACAGATAGGCCTTTAGCCCGTCTTCGATCGGAATGATATTAAGGAAATCCATAACTCCCGCCGTATACCATGCATTGCCTCTTCCCCAATGAACAGCACCATAGTTATGATTTTCATTGAAATCCCAGCCATGATAGAACAATCCGGTTTTTTTGTTATATAGATATTTGATATGCACAAGGAACTGTCGTTTGGCTTCTTCCACCATGTCGGGTTTCTTGAAGTATAGCCCTGCCTTGGCCAAAAATAGCACCGTCATAAACAGGGTATCAATCAGAATTTGACCATCATTGGCATCTCCCGTGATCATATGTTGAAACGCACCATCTCCGGTTCGCAGCAGTCCATCCATGATCCAACTGCTCCACTCCTCACAGACCTGTTCGTACTCCTTGTTTCCGGTCAGCTCGCATAATGAGATCAAAGTAAGGAGCGGAGCGCAGGTGTTCACATTTTTTTCCGGTAACCCTTCCATCAGCCTTGCATTATACCATGATTCCAGAAATTCTAGCACTTTGGGATCTTTCGTTGCCTCATGGAGCTGAAGCAAGCCATACAGACCGACACCTTGCGGCCATTCCCATAGATGTATGTCGATTAGTCCGATGGGAAACTGTTCATTGATGCTTGTGTTTTTCATAGACTCCATCGCTTGGGATACCTTGCTTATTCTCTCCTGCAGCACCATTTGATTCAGCATGTTGGTTATCACTCCCTTGGTTTCTTACACACGATTCAGCGCTCCATGTCCAGTAACTTCAGTTGTCCCTTCACTCCATAACCTTCGTGTATAATTTCCTCTTCTTTAATAAGAAAAGGCTTGTTCATTCCCCATTGAATTGGACCATATATCGGGTCTGTTAGAGTGAGAGTTAAAGCTTGACTGTCGAATTGCGGGCTTGCAGAACGAACTTGGTTGATAAAAGCGTCAAATGACCCGAATTGCTGTTCGCTTCCTGCTCTTATAATCCAGGCGTTACGCAAGCCAGGTGAAATAAGCTCACGTTCTCTTGTCACCCCGTTGCTCTCCATACTCGTCCCGTTGGACGCATATATAGCTGCATAACCCTTATCCAAACGAGCAAAATGCCAGTTCTCATGCCTTACCCATTCCGTGAAAGAGTGGGTAGGAAAATAAGCATGTGTCCAGTCAGAGTTGTTATCCGCAGGAATATCAAACATCATCAAAGCGATTCCCTCATGCTGAACAACATCGGGCAATATCCCATTCCCAGCCCAGAAGCAAGGTCGACCATCCCCATGCTTGTATATTTCTGCCGGATGATTCACCCAGATCAGCGCCTCAGGTGACAGAGATAAATGCTGGACATGCTCCTGATAACCTGGCTTGCCTGGACGGAAGCGAATGATTGAGGATAAGGAGTATTCCTTTGTCCGACAATGGTAGAGCTTGGCGTAACCTCCCTTGCCCTGCTGATTGGCGAACACCAACTGCTGATTGTCCCCGAGTAACAGATGCTCCTGATATGCTGCTGGAGGACTGTAATCCGATAAACTCAAGGCAACATTGCTTATTGAATAATTGTTTACATTGCCAACGCCATAAGCGATCCAGCACATTGAAGTGGTTCCCGCTGCATAACCACCCAGCAGTTCCTTCTCATAGCTGCGCCCAAACGTTGTGGACAAGACTCCTTGATGCATCTGAACGGTAATATAATAGAATAACAAGTCCATTGCCTTTTTGGCTTGCTCTCTGAGCTGTTCATTATGGGCAAATTCATAGATATGCAATAGCCCAACCGCATCAATTGGAATGTATGCACTTGAATTCCATTCTGCCAATCCTTCATCCAAAAAGCGCTCAAACCATAAGGCAAGCCTCTGCTCTGCTTTTTGACGGTGTACTTCACCGGATTCACCACTGTTGCTGAACGTTTCATCCCCAAAAAGCTGTCCAGCTAACAGCTCATTGGTATGGAACAACAAGGCATGGTTCTCACTGAAGAACCACATCACATCATCGCCAGGTTCATCTATCCAATACCGATAGCCCAGAATGCTTGCTTTTACCCGATCCCAGAACGATTCACTGAACAGACCGCTATTTCGCTCATCTCTCCAAAGACGGAACAGTCCCACCAGATAGAAGTCACTGCAATCCTTCCGTTGCTCAATCCCTTCCACACCCTCAAGCAAAATGTTCTCCGCTTCTTGCAGATTACCTCCTGTTTTGAGCATGGCGATGGCCTTATGAATATTGGGACTGCCCTTCTCGGCAATGCATCGCAGAGCCAGGGATTTGCGAGCTTCAATATCCGCAGCTTGCTGAGCAGCCTCATCATAGCTCGTATCATAGGATTGGCAGCCAAACTTCTTGGTTAGTACAACATTTGAAACTGAAATGGCCAGCGTGAAATATACGTAATGATGACCGAGTTGATTCGTATGTGCCAGGACCAGGTCCGTTTCCTTTTCGGCGATGTGTATCGTCTTGTTTTCGGTACCGTCAAAAAAATTGCCATACTGAATATCAACCTCTCTAACGATATCCGGCAAGGGAAGCGGCAGCTTGAGCTTAATCTGCTCACCTCTGAAGAGATCCGAAGGAAAATAAGCCTGTTCGAGGGCTTCCTCTGCGGATTTTACAGACTCCGCCAAATGAGGAGCAATAGGTAGAGAAATCACTAATTCCTCGTCTCCTAGGTACTCCACCGCAAAAGCATACATGGTATCCCGCTCAGCCAGATCCTCCCAGCAGGCATAGATCTCATTGATTCCAGCTACAAGTTCAGCTTTAATAACGATTTCCTGCTCCTTGTTACGCATGAGTGGCGCAAAATCCGTTACCATTTCCCCATTCACCCACAACGTCAGACTGCCATAGGTCTTAATCCGCAATGAGGCGGTATGAGCAGTCGGAGAAATGAGTCTTGTCGCCGCGTAACTGCGCAGATGTGTCGGTACAAACCAAAATCCTGATTGCTCCACCCGTGGATTATTCCAAGGAGAATACAGTGCCCAAGGCATTCCGTTCTCTTCTCCAACGAAGTCCTCTCCCGGGCTAGGAAACTCGCTCCATTGATCAAAAAATCGGTTCACAGGCTGCGTTCTCCTATGTTCTACAAATTCCTTTCTGCATGGATTCTCATGAATGGCAAAACCATCGATAAGCCAATCATTAATATCTCCCTCCATCGTTGTTGGAACAAAGGCAACAGGCTTCGTATATATGCCGCTGATCATCCAATGATTAATGACCTGATTGTGACCTAATTTCATAGGTTTATAATTCAAGGTATCCATCCCACTCCGGGTGGTATCTGACATTCAACTCATCCTTTCATTCCTGAAGTAATCATACCGCTGACAAAATACCGCTGGAAAACCATAAAAACAATGAGTACCGGAAGCATCGTGATGACGGACATCGCAAGCAAACTTCCCCAATCCACGTTGTATTCACCAATAAAATTAGAGAGCGCAAGCTGAATTGTATATTTCGATGGATCACTAATCGCAATTAACGGCCATACAAAATCATCCCATCTCCACATGAAGGAGAAGATTGCGAGCACCGCCAGAATCGGCTTCGCTATCGGAAGAATAATGCTCCAATAAATTTTCCATTCGCCCGCTCCATCCATCCGGGCAGCTTCCAGCAGCTCGTCCGGTACGGACAACAAATACTGCCGCATAAGGAACACACCTGTCGGGGTTGCTGCTGGCGGGATAATAATCGCGAGCAGACTATTATACAGCCCCAGTGCGCTCAACACCTTGAATATGGGGATCATAATTACCTCAATCGGGATCATGAGTGTTGAGACAAAAGCAATTAATATGATCGCGCTTCCGCGGAAGCGATATTTCGCGAGTGCAAAACCTGCCATGGAGTTAATCAATAACAGTAGCAGCGTTGAGCTTACAGTTACGATCGTACTATTCATAAAATACAAGCCAAAATCGCCTTTACTGAATGCCTCCTTGAAATGCTCAAAGGTGATTGGCTGCGGCCATAACTTGGGAGGGAAGCTGTACAGATCGCTATTCGTTTTCAGAGAAGAAATCACGACCCACAGGACAGGCAGGAGCCACACCACTGCGGCAACACTTAACAGACTGTAGATGAAGATTTTGACCATAGGCTTCATTACCATTACGTAGCCCCTCCTTTCGATAGACGGAATTGCAGAGCCGAGAATCCACCAATAAGGATAAATAGCATCACCGACATGGCACTGGCCAGGCCGAGCTCCTGTCTGTTAAAGCCGATCTCATAAATATATTGAACAATATAAGTGGTATCTTTGCCCGGCCCACCACCTGTAAGCGCAAACATAAGTGGGAATGCTTTGAACGCGTCAATCAGAGTCAGCATAACAACAAGTAAACTCGTGGGCTTCAAAAGCGGGAGCGTGATATAGCGGAATACTTTCATACCTGTTGCCCCGTCCAAGCGGGCAGCCTCATAATAATCCGTAGGTATAGCCTGCAAACCCGCGATAAAAATGACCATGAAAAAGCCTGCACGTGACCATACTGTCGCGATAATTACAGCCGTATTTGCCCAAAAAGAAGAGGTTAAAAAGCCGACAGGTTCCACACCAACCACGGTTAACAGATGATTCAAAATGCCAAATGAATCTCCGAAAATCCACTTCCATGTCAATCCTACGATAATGTAAGAAATCATGGTCGGCCAGTAAAATACGGCCCTGAAGAACCCGCGCATTCTAATCTCGCGCGCAAGCAGCAAAGCAATGCCTAACGCTGCTGCATATATTAGCGGGACAACAATCGCTGCATAAATCCCCGTTCGTCCGATGGTCGACCAAAATTCCCGATCCCCTATAATTTTGACATAATTATCCAGCCCGTTGAACTTCATTGGGTTCAATCCATCATAGACATGGAAGGAATAATAGAGGCCCAATAAAGAGGGAAATACGATAAAAGTTCCAAAGATCAGGAGGTTGGGAAGTATAAACAGATAAGGAGCAATAACGAGCTTCCTGTTCTGTTTTGCCAGTGTATTTTTGTTTAATCGTTGTCCTTCACTCATCTGCTTGCCCCTTCCTTATGCGTTATTCGAAAGGGAGGCTTCACAGGAATCGGTAAGCCCCCGTATACGAATTAACCAAATGGCTTTGCGTTTATTGACTGCCAATAGCCTCGTTAATCAGCTTGGCTGTTCGATCCAAAGCCTCCTGCGGAGTTGCCTTATCGGATAAAACCTCAACAATATTATTTTTCAGGTCCGTTGAAATTTTGGATATAATCGTCTGTCTGGACCAGTCATTAGCTGCAAGAGGCGAACTGTTCTTCAGTTCATCCGCGAAAATTTCAAACATCTCCTTGCCATATTCATAATTCAATACAGAGCTGTCCTTCCGTGGACTCATAAACAATGATTCCTGATTATATTTTGAATTCACTTCTTTGGACGTTAAGTATTCAATAAATTCTGCCGCCTCCTGCTCATATCCGCTGCCTTTGAAAGCCATCAGAAACTTCCCGCCTGGTACTGAAGAACGTTGTGTTCCTTTTGGCATGTAGGTGACTCCCCATTCAAAATCGGTGATATCCTTGTAATTGCTGATCATCCAGTTGCCAGCCCAGTGGGTAGCCACCGTCCCGGAACGGAACAGGTTGTTCGGATTCTCCCCTCCAAGCCATACGGATTCGGGCATGATCCCTTCTTGATGAAGCTGCTTGAACTGCTCCATGCTACGGATTCCGGCTTCATTGTTAATCGCTGCCGCAGTGCCATCCTCTGTTAAGATGCTTCCACCATTCTGATACAAAAGAGTGGACCATCTATGCGGTGTGACATCCCATACCATGCCATAACGTGCTCCGCCTTTGTCCATAACCTCTTTTAACGCAGCTGTGTACTCATCCCACGTCCATACCTGGTCACGAGAGGTCGGTACTTTGACGCCAGCTTTATCAAATAAGGTTTTGTTATAAATAAGCCCATTCGCTGTAACATCCATAGGCGCCGCTACCAGCTTGTCATTAATAACATAATAAGGTTTAAGTGAGTCAATAAATTGATCCTCGAATTGGTCCGCATTGTCCACGTAAGGTGTCAGATCAACCGCCTGATTAGCAAATGATCCGGTATCCGTGACCCGGCTCAGGGCAGGTGGCTTTCCACCGGATAACATTGTTTTTAATTTGGTTTGGATATCCTTGAAGCCAACTTCAATCAGGTTGATTTTAACCTTGGTATTGGTCTGCTCATACTCTTTAATGATTTCCTTGATGACTTCTCCTTCTTTTCCGTCAGAGAACCACAGGAAATCCAGGGTTGTTTGTTTTGGATTAGCATTGGTACCTGAATTTCCGCAAGCAGTCAATACGATGAGTAACATGACCAATACCATGCTAGTGGTGAGCTTAAACGTTGTTCTTCTTGTCATATCAACATCTCCTTGGAAGGGTCTAATGAATTTTGGCTTCGTTGAGCAATTCACTTTTACGGAATAACTGTGGTGATACACCCACATATTGTTTAAAGGCCCTGCTAAAATATACAGGTGTGTTAAAACCTAGCGTCTCAGATATGGACAAAATCGGTGCATCCGTAGACAGCAACAATTTTTTGGCCTCTGCAACTCTCTTCCGTATAACATAATTGCTTATGGTATATCCCGTCGTCTCTTTGAAAGAATGACAAATGTAGTATTTATTCAAATGGAGTGTTTTGGACAGTTCATCCAATGAAACATTCTCCGTGTAGTTCTGGTTTAAATAATGAAGAACCCGACTTACGCTTGTTTGCTTCTGGGAAGAACATAAGATAGGATTGGCGGATTGCTCACTGGTTGTTTTCCGGTAAATCCGCAGTAGCAATTGGGTAAGACTTAATTTGACCATTGTTTTGTACCCTGTATTTCCTGCCCCCATCTCCTCCTTGATTCCCTTAAATATAGCTGTGATATACTCACGCTCCTCCGGAGGCCAATGCACCAATAACCCATTGGGATGACGGAATATGGACATCAGATTCTCCAACTGACTGACAGCAAGCATGTCCAAAAGCAATAATTCCGTGAAATTGACAAAACTTCGCTTGTACACGATTTCTCTTGAAGGATTGATTCGGTGGGGCACACCGCCTCTGAATATAAACATATCTCCAGGCAGCGGCTTATATATTCGGTCACCGATTAAAAAGGTTGCATCTCCTTGAATAAAATAATGTATCTCATACCCATTATGCGTATGAACAGGCCATTCATCCTGAAAATTATCTGCTTCTGATCGCACATAAACTTCATTTTCCTGCAAAGCAATATTCGTCGGGGTGTGTATGGTTAGCATCAGTAAAGATCTCCCTTCCCAGAATATAAAAAGCAATATAGTTTAATAATTTACAATGATAGCGCTTTACAATGAATTGTATCACAGTTATTTCGATCTAATCTGAACTATATTGCTGTATTGTTGATCACAATTGTTGAAAATGATTAGAAAGGAATTCATAGGGATTCGAAAGATAGACACAAAAAAACCGCTGTCCAGCCCTCAGGCTATCACGCGGTCTATTAGCATTACCTTTCAAACCCATTCATCCCAATGGTTTTCAAGAAAAATGATTTCTTTCTCATAGTGGGCCAGATGACCCTCTTCGACCATCTTCATAAAAGCAACATCTCCATCAGCTGCACGATCAGTCAGTGTTTTACACATAAAACGGATACGGGATACGACCCACTCCTTCAAATCTGCTGGAACACTCAGACCATATGTAGTCATGAATAATGCGATCCGTTCTTTCCGAATAGTTCCGTGTGCCTGGCTGACGTATGGTATTACACCCTTTCCGTCCATCTTTGGTGAGAAATCTGCGAGTGGAACGGATGTATACAAGACATATGCGATATCCCACATTCGCGGACCCGGACCCGCCATATCAAAATCAATAATGCCTTGAGGACGGCCATCCTTGAACACCACATTATACGGCGCAAAATCGTTATGACATACAACTTCATCTTCAGTTAGGCCTGGATATCTGGTCGTTGATTCTGATGTTGTTGTAAATCCAATGGTCGCATCATGGTAACTTCTCAACAGTTTAGCGACTTCAACCAATGATTTGTCTGACCACATATACTCTTCTAGATCAGGATAATCATTGCCTGGAACGATGCCTTCGAGGTAAGAAAGTATTTCTCGCCCCTGTTCATCTATTCCCAGAAATCGAGGGGCATGATCATAACCAACTTTTTCGAGATGTAAAAGTAATTCAATCACATATGGATTTGGTTTCGCATGCCGGCGAACCGTCTCATCTATTCGGACAACCTGATTCACATTACCTCCCGATAACACTTCCTCCTGTTTGGCCACTCTCATCCCTCCTTAAGCTAAACTTCCTTGCTATACCCGTGATTACGATTTTTCTTATAACTCCCTGGGAATCCCGCGACCAATAGTATGAATCCAACGAAGAACATGAAGTATACAAGTAAACCTGTTGGATGCTCGTTCATCTGAGCAAACTGGGGCACGTTAGTCCCTCCTGAAGCATATCCTGCTTCTACTATAGCGACAGATACTCGTATTGAGATTCGCTCCATTGTCGAAATAAACACACTGCCAAGCATGAGAATTACACCCAAAATCTTGTTGATATTGTTCATATCACGCCTCCTACATTAACCGCACACAATATTGCATACGCTTTATCTACTTATGTGACTTTCGATTCTCTATTCCATATTCCTGCATTTATATCCAAATATGTTCTATTTTCAATTTCTTCATAGCAAAAAGCGCCGTCATCTCTGACGCCGCTGTTGACGCTCTCTGAATAAGTTATGTTGCTATCACTTGGTGCAGATCCATACTATTTTCGAAAAAAGCTGACCGTTCAACATGATACAGATCATACATCTGTTCATTCATATTGATTCGTTGATATACATCTGGATACACATCATTCGCTAATTTCACATAAGCCAGTTTTTGTACGGCTTTTCTGGATCTTATATTTTGCTTGCGTATCTTCATAAATACCGTTTCAATCTCATGTTCCAGAAACAATTCAACAAAGAAGGCTGATTTGGCTCTTTGGCTATACCCATTTCCAAAAAATGGTGAACCAATCCAAGTGGCTAAAAAACCGCTTTGATGCTCAATGTGATATAGATCTATCGTTCCAATAGGCTGCCCTGTTTCATTCAAAATCGTTCGAGAAATCACTGTCTTTTGCTCTTCTTCGGCTATCAATTGTTTTGTGAGGAATAGATACTCTTCATACGATTGGCATTGATAACGAACGTAAGGAGAAACTGCGGGGTCCATCATTAAGCTGTACAGTGAATGGCATTCCTGCAAATCACGCTTTTTTAACATTGTGTCTACCACCTAGTCCTTTTAGTTCGCTATATCAAGCAAATTAAGTATATAAAAGCTAGTGTGGGATTTAATGAATTCTGTATGTGGCTTATGTAAAATGCATTGGTAAATGTTGTTCAATCCCTCTCGGGTAACACAAAAAAACGGCATGTCCCTTTTGGAGGAACACGCCGTTTGTATGAATACAGCCATATGGTAAATTATTGCATACCTTGCATGATCGCATTAATGATATTTTGCTGCGTCACGGTATTATTCGAACGGTTAAACAATGCGAATCCATGTTGACCGTTGTGCCCGTTATCCCAGTAAACAGGAACCATTTTGTACTTCTTGGCTTTTGCAGTAACTGCTTTTGCATATGCAGCACGATATACATTGTTGCTGGAATCGTAGGACGTTTTATCAATGGAACCAAACTCACCAATCACTACAGGATAGCCCTGAGTCACAAATTTATCGTACATGGACTTGAACTGTGATTCAAGATAATCCTCTTGTCCCCAAGTAGACTTCTTGGCAGGATTCGTAGCCGTTGCACCCCACTGCGTGATATTACCGTTTTCCTCACCTGCAAAGTCCCATGGAGAGTAATAGTGTGCCGAGATCATGATTCTCTTTTGAGAACTAGGAATGGCGGAGGATCTGTAATTATCTGTTGGAAGAGCAAAACCATAATTGCCAACAGTGTAGTCAATATTCGTATTCCAGCCTGGAATCAGCAACCATCTGGCATTGTTGTTACCTCCAGTCTGACGAACCGTATCCACGAAGATTTGATTGTATGCGTTCAGATTGGCGTAATACGCCGAGTTTGGATTACCATAGTTGCCATCGAATACTTCGTTCATGGATTCGAAAATAAGACGATCATTGTAGTTGCTAAACTTGGTGGCAATCTGCTGCCACACCTTTTTGTATTTTTCCTTAATGGCAGTCTGATTGCCACCATTCACGAGCAGCCATCCACCCTGGACGGAATTATACCCATCGCCATGGATGTTGATAATAACATACAGACCTTCATTGTACGCATAGTCCACGACTTGCTGAATTCGATTCAGCCATGCCGCATTGATTGTATAATTGGGAGCGCTTCCAATGTTGTTCAAATAGGAAACGGGAATACGAATGGATTTGAATCCGGCCGCTTTTACCTTTTTGATTAACTCTGGAGTTACTGTAGGATTACCCCAAGCTGTCTCATTCGGTGTACCGTTCACCGCTGCTTCCAGTTGATTGCCGAGATTCCATCCTGCACCCATCTCAGCCACCACTTGCGAAGCGTCTGCTGCTGCTGCTTTAGGGCTCCATCCAGTAAAGGCCACGGCAGCCACTAACACAAGCGCCAAGCTGCTGACGCCAAATTTCTTCCATTTTTTGAACATAACCATACCTCCGCTTATTCTATTATTTTTAACAAGCAGTGCAGTTAATCTATCTAAACAGATTGAATGATTCGAGAATACGTGCCTCCTCTCCCTATCGATCAAACAAATGAATTTTTCGCCCGACACCAACATAATAACACATTTATGGAAAATAAAGCGATATCTTTATTGTTTTTTGTGACTATTTACTACAAAATAATCCATCTAACCGTTTAAGTGGATTGCTTGAATTTGTTCTCTATCAAAATCAATAATCATGATGTGATCGCGCGAAATATGATCTCCGCAAGATATTGTTGCGCCGTAGTCGGCTATACTGTTAAATGTAATATCCGCGCGATAGACTTCAATTTCATTAAACCAATTCGGATGTACCTTTTCCTGAAGTTCATTCTCATAATATTCTCGAAAGACAACCTCACAGGTTGAGAACCACTTAATGTAGTCTTCTATTTTATTAACCATTGAATCTAACGGTGTATTAGTGGACACATATATTCGAACGTCTTTTAAATCCTCATCCTGTATGCAATGTTTGAATATTTGCACGGTATTTTGCAGAGTGTAACACCGGTAACTTTCATCACTCTCTTCTTCAAGCTCAATGAATTCACTTAACAATATGATCTTGCTCCTCTCAATGCATCCTAAAATAGCTCATTTAACCATTTTACGAATTTTTCTTTCTCCTCAAACTGTGGGTAATGCGCTGACTCGTTGAACACAATGAAGTCTTTGATCGGTGCATCCAATACATCAAAATAATCACGTGCTGCATTCGCAGTAGTCATATAATCATATTTACCCGTTACAAAATAGGTAGGAATCTCCAGATGATCAACAATATCAGGTAAATTTTGATCAAATGCTTCCTTCAGTAAGATGTCTTGTGAACTGAACATCCCTGTATAAAAGCGAATCATATCCAGCCCATTATATTCGGGATTTAAAAGGAATCCTGAAATATAATCTCTATTCTCGTTGATGAGTCTGGCTGCACCACCGTACTTTTGCAACAAAATTCTAGGCGTAAGTTCCTTTCCTTGCTCGATCGAGCTGCGAATTAGCTCCAGTTTTTTAACGTCCTCTGCATTACCGGCTTGTTTCGCTTGCTCGTATGTGTACTCCAAACTTTCCAGTTCGCTCTGAAGTGTATTAGCCATCTGTCCAATGCCTATATAAGCGTGAAACTGAGCGGGTTCTTTAGCCGCAGCTTTCATCCCGATGTATGTACCAAATGAATGACCAATTAATATAACCTTCTCTTGACCTAACTCCGTAGATACATAATCCCTTAACGCTAACAAATCATCTACTAATACATCTGTTGTCAGATTCGAGTAATCCTCAAAAAAGTGATAGGACTTCCCACTCCCACGTTGATCGTAATGCACCACCGTGAAGTGTTGCTCAAGCTCTTTCTGATACTTCCTTACGTATGGAATCTCCGAGCATCCCGGCCCGCCATGCACAAAAATCAGGATAGGGTTAGTCCGATCAACACCCCTGATCATGACTTCATGTCCTGTACCGTTAATTTCGACCTGCTCTAACATGCTGATGCTGTTTTCACCTTTAATTTTTGGTGTCCATGTGGGAAATATCAGAGCTACTATAACTATTAAAATAATACTAAGTATGCTGTATTTGAGTGTTTTACGTATTTTTTTGCGCATGTAATGCTCCTTAAATAATAAGTTTCATTTGTAATTCTACCAACGGTTCATTTATCGTAACGGATACAGCAATTCAACGCGTTCTTTCATTAGCTCTTCTTGGAAGATGTAATTGTGATCGGCTCCAACGATACAGAGGATTCGTTTTCCTGGATGAGCTTCAATTGTATTTTCGACTCTTTGAATCATAATCTGATTACGGACCACCCAGCGAAAGTTCTGTGTCCTCGGATTTACCTCATGCAACCATTCATACTTTTGTCTGGTTACACGATCGAACTCCTTTGAATTAAAAGGAATCTCGCCAAACTGATATGTCTCCATTTGCTCTGCAAACCAATGATCATCCCGTTGTTCAAGTTCTTGGCGTTCCACGCCCGAATAACCGTTGAATGGATCAAATGCATTCCACACATCTAATTCAAACCAATCTATAGGGACAAATGGGATGTTATGCTCCTCGCATAAAGGGAAGACCAAATCCCAATACTCACTGGCTGGTTCTCCCCAGTATCCTCTATCATGTTTGTCCTTCAGATACCTCAACCAACTCTGTGGATGAACTTCACCACAAATGAGATCTGGTTTAAACTCAGTAATCACATCCTTGTAAAGAGAAAGGGAACAATGATATCGCTCCCTGAGTTCTGGATTATGAATGGTTCCGAGTATCCCAACCGTTGTCATGTGCCCAGCTCCTTTATCATATGTATATCGTTCGGCTCTTTGTCATAGAGTTCTTGATCAATCTCACTTGCAATCTGACTGCCCTGACTTTTATAAAAGGATACCGCTGATCTCGTCTCTGTGGAGGAGATATACAGATACTGTGCGCCACGTTTCTTAGCCTCTTCACCTAACTCGTTTAGAATACGTTTTCCAATACCTTGTCTTCTGTACCCGCGTGAGACATACATCAGGTCAACTTGTAATTGATTTCGTTCTTTTCCTCTATATTGATGTGCCAGCACACCAAATCCGATTAATTGATCGCCAGCAAACGCGCCGTATGCCATGCCACCTTGTTCTAATTCATAGACATATCGATGTTGAATCTCTTTCAAAAGCATCTCATCCCAGTTTGAGCACTCATGATTTTGTTCAAGCTCAACCAATCGGTTCTCTCTCATTTCATAGATGAGATCAATATGTTCCGAGCGATCTATTTCCTGTAGCTGGTTCACATCATCAAGTGTCAACGTTCTATACGTTATCATGGTCATTGCCATCTCTCCTTGCCCATGTTATTTCTTAAGATCCTATGGCTTTATAGATCGAAGTCTGTATTTATCAAAGACCCTTTTATCGTACAAAATAGTGTATTCCTTGTTCTCTTCAATTAGTTTTGACATATCCATTGGAACAGCTATTGTTCTTTCAAGATTATTAAATCAGCTTATTTTAATTACTGGTAACTCATTCAAATGATTTATTTCGATAGTGTATTTCTTAAGCTTATGGTTCTCAAGTCCATCCCATCTGTCTGAGAAACGATAAAACATATCTCCGAAGTTCATCCCTTCAGGTAATACATCCACAAGCTTTATTTCATCGATTTCAGACTCCGGTAAGCTGTCCAGCAATTTAACCTCAGCATAAGAAACCATACCAAAGCTCCCATTCCATTCATATACACCATAAGGTGTTAATTCAAAGCGTACTGCTCCTGTCTCTTCATAGAGTTCTCGACTCGCCGTGTATAAAATCGTTTCCCCCATTTCTTTGTTGCCTCCTAGAATTTCCCAACCTCCTCTTTTCCTATTTTTTATAATGATGAATTTATTATTGTATTTAGCGATCATAACTGCAAATTTGATTAACTCTGGATCAAGTTCATCTAGATCAAACCAGTGGCTCATGTTATCTCTCCCATAAACAACTATTCTTTCAATATATAATTGTTAAACCATTGAAGTGGTAACAAGCTATCATCGGATATAATCGTTGTGAATACCGCAACCAATCCTCGATCTTGATTAATAAAGATATATTGCCCTCTGAAATGTTGAGTCTATCATTTTATTTCCAACCTGTAGATCACTTCATCATCTGAATTGGTTCTGTTCTCACTAATGAAGGACATGCTCCTGTACAAGTTCTGTGCTATTTCGTTATCCCGCACGATCGTTAATGAAATAACCTTGCATAACGGATGCTGTTTCGTGATGTAATCTAGAATGGCTCTTATAGCGCGCTTACCCATTCCTTTAGCTTGATATGATTGATCGATTTGAAAACCACCAATCCAATAATTATCTGTACTATCTGGCGTATAACTCAGATAAAAGAAACCAAATACCTTCCCATCAATCTCAAGTACGTAAGGATCAAATGCTTCATCCCACGGTTTTATATAGGCGTAAGCGATCCCCTCAACAACGGATGGAACTAATGACGCTTGGTGTTCATACAAAGAGATATTCAGCGCTTCTTCCCAATTCTCTCGTGTGACTGGTTGTATCTTTATGTTCACCACTGTATCTCCTCTTTCGATAATCTTTGATTACCTCTAAGGTTCTTTTCACTTTCACTTACAAACACTTCCAAATGATGTTCAATCAACTGTATCACTTGTTTTTTATTCTTCGTGATTGTTGCAGTCTTACGGTTTGTGTTAATTGTACATATAACTTCTTCTATATTATATTGATGGTTCCATTTCACAATCATCTTGCATAAGTCCGTGAACGACTGCTTGTAATTCCACGGTTGCAGTCCCATTCTGGACAATATAAACCTCTTTATAATTCGATAATCTCTAATGAAAACATTTGGAGCTAATACAAAAATCAAATCTGCTTCCTGGATGGACTTAATTGTCCAATCTTTGCACTGTACTCCTTCTATGATCCAAGCCTCTGAACTGACAATAGATTGAACGGATTCATCCCTAACACTTTCAGGATATCTCAGATTTTCGGCGCTTCTGTCCCATATGAGATTGTCTAATTCATAGGAAGGAATACCGTATTTATCCGACAACTCTTTGGCTAATGTTGATTTCCCACTACCACAAGATCCAATAATTCGTATTCTCATACATATTCTTTCTTCAAAAATGCATAGATGACATTATCAACAAATCGATTTTTCCAATAATAATGTTCTTTCAATATGCCTTCTTCACTGAAACCCATTTTCTCAAGCAACTTTCTTGATCCCGCGTTCTCTGGTTCTACAAATGCTTCAATCCTGTTTAATTCAAGGTTCTTGAATCCATATTCAACGATTTTCTGAGTTACCTCGGTCATGTAACCCTGCCGCCAGAACTCCGGTGCTAACTCATATCCCATCACAGCTTTATGATGTTGTTTCATCCAACCATGAAATCCGCATGTTCCAATAATTCTGTTGTCCGATTTCAAAGCAATTCCCCAGCGGATGACCTGACCATTTTCGAATCGTTCAGTCCATCTTTGTATGAGTGCTTCTGCTTGTTTCGTATTCGTAAAACTTTCTACATCGTAGAATCTTGTAACTTCATCTGACGAAAAATATTGAAATATGTCTTGGGAATCTCTCTGTTTAATCTCTCTTAACAGCAATCTTTTGGTTTCTAGTTCAGGAAATGGAGTCATATTCACTTCACCTCAATCGAGTACACTGCCACATTTTTCCCAATGATGTCTACGTCCTTCTCGTGTTTCATGCCATTCTTTTGCGCGACTTTCATAGAACCCACATTGCCATGTTGAATTAACGATATTAATCGTCTCTGTTTCAAGTGATCCATGCCATATTTTTTCCATGCTTTTGCTTGTTCATATCCGTAACCCATTCCCCAGTATTGCTCTATAACCCAGTAACCAACTTCAAGCTCATCATTGCCTTCAATGATTTGAGGAATCAGTCCAGAGGTTCCAATTAACTTGTTATCCTCTTTATTGAATGCGAGGAACAGCCCCTTATCGTCTTTATTCCAGTTGATGTACTTTTCCAGGCTTTGCATGGTTTCTTCCTTGGTCCAAGGTCCTCCATGTCTTATAAATTTCATCATATTTGGCTCACGTGTCATCTCAAAAAGTAAATCGAAATCATTTTTGGTATATTTCCGAAATATAAGTCGTTCTGTCTCCATCTTTCTCTCAGCTCCCTATTCATTCATTTCAAAATCGTTTGTTCGCGATCTACTGTCGATGTGAAAAATGCTTGCCTAATGTCTTCTCGAAATACTTCGTTATACCGATGTCTTCCAATTTGATCAAAACGGGCTTGAACTCGCTTTACGTGTTCTGTATCTGATTTTATCTTTTTCTCAATTTCTTCGTATTGTTCAAGGGTATCGTATTCCCACATCGCAAAAATTTCGCTGGTTTCATCATCGATTGGTGTGTGCCATCTCCCAATAAGTCTTGATCCGTATTTCAATTGGGATGGCAGCAAAATATCATTAAACAGAGCATTAAACTCATCTACAAAAGAAGTCGCAATAATATAGTTTTTTCTCCTATATATCATCATGTGTACCTCCTTATGTGTAATAGAAACTACACACCTATCTCGTCACAATTCCTGATGTAATTTTCATGTTCGGAGCATAGGTTAACCATGAGTTCTCATTAAACTCCCTAGCAAATACACTCTCTGCTTCATATTCTCTATTCGCTTCTTCTGAATTCAGTCCTCTTTCCATCAAATGAGTAACAACTTCATGTCTGGCATCCCGTTCTTGTCCCAGCCCTTCTTCTTTTAATGCATGAAAAAGCTTTTCCTTATCCGAATCTGCCATGTGTTGATCTAAGAAGTTAACTTTGTCACTCACCCGGCATTCTACATTTCTCAAGCCAAGTTGGCTAAGCAGAATTGGAATCTTCATACCGATATTTCCATCTTTACCACTCTGTTTGGCATCCTCCTCGAACAATTTTTGGAGAATACCTAGCTGAATAATCTTGGATTGTTCAGGTCCATGTAATTCATAGTTTGACATATTAGCGATCCAATGAGGTTCAAAACATATGATTCTACCCTCATCTACTACACTGTCGATCATCTTCTGAAGAACGGTGATAGGCTCTGTCATATGTAATAAGAAGGCATGACTTATAGCAATATCGTATTGGCATTTCACTTGCACTGTTTCAATGTCATCCACAATAAAAGTCGTTTGATAAGAGGTCTTTGAGAAAATCTCATTGGCCTGCTTAATCAATTCCTTACCCTTGTCTAATCCGGTATAGGTTGATCCTTCGGGTAGTATAGGAAGCAGCTTCAACCCGAGATAGCCATAACCACATCCATAATCGATAATATCTACTGACTTTTCAATCTTCCATACACGTTGAACCAAAAACTCAAGATAATCATCGTTATAATATAGCCACCGCGTATTTCTCAGATATTCAATTTGGTCATCCCAATAATACTCAGACAAAGTGAAATCCCTCCTTCATAAGATGTAATCGTATTCATAAATATTCAAATATTATAAGAGATTTTCACTCACTCACATCCTGGTTGATGAGCTATAGAGCAGAACCCTCATAAAATGCCTATCATATGTATTAAAATTGCCGTGCAGCATATGTAATGACAATGTATTCCGCTCCTCTATATCGTTACTATAAAACTAAGCATTCCAATTACTTACATAATTGTACTACGAAAATATGGGAGGGTCTATCCAACCTTAGCAGTTAATCCCACGCGCCTTTATCACCAGACCGATAGTTAATACTTGTAGTTGCCAATAAACTAGAGAAAAATGATAAACTGATCTTAGTATACAGAACATATTGTAGGGGAAATATTTTTCACACCAACGCAGTACCTTTACTTTATCTGCGTATTATTTGCTTTATATTTTATGATTGGGAGGTCAACATAATGGATTTGGTAAACAAATTTTTAAATGGATTAAGAGCAGCATTATCACCAGAAGAACTTGAGGAACTGAAAACAGCGAGCGGTGCTACAAAAGAAGATATAACTACATTAAGATCAAAATATCCAAACTGTCCAGAATCACTCATCAGTTTACTTGAAAATATTGATGGTACATATTGGAGGAAGTACGGAGAAAAAGAAATTACGGTTTGTATTCTTGGCTCAGATGTTGAAGAAGGCAGATATCCATATTACTTACTGTCTACCCAACAAATGCTCGAAAGTTCAAAAAATGAAGAAGACGTCTCTTATCTTTTAGAATACGAAGATGAAGAGGATGTCGTTGACTCTAAGATCAATCCTGAGGGGCTTCTTCCAGGGAAATATATTCATTTTTCAGACTGTATGAACAATGGTGGAACATCCAGACTTTATATTGATTTTAATCCTACTGATGAAGGTGTACGTGGTCAAATCGTTCGCTTTTTGCACGACCCTGACGAATACGTAGTGATTGCAAACAGCTTTGACGAGTATTTACAGGGGCTTGTTGACAGTGGTTTTGTTTTCCTAAACGAAGATGAGTAACTTCGGTAGGTATGTATAAAGTTTCACATAAACCTGTTTAGATGAATAAAGAGACAGCTTTTTCGCTGTCTCTTTTACAATCAATCATACAAAGTGACGAGGTACGGATTATTTCAATCGATATTTCTCATTATTTATAATTTCACTTACTATTTCAGGTAATTGTTCTTCTGTATAATGATTCGTATACAGCTTGTTATCTACTCTCAAATCCAGATGATTTTCAAACTCATCTAGCAGAATTATACTTCTTTCTTTCATTTGATATTCTTCTGCTCTAAGACGGTCTCTACGAATAATGGTTTGACGATCAACCATCAATACAACATAGATTATGTGAACTTTATAGTCTGCCAATTCTGTTATTAATCCATCCATGTCTTCCGGAAAGGCCACATAGTCCAGAACGACATCGTATTTATAATCCAATAAGTTATTCACTAGACTAGATATATTTTTCCAAGTTAAGTCGTGTGTATCCTCATCAAGCCAGGGTTTACCTCGCCCTTTGACCGGAAAGTGACTAACCGCATCTCCAGAAATGTAGGCACTTTTATCTAAAGTCTGAACCAGCAGCTTGGAAGTTGTAGATTTCCCTACTCCAGGGGGGCCAGATATAATATATAGGTTTTTACTCATTCTGTATTCTCCTTACAATATCTTTTGGAAACTTCCAATATCCAGTTTTCTATCAAATTTATATCCGATCTCTTTAAACAAAGCACATTGTTCATAACCATTTCTCTCAAATAATGATTTACTTCTTGTATTCTCCATACAAATCGTCGCAATTAAGGTATGGAATCCTTGTTCTTTTGCAATCTTCTCAATAAAACGCAGTGCTTGTTTTCCCAAGCCTTTTCCTAAAATATCGGGCTTCAAATATATAGTGACTTCTCCGCAGATGTCATATGCCTGTTTACTCTTATATTGGGTGATCAGAACATAGCCCATCATTTGCTCGTTTTCAAGAATTACGTAAGTTTTATACCGCGTATCCTTGTTCATTACAGAGGATTTAATCTGATCAAGATCTAATTCCTCCGTATGAAACGAAATCGTTGTATTCATTACATAATAGTTATAAATCTCTCTAATTTCAGGGAGGTGCTGTTCGGTTACCTCTTCAAAAGTCACTGTCGTCAATTACGATTCATCCTCTTCAGCTCATTTTCTTCAACGAAACCAGCGTCTATCCAAGAAATCCGACATCAACGCATTTTCTCTAAATCAGGAGGTAGCGAAAATCCCCCTTCTGTATTAGGCTCAAAATCATATGTATGAAATACCGCGTCTAGATTTAACTCACCATAAATATGAGGATACTCCCTGCCTTCATTATACAGATCTTCCCATATAACTTCTGACTTTATTTTAGAATCCCATTGATCAACGCGGCTTCCCATTCTGATCTTAAGAGTACATGTACAATCATCATCATAAAAACCTCCTATTAAAAACATTATTTGGATAGGACCTTCTTCAATATAAGTTCTATGATTTCACTAGTCTCCAGATGATCCGTAACAATGTGGGTTTGAAATTGTTCATCCTTGAAAGCTTCAACACACTTTGGTGCTTGTTGATATTGCCAGCCTCCATATTCATCGCCACGTTTAGCCAAACGATGATAAATCGTCTCTTCTGTAGCCGTTAAGCAAAAATGATAAATGTCCTGATCGATCTCTTTCAACCCGTTATAAATGTAATTAAAGTTTTCCTCTTTATAGATGGTCATGGGGATAATTAAGTCTTTGTTGTATTTCAGTTTTACTTCTTTAGCCGTCTTTACGGTTAGAATTTTCCACAGATCGATATCTTGAAAATCATCCGTCCGTTCCCTTTCCTCTCTACAATTCTCCGGAAGAAGTTTTCTGAGCATATAACCTATTTCTTCAGGATCGTAGATCATGCTGTTTGCAATTAAGGGCTGAAGTGCTTCTGCTGCAGAAGTTTTTCCCGAACCAAACGCTCCGTTAATCATAATGATCATTTGATCAATCCACTCCTATTCCATAAATTGTTTCAATACAAACCAAATTCTTCTCATATACAATTTCATCCATTATAAATGTTTTCCTTCCACTTTTGTGTTACAAAATGTCCAAAAACATGATGAAATCCCATTGGGTCAACCCAACGGGATTTCATTATAGTGCATTATTTTTCAATCAACCTAAGCTTGTTAATGTATTTCCAAGTAATCGATGTATATATCCCATGTCCCGTCATCGGCTGTTACAACCAACTCAATGACCTGATTTCCCGTTCCATGGCTGATATTATTCAGGGTATAAACTGCTGGAGCGCTTCCGCCAAAGTAAAAGGTTCCCTTTGTCTGTCCACCAATCTTCAAATCAACTCTAGCCATGTTGGCATTGTTTGAAGCTCCACGAAGCGAGAAATTATGAGTGCTCGTTGCAAAATTCTGAGTGTATTTAACCAAATCATTGTTGGCATAAAGGACCACACCATTGAAAGGAGAACTGATATTGCCGGTGTATTGTCCACCTTTGGTCATGTTCTCAGCTTCCACTTTTGTTCCGTTACTCGGGGGATTCGTAGTGCTACTATCGGGTGCGACTGCTCGACCGGTAGTTGATGAGATCATGCCGGAGCAAAGGCCACGATTCTTCAGATTTTGTGCAATCTGTGGAATGGCCTGAAGTGTCGTCTGATACTGATCATGCATTAGAATGACGTCACCACTTTTCATCGTGTTCACAGCTGCTACAATCTGGGCTGCGCTGGCACCATTCCAGTCTTGGGAATCTACGTTCCACAGTACTTCCTTCAGACCGTTTTGGCTCACAACGGATTTCAAGGTCGCATTTGTCGCACCGTAAGGAGGTCTGAACAGTTTAGGTGAACTTCCGGTAATAGACTGGATCGTCTGCTGTGTCCGAGTAATCTCTGACGACATCTGAGAACTGTTTAATGTAGTCATATTCGGATGTGTATAGGAATGATTGCCAATCCACATACCTGCTGCTACTTGTGCAGTAACCAGAGATTGATTATTTTGTGCATTTTGTCCAACATTGAACATCGTTGCCCGTAAGCCAGCCTGCTTCAACGCGTTAAGCATGTTTGTTGTATTTCCAGATGGGCCATCATCAAACGTCAGACCTACATAACCATTCGGACAACTTGCATCTGCAGCACGAGCATCGGGCACCGCCGGAATCGAAAACAAGGTACCGAAAAGTGCGAGAGATATTACCGCCTTTGCTAGCTTTACTTTGAACATAAAATTACCTCCTCATATTATATTCACAGCATAATACCTTCTACACTCCCTCTCTTTATCGAACTTTCCCCCCTCGAAAAAAAGCGCTTTCAGAAGTATGTAATCCACTACGTCCTTTCTCATAGAGAAGAGCTTTTAGTTCAAGGTGAGTTCAGTATAAACGATAAGTTTATTTAAAGTAAATTGAATTTTATCCAAAATGTTCTATTTTTTTCACGAATTCTAGAATCGCCTGTTGTACATCTCCCGTCTAGCACTCTCCTGTGTAAAAATGTCCTCTGGGGGCACCATGCGCTTCGGGAGTGTACGCCCTGCAATAATTTCTTTTGTAGCCTGCATAAGCTGAGGACCAAGCAGCGGGTTACATTCCACCACAGCGTTGATTTTCCCGCTGACCAGAATTTCAAGTGCTTTGCGGGAACCGTCCACCGAGACAATGATAATGTCCTCTCCAGGCTTCAGCCCAACTTCTTCTATCGCTTGTATGGCGCCAAAAGCCATTTCATCATTATGGGCAAAAAGCACCTGCGGCCGTTCGTCTTCTGGAACCTGAAGGAATTCTTTCATCACTTGTTTCCCATTGTCCTCCGTAAAATCGGCAGGAGCACTTTGCGAGAAGATGATATCTGCTCTGGTGTCGAAAATGCTTCTAAAGCCCTCGCCACGCTGGATAGAGGGTGTAGAACCACTCGTGCCTTGCAGTTCGGCAATCCGTATCAAACCCGGATGATTTCGCATCCGATCCTGAATGTACTTCCCGGCCTTCACACCTTCCTCATAAAAGTCCGATCCAATCGTTGTCACAAAAAGTGAAGTGTCTTTGACATCAACTGACCGGTCTACGATAATCACGGGTATACCTGCATCCCTGGCCTCCTGAAGAATACCATCCCAGCCCGATTCCACCACCGGTGCAATGGCAATGACATCCACCTTTTGCCTGATGAACGACCGAACAGCCTCGAACTGTTTCGTCTGAGACTGTTCTGCATTTTTTATTACAAGGGAGATTCCCGATTCAGCCGCAGCATTCCGAATAGACGTGGAGTTTGCCAGACGCCAGGCACTCTCTCTGCCCAGTTGTGAAAAACCCAAAACAATCGGTTTCGTAGAGGTATCCCTTGCTACCGCTGATTCCATCCATTCCTCAACAGAAGGAAGAGTTTCCAAGTTGTTAGACGAGATGGGAGGAGGCACAGTTTCAGACTCAGGGGTTGTGCAGCCGACAAGCAGCAGTAGAATGAACAAACACAACCCGTTCACATATCTTCTCACTCACGCATCCCCCATCTCCATGTTACGCTCAGCATTCACCAATGCAGAGCGCATATAGTTATATCATTGTGTCGGTATCGGTATTCAATATCATTTAATTCGATCAACTTAATGCAGTGATTTCGAGGATACTCGCCGCCCGCTAAGAAGTCGCTGGAACAAAATAAAAACAAACAGCATCAGACCAATCACAATCTTGGTCCACCATGAGCTGAGCGTGCCTTCGAAGCTAATTATAGTTTGGATAGCCCCCTGGATCAATACACCAATAAAGGTTCCCGCCACATACCCTACACCACCTGTTAACAAGGTGCCTCCTATTACAACAGCCGCGATGGTATCGAGTTCAAGACCCATGGCGTGTAATCCATAACCGGATAACATATAGAAGGTGAAGACAACACCGGCAAGCGCGGAGCACAAACCGCTGAACGTGTACACCAGGATTTTGGTACGTGCAACCGGCAGTCCCATGAGCAGCGCTGATTGCTCGCTTCCGCCGATGGCGTAAACGTTGCGCCCAAACCGGGTGTAATGTGCCAGGTAGATCGCGAGCAGTACAATAACCAGAGCAATAATCACATTAATGGAGACAAAGCTGCCCCCTGGCAGGGAAATTTTCGCCTGCGCAACCTGTGTGTAAAATGGATTCGTAATGGTAATGGTGTCGAGACTGATGACATAACACAGCCCCCGCGCCAAAAACATGCCTGCCAATGTCACGATGAAGGGCTGGATTTTGAAATAGTGGATGATCGCCCCCATGACTGTGCCAAACAACGCACCCATGACAAGCACCATAGGTATAACGATCGCAGGCGACCACCCTTGCTTCTCGACCAGACTTGCACTAATGATGGTCGTCAGCGCAATCACAGAACCTACCGACAGGTCGATTCCTCCCGACACAATCACAAAAGTCATGCCAATCGCCGTGATAATCAGAAATGCGTTATCAATGAGAAGATTAAGCAGTACCTGTGTGGAGAAGAATCCCGTGTACCGGAAAGAGCCTATGGCAAACATCACGGCCAGCAAACCGAAGGTGACAAAGACCGGGAGATACTTACGATTAAGAAACATGGCGGTTAACCCCCTGTTCGGCTGGAAACTTCCGTTTTTTCCAACGGATCACCATGGAATTGCGGAATGAATCGGATTGAATCAAACAAACGGCCAGTACTACAAAGGCTTTGACAACCAACGTAACTTCTGGCGGGACTCCAATCATATAGATCGTCGTTGTTAAGGTTTGGATAATGAGTGCTCCAACGACGGTACCCATTAGATAGAAACGACCACCATTGAGCGAAGTACCCCCGATGACTACAGCAAGAATGGCATCAAGTTCATACCACAGACCTGCGTTATTGCCATCCGCACTGGATACATTCGAGCTGAGAATAAGCCCGGCAATGCCGGCACACAGACCACAGAAGACATATACCGTGAGAATAACCGTTTTTGAACGAATACCTGCCAGTCGGCTCGCGTTTGCGTTACTTCCGACCGATTCAATAAACAGTCCCAGTGCCGTTTTTCTCGTCAACAGTGAGGCAACAAGCAGCACAGTTAATACGATGAAGATGGAAAAAGGCAATGCTGCAAGCGAACCTGCCCCGATATAGGCATAGTTTGCGTTGGATACAGTAATAATCTGTCCACTCGTAATCAATTGCGCAATCCCACGTCCAGCTACCATCAGAATAAGCGTTGCAATAATGGGTTGGATTCGGGCAACCGAAACCAGCGCCCCATTCCATATGCCCAAGATCAGTGAGAGACCTATAGATAATCCAAGTGCGCCCAACATAAGCCCGAGCGAATTCTGATCCACTCCTCTGCTGATGCTCATACAAGCCACGGCACCGGAGATCGCTACAATGGAGCCCACGGACAAATCGATACCTCCGGTCGCAATCACCAGTGTCATACCGATCGATACCAGAATTAAGGGCGCTCCAAAATTGAGAATATCAATCAAGCTGCCATACAGATTCCCTTCACGCATGACGAGGGAGAAGAAATCCGGAGAGTACAGCAAATTAAAGATTAAAAGTAAACCAAGCATACATAACGGCCAAAACAAATGATGTTTACGCATCTTGCCCGCCATCTCTTTAACCTCCTGCCATTGCTTTCATGATTTGCTGTTGATGGATCTGATCCCCGCTAAGTTCTTGCACTTTTTTGCGGTCCCGGATTACGGCAATCCGGTGGCTGACACGAATCACTTCTTCCAGCTCGGACGAAATGAACAGCACGGCCATGCCCTGTTTCGACAGAGAGAGCACCAGCTTCTGTATTTCAGTCTTGGCACCGATATCAATTCCACGCGTAGGTTCATCGAGAATCAACAGATCGGGGTTCATCAGCAGCCACCGTGCAAGCAACACCTTTTGTTGATTACCGCCGCTCAGATTTTTAATTAAATGCTCCGGGTTTTTCGGATGGATATTTAACAGGTTGATGTACTTTTCGGCGATCTCATCCTGTTTCTTGCGTGAGATTGGTTTGGACCAACCTCGTGTCGCTTGTAAAGCCAGAATGATGTTCTCCCGAATGGTCAAATCATCGATTATGCCTTCGGTTTTACGGTTCTCGGAGCAAAAAGCAATATTCTGATCAATTGCATGACGCGGCGACTTAACCGTACTTCCTGTATCTACAACGAGCAGCTTGCCTACATCTGAACGATCTGCACCAAAGAAAAGGCGAGCGATCTCGGTACGACCAGACCCCAATAACCCAGCCAAGCCCACGACTTCTCCCTTGCGAATGTCCAGATCAAAAGGCTCAATTGCTCCTTTGCGTCCAAGTGCCTTAGCGGTAACTAACAGTTCTCCCGACTCCGCCTGAGCAGCATCCGCTTCCTTCGGAAGCTCCTCAAGCACCTCAAGCTCCTTGCCGATCATCTTGAGCACCAGTTCCATGCGTGGAAGTTCTGCGGCTATGTACTCTCCTTCCAATTCCCCGTTACGGAGCACCGTTAGACGATCCGACATTTCGTATACCTGATCAAGAAAATGAGTAACAAAAAGAATTGCGAGACCTTCACTCTTTAATTTGTGCATAATACGAAACAGTTGCTGAACCTCGTTTTTGTCCAGACTGGATGTGGGTTCATCCAATATGAGCACTTTTGCCGAGATGCTGAGTGCTCTTGCAATTGCAATCAGTTGTTGCATCGCGACCGAATAGGTCTGTAAAGGAGCCTTAACGTCGATGGACAGATGTAATCTGTCTCGCAGAAGGTTCTCCGCATCTTTGTTCATTTGTTTCCAATTGATTTTGCCAAATCGCATCGGCTCCCGCCCGATGAAAATATTCTCAGCAACCGTTAAGTTCGGACAGAGATTGACCTCTTGGTAAACGGTACTGATTCCCGCCTTTTGCGCTTCAAGCGGACCGGAGATCGAGAGATCACGGTTATCCATGGTTACCGTTCCTTCGTCAATGGAATAAACGCCGGTCAGAACTTTAATAAGCGTCGACTTCCCCGCTCCGTTCTCACCCATCAAGGCATGAATCTCGCCCGGAAACAAACGAAAGCTGACGCCGGATAGCGCTTTAACCCCGGGAAATTGTTTGGTGATGCCTGTCATTTGCAAAATGGGTGCTTGCTCGGCCATATAACCCTCTCCTTTGTTATGGAAAAAAGTCATTTAGCGACAGCCTGGTCGAAAAATGACTTTTCGGTGTTATACGAATCTGCTTTTAATATTCGCGTGTTGGCAATGCTTCTTTGGCTTGCTCCGAAGTGAAGGTCGTCTCATCCGTAACGATTCGGGGTTCGATGTCTTTCCCGTCTACTACCGATTGAACCGCTTCCATTAATTGAGGTCCTAACAACGGATTACATTCAACGATAAAGTTGATTTTGCCATCAGCAGCAGCCTGCATCCCATCCTTCACGGCATCAACAGAAATAATGGTAATATCTACGCCTGGTTTCAATCCTGCCGCTTCAATGGCCTGAATTGCACCAAGCGCCATATCATCATTATGTGCATAGAGAACATCTATTTTTTTATGTGCTTTGAGGAAAGCTTGCATGACTTCTTTGCCTTTGGCACGTGTAAAGTCACCCGATTGTGAAGCAATCACTTTAAGCTTCGAATTGGAAGCAATCAATTCCATAAAGCCCTCTTGACGGTCATTCGCTGGTGCGGAGCCTGTTGTACCCTGCAGCTCAACAATGTTGATTTCGTCTTGTGTGTCCTTGTATTGGTCACTAAGCCACTGACCTGCTTTGCGTCCTTCTTCTACAAAGTCGGAGCCAATAAAGGTTTTGTAGAGGGTTTTATCCGGCGAATCCACAGCACGGTCCGTCAAAATCACGGGAATGCCTGCATCCTTCGCTTCCTTTAATACGGTATCCCAACCGGATTCTACAACAGGGGAAAAAGCAATCACCGTCACCTTCTGTTGTATGAAGGATCGCAAAGCTTTAATTTGATTTTCCTGCTTCTGCTGCGCATCGGAGAATTTCAAATCATAACCCGCTTCTTTGGCTGAATCCTGAATCGACTTGGTATTCGCCGAACGCCAGCCACTCTCCGCACCAACCTGCGAAAAACCAAGCGTAATTGTTTTGGCGCTGGCAGGTGTACTACCATTCCCACTCGTTGAAGTTTCATTATCGGAGCCTGCTCCTCCATTGGTACTGCTACATGCCGTGCTGACCAGCATCACCATAGCCAATGTTATGGCAAGTCCCCACTTTTTTTTGGTTCGCATGTTGTGATCCTCCCTTTTTCATTTCACCTTGTGGTGTGTCCACATTATAGAACGCTTACATTCCAAGCTTATATGGAGTCTCATACTTTAATTATGTAATAATTTAGTAATTTCAAAAAATGAGATCTAAAAAGTGTAATTTCTTTTTTTAATTGTGTAGTATTTAGCGATTCTCTTATATATTAGAAAATCATGTTATACTAATGATACATTTTTGATCCCTTCAGATGGAGTGGAATACGTTGAAACTCATTCAATGGATTGCTTCAAGCCTCAGGCTTAAATTACTCAGCATGTTTATCATCCTCAGTTCAGTACCGCTGATCGTGGTTGGATTGATTTCTTACCACAAATCCTATACGGTCGTATCCAATCATAACAAGGCCTCGACACAACTCGTTGCCGACCAGCTTGCCAGGAACATTGACATCTTGTTTGAGGATACGGAACGGCTACTCGAACTGGGCAAGAATCCGCAAGTGCTTCAATACCTGTATTCTCAATCGGAGTCCTACCCGGAAGCCAAAGCCATCCTTCAGACATACAATCTTTATCGGGAAACCTACAAGTATGACAAGGTACTTAATATCTCATTCGTGAATTTCTACGGAAAAGGCATAAGTGAACGAAAAGGCGTGTTCAAGCTGGAACGGAATCCGCTGCGCAACCCGTACTTCAAGTATCTGATACAGTATCCGGATGCCATTCTGCGCATCCCTCATTCTGCAGCCTATGCCGAATATAACAGGTTGGATGGGTTTGCTTACCCTAAACAGAATGCGCTTTCAATTATAACCACGGTCAAAGAGCGAATTACGCATGAAGTCATCGGGTTTATCGTAATTGATTTGAATGATTCGTTCATTGATGATTTTTTGACAAATACCCCTATTAAGGATTCCGGTTTTTTCTACATTAGTGATCAACACGGAAATACACTCTTTAGGCCAGATGCCACCCCGGCATCCATAAGCATGATGGATCAGATCCGATCGGTTCCTTTACATCTACAGCACGACAGCTTTATCTTGTCTGCAGGATCCAAGCCCCAGTTTGTTGTATACAGCACCTCAGAACAGACCGGATGGAAAATGATCGGGGTAGCTCCTTATCAGGAAATCATTGCAGAGGCCAATAGCATTCGCCAATTGATCATCATTACCGTTTTGTTAAGTGCTTTCTTTGCGATATCGTTATATTTTTTCCTGAATAATCGACTGATTCTTCCCATCCGAATTCTGATGAACAAGATGCGTAAAGCTGCAAACGGTTACTTGGAAGCCAAAGTCACACTACACGGCTCGGACGAAATTGCTGATCTGGGCAAAAGCTTCAATGTGATGCTGGATAAGCTCAAAACACTAATCGAAAAGAGCATTCGAGAGAATGAACAGGTAAAAATAGCTGAACTACGTACGCTGCAAGCTCAGATCAACCCTCATTTCCTCTATAACACGTTGGAATCTATTCTATGGATGGCTGAAGCAGAGAAAAAAGAAAATGTAATCAAACTTGTGCAGGCCCTCTCGAAGTTCTTTCGTTTGAGTCTGAACAAAGGGTTCGACTGGGTATCCATTCAAACCGAGCTTGAACATGCGCGTAGTTACTTGGTCATTCAACAGATGAGGTACCACGATATTCTCACCTACGAGATCCGCGTTGACCGTGAGCTTCAGGATTATCCCATTTTGAAAATGACCCTGCAGCCCCTAATTGAAAACGCGCTCTACCATGGGATCAAGAACAAACGCGGTCAAGGGCTGATATCCATACACGGATATGTAGAGGACAATAGCATCATTCTCACCGTACAAGACAACGGAATTGGCATGTCTGCGGATCGATTGGCACAATTACGTGAAGAGCTGGAGAAGCCGGCAGGTTCCCGTTCACCACAAGATGACGAGCAGGAAGGCGGTTTCGGCCTGCTCAATGTACATCACCGGATTCGGCTCTATTTCGGACCAGCTTATGGCGTTGAAATGGAAAGTACGTATATGGAAGGCAGCACATTTATGATTCGTATCCCCAAAAGCAAGGAGGTTAACCGTTGAAAAAGGTGATGATCGTGGATGACGAAATTGGAATTCGGGAGAATATACGCAGCTGCATAGATTGGGAAAAGGAAGGTTTTCACTATTGCGGGGATGCACCCGACGGCGAGCTTGCGTTACCTTTAATTCATGAATGGGCTCCGGATATTCTGATTACGGATATCAAAATGCCATTTATGAACGGACTGGAACTGACCTCCATCGTTCGCAATCAGCAACCTGATATCAAAATCATTATTATGAGCGGTCATGATGAATTCAGCTATGCGCAAGAGGCAATCCGACTTGGCGTAACCGAGTACTGTCTAAAGCCCATAAGCGCAGCAGAGCTAATCCAAATGCTTCATAAGGTCAGCAAACAAATGGATGAAGAACATCAACGCATGACAAACCGGACGATCACCAAAGAAAAACTGCTGGCCGATCTGTGCGGAGGACTCATCGGTACAACCGATGCGATTGAATCAGCCAAACAACTCTCACTTCCTCTCTCGGCCAGGTATTATACAATTGTCATTATCGACGTTCGATTAACAGATGATTCCCCGGACCCGGAATCCCTGATGAAGAAGCTGCTTCCCATACTGGAGGAAACTCGCGATCCCCACGTTGAACTTCTTCCTTATATTCGAAGCCGGACGGAGCTCGTGCTTCTGCTCAAGTATCACTCCGATGACAGCATATCCATATATCTGGAGCAGCTTCGCGGGCGGGTTCGTATGGAACTTGAGCATACGTTCAAATGTAATATTGTTCTGGGCATTGGCAGTCAACAGGAGCGTCTGCAAGGAATTCATGTCTCGTATCTGGAAGCGGAGGAGGATAAATATATTACCCGGCTCACCCTTCAGAACAGAGCCTCTCTACGTGAAATTAACCTGGATGAGCAAACGACTCTTTTTCTCGACAGGAATTCGTTTCTTGAATTTCTCAAAATCGGCAGCCCCAATCAGCTTGACCATTTTGTGCAGGAGTTTGCCGCTCCATTACAGTCCTCCGACTGGAAGTCCTCATCGTATGGCTTCTATCTGTTGAATGATCTTACGCTGGAGTCGTTTCGGCTCGCGAATCAGCTGTTCCGCATGAGTGACCATTCGGATGAGAACATTACTTCCCTGCAGCAGACGATCCAGAATATTACGTGCTGGGAGGATTGCACCCAATATCTGTGTTCCCTGCTTAACCTGTTATGGCAGAGAAGAGCAGCGTGCTCCGGAAAATACAGTGATGTCATTGATCAGGTGAAAGCCTATGTATCCCGTGAATACAATAACGAACAGGTCTCGTTGAAGATGATTTCTGCACACGTCAGAATCAGTCCAAGTCATTTAAGCAAGATTTTCAGTCAAGAAACTGGTCAAACGATAACGGAGTATCTAACCCAGATTCGAATAGGTAAAGCCAAGGAGCTGCTGAAAACAACCAACAACAAAACCTTTGAGATTGCTTACAAAGTCGGTTACAATGATTCTCACTATTTTTCCAATATATTCAAGAAAACAACAGGTTTTACACCAAGAGAATACCGCACTCAAGGAACCGGGGAATCGCAGGCCAGACCATCAGATATGAGAA
Organism: Paenibacillus sp. ClWae2A; assembly: GCF_032452295.1. Classification (NCBI taxonomy): domain Bacteria; kingdom Bacillati; phylum Bacillota; class Bacilli; order Caryophanales; family Paenibacillaceae; genus Paenibacillus; species Paenibacillus sp. ClWae2A. The sequence goes on from NZ_JAULSQ010000002.1 coordinate 142,348, forward strand.
AAGAGCCAATGTATGAATAAAGCCAGATTTACACTCTTACTTACACTAATCCTTCTGCTCCCGATGATCATTTCATCCGGTTCGGCACACATTCGTCCACAGCAGATGACTGCAACACTTCCTGCAACTTCACCTGTAGAGAAATCTGCAGCGAGCAAAACTTTCGGTATTATTTATCCAATGACGTATCCAACCTATGAGATGATCACGAAGGATGCAACGGAGTATGCAGGGAAACACAATATCACGTTAATTGTAAACGCACCTGATGAAGCCAACACCGAACAACAGATCCGTATCATGGAGAATATGATCAAACAGCATGTGGACGGAATCGCTATATCGCCTGTGGATGCTGCTGCACTTACCCCCGTTATTGATGCAGCCCAAGCTGCGGGTATTCCGGTCATTACATTTGAGTCAGATGTTCCATCCAGTCACCGAATCGCTTATGTGGGCGCCGATAACTATCGTACCGGCCAGCAATTCGCGATGACAACTACAAGACTTCTGCATAATCAAGGCATGATTCTTGTCGAGAATGGTTTGGAGGAGATGCAAGGTTTGCAGCAGCGGCTTAATGGATTCATTGATTATATCCGCAGTGAAACAGACATCGAAATCTTGGAAGTTCGTTATCATCAAGGGAATGAAGATCAAGCCATGTCCGATATGGAGAACATGATTCAAGCTCACCCTCACTTCAATGCGATTATCGGGCTCGATTTTGTTTCTGTCTCTGCTTCTACCCTGATCTGGAAAGCAAAAGGCCTTAACCGACATTTAATCGCGTTCGGTGACAGCCCAACCAGTGAAAACGGGTTGCTCAACGGTCAATTGTCTGCCGTTATTTCGCAGAATGAAGGAGTCTGGGGTACCAAAATGATGGAGACCCTGTTACTCGCTAGCGACGGTGTGCCTGTGAAGGAATTTATTGATACGGGGATCATTGAAATAAACCAAGAAGGAAGTAATTGAGGGGGATGTCCGCCTGTCATTCTAATGACAAGAGGACATCCCCATTTAAATTTCCGTACACGTAGTTATTACATCCGTTCATCGAAGTGTTTCTCAAGAAAGATGACTCTCAAGTATGATGATCCCTTTTGAAAAGCTATTTTTTCCATTCGTTTTCTAATATGCTCATCTCGATAAGATTCCAGAAGGTATCTTCATGTCTTCTCGCATCACGAATAAGTCCTTCTTGTACAAAGCCCGCTTTTTCATAACATCGGATAGCTGAGACATTAAAATCAAATACGCCCAGACTGATCCGGTGTAACTTCTCCTCTTCAAATCCAATTCGAAGTGCTTCATCGATCATTTGCTTCCCATAGCCTTTACCCTGATATGACTTGCCAACAAGCACCTTACCGATACGCCCTGAACGATTATATCGATCGATACCGCCAAGAGCAATATGGCCCACAATCTCCTGAGTCGATTCATCCATCACTTTATAAATGAACTTATTTGAAGTGTTCTTATCATTGGCACCATGCAAATAATCCGATAGCTGCTCTCTGGAAAGGGGATAATGGAACTGAGGGCCGGCCCACTGAAGCAGAAATGCTTCATCCCCACTCCATTCGATCAGTTGTTCAAAATCTTCTGCTTCAAAGTATTGAAATGTAATCATATCGATCTGCCCTTTCTTTTTTTATGTCATATCATAACTTATTTCAGTTCTCTTGTGTCATCCTAATGATGAGTTTCATCAAACTCTTTGTTTCTTGCATTCATTGCACGAATGGAGTTCTGAACCCAATTCATTCTAGCTAATATACAGATAACTCCACCCAATATACATATCGCACCTATCCAATAATTCAGTTCAAAATTCACTTGATAATCACTCGGAGTATAACTACCCGCTGCTGCTGACTGGAATGCTGCATACCCTAGCTTGGGAATCACCTCTTCAATCATTTTCGAGATCGTAATAATCACAATTCCTAACATGATAAAGAGTAATGAGAAAATAATGTGTACATGCTTCAAAGAAAAGCTACCTCCTTTACAATCCAAATCGCGTGTTTTTTGGCACTACTTGCATCTTAGAAGCCGAACGACTTCGCCATCGATCAATCCCTCACTTACCCTCTGAAAACCAAGTGATTCATACAGATTCCCGGCGATACCATTTTCCGGCCTGTGTCCAATCATGATGCATTTGCAATTCAGCGATTCTTTCATTAGATCAATCAACTTCTTAAGCGATTCTCTTCCATAACCTCTGCCCTGATATTTGGTATCTATCATTAGAGCAAGAAGCCAATAGTTATCCTCATGATCTGGCTTATCTGAGTACACAGCAAAACCAACCAGATCCGAATCAACATAGATGGCCATGGGTCGAAAATCGGTCACAACCTTGGATTCAGCAATCCAATATACAACCGGCGCGGGGAAACTTTTTTTCTGTTCTTCAGTTACATTCAGTTGGGTACATGGATACCAATTATCTACCGAGACACGTTTTAAATGAATCATAGTTTGAAATTCCTCCTCGTGAAAATTACACAGAGGAATCCCTCGGAAAGCTTCCTTGGTTCCTCTGTGCTAGACTAAAACACCTCCGGCTAATCCATTTCTTCTACTCATATTCGTTTTTTTTCTCATATCACATCACTCCTTTCACATTGTTATGCAAACCTCTTACCACTTCAATCACCTCATGCTAAACCTTTGATCTCTGATAGTTCAGGAGTATGTTTGACAAGATCAGCTATTTCACAAGCTGCATTATCTGCTAAAGCCTTTTTAACTGCATCAGTCCCTCTTGTTTTCCAGATCGAATATATCCATTTGGAAGAACCATATGCATTCATGCGGTGATCACGTTCCTGTATCTGCATGAACAATTTCATACTTTCCTCATACCTTTCAATATCCGTTAAAATACAGGCCAGATTGTTCAACGCAATGTTGATATCTCTCTGTGAATTTCTGGAGACATTAATATCCTCCCAGCTACCGACCACTTCGTCTTTTCTTGAAATGGGCAGTGCTCCAACATTGATGTCATCAATCGAATCCATCGTTTCGTTCAAAAGAGCTTGAACTCCGACAACATCCCCAGCATGATAAAGCCTAGTCAGACGCTGTTTATTATATGTAATTCGGGCAAAAAGAGTATTGGACCATGTCTCATCTTCTTGTATGAGCTCGTTCATATTTTCAAGCACACTGTCCATTTCACTGTACCTCTCCAGTACCCAAAGCGAACCACCCAAAGCCCGATGGCTCTCGAATCGAACACCTCGGTTGGTATCCAGCTTGGGTGCATGATCACAAGCATAATGGTACCAATCGATCCAATGATCAAAATAGTTTCCCAAGGACAATGATAACGCTTGTGTCGAATCCGAAACGATCCAGTGTAATTGCTCGGGGGCGAGGTTTTCTTTCCCCCATTCGAAGAATTCCCGGTGATTCGCAAAAAGCAGTTCCGACTCTCTTAACAAGGCATAACCATCAGAAATATTCCAGTAGACCCAGCCTCGTTCATTGACAGACAACTTGCTGGATTGTTCATATTCTTTCAGCAAATCAATCATGCCTTGATGATCATCTTGAACTACAAACTCCTGGAAAGCTTGAACGATATTCATTCCCATCCTCCGTCTCTTAGGAAGCTTATTCTGTCATAGACAGTACCAAAGCACCGAGCAAGTAAACCTTATTTCAAACGTACACAGCTCTTACAGAGGCTTCGTGCCGCAAGCTGTAATGAAATTCATCATGGCATAGGCTTCCGGGGAATGATTTATTGCTTCAGAAGCGTGTTGCAGCTGAGCAAACTCCTCCGAACTGATCACACCTTTTTCAGCAAAATGTACAAAACGATTAAGATTAAACTGCTGCTTAAACCCTTCTATGCCTAACAAATCACTATGTTGAAGGACAGAATCAATGTCAACATCGATGTACCCGCTCTCAGAAAGGAGACGCGGCAGACTTCTGCCAATTAAGCGATTACCACCGTGTTGTGCCACATAGTCCGAAATTTTCATTAATACCGTATGCAAAGCAGGGACATCAGGATTCACTGCACCAAAAACACCATCATCTACATCAATAATGGCAAGGCGGCCGCCAGGCTTCAGTACACGATATATCTCTTGTGCGGCTTCGACAGGATTGTTCAAATGAAGAAAGATCAGTCTTGCCACGACAAAATCAAAAGAATCATCAGGCAGATCCGTCTGGTAGATGGAAGACTCTACAAATTGCAATCGCTTGGAAGGAATATCTTTCAGCCGTTCTTTGGCTTGTGCTTGCAGTGAACGATCAATCTCAAGCGAGGTAAGCTCGCTGTCTGGCAAACTGTTTAATAATTGCTCTGTAATGTAACCTGGTCCGCTTCCGACCTCCAATACACGCATTCCATTTTTCAACCCATACCACTCTAGATTTCGAAATTCTTTGGACCACCCCATTACCGCCTGTATCTTTAATCTCTCTAATTCCTCTTGTAAACTTAACACTGCCGTTTGGATACTGTATGTTGAACGCGGATCACTCATGTATTCCCTCCTGTTCTTAAGTGGAAAAATAAAAACATCTAGTAGGACGTATAACAGGCATTAAGTTACTTAAAAGCATCATGCGGAAGGACAGCATGCACACCCTTAACACCATTCACAATTTGGGTGATACGCAGGTCAATTACCGCGCTTCCAAGTGCAATCGCTTCCACTCGATCTAGTCCGTACAACTCACCCATCAGATTTAACATGCCGTCTAATGCTTGAACGGTAGCCTCATTCAAATCTTCATGAAAACCGAAGGTAAGCCAGCCTGACGGCGTATGTGCACGAGGATTGGTCAAAATCATATCTTCAATCACGTTGATCTTGATATCGACAAGCTCCATTGGACATTCAATGGCCTGACAGCTGACTTCACCATCTCCTTGCCGGCCATGACCATCACCAATCGCGAGATAACCTCCGTCTACGGGGATAGGTAAATATAATTTACTTCCCTGCACCAGTTCCTTGCAGTCGATATTCCCTCCGCAATAACGGGGCGGCCAAGTCGTATGAATCCCTCGTGACTCTGGTGGCATTCCCACTACTCCCATAAACGGCGAGAGAGACACCGTAAAGGATTTCCCGTGTATTTCACAGGTTCCACTCATCGTTTGACGATCAAGTGTCCAATTCAGCGACAGTTCTTCAACCTCTGTTAGATGTAACTTCTGGTTCTGCCAGTTCGGATATCCGCCAGCGGAAGTAAACCCGTAACTCCCGGGTACGATCTCATTGAAAACAATCTCCAACGTCTGTCCTTGCTTCGCCTCTTCGATATAGATCGGACCGATTAATGCATGACCTCCATCTTTTTCACCTTGTCGATCAAAAGGTTTCATGCGTTCCGCATAACTCTCACCCGCGCCCCAGCCCGCATCCAGCGTCTGAAAACGAATGGAATCACCAGATCTCACGCTCAAAATGGGGGTTACATCATTGGTAAATGAACCAATCAGATTTTCCTGAGTTAATTCAATCGTATGAGTACTCACTACAATCCCTCCCTGGTTTGGAATACGTATTATCAAAGCAAGCCACATGCTGTATTCCGTGCCGCCCCCTGCCTACTAACCCCTTTACACTTCAAGGTTGGCAAGATATTTCTTCAACGGTTCCATATGATGCTGGTCATGCCATATAAAATCTTTAAGGTATTGGGGAATATAAAATACGTTCCCCTCTGCGTCCAAATACGTCTGATGAAGCTGTTCCTCCGATAACCCTCGAATGTCATTCATAATTTTATGGCGGTACGTGATAGCCTTATTTACGATTTCGGACGTCTCTGTGCGGTTACCAAATTCAATAGCTTTGCGATTAAACTCTTCAAAATTCATATGTTTCAACGTAACTGGCTGCTTCAGAGCAATCTTCTCAATCGCTTCTTTGTAAAAATATCGGTCCCATAACATGATATGACTGACGATGGATTTTATCGTCCATTTCCCTTCTTCCATACTGGAATTCCAGGTCTTCTCCTCGAGATGATTCATCGTTTTGACAAACAACGCCCATTCTTCAAAAGTTTGAAGCAAATGTTCAATTTCTTTGGTCATGATTACATTTCCCCCTTCTTTCTTTTTGAGATGATTCACTGCTCTATATGTTCTCTTCGGTTCCGATTCATCCATCCCAAAGCATAATCAACCATCTCTCTTTGGGGTATCAAATAACTCACTGCTTTCCCTACCATTCCTTCGGTAACAGCGTTAGTCTGGATCTTAAACTCATTAAAAATCAATTCAAAATCATCCGATTCATTGTTAATATCATCGTATGTAGTCCATTGTTCAATCCCATTCACCAGCATTTTTACTCCCCAGAATTTTGGCTTAACAAATGTATTCTGCTGTTTATACTCTGCCAGGTGTAAGGAGGTGTTACTATTTGTAGGCGCACCAAGTAACAGAATGTATCCACTCAAATCATAGATTTTTCCTAACGGAGATTTCTCATTTAATGCATAATGCAAGTTGTGATCTTCCATTATCCGTTTTGCGTCTTTCCCCCAGGCAGCAAAAGACATGTGCGGATGTGAGCTTCGAAACACACCATCTTGCCTCCGAAACACCTCAGGAATGATGCCCATATACGAGGTTGGGGTTAGATCAGGATAATAAATAGGCATATTGTCTTTGATGAACTCAATTTCCTCTGAAGACAGGTTCGCGTCATGCTCTGAAGGTTCACAAAGATGTTCTGTTTGAGTGGGCATGACAATGGTTCCATTGGTTCCTACGGCTTCTTCCAGAGCTAAAATAACACTTACCGGGCCACCTATAACCTTACCTATTGCTTTGAAGGAGGAATGAACGATTATCGTCATGCCCTCCCTTATCCCCATTGCCTTTAAATCATTAATTACACTTTTTCTTGTTTGTAATTCCATTGAATTCCTCATTTAATCCTCCAGACCAAAGCAGACAAAGTTGTTACTAGATATCGATTCCACTATAGCTTCGTAATATAACCTTTACATATTTTTCAATGGTTCATGATTGGTCTTGAACAGTGCTGCAATAATCTTCTCCGCACATTCTTCCGGTGTGTTCATACTTGTATCAATGGAGTAGCTATAGTTGATGTTTTGGGCCATGATTTGATGCTGCTCATCCGATTGCTCTTCTCTTCGATCCCCACGTTCAATGTTCCGCTGACGGCAGATATCGATGGGACAATATAACTCAACGATATCCAGTGGATACCCTTCAAAAATCTGTTTTACTTGTTCATAATGGGGCGCGAGCTCCGGTCTCTCCACAAGTATGCCATCGATCAGAACATGCTTGCCATGGTCTGAAAATACTTTTGCCGTATGATACATCATTACAATCGCTTCACTCAGATACTTCCAGTAATCCGTCTGAAGATGTTTATCACCAATCGTATTTTCAAATAAATCATTAGCCACAACATAGAAAAACGGATCATCGTAGGATTGCATCGCCTCTACAATTGAAGTTTTACCAGAGCTGGTTACACCGTTCAAAAATATAATTTTGCCTTTTTCCATGATGTTCATCTTCCTTTGCTTAAGTATAATTTTATAAACGTAATACAGCGTGTACTAGGTGTGTTTCATTGATTTTTTGAGCAGCATGATCTGGCCAATATGATAGGCATTATGAATACATAGATTTGATACAACTCCCCACCATGGCGCGTTGAAATAGGAAGGGATTTCACGGGTCAATTTATGTTCTTCACTATCTTCAAGTGCCCTGTTCCAATCACCAAAGACGGTTTTCAGTCTATGTAATGCCTTGCGCCATTCCACATCATTCAAGTTAGACAGATCCATGTCAAATGTATCCTCATTATTCACTGAATGCTGCCCGTCGACCTGTTCGGCAACATATCTCTCAAGCCACTTCTCATTCCAAAAAATAAGATGATTGACGATCGCCCAAATGGAGTGCTCCCCCTCATTCTTTACATAAGCGGCCTCCGCCGCATTGAGGTCTGTCAAAATATCATGCAGCGGTATAAACCAGTTCTTGTCATGATAACAGGCGTTTAATTGGTCTATGAGAATAGCTTTGTAACTCATCGCTGCACCTCACTCAGATTAAACTTTGAATCAGAAGTTACGTAAGAACAATTTTGGTAAATTAAACCATTCAGTTGCATTCCATAGGCACATCCACCATCAATGCCTATCTTGTCTTCACCAAACCAAACATCCCCAGATCCATGAATGTCTATCGTTGTTGTATGTCCAAATACGATCTTTTTGTGTAGATTGGTAAACGTATGATGAATAAATTTATCTTTGATATACATAAAATCATGATCTGGTTGTTTCCACCATTCTATGTAATCAGGGTTTAATCCGGCATGAACGTAAATATGAGCTTCATCCTCATGATATAGAGGTAATTCACTCAAAAAATCAATATGATGATCGTAATCCATTTTTATTGCCTCTCTCGCTTGATCCAACATTTCATCAGAAATTGCGCCTTCAATATTACAATAGCTCTGAAGTGTTTGAATACCACCGTGTTCAATAAACTTCGCTTTAATTACGGAACTCCCCTCATTTATAAAATCAACTAACCGTTGGTCATGATTACCTCTTAATGCAATCGCATGATGTTCATGAACTAATTTAATCACCTTATTAACGACATCTTTGCTGTTGGGACCTCGATCTACGTAGTCTCCAAGCAGAATTAGCTGATCATATTTCGAGTTGAAATTGATATCATGCAATAACTGATTAAATGGATCAATGCAGCCATGAATATCGCTAATCATTATCGTCCGATTCATAGAAACTCCTTTTAGAACAGTTATAATATAAACATTATCCGTTCATTGACTTCGCGATCTTCATCACAAGATCTTCTGACATGTTTCTGCCAATGATCTCGTATTGCAGCGCCTTCCCATGCACATCCTCTTCGATCCATATCAATTGGGAAGTTTCATTATCGAAAATATAAAATGCTTGGACGCCACGTATAGCTGTTTGTTTAACCGAAATACCACCATGATCAGGCAATGGGATCCGGCTCTTTGTTGTCCCGAAAATGTTAAGTTTATAACCACCGTATTCTTGATACGTAATGCTGATACCCACAACCTTGTTATTGGGCTTCAGGTCTCGAATCACTACATTTCTACCTGACCTGTTACTTTCTTCAATCATTTCATCGATTTCTTGCGGAGTTAAATTATCAAATCCATAAAATACATGAATGGCATCTATATCAGAATCAATCGGAAATTTCGGCTGCCATGGAGAATAATGTTTCTGCAATTTTTCCAGACCGTCTTCCCATGGAATAGCTGCATAATTGGTCTGCTGCGTGAATTGGTTCTCTGTAACATCTGCAGTGTAAATCGCCTTCCCGTCACCAGGCTTTAGGTCAATGACGATTCGGTCAATCGCATGATCAGTGCGTAAGGATTCAATTTGAATTTTTCCAAGCACATCTCCGCTTTTGTTTTTGATATCCATTGGTCCTTCACTCCTTTGCTTTCAAAAATACCTTTCTGATCTTCATACAATAGAAAGCTGAGCCCTACAGAAGATAAAGCGATCATTAGGACTCCAAACATGCAAATGGTCAGCAAGATATCCTCGTAACCATAACTTGTCGTTTATTCGTCTGAGATAAAAACCTTTTGGGAAATCATTATCCTCCGTAAGGGCTGCAGATGCTATGGTAATGGAACCGGACGGAGCTTTGTTACCCTCTGAAATATTGGTAGAACATAGCTCGGGCTGATCCAAATATTGCATTCTTAGATAAGGTCCTAACTCGACCGGACAACATTCTAGCCCAAGATCATTTGCTCTTCGAAAGAGCTCAAAAGTCGTAGCACCATCCGAAAATCCAAGTTGTCTGACGGTTAACTCAACCGTTTGCAAGCTTTGCTTTGTACTGGAAACTATAAATCTTTCATCATTTAACAACTGTTCTCCATATCTATTCAATGAAATAGAGTATTGGTCCAGTTTCTGAATAAGCTGTGGCTTTGTTAAGCCGCCAATGTCTACAGTTCTTATTTCAACTGAACAGTTAGGGTATACGTTCTCATCTTCAATCAACATCCGCATCCCCCTAATCTAGATTCACTTCTATTTGACTTTATATATCAAATGTAGTCACTCACCTAGTCCTGAATCCGTTTACATACAGATCCTAGGTGATTGATAGCAGCAGACCAAGGCTCCTCATTAGAAATTCAATTCACAATCATGGTGTTCCCACACATCAAATAAGTTACCGTCCAGATCTTCTAACACAAAAAACTTCCCATACTGTCCCTCATCACTAATAGCCCCTACTTTCACATTCTCTGATGTTAAGTAGTCATGTAAAGAACCAATATCATCAGTGAAAAATGTAATGACCCATCTCTTTTTCTGATGAACTTCAAATGTCGCTCGTGTTTCATTATCGCTTTGGATCAAGTCCAAAATTGGGCGGTCACCCCTAAATAAACTCAAATATCCTTCGCGTTGGTGGCGAATGTTAAATCCAAAATGTTTTACAAACCAGGCGGCTGACACTTCTAAATCTTTCACTGGAATTACATTATATGCAATGCCCAGAATCCTTCCATTCCCCATATGTTACCTCCATACTTTAAATGTATAAGCCCCTACCACCCTTGTAATGTTATACAAGATTTAATTTGAGCAATATGATGCTGCCCGTGCCATACAAATCTTTGAATCGCCATATCCAATGAAATTGTACCTAACACTTCTGTTCGGAGTTTTCGTCTAAACTGATCGGGATGTAAAAGATACAACAGCGTGAGAAATCGCTTGTGCAGTATCTCCATCAGCAAAATTGAATCTTCAATGGGCGTATTCCTGTAATCATGTAATGATGCCCATAAATCCTCTCGATATGAGCTTGCCATCGGTTCATCTTCAGTCAAGGCTCTCTTAAATCTGATATAAGCGTTCATGTCATTGTCCGCAAGGTGGTGCACAATCTGTTTGATCGTCCAACCGCCATCACGATAAGGAGTACAAAGTTGATCATCATTGAGATGTTGTGTAATCTCTCTTAAGGTTTTCGTAATTCCGGAAATTCGACCTATGATGTGGATTCGGTCCTCATTAGAGAATTTAAGACTTGGCTCAAAGTGTCCTATCGGAAAGCGTATATTTTCATCCAAGGTTGTCCACCTCTCCATTTCTCTACTATAGAACCAAATCATATCCAATATAACCCACAATGTTCCATTTGCGAAGTGTAAAAGCAAAAAAAAGCGCCCCTATCTTGGGTGAATGGTGTTTGTCTAGAACATCACCAACCAAGATAGGAACGATTTTAAGGTGGAATCTACCATAATGCAGAACTTATGGAGTGTCTTAAATAGAAGTTTTCTCTCCAATTTATTGAAATCTCGTCTTCGAGCCGAAGAAGTAAGTCCGTTGCGTGAATTTATTGTTCTGATGAATGGACTTATTCTGAAAATTCAATCAAAAATGGATGGCTTTGCTCATCTAATGCATTATGAATTCTGTCATAGAAATTTCCCCATGTTATCATTTGCTGAGCTTCTTCTAAAGTAAAGTAGCCCACCTCTTCACTTTCATCACTGGTAGTTAAAGCTCCACCAATCGGTTTTCCAGTAAATATATTGTTGCATACGCCGCGCGTTATGTTCTGATACAATCCACAAAATTTAATTAATTCAATGTCAATCCCTGTTTCCTCTTTCACTTCTCGAACTGCTGCCTGCCTAATAGTCTCTCCTTCTTCAACACAACCTTGAGGCATTTCCCAACCTCTTCGACCTTTCATGAGTAAAATCTCATTATGTTCATTGAGAACGATTACACTAGCAGAAACGATAAATTTCATTCTAATTCCTCCTATGTTGGTTTAAATAACCACTCTTCCTCGAATAGCTATAGCTAAATCCCTAGAACTGAAACATAATCATGAGTTGTTAATTGCTCTTTAATCCATACAACAAACTCCATGATTAATTCACGAAGTCTCTGAACACTATTGAGAAAATCTTGTTGAAAATCATCTTTAGAACTGCCAAAGAAGAAATACACATGTTCATTTATTAATTCCATTGTTACTTTTTCATCAAGGAGATTAGCAAACGTTTTCAAATCCTCAAGGATCACCTCCCACGTTTTTCGATGTATTTCGTTAAATGCATGATGATCATATCCAGAAAATATACTTTCTATTGTTTTCTCTATATAGCCGAATACTTCCTCATCAAAGTAAATTGAGTTCTCATTCCAACATTGCCCAAGGTACTTCCCGGGTAAAACTTCAATATAACCAGTTCCTTCAAGTTCTTCACTATTTCTTATTATCTTCATTGTTGTTCACCCTCGTTAAATAATTTCGTCGATTTCACATACTTTTCTGTATATAAGACCCAGCGTATGCTGGATGTAATGCGGATGAATGTCGAGATTCTTGCACCCTGTTACAAGTCACCACTTCTGTATTCACTTATGTGATCTTCTATCATGTTTCTAGCTTGTTCATATGTTCTAATCGCTTCATCTAATTCAATCTTTAATTCTTTATGATCTTCCCAATATCCTTTATTCACTTTAAACAAGGGACAGAATAAATCCTTGATATACATGTCTCCTGCTTCTCTGTTAAAACTCCTGCTGACAGAGAGAACGTATATCCCGATGTGTGAATGGGGAGTTATATGATTTCACTACCTTCATTGAGTAGACTAATCATTTTCCTGTTGGTTTTTAAGATTATCAATTTGTCTTTATACGGGGACAAGAAACTACAGATCTCTTTTCGATTTGTACTATTAAATTTATGATTCCAGATAAGCATTTCAATTAGTCCTCTTAATGTTTGCTTGTATATAGATCTTTCGGAGCCTATTCTTTGTTTAACAAATCTCATGATAATTCTAAAATGTCGAATTAACACATTAGTATCTAGGTAATAAATTACATCTGCTCTTGAAAAGCTATCAGAAAGCCATTTATAATATACTCCCTCCACAATCCAACTATCATTATCAATTATTTTATGTAGTAATTTATCTCTCATGTCTGGAGGGTTCTTTCCTGAAAATTCCACTCTACTGCTCCACATGACTGTATCCAGTTCGTAATATTTTATATTTAACTTCTCTGATAAAACTTGACCAAGATATGTTTTTCCACTACCGGTTGAACCTATAATATGAATTTTTAAAGGTCTAGACTTAATTAGCTTCTCCTCTTTAATTTATAGCAGTGATTTCTAATCACCTTCCTGTTTTTATGCAGTTCAACAAACTCGGAGGCGTCTACCATAATATCAACTTCGGAATCCATCCAGCAGACCAAGGCTCCTTTAGGAGCGGCTGCTTGAATAAAATGTTATACGACAGAATCTCATCTTTGAGTAACCAGCAGATGTTATCATCCCATCATTGATCTGCTATATGCTCCAATAGATCTCCAGGCTGACATCCCAATGCCGTACATAATTTATCAATTACCTCTAAAGATACATACTCATTCGTATTAAGTTTTGCCATTGTTGCCGATGAAATCCCCGTCATTTTTAATAAATCCTGCTTCTTCATCTCCCTGTCAATCAATAATTTTTGAAATGGTTTATAACTTATCATCTGGTATCCCTTCATATCCGAATTGGAGTTTTATATAGCGACCTTCTCAAAAACAACTCCATCTATAATCAATTCTCATCTGATCGGAATCTTTACTTCAATGCTATACCATATCTGAAATAAACATGGCTTTAGTTCCTTCTTCTGGCTTAAATCCAAATAATCCATAGAATTTTTCTGCACTATCATAAGATATAAGCACTTTTGTTTTGATATTAGAATATCGACTAAGCATTTGTTCCATCATTCTTTTTCCAATTCCTAATGATTGATATTCTTTGTGTACTAACATGTAATGAAAATATACTGTCATCACGCCGTCAGACAATGCATTTATTAAGCCAACTAATTTAGTATCGTCCCATGCAGTAATAACCGTATGCGAGTTGTTTATTGCTTGTCTAAGATCTTCCGGGAAATCTCCTGATTTCCAGTCCACGGAGTGAAACAGTTCCTGAATTGCTTGTGTATCAATGTCTTTTATTTCTTTGAAAATAATTGTCATAATATTGCTCCTATGCTTGTTGTTTTGATTAAGAGTATCGGATAATGTTTCTGTAATGATTAACCCCAAAGGGGGTTATCCGCTGAGAATCTTCTCGAAATCCATCCACAGACCAAGGCTCCGGACCTTCACTATTTATTTTTCTCCTGGTACGTATTCAATCAAATCAGATAATTTACAATTAAATGTATCGCATAGCTTGAATAAGGTTTCCAGCTTTGTTGTTTCTATATTTGTTTCCCTATAAAGCTTATTGATCGAATTCCGGCTTAAGCCCGATTTTGCCATCAATTCTGTTATATCATCTATTCGATGTTCTGCCATGAGTTCTCGTATATTACACCTGATTATGTTCATCTTTTCCCCTCCATAATTCTATCTTATCTTTCATATTAGCAATCATCAACAGAAAGCAAAGTTTTAACTCTACAAAGTCAAATATTCACCTTGTAATTAACCTCAAGGGGTTATATAATAACTTTATAGAGTTAATCAAAGGAGGAACAACATATGGTTAATACAGTAGAATCATTAACAGAACTACTGATAAGAATACGTTTAGATTTGCTCTATACTAAGCTTCTGGAGTGTCATAAGGAGTACACTCAGCTTTCTGCTGAGACAGATCAATATTTTAAAACACTTCGTGATGCTTTGCCCGATCAACTTCAACATACAGTTTTTCTTTACGAAGACGCACAAATCTCACTTCAATCCATCCTAGAAAGAAGTATCTACATACAAGGTTTCAAAGATGCCCTACAACTATTTAGTGAATTGCAGAATTCTAGTATTTAGAGGGTTATATGACCCTCTTTTTCTATTGTTTTTGATTCTGTCGTATAACGTCCTGCACGTTCACGAAAAAACCCAGCCTTAGATAGCTCTTATCTTAGGCTGAGTCATGTTTTCTGAATGTTCTTCCATTATTATACATCTTACAACCAAGGCGTGGTATCCCCGCAGCTTGAATACTTTGTTATGTGCCGTTACTGACTTCGAAGCATTACCTAAATACCTTTGATCCAGATTCCAATTCTATTTTGTACTTTGGTATAAAAACTCAACTTCACCATCTAGCAAATATCGATATTCAAATAATTGCATTGTTCTTTCCCTAATTCTCTCACGTATAACCGTTGTTAGGCTTACTGATCCTTTTGATCCAAGGTAACCATTATTAATAAATGTCTTCTCTACAAATTTTGTTTCCCTTAAGTGATGCTGTAACCATTCTTTCTGCGATTCAATTAGTGCTTCTCTTGATTCTCTATCCAACTTAGAAAGAAGCATTTTATATATTTGATTCAACTCATTATCCCAAATCTCTGTATATTTGCTTTCAAATGCCCCCCATTCCAATGTTGTAATAATCTCTTTGGAATTTTGAAATTCATTAAATTCCACTTCATAATCATGATCTATACGATTTCGAAGCATTTCATCATAAAATTCTCCTTTTAAATCAAGGTTCCCAATGCTCATGGGTAATATTTTTTTATTGTTAGCAGTATCTGATAGACCTTCCGTTATTTCTTTTGATTCTGTTCCATCACCTGTACTCACAACATCAGGAGGCAGTTCAGAATTCATTATTGAATTAGTTTCGCTGTTTAAAGTAGTCGGTAGACTACTATCTTGACAAGATGAAAACATTATCGTAATAAAAAATAATAAGAGCATCTTACTTTTCATAAATTATCTCCTTTAATGGCGCATAACGTTACTGTATCCACGACGTCTCACCAACTTAAGCGACCAATGGGAGCGGCCACGATGCGGTTAATCGGTAGGGATGTGTCCGCTGAATACATTTCCTTGCCATTCCCCTTCGGCGGACCGAGGAGCCGTTAGGCTCAGCACGGATATGATGTTAGATGATGTCTCACAAACTCCCTCGACCTATGGCCTCAAAGTCCTTAATGAGTCCTGTTGCTTTCCCAATATTATTTAGTCCCCATTGAGCATATTCTTTCGCATCCCTATTATTACCTTGGAATTTATGTGTTCTTGCAATTAACAAAACCAGCCTTAAATCAAGTGGAGCTCCAAAATCTTCAATCTTCTTAGATCTAGCTATTATCTCGGCCAATGAAATTGATGTAATCATCCTAGGATCATTAAATTGAGAAAAATAACTCATTCCTTGATCCAAAAATAACTGTGTCATTTCATCTATAGTAACTATTGCATCCTCGTCTGTTTCTCCGTATTGAAACCATCTTTCACGCTCCACTGTAAAAAATCTCTTAAACCAATTTGCTTTTTTATCAAGACGTTTTCTGAATTCACAATCATAGGTCGTGATTTCATTTGAAGACTTAAATTCCCAATAGAATTCGGGAGAAAATCTAGATGTACCCCCATCTCCATAACACAAGATCCACCGGATTTATCTGCCTGAATCACCAGAGTGTAAATAAAGTGATTATCAGTTGTCTTAACAAAATGATGATCGGTTCCCATAAACCCAACCTCATGTAGTTTTGGAGCAAAATACACCCTAATTAGCTTTCTAAAATCTTTAGTATTCACGTTTTCATATCCTTTGTGAGATTTTCGATAACGTTGTTTTATTCACAAACCCGAGAGCTTAATGAGCACCAGCGACTGGGTCGAAGACCTAGCATCGTAGGAGTTGTCTGTCTGATACGAGTTCCGCGAAATATCTCTAACAGACCAAGGGGCATTAGCCTCTGCAGCGTGGTTAATTTGCTATCGGATGTTTTAGTCCCATTGAGCAACCTACAAGTTCTTTCCATATTCTTTAAGTACTTTATTTACAAATTCGGTCTTCCCATCCGTATAAGACTGACGATTTTCTCTATATTTAATAGCAAGTTCTTTCTTTAGATTGGCATATTCGACTACAAATTCGGGACTGCTAATTAATGCATCTCTGAAGGATATATGTCTTAATAACTCTTTGCTCTCTTTATTACAAACATATAAATGATGTTCAGGTTTCTGTATTTTTACTATACTATAAGGCACATTTGCATCCTTTCTTGCAAAAGCTTCTCTGTTCTCAACACCCAAATTCCCTTCATGATAGTAACCTAAACTTTCTAATCCTTGAATTACATCTGGAAGCAAGTCCATAGAATCAATTACTACATCAATATCTAAAATAGGTTTTGCCGCTAGTCCAGGTACTGCGGTACTACCAACGTGCTCAATTCTAAGTACTAGATCCCCGAGTCTTTGTTCTATGATGGATTTCAGATCAGAAAACATTTCAGGCCATTCATTGTTGTAATCTTCAATAATTATTGTTTTTTCACTCATCCTTGAGATGCCCCCAAAAAATAAAGTATTTATGAATATTTCCGATAACATTCCTGTATCTACGAACCCGAGAGCCTTAAGTTACCGAAGGGAACGGATCGCCAGACTTAGGCTCGCAGGGTTGTCCGGCTGTTCACTTCCCTGATCATAACTTTGGCCGGCCCTAAGGTTTTAACACGCAGAGTGAATACGTTGTTATACTCTCCCTCTTCTTCAAATCCCTCAAGCTATCGTTTACTTAAGTGTTTAACATATCTTCCATCTGTTCCGTCTTGAAGCAACTCTAGTAACCCATCTGGTACCAGTTTTACTGTCAAATTCCTCTTAAAATAATTTAGTGGTTTCCATACTGCTTTATAGGGTTTACTTCCTTCTATTCCATCTATTTCTTTCAAATCATAAAGTGATCTATTCATAAGTTCAGCCTCATAAATAAAATCAATTTCATGTCCAATTTGATCTTGGTAGTTGAATATATTCTCGATTACACCAATCAAGATAGGTTCTGAAATATCTGCATCAATTTCTTCTTTGACTTCATGAATTACGGTGATTTTACTACTTTCTCCATATTCAACGGTTCCCCCTATAGGTCGATAATAAGTTATGCCTACATCCTCATCAAAAAACTCTTCTAACAGTAGTTCTTCCCCTCTTCGGATAACACAAAGTGAAACTGTTCTAATCATTAATATGTCCTCCCTGCTTCTATGCAATTAGCCCACATAAATATAATTAGAGAATGTCGAATGACCTTCCTGTACCCACGATGTCCCACCGACTTAAGGACCCGAAAGGGTCTCCAGCCGCGATGCGGTTAGTCAGGACGGATGTGTCCGCTTAATTCTCTTCCCTGCCGTTCGCTTCTCGCGGACCGAGGAGCTGTCAGGCTCCGAAACGTGGATATAGTGTTAGATGAAGACAGTTGCTTCTAGCGTTAACTCAATCCTTCTCTTACAATTTGCAATAATTCTTCTTTGTGGTCTGGGTGACATGCAATTAAATAAGGTTCTTCTTTCATTCCATTAAACTTATTTCCTTCAAAATCTATAACAAGCCCCCCTGCTTCCTTAACCATTAAGATACCTGAATACAAGTCATCACCTTCAGAATTGTACAGAACAATTCCATCAATATCTCCTTTGGCCAACATACACCATTGAAGCGTTGGAGCCCACAATCTTAACATTCGTTTAAATCTAATATCAATGTATTGTCTTAGTTTTACTGCTTGTGGGTCGTTTTGTACTCTGTGACCTTGAATCCAACCTATGTTTCCTTTGAAAATATTCGGGTTACTCTTAATTTGTATTTGTCGATTATTGCAGCTTGTCCCTTCACCAATAACAGATACAAATAACCGTTCTGTTAGAGGTTCATAGACCACTCCAAGCACAGGCTCTCTTTTGTACATTAAGGTAATTGATATCGCAAAAACAGGTAAACCAATCGCAAAATTATTAGTTCCATCTAAAGGATCAATTAACCATAACCAATCGTGCTTAGTTCCGATAAGCCCTGCCTCTTCACTGTGTATCTGATGATTTGGAAATGCGTCTTGTATTTGTTTGATAATGATTTCTTCACAGATATGATCTACTTCAGTAACCACATCCCCAAATTCATCTTTAGATCTCAGTTCAACAAAGTTATCAAACTTCTCTTTAGAGATTAGACCTGCTTCGCGAATAATTCTTATTGCTATCTCTTTTGCGGTTTGAATAATCTTACGATCCATTACGCACCTCATATTGATTTTGATTTTAACTGATTTCACATAACGTTTGTGTTTACGACGACCGGCGAATGCCTGATACGTCTGGCTAAATACATTCTTCTGCTTATAGCTTCTATCCGACCAAGGAGCACTAGCGACGATGCTTGAACATCTGGTTAGGCGATGTCGTTGCCCTCCATGATTACCCTTACATACTCATCCCAATCCTTAGCGTCTGTATTGATTTCTAGTGTTGGCACTCTTGAGATTTGAGCTTGATGTCTTAATACATTTTGGATTTTTAATAATTCACTTACCGACGATCTTACTTCTTCTTCTGTTTTATAGATCCATTCTTCTGGTTGTCTACTTTTAATTCTTTCTTCTACGACTTCGGGCGAGATTGTAAGCAAAATACACCTAGCGTTTAAAGACTCAAGCTGTTCTTCTATTTTATTTATCTCATCCAAATCCGAATCTACAAATGCAGCTCTATGATTTAAATGAAACCTTTCCAGAACATAAAATAGTCCCCTAGATCCTCTAGATGCAGGACCAAGTTGAATTGCCCAATCGTTAAGTTTCTTGAGCATTTCAACTCGCTCTTTAAGTAACTCAATGTGTCCTTCTCGGGTTAGACTTACATATTCTCCATGTTTATTATTCAAAATCTGAGAATAATGTTCTCCAAGAATAACTACGCTCCGTTCTGAGGATTCTTCTTGTGACTGATAACGTTTAATTGCTTTTAATACTGAAGTCTTCCCGGCATTTGAGTATCCTTCAAGAATTATTCCTCTAATATGCATTTAAATCTCCTTCCACTAGCAATTATTTCGCCTGACGTTTCTATATTCCTACGTTCAACATAATTGAATGCGTTTTCTGAAGCGCTTTCATTTGGTAGACTAAGACTCCGCAGGAGCCGCAGCGTAAATATTATGTTATCTGATGCTGATACTTCTTTTAAATACCCCAATACATTCTTTAGTTTTTATCTTTCAAAAGATCTTCCCATTCTTCGATTGATATTTTATTTGATATATTCTTTAAGTTTTCAGGGACACTTACAAAACACATTAATTCTAAACTATTTCCATCTGGATCATTGAAGTAGACTGAAGCATTTCCCTGATTAGGACTAACAAATGGATCTATTGAATCTCTTTTTCCAAATGGGACAGGCTCTATTTCAATAGTTTGAAGCCATTTCACACTGTCTCTAAGATCTTCATAACTAACTCGAAATGCTATATGCCTTAATGATGGATGATAAGAAGTTTTATGCTCTTTGCCCTGCCATAGACCGACCCAACTCTTTTCTTTTTCAATCCAGAAGAACGCTGTATCTTCATCTCTCCAGGCCAGCTCTAATCCTAATTTAGAATAAAATTCGATAGATTGATGTAAGTTACTTACTGGTAAATGTGCTTCATACAACCCAAGTATCATATTTTCTCCTTTCAATCTTGCCAGTTTCAGATAACGTTTTGTATTGGCGATGTCCCAACGGGCTTAGGGCTGGATGTGGTCACTCGCTTCTCAAGGTGATTACGATCTAGCCAAATGAATTTCTGGAAGCAGCCATTTTATTTAAGGCGTTCTCAAAACAGCTATATACTTCATCTGCGATTTCCAGAAACTTTTCAACAGATACATCGCTATCCAAGTAACAAGCATATAGATACTCAACTAAAGCGGCGTTAATCTCACAATAGTTTAATATGGCATTTTTCATCTTAATGATTTCATCTTCCCATACCCCTGTATCTTCTAAAACCAAAGAATATAATGCACGAATTAATCTCTTAGAGTAACCTTTAATATATCTAGTTTTCATTGAGTGATCACTAACATTAGAAAGTGATCGATGTACACGATCTACTTCCTCCTTGGTATCTGTATTTAAGTCTAAAATGAATTCTGGAGAAATGATGATCGGGGGTACTTTTTCACCAATGTCCTCCCCATGTATGCAAACACAAATAATCTTAATCCAAAAACCCCAATCATTCGGTCTACTTAATACATCATCAATCGAGCAAATGATCGTATCCATCTTAGTGACGAATGGATATTCTTCCAAAAGCCTGTCTTTGATATTTGACAATCTTTCGTAATCAATATCTTGGGGATTTGCACATACAATAGTAAAGTCTGCATCTGACTTAAAAGGTTGAGCCGTTCCTTTGGGAATCGAGCCACACATATAAATGCTATGAATCTTATCTTTGAATTCGTTAAGAATATGATCCACATACTTATCAACCAAATCCTTATATTCACTTTGTATGGTAATTTTATTTATAACTTTTTCTAATATCATATAGACTCCTCCTAAAATAAGAACTTCTTTCGGCTAACATTGTTGTATTCACGAACCCGAGAGACTTACAGGAGCGACTGGGTCGAAGATTAGCCTCGCAGGGTTGTAAGCTGAATCCACTTCTTCGCATCTCACATCTTGCGAACCAAGGGCGGAACGGTCCGCAACGTAGATATGCTGCTATAGGATGTCAGAGCCCTCATTGAAGCCACTTTCACATTTAGGCACCTTTATACTAGTCATAATTCCATACAAGTTGTCCCTTTCTAATCTTTGCTACATATACTATTTGTCCGGTGTGATAATGCATTTCTCTAATCATTGCTATCATTAGATTAAGAACCGTTGTCTCATTGTTTACCTGGCTATATGTGAGAGGTGGACGATTGATAAACGGTTGTGATAACAACAATTCAGGGTTTGATTGGAGGTGTTCGAGATAGAGAATGATTATATCAAATGCTTCTTTTGTCATGTTGTAAACTTGCTCTTTAGAATATTTAAGTCCACGTTCAAATTCCTTTTCTCTGTCCCTAGTGTCTGGAGTATCATAAAAAATTGTTTCTATTCTCGAATGAACACAGCCTCGAATATGAGCGACTAGGTTTGTGATACTATTACTTTCAGAGTTAGGCGCCCATGTTATATCTTCATCTGACAATTGTTCTATCGATTGGAGAGTCCATTTCCTCTCAGAGTTAAACTTAATCAACATACTTTCGATTACTTCATTTGCAATTTCCATGTGCAAACCTCCAACGAGTTGTTTAGACAACCATTACTTATGGTTACTCAACCTCTATGTATTATTTGATAATTGTTTTGCTCTGATTTCCTATAACGTTGTTGTATTCACGAGAGGCTTACAAGAGCGACTGGGTCGAAAACTTAGCCTCGCAGGAGTTGTCTGCTCGAAACCCACTGGCAGACCAAGGGGCGTAGCCCCAGCGTGAATGCGGTGCTAGTATGATTTCAGGGGCTTCTTCGATTCAATGTGCTTGGTTCATTAAGATTGAGATATATTCTTCATCTTTAAGCCTTGTCACCTTACAGTTCTCATTGCATTCAAATTCTACTATTCTCTCTTCAATTGTTTTATTAGTACGATCTTTAAATATGTCCTCTCGATCATAGTGAGGAAAAATAAGCTTGTCGGTTACACCTAATGCCTTAAAATCCGTTAAATTCATGGTGTTCATCTGTGGAGTAAAGAAATCAACAATGTTAATATTCGGCCCCAGTAATAACGTTCCTGCACTTACTCCAACGATAATTACATTTTGTGCGGCCAGTGTTCTGATAATTTCATCAGCACCACTTTTCTTAGCGTAATACAGTAATGTAAATGGATTTCCACCATTGATATATATAACATCTTTATGTAAGAGAATTTGCGGGTCATCAAATTCAATATCTACAAAATTGATATGCTGAAATCCCATGTCCTTAAACTCTTGCATTGCTCTTTGTGCATATCTATTCGTTTCTTTTCTAGGGGATGCTGTTGTAATAATTGAGACCTTTAATTGAGCAATATCTCCATCAATAAAATCCAGAAATTGATTTTTAATATCATCAGTATAAAAACCACAAGAGGTTAATAACAAGCTACTCATTGAACTCCTTAAATAATAGTTTATCTAATTTTTATAATTTAATTAAGCATTCCCCTGATTTCTGCTAACGTTCCTGTATCTTCGATCCTAGCGAATGCTAGGATGTTCGGCTTTTGCCGTAAAAAGAGCACATGCCCGTTACGCGAATATTATGAAGATATACTGTCTTCCTGATCGCTTCCACTACTTACTCTTATCTATAAAATCCCTATATCTATCATGTAGTTGTATTCCATTTTTTATAGATTCCCCTGTTTGTTTGTCTATCACATCAAGATCAAAACCTAAATTACTATAACCATCCAGCATTTCTAATATTGAATACATTACTTCTTCTATTAATTCTGCTTGGATATGATTGAACTTTTCCTCGTTAATTACTTCCCCAATGCTTTCATATTCTTTTTTAAATTCAGTCCACGGCATTTTTGAGTTCTTATGTAAGCACGAAGAAGATAATTCACTATAAGTCTGTTTAATATTTTCGAGTTGTTGGAAAAAAGCATTAAATTTATTATCATTGAAGTCTACTATAATGACTCGCATCCTTTCTAATCTTATGCTTTTCAGTATTTTCATTTAACCTTCCTGTATCCACGTCGTCCCACCGACTTAAGCGGCCGCAATGCTAGGCTGTGCGGATGTGTCCGCCTGATTAAGCTCCTCTGCTTATATCCTTCGGACGAACCGAGGAGCCGCCAGGCTCCGATGCGCGGATATAATGTTAGAAGATGTTACCAGATTACTCCGAAATTACCCACGGAACGATCCCTTCGAATTCAATTTGTAATATTGGCTCTGGAAATCCATCACGCACTAAATTTATCTCATTCGTAAATCCAAATCTGAAGTTATCGATTTTATATAAATCTTTGTCTAATGAAGTTATTGTTCCTGATTCATCATTTTCGTTCCATACATCAGGTCCACTAATCAATCTACCAACTATATGAAAGAACCCACCATATAAATGGGTTCCATCTTCATTCTCACAGTATTCAGATACTTCTCCTTCTTTTCTTGGATCTATTCCTAAACTATCAAAAAAGGTTACAACATCCTTCGGTAGGAATGGAATTGCCTCAACAAAGTTCTTACAATTTAAACAATCGCACCCCTCAGTAATTAAATGATAAGATTTATATAACTCTTTGGTTTTATTAAAATCATATTCAATTATCCATTTGTGTATTCGAATCCTTTTCATGGGTTCACATCACTTTGCTCTGGTAATTTCATCTAACGTTGTTGTATTCCTGACTTTCAAGCAGCTTACCGTAGGGAACGGGTCAGTAGACTTTGCTGATTGAACGCGTCGCCTTAATCAACTTTCTCCGATATCCCTCTTGGGGACCGAGGATTAAGTGCGACGATCTATGAATGCACTGTTAAAGTAACCTTGAGTTACCCACAAAATCTTTCTAGACTTACAGCAACACCGTTTTCATCATTATTAACGGTTATTTCATCAGCGATTTCTTTCAATTCCCTAATCGCATTTCCCATAGCAATAGAATATCCCGCCATCTTAAAGAGGCCTACATCATTATGATCGTCACCAAACACAATGACGGAATCCAATTCTACATTATATAATTCACAGAGTTTAGTAATTGCCATTTCCTTAGATGCCAGAAGAGGCATGATTTGTACTAGTTTATTATTATCCGTAATTAGTATATTCACTCTACCCTGGAATTTTTCAATCAATCCAGAACTGTAATTATTGCCAGAAAGGAGTATCTTCGTAGCATCATATTGCTTTAATTCTTTTAAAGGTTTTACTACGGGATTTGATTGTGTGTTCATTGATCTAATATAATCTAGCTCTCTTAAACTAAACCTCTCATCCTTCACTTCCATAGTCAGCTCAATTTGAGGGTCATACTTCAAACAGTAATCAAGAATTTCTGTAGTTACATTAGCAGGGATCGATTCATTAATTTCTATCTTTGTTTCCTTACATATCACTTGAGCTCCGTTATAATATACAAAAGCCCCGATATCTACTAATCCTTGTGGAAGCAACCAATTAACCGCCCTCGGCGGTCGAGCTGTTGCAAATATTATTCTCATTCCTCTCTGATAACAAGATAAGACCGCATCTACGTTTCTCTTAGATACTTCTTTTTTTGAATTTAATAATGTTCCGTCCAAGTCAAGAACTACAGTTGAATACTTCAATGAATCAACTCCCAATATAAACTTCTTCGTTATTTTATCTACCGTTGTTGTATTCACGAACCCGAGAGACTTAATGGAGCGACTGGGTCGAAGACTTAGCCTCACAGGAATTGTCTACTGGATACTACTTCCTCGAAACCCCACTGACAGACCAAGGGGCGTAGCCCAGCAGCTTG
The DNA here is from genome assembly GCF_032452295.1 of Paenibacillus sp. ClWae2A. Classification (NCBI taxonomy): domain Bacteria; kingdom Bacillati; phylum Bacillota; class Bacilli; order Caryophanales; family Paenibacillaceae; genus Paenibacillus; species Paenibacillus sp. ClWae2A. Next base: position 167,794 of record NZ_JAULSQ010000002.1, read on the forward strand.
AATAAAGTGTTAGTAAATTTCAGGAGCTTTTCCGAGCAACTTTCAATGAATTTATCACTTTCAATGTGCTTAATTTATTAAGATTGAGATATATTCTTCATCTTTAAGCCTTGTCACCTTACAGTTCTCATTGGGTTCAAATTCTACTATTCTCTCTTCAATTGTTTTATTAGTACGATCTTTAAATATGTCCTCTCTATCACAGTGAGGAAAAATAAGCTTGTCGGTTACACCTAATGCCTTAAAATCCGTTAAATTTATTGTGTTCATCTGCGGAGTAAAGAAATCGACAATGTTAATATTCGGCCCCAGTAATAACGTTCCTGCACTTACTCCAAATATAATTACATTCTGTGCGGCCAGTGTTCTGATAATTTCATCAGCACCACTTTTCTTAGCGCAATACAATAGTGTAAATGGCTTTCCACCATTAATATATATAACATCTCTATGTAAGAGAATTTGCGGGTCATCAAATTCTATATCTACAAAATTGATATGCTGAAATCCCATATCCTTAAACTCTTGCATTGCTCTTTGTGCATATCTATTAGTTTCTTTTCTAGGGGATGCTGTTGTAATAATTGAGACTTTTAATTGAGAAATATCTCCATCAATAAATTCCAAAAATTGATTTTTAATATCTTCAGTATAAAAACCACAAGAGGTTAGTAACAAGCTACTCATTGAAATCCCCGTCCTTTAATAATAGTATATCTAATCTTTATAATTTAATTAAGGAATCCCTTGGCTTCTGCGTCCCTGTATTCAGGACTCGGCGTATGCTGAGTGTCCGGCAAATGCCGGACGAAGGACGACTGTCTGCAGTGTAAATATTATGTTAGGTGATGTCGGGCGCTTATTTGAGTTCTCATTTAAAATCGCCCTTAGATCCCCATCCTAATGCCTTTTCATAGCACTTTCTTGAAGTAAATCCAATTCATAAATATTTTGGTTTTATATTCAGTCATTTGAGCTTTAGAGTAAGTTTTCCTTTATAGGTATCAAAGCTAACTGTCCCGCTCGTCCATTCTGGAGCAGAGTAATCAAAAATATCTTCTTGGGAAAGATATAAGTCGTGTGGTTCTTCTATCACAACTTCCTTAGTCGTTAAGTCCGTTAAGAATAACCCCCAAAACTTCGTTTGGTAGACACGATACTGTGTAATGCCTTGATCCAGCAGATTAGCTCTATGTTCAACTATAACTTCACTATAATGTCCAGGGCCAGGGATATGCAGATGTTCGTATCGGTATGGATCAAATACTGGAGCAAGTGAATACTTAATCAAAAGAAGAGAAGAAAAAACAACCAAAACAACAAACAGAATTAGCTTTTTTCCTTTACTTTTATAGCCTAACCAAAGAAATAAAATGATGTGTAGTACGATAGGAATTACAAAGTTACTTTTTTTGAATATAGTAATATCATAATTGATGATAAATGAAAATAACCAAATTATATCTATAATCACGATTATCAAGATAAATTTCTTTCGAAGTTTCAGGAGGGAATTGTTCATGTTTATATATATTCCTTTCGCTTCAGTGCTTTAATGGAGCCTTTTCTGATTTGTTACAAAGTAACCTGGAGGAAATGGGTCGGCATCATACAAAGCTAACTAAATTGATATCGCCGCTGTATCTTTACTTAATATGATGCTCTCACTTCACCTTGTTAGAAATCCTATCCACATCGTTCTAATATTCAAATTCTAGTTGAAGTGAATCACAAATTGGCATATAGCCTATCTTTCGATAAATACTATTTGATGTGGGATTTTCTAAGTCTGTATATAAAACGCACTTAGTAAATCCTTTATCCAATGCAAGTTGGCTAATGTGTGCCACGATCGAAGTCGCGTAGCCCTTTCCGCGCTCATAGGGAGGCGTATAGACAAACGCCACGCCGATAGCCGTTTGCATCTCCCTCGTAAATCCGGCCATGGAAACAGGCATTCCTTTGTCATCCTCTAAAATATAGAGTTTTTTCGAGGCGATCCGGTAGAGATAGGGCTCTGCCTCTTGCGGTATGAACATTTCTGTTTTACCATAACTTGATGCTGAAAAAAAAGCTTCAGCCCAGTAGGGAAAGAAGTGAAGATCCTTTTTATCCAGCAGCCGAACGGTACCGATCCTTGGAATGTCCGGGTTTACTGCTGTAAGTTCATATATACATTGGCGCATGGTTGTATGAATAGTTATACCCTTGCGCAAAACATATTTTTCGGCAAAATACTCCGCCAATTTTTTTTCAGTCGTCACACCCGGAATTTCACGGTCATTCAGCCCGTCTATCAAACAGCGTACAGCCTCCGGGTTAAGGATGTTGTCCGTTGCATAAAGTGTAATATTGTGTGGCGGTGTCATTATTGCAGTAAGTTGTATGCCCGTAGCATCCGAAATAGTTACCATGAGCCAATTTACAGGGTCACGCCAATCTGTTTTGTCTTTTCCTTGATGTCCAATTATGATATTGCCCAGAGGAATCATATTTTGTGCCTCATGACGCATCAGCACTTCGTAGGTATCTCTGTAAAACTCATGCACATCCATATACAATTTAAATTGCATCAAAATTTCTCCTTTCATCTATTCAACATTTTTCTAGATTCTTCTTAACAATCGTTATTTATTACGGTTTGCTGACTGAAAAATTAGTGATTTCATTCGTAAGAATGATCAACCATACTGCCTGTTAGTTAAATTAACTGATAACAATTTGCTTTTATTTTTCGTTTTGAACTGATTTTCTAACGTTCCTGTATTCACGACTCAGCGTAAGCTGAGTGTCAGGAGTATGCCCGTAGCGAGAATATTATGTTAGGTGATGTTCTGCTATTCTTTGAGTCTTCTCTCATCAGGTCTCAGCTAAAAATGTATAAGTCAAAATCAATCTCTGCCCCTAAATCATAAATGAACTTTATAGTGTCCTTGTTTAGATACATGGCAGGCTTTACATTGTTCTCAATATTAATCACGACCTCGAACTTACATTCAAGATTGTTCTGTTCAATTAACTTTACGACTTGATCTTTTTGATCCTGAATCAAAGCTTTAACCTTATCGATTTGATCATTGATATCAAAAGATTCTTCATAGTCTGTGGCTATTTCCCAACACGTTTCCTTATGAACTAGGTCTCTTCGTATAGGATCGCCTTTAAGCCATGCTCTTGTAGGAGTAATTAATAATGTGTTTGTAATAATATTGGGGTCAAATTGATCTCCAAATATGCTGAATTCGACTTTTACATTTGTTCTTTCCATCTTGTAATTCTCCTCAATCTATATGTTCCGCAAGATTTCACCTAACGTTCCTATATTCATGAACCCCAACGGGGACGTCTGCAGGATTGCCTCTCTGAATTCTTTCCCGCAGACCCAGGATCCGAAGGAGCCGTAGCTTAAATATTATGTTATCCGATGGTAACGACCTTGACTTACTTTCACATTCTTTATAACCTTTAGGTTTTATACATCTTTATTGCTCTATTTTATTTATATTTTCTTTTGTAGTATTTGCTCTTCTTTCTTTATATAATTTGATTTTTCATATGTTTTCATCGCTGTTTCATTCTTTTTACCTGTCAGCACTTTCACCGATCTAACGCCTTTTAATATAAGTTCTTTCTCAACAAAGTCTAATACCTTTGTAGCAATTCCCTTCCTTCTAGCGTCACCCATAATATACAATTCGGTTACTTCTGCATACGGTTCTGAATAACAGATTGATTTAAAATACTGAGCACATGAGAATCCAACTGGTAGATCATTGATTAAGGCTATTACAACAATCTCATTTGAATCAGATAAGCTTGCAATAATTTCTTCTTCAGAAATTCCCACTCCGTTAAATTCAACGTTAAGTTTAGCGAGATATTTTGCATCTTTTGCTTCTGCTCTTCGAATTTGGATAGTTGTTTCAATCAAAGATTTCACTCCAATGATAGAATTTTGTTTTTAATAGTTCTTTGTTAAGTTTGCATAACGTTCCTGTATTCACGAACCTCACTGGCTTAAGGGGCAAATGCCCCGAGTCAGAGGGCCTTAGCTAGTGCAGGATTATCAGGCTGTCCCCACTTCCCCAAAATGCCCCTTCTGGACCGAGAGCCGGATGGAACGATGCGTGAATATGTTGTTATACACAGCACCCTCTTCTACGAACAAGCTATTCGCTATCTGTTTTTTAGCTTATCCAATAATTCTACCTCCTCTTCCTCTGAAAGTTGTTCTTCCGCTCTTGTTTTTGTTTCAGCTATCTTTCGTACTTTTAATCCTCTTTTTATGAGCCATTCTTCACCAGGTTTCATGGTAGTTGCTGGATGTGGATATACATCCTCACTTATAATTTCCTCATCAATTATGTAAATGTATCCACATAACTTACCATTATGAAATCTTGCGCCATTCTCATCAAAAGAAACAATAGATGGTTTCTGCGAAAAGATTCTTGCTAACTCTCGATCTTGAGTTATTGTGCTTCCGACTAGTAATTCATTTAGAAATAATGGCGAGCCATGGAACCAAGGCTTACTGTAGTCCCATTCTTTCATAATTATCACCTTCAATTAACTTATATGTTTCTTCTTTGTATTGTTCTTTAGTTTCTTCTTGATTTTAGGGTATTGCGTATAACGTTCCAGTATTCACGACTCTTCGTATGTCGAGTGTCCGGCGAATGCTGGACCAAGGGCGTATGCCCTCAGCGTGAATATTATGTTAGACGGAGTAGACTGTAGGCTCAAATGCTAAGAGCCTCCCTCATAAATTGGTTTGGGAATTTCTTTAGCTTTACTAAAGGAGTGTTATTGTTTATTTTATTTAATTCGATGATATTCATTTCTTGTATTGGTAAATAATCTTCAATCATGAATTCAGTCATTTTAACCATATCTGTCATTGATCCAAGGACGCTTCTATCATACGTTTTGATGAACTTAATACTGTTCGCATTACTAATGTAGTTGTTAATTAAGGATTCAGAGATTCCTTCCGCTTTTAAATTCTCTATAAGTACATTGAGAAATATCTCTTTAAAGTTCTTATAATGCTCCTTCCTTATTCCAAACAAAATAAAGCAATACCTTGTCTTATTATTCATAATAATTAAGTTATTCTTTTTAGCCATTCGAAATACATTGGCATGCCATTTGTAGAGTTCATCCTCTAATTCATTGTTCTGTTCTTCGATAAAAGAGCTAGAATCAAATAGCTTCTTAGTACATGAGATTGTTATCATATATATATCCTTTCACAGTCTATTTCGTCTAACGTTCTTGTATTCACGAACCCGAGAACCTTAAACGACTATAGGGATTGGGTCGAAGACTTAGGCTTGCTTGCAGGGTTGTCTGACTGCATCTGCTTTCTGCTAAATCTCCAGTCAGACCAAGGGGCGAATACCACATTGCGTGAATATGTTGTTATACGATGATTTGGGCTACCACGATTACACTACAAAATTTTCTTGAATCCTAATTCCTTACATATGACAAATGACTTTCCTAATATTGCTACTTTTAATTCTTCATGATCTGATTCGAGTTGTATTATGTTTGGATTAAGATGATTACTTTCTAGCACTTCCTTGTATGTTTTAATAATTGTCTCTGGTCCTTTGGCCAGCAGTCCCTGTTGTTGGTTTAGGAGCCATTCAAGTGATCCATTCATAAAATGTTGAAATTCAATCCATTTGTCTGTCACTTTTTGATGTTCAATTAATAGTTCTCCAATGACTTTAAAAACTTCATTTGATACCCCTTTGAAATATAATTCATTCGTTGGTTCAAGATATTCGAGTAATAATGGATGATTAGTCTCGAGTTCTATATCTTCAATAAAATCTAAAGTAATTTTATAATCTCTAACTTGTTTAAATTCAACTTCCCATTTTTGAATGATCAAATCGGTAAAATATAAAAAAACATGGAACTCAACAATTAAGTCTTCACCCGTCTCTTTTGTGATGACTGGACGAAGATAAACGTCATCTTCAAATATCGCATTTTGAAACTCCTTTTGAAATATCTGATAAATGGTTCTTCACCAACTTTCCCAAATTGTCGTATAACATTCCTGTATTCAAGACGTCCGACGAAGTCGGATGTGTCTGCTGAAACGCTTCCACAAAATTCACCCAGCAGACCAAGGCTCCAAAGGAGCCGCAGCGTGAATATTATGTTATAAGACGGAATCACATCTTCGAGTTAACCAACATCCTCTTATATTCTATTCTTTCATTGGTCTGTTAGATGTTCCAAAAGATCTCCAGGTTGGCATTCCAATGCCGTACATAATTTATCAATGACTTCTAAAGATACATACTCATTCGTATTGAGTTTTGCCATCGTTGCCGATGAAATCCCCGTCATTTTCAATAAATCCTGCTTCTTAATCTCCCTGTCAATCAATAATTTTTGAAATGGTTTATAACTTATCATCTGGTACTCATTCCTATCTAAATTGAATTTTTCTTTAATTATATAAAAATATATTTCCCTAATCAAAAATATCTTTGATATGTCTTGACTATAATCTTCGTTATGATAAAATAATATTCAATAAGTTGAATTTTTATTCGTAAAATAAAATATAACGGACGGTGATCATTTATGCACAATTCTTTAGAAGTCTTACTTGATTCGTTGATTCGTAATCGAATTGAAGCCTTATATAGTGATTTTCTCAAGAATAACACCATTTATAATCAATTCTCATCTGATCGAAATCTTTACTTCAAACAGTTACATGAACTTCTACCTCAGAATATGCATAAAACTCTATTTCTTTACGATGATGCAGACCTCTCAGTTCAAACAATTCTAGAACGTGAAATCTACTTGCAAGGTTTTAAGGATGCTCTTCAATTACATAATGAATTAAATATAACTTCTAATTGAGAGCCAAACGGCTCTCTTTGCATTTGATTCTGTCGTATAACGTCTTTGTATTCACGAACCCTTACTGGCTCAAGGGCGTCAGCCCGGGTCGTCAGACTTAGTCAGTGCAGGGTTGTCCGGCTGATCCTACTTTCCTGAAATCCCCCTGCCGGACCAAGGGCGTATGACGGATGCGTGAAAATATTATTTGAGATACCCACACGTTCTTAAATTTACTGAAATATTAAATTAGCGATGTTTTTAGTAACATCGTCTACATCTGTGGTCGAGAGATTATTCAAAACAATAATACATACTTGTTCATCCAGATACCTGGTTATTCTATTTTTAAAGCCTACAATTCCACCTCCGTGGTAAACACTCTTACTAGCTTTATTATTAAATAGTTCTTCTTTAACAAACCAACCGTACCCATAACCAAATCCATAATCAGTAAACAGACGCTGCATTCCTTTATTTGAAACTAATTGGTTTAAAGATAGTGCAATTTCCCATTTGTACAAATCTTCTGTGGTCGATAAGAGATCTCCCCCACCTGATGCAATGGACATATCAATAAAATCAGAATTAACAATATCATTTTTATGATCGAACTCATACCCGGACGCTCTTTGTAATATAATCTCCTTATATTTATCCGATCCTGAACAATTCATAGATAAAGGGCGGAATATATTCTCTTTCAAAAACTCTTCATAGGACTGCCCTGTTACCATTTCAATTAAGTAAGCCAACAGTAAATAACCAGAATTCGAATATTTAAATTGAGTGCCAGGCTGAAAATCTAACGGGAGTTTCATTATTAACTCTGTACTTATAAGTAACGGAGTATATTCCTTCATTATTTTTTTGAAATCTTGGAGTTGAGTAATATTAGGGATTCCTGATGTATGAGTTAAAAGATGATGGATAGTTATACTTTCGCTGTAGGGACAATGAGGAAAGAACTTGGCTAGTCTATCACTCTCGCTAAGTAAACCTCTCTCAAAAAGAATCATAATGGCCATTGAAGTAAATTGTTTGGTTATCGAACCAATACGAAATCTAGTTTCGGTTGTACACTTAATTTGATGTTCTCTATTTGCTATCCCAACTCCAGCATTAAATAATATTCTGTTGTTCTTGGAAACCAGAACAGCACCGCTAAATTCTTCTCTCTGGTATTTATTCTCTAAATAATCATTTATCTCGATTGTTAATTCATTCACCAAATCACCACTTTCGGGAATAATAACGTTTCTTAAGGAAACGATCATCGAGCTTTCACCTAACGTTTTGTGTTCAAGAACTTGCGTAGCAAGTTGTCATATGAATCACTACTCTACCAATCCCCATCATTGTGACCAAGGCGTAGCCGATGCTTGAATATATTGTCATATAGATGTTGGCGCCTTCTTGACTTACTCACACGTACTATAAATTAAATCCATCTTTAATTAATCTTGCAACTTCATCTGCACTTAAATTTGTATTATTGATTCTCAGATAGTTCTCTCTAGTAATTTCTCCCTCTTTTGAATTGAGTCTATGTTTTTCCATCGTTTTGATTAAGTCCATTTCAGAATGTTCAATATTTCTTTTTGTTGGTTTTTGATCAAGTCTAAACGCCGTTGTATTTCGTTTTAATCTTTCTTCTATATTTGACTCTAATTCAACAAAATAAATTTCTGCTCCTTTCGATTCAAACATGTTACATGTTTGCTTGACGAATTCCCAGTCCTCCTGAAGATCAAACCCCCAAACGTAAGTGAAAATAAGTCCATACTGGTTGCTGCTTGCGAAAGATTCAAAAAGCTCTCTTCTTACGATACTTGATAACCTCCAAGTTTCAGTACCAAAACCAAAAAAGGGATGAAACAGCTCGATCGACATGTGATTGTGAAACAATTTCAATTCCGTTATTTTCGTTAATTCATGACCAACCGTCATCTTCCCGACAGCCTGTGGGCCAAATATCAGTATGAACTTAATAGTAATCACCCCTGTTCTTAATATCTTGTGCCAATTTCTTATAACGTTCTGTATTCACGAGCCCGAGAACCTTAAGGTAGCTTCAGCTGCCGACCGCGATGCGGTTAGGTCCGCAGTGTTGTTCGCCTGAACCCCACTTCTCTGAACTCCTTCGGGTGAACAGAGGACCGTCAGGTCCGATGCGTGGATATGATGTATATGCTGTACCGACTTCCTCAATCCACATCTACATTCTCATTTCATTGCACTCTACAAAACTGTTATTTTTCTTTATAGTCATTTGCTGCTTCTTTAATTTCTTCATTTTTAGAATTAATCCCCAATTCAATTCCCCAATCTAGCAATTTTGGAATTGCCTCTGAAAGTAGCTCTAACAATCTACGATACTCCCATTCATCGTCAAGACAAATTGCTGTTTTAGCTACATTAGGAAGATGTTCTATTAGCCAATCGGAAGGAATTGTTTTAACCTTTTTCCTCGCTATTTCAATTGGGTGGGTATTTTGTGGCTGGCAAGCCCATTCAATAAGGATCGTGAGTATTTTTATTCCAAGCCCCGTAGGGATACATTCAATATCTTCTAGTCTAGTTGATATATTGGGAGATATTTGATTAATTTCATAATCTATTTTCAGTTCTTGCCATGATGCCATACCATTATTCATCATCCTTCCCTCCTAATACATTCATCCTCAATTGGAACCTAAATCTCCGGGATTGCATATAACGTTCTCGCATTTACTAACCCTAAACAGCTAATGCGCGAATGCGCCGGGTCGCTTCGCCATTTAGCCTTGCAGGGTTCGCCTGATTTCATTCATTTCCCAGCTGCATCCGGCGAACCAAGGGACGAATGTCCCGCTTCGAAAATGTAATGTTATAAGATGTCCAGGGCCTCTTTGAGTTATCTAAACCTTGGTTTTAATATCTTTATTAATTTCTTAGAAAGTCAGGCGTTCGCCCCATAAATTTGCCGTTGTCCTTTGCAAATTCATAACCTTCATACAACCCATGTGCATCCCTTGTTCCAAGAATACCAAATAGATTCCTATATTCTTCTGCTGTTGTAATGCTTTCAATTAATTTCTTGCCGATCCCCTTACCTCTGTATTCCTCATCAATGAAAACATCGCATAACCAGTAAACGGTCGTGTAATCTGTAACCAATCTAGCTATCCCTATCTGTTTTTCACCCTTATAAACACCAATACATTCTGAGTTTTCAAATGATTTTCTAATTTTCTCTTTTGATCTTCTATTCGCCCAGTAGCTTCTTGACAAGAAGCTACTGATGGTTTCGATATCCAATAATTTTTTGTCATCCGTGATAAGATATTCATCAAATTCTATATGCATGTCCAATTCCCTCTTTCATATGTAATATGGTTTTCCAGGTCTTCCGTCGATTTCTTATAACATTGCGCATTTCTGACGTCCAAACGGCTTAAGGACCGGAGGCCCGGGTGGCTTTGCCACTTAGCCGGTTGGATGTGTCGCCTGATTCCACTTCTCCGAAATCCCTCTTGAAGACCGAGGAGCATCAGCGACGAAGCAAAAATGCATTGTTATACGCTGCCCCTTCTTCTTCGATTCCACATCCTTATATGTCTTGTGTGTTTTATGTATTTAATATGTCTTTACGTGTTTTATCTCTTGGTTCTATCTTTTGCTCCTATCAAATCCGTTTCCGCATAGGAAAGATCCCCTCATTTACTCTCGTACGCCTTCAGCAGTATCAACTTTGGTTTGTGTAGTAACTTCATCCAATGAACGCTAGCCTTATAAGAGGCTCGTGTTCCTCGGACCGGAGATTTGCCGATGGCTTCATTCAGATTCCTGCTCACGTTGGACACCCCTGCCTTAAGCTATGGCTGACTTCTAACCTCAACATTCGGGACTTAATCCTTGATATAGAATACATGCTGAACGCACAATCAAAATTTAAGAGGATTGTTGTCCTCCCTTTAATTCGCAATAGACAAATATGTATTAATGACATGCACAATACCAAAAAGTACTGTTGGTATAATAGCCAGATAATTTTGAAGCCAAATCTCAGCTAATATAAAATATATTACCGGGAGAACGGCCATCCCCAAAAAAATAATCGAGTTTGCGTTGCCTGTAAAATACAATATCCATAGCCCATAATAAAAAATCAACATTATTGCCATACCAATTATATACGGCCATCGCATTTCAGATACTTGTTTTCTTACAACAAATATCAGAAGAAAGAAAAATATCGCCTGACTTCCGTGCTCCAAAACATCTAAGATCAAATGGCTATTTGCATTGTTTCCTGATATATCTGACGCAGGAATTAAAAAATAAAATATATTTGGTATCATTGGCAATAAAAGGATGATCAGACCCTTCCATGAAAAACCAAAATGATAATTCATTTGATCCTCTCTCTCTCATAATAGAAATATTCTTTAGTTTGCACTTTATTATGAATCCGCTTCTCTGGTATTCCTCCTGATGACAAGGAGCATAACTAACGATGTGGAAATTTATTGTTATATGGTACACCTTCTAATATTCCGCTCATCCTGGTTTTCAACTGCTACGTTGTAAATTTATTCTTTCACCAATATTTATTATTGTTATTAATTGGTTGCATGGTTTAACATTCTTAAGGGGTTGCGTATAACGTTCTGTATTCACGAACTTGCGCAGCAAGTCGTAACATGAATCAACTCCCCTGCCAAAAACATCATTTTGAACAAAGGGTAACCGCAGCTTAAATATGATGTATAGGATTTCAGCGTCTTCTTCGATATAATTACAAAAGCATTCTATTTTCCCTGATGTTAAAATATATTTTTTAATTCAAGTAAGTCGTCAATAATAAAATCCGCTTGTGCCAGCTCCCCTTCTTGGGCAAAATCAAATCGACAACCAATAGCCTTCAACCCATTGTTTTTTGCGGCATTGAAATCAGAAATCCTGTCCCCAACTACAGTTGCATTGCTGATGTGATGTTTTTTAAGAATATGACCGACTAAGTCATCCTTATTTTGAGTTCCTATTTGTTGGATGCTATAAGTTTCTGCCACCCACTTATCTAATTTGTAGCAGTTAACGATGGCATTGAGGTATTCGTTTAATCCATTACTTGCAATAAAAATGAAATAGCCTTCATCTTTCAAGTAATTAAAAATTTCTTTGACATGCGGATATAGGGCGCCATTGCCATTATTAATATTTGCAATTAACTTCTCAAGGAAGATCTCATCCACAATTCGTCTGATTTCATTTGAATGGTTCGGCAATAACGTTTCCCAAACTACTGGTAGAGGAACACCCATTATTTCACGATATTTTTGAGTTGGAGTCTCACTCGACCATTCATTACGAGACCTCAAGACAGAAAACGTTTCTTCTAACGACAACTCTAAGATTTTGTTTGTTTGAAATAGTGTACCATCCATATCGAAAATAACCGCTTCCAGCATGATTTCACTCCTATTCAAAAATAAAATAATGAATTGTTATACTGTTTTTACGCTGATCACCTATAAAGTTCTGTATTCACGACGTCCCACCGAATTAAGACTCCGTCAAAAGACGGCCGCGATGCGGTTAGTCGGTGCGGATGTGTCCGCCAGATTCCACTTCCCTGCCAATTCCCTTCGGGCTGACCGAGGGAGCGTCAGGACCCAAAGCTTGGATATAATGTTATCTGACGTAAACCTCTACTGTGAATTAGCTATAATCTTCTTTGTTAAGTTAAACTCATGACGGCATTCATAGTAATAACTTTTGAGTTTATATCCCCCAGCTTTAAATACACTCTTATGTTGATACCACACTATAATTAGCGTTCCTTCAAAAAGGATTCTACGAAGGATATAAACTATTCTGTTAAAGAAAACGCTTCTATTTTGAGCAAATTTATGAAGTGTTTCAGATTGAAACTGAACATGTTTCTCCTCATCACTTAAAATTTGATTACATATATCTATTAATACTTCTGACTTTGTAGATTTTTGCAAGGCTTTATAGTACAACTTAGCAATGATCTCAGCAGTTAATAGAACAATGACTGATTGTTCTAGACTCGCATATAGACGTAATCTTCTAAATACATTGTCCACCCAATGTCTACGAAGGAGTGGGATTCCCTGTACCTTCATAAATCTGCCTAGATCTCTAGCGTGTCTCTGTTCTTCTTTAATGAATTCTATAAGTGCTTCATAGTAATCCTGATCTTGTGTCTGATGTACATATTCTTGCGCACGTTTAATTAGATGTTTACCTTCAGAGTTTTCTCCTAATTGAAACTGTTGAATTGACTTAATGATTATTTTTCTTTCATTAGTTGTTAATTTATAGTTGTCATCCCAATGAATATATTTGAGATTTTGATTATTTCTCCGATAATATTGAACCCATTTCGAGAAAGTGATCTTCATTATTTGCTCCTAAATGTAATAGGTTTATGTCAGATAACGTTCCTGCATTCACGAACCCGAGAGCCTTAAGTGGAGCGAAGCGCAACGGGTCGTCAGACTTAGGCTCGCAGGGTTGTCAGCAGGATCTACTTCTCTGCCAATACCTCTGCTGACCAAGGGACGGATGTCCCAATGCGTTAATGTTTTGTTATCCGATGGACTTGCCACCTTGAATTTACTTTCATTATCTATACTTTTATTTTCATTCATTTATATATTCAAGAGCTTTTGGAAAGTAATCTGCGATTGGTTTCGATGAATCTACTACTATATACTTCTCTTCTTCTGGTTTTTTACTGTTTTTTATAGTCCTATAAAATCCTTCTTCTGATGATGGTGCTTCGATTTGACTCAGAAGTCTTTCTCGATTTTTTAATCGATTTCGTATTATTTCAATGTCTTCTATATAACATTCCACATACTTATATCTCTTTTTGTGTTTTCTCGCTAATTCAAGTCCGGTTTCTAATAAATTTTTGTACAAACAAGGACTATCCATAATGACACTGTGTCCATTCGATAAATGAAAATCCACCAACGACCAATCTACATCATAGGATAGTTGTCCTATTGCTTTACCTTCCATCGTGTTTCCTTGTGATGATAACGATTTTAAAATTGCTGTTTTGGAAATGTCATGATCGACAATGACAGCTCCAGTTGCTTGGCTAATCTGTCTTGCTAATGTTGATTTTCCTGATCCTAGGAATCCTGACATCTGTAAAAAGAACATACTTACACCTCTATCCTCAAATGTAGTATTGTAAGTCTTTCGGATAACGTTCCTGTATTCACGAACCCCAGAGGGGTTGTCTGCCGAAACGCCTCCTCGAAATCCATCTAGCAGACCAAGGCTCCCTCGGAGTCACAGCATGAATATCATGTTATACGAAGCACTTCGCTTCATTGAACTGCATTCAAAATCTCAATGACTAAAATAGCTTCTTCTTTATAACCTTCAAGATCGTTTAGTTTAATCCATTCAGGTTCATGATCTCTAAATTGATAGAATCTAATTACCACATCTTCTCCTTCGATTGTAGAACTTAAAATTAAAATAAAGTCTTTTTCAGGATAGTTCCACTCTAAATTCTCTTTCCAATTCGATATGAGTTTTATTCCAGTGCTTAAATGCTCTAGATGGTAATGATTTATTGAGGCTTCTAGTTCCGTTCGATCCTGATACATGGATTCTTCAATAGAATCTATCTCTCTTAAACTTGAAGCATCAACTAAAATGCAATTCTCCCATTCATGAAAAGTAGGGTTAAATAAATTCGAACTGATCGATTTGTTTGATTGAGCAAGCTCATTCAATAAATTTCTCATCGCCTTATTTGTTCTCATGTTCTTCCTGCTTTCGAAGTGTTTCGTATAACGTTTCTGCATTCCTGACGTTCAAGCGGCTTAAGGCACGTAGTGCCGGGTCGCCAGACTTAACTGATTGGATGTGTCGCCTGATTCCACTTCTTCGATATCCATCTTGGCGACTTAGGAGCATCAGCGACGACGTAGGAATGTTATGTTAGAAGATGTCGTCGACTTCCTGAATTACTTTCAAATATGTCTATTCTTTGCTAGTCTTTCTATTAATTCATTTACCTGTTTTCTTGTTTTTATAATAATCACTTGTTGATGTTCTTTTACCTGCTCTAGTTCCTTTATTGTGTTCATTCGACTTCTTGTCCTATAATTCCAAACCCATTTAATAAATTCCCAATCTAATTTTTCTTTGCATCCTGCATTCATATCAGGTCTAGTTTTGTTATGATACATAATTCGCCGTTTAATAATTCGATAACTACATAGAAGTCTTGGCATGTCCAAAAAAATGATTAAATCCGCTTTCTTAATCCTGATATCCATCGTCCTTGAATAGTTACCATCAATTATCCAATGATCTCCATTAGTAAATTGTTCAACGATCTTATCCCACTCTTCATTTGGTTTAGGTACCCACTTAGGATTCCAAAAATAAGTATCCAAATGTATGACTGGGAGGTCAAGTATGTTACTGAGCTTTTGGGATAAGGTTGATTTGCCTGATCCACCTGATCCAATAACCAATATTCGGTTCATATTTTCTCCTTAGACTATGTTTTACGACGATTTCCTCTAACGTTCCTGTATCTACGAACCCGAAAGGCTTAAAGGAGCAAAGCGACTGGGTGGCTCCGCCACTTAGCCTTGCAGGGGTGTCTGCCTGAATCCACTTCTTCGAAAATCCTCGGGCAAACCAAGGAGCGATAGCGACGCAGCGTAGATATGTTGTTATAAGATGTATCCGCCTTCTTTGAATTACCTACAAGTATTTTCTTTACAACACTCAACTACTGTGTCCTGTTATCTTAACGCCGTCCCCATAGTGTGACTGTTTATATAGAGTACACTTCGTATTCTTTTTCCATTTTGTAACCTAATTTTTCTGCAAGAGCAACTGACTCTAAATTGGCTGCATCCCAGTTTGGGTGGATATTTCGGCTCATGCACTCAAGAATCAATCTTGATGCGCAAGCTAGTGCCAAACCTTGGCGCCTGTACAAGGGATGTGTCCCAATTGTAACTTCAATACACCCTTCATGATAAGTATAAGAAGAAGCACCAGTAATAATCTGATTATCCTTGAGGATAACAAATCCAATTCCATGCTGCATAAATTCTTCTAAGGAAGAGAAGAAACAACAAAAATCTGCCATAAAGGAATCTTGCAGTACCATTGGGTAAATATGTTCATCTATGGGTACGATTTTGAAAGCAGTATCTATCATTTTTATGTTCTCTTCTAACTGTTCTACTTGGAAAGTCGGTTCTTTCTTAAAGGAATACCGGCTAAACTTTTGAAATGAATCTGAGTAATGTTGAGATAAAAGGGATATCCAAGAAAACTCATTTGTAATTATGATTTTCCTCCTGCATTCTTCAAGAACAAACCGCAATGGAACATCTACTTCTTTCAATGCTTCGACACTTCCAAGTAAGAATGCGAAATCTCCTGCAATAATCACGGAGTAAGTGGGCTTCTTCTTACTATCAATCCATGTCCTTCCTATCTTTCCTTCTATATTTGCAAAAAGAACTGTATTACTTATACCGCTGCATAAAAAGCGAGCCGTCTCGAGCTCATTCATCGCTAATTCTAACACCAATTATCCCCTCCACATTCAAGCAAGTTGCCCTTAAAAATTACTGATAATCTTCACTTTACCATACAGATAGCTCGTTGAAGTTCAAAAATGTATTAAGTTGGTTTAACTTAAAGTACATCTGAGCTTTGATGAAAGGTTTTATTCTTTGCGGCTATTTCTTATAACGTTCTTGTATTCATGAGCCCCGAAGGGGTTGGCTGGTGAAATGCCTCCCCTTGAAATCCACCTCGCAGACCAAGGCTTCAACGGAGACGCTGCTTGAATATTTTGTTAAGTGATGTTCCTGTCTTCCTCGAATCCCCACTCAATCTCTTATGTCTTTTATCTCTTATGAACGAAGTAATTTAAATTCCTTTAGATCAATATCAAATTCTCCTTCCGTCAGTACATCTAGTCCCAAAAGTCCGTTAATGTTGTGATATTTAAATGAAGTAAAGTCTATGTATACATCCTTTAAAATAAAATCTCCTACCTGTATACCGTCGATTCGCTTACTGAAAGCAAGCTCTTTACCTCCAATTCCGTAGCTTGTTATAATTTCATCGTCCATACTCACTAGTATCCCAATCTCATCCACTTCATCTTGTGAAATCAAGCTATGACTGGCTCCTGTATCAATCGCGATGATCGATATCACTTTCTTCTGCTTATTAAAATGGACTGTTATTTCCGTGAATAACAGCCCATCTCTATATTCAATATTCATTTAAAGATTTCTCCTTAATCCTATATTTTTCCGAACCTTCACAACGATTTGATCTTTGGATGTATGGTAAACCAAGGTTTTGTCTCTACTGTTCAATAATTCGCGAGTCGCTTCTTCATCACTGATCGGGCCAATCACGGCCACATCATCAATGATCTTGTGATTGTCTGTTTCTTCAGAATGAAGAACTTCGAATTTTACGAATTGGTTCGGGAAAATCTGTTGAACTTCTTGCCATTTCATCATTGTCCCTCCTCTGTTTTGATGGTTATATTATACCATTTTACAAGCCTTTAGCTCTCACTGGAATTTCACTTAACGTTCCTGTATTCACGAACCCCAAAGGGGTTGTCTGCCTGAAACGCTTCGTTGAAAATCCCCCCCAGACCAAGGCTCCGAAGGAGACGTAGCTTGAATATTATGTTATGAGATGTTATTTCCATCTTTGAAATCTCTCTCAAGTTGGTTCCCATGAAATGCTTTTATCATAAACTCTCTGTCTGGAACTTTTAACTGCTCAAAAGACTCCAAAAATGCTTTATTATCATATGTGATTCCTATAAGTTGAATATTCACTGTTCTTTTTTTCAGTTCTACTACCGCGTATCTTGCAATCGCATGATCATTACAACCTAAAGCTCCAGGATTCAAATAAACTCTTTGATCTGTCTTGAAGTAATGGATTGGATGATGATGACCAAAACAAACGAGAGTATACGGTGAGCCTTCATACCTTGCGTCTAATTTTAATCCCGAAGGGGTTTCATCTATTATTTCTCTTTCTTCTTTCTTCATATGGTAATGCGTTATTAATATTTTTTTCCCTTCTATTTCAACTTCTAATGTCTGAGGGAGATTTTCTATAAACTTGATATTTTCTTTTTTTAGCTGCTTACCGACCCACTTATGATGTTCAGCAATCATTTCATGACCTGGCAAGGTATCTTTCCCTTGCAGTAGTTTTAAAACCGCTTCTTCATGATTACCTGAAACCGCCGATACATCCTTTCGATTCATTATCTCTTCAAGCACTTCGTTAGAGTTAGGGCCGATACCAATCATATCACCCAGACAATATGTATGTTCGATGTCCCCGCGGAAAACAATATCAGAGAATACGGCACTCAATGCCGGATAATTACCATGTATATCAGTTATAATTGCAATCTTCATTTAGGATTCTCCTTCAATCACTTTTATTTATCTTTGATATTTTTTCTTGCAATAATTTCTCATAACGTTCCTGTATTCATGACGTCCGACGAAGTCGGATGTGTCTGCTGAAACGCTTCCACAAAATTCATCCAGCAGACCAAGGCTCTGTTAAGAGCCGCTGCTTGAATACTATGTTATACGACGGAATCGCTTCTCGAAACGGCTCTCACTATTTATTCTCTTCTGGCACATATTCGATCAAATCAGACAACTTACAATTAAACGTATCACACAACTTGAATAGTGTTTCTAATTTTGTTGTTTCTATATTCGTCTCTCTATATAACTTGTTGATTGAGTTCCGACTTAGACCTGATTTCACCATCAATTCCGTTATATCATCTATTCGATGTTCTGCCATGAGTTCTCGTATATTACACTTGATTACTTTCATTTCTTCCCCTCCATAACTCTATCTTATCTTCCACATTAGTAATCATCAACGAAAAGCGAGTTTTTAACTCTATAAAATCAAATATTCACCTTGAAATTAACTTTATAAGGTTATATAATAACTCTATGGAGTTAATTGAAGGAGGAACATGATATGGCTAATACATTAGAATCGCTAACAGAACCGCTTATAAGAATACGTCTAGAATTACTCTATACTGAGCTTCTAGGATGTCATGCGGAATACAATCAACTTTCTGCGGAGACAGATCAATACTTTAAAACACTTCGTGATGCTTTGCCCGATCAACTTCAACATACGGTTTTTCTCTACGAAGACGCTCAAATTTCTCTTCAATCCATCTTAGAAAGAAGTATCTACATACAAGGTTTCAAAGACGCTCTACAACTCTTTAGTGAATTGCAAAACTCTAGCATTCAGAGGATCATATGATCCTCTTTTCTATTGTGTTTGATTCTATCGTGTAACGTTCCTGTATTCGCGACGCCCGGGTGTGTCCGGCTGTACCTACTTCCTAGAAACTCATCACTTCTTTTAAGGACTTACCATACTTAGCTTCTACTAGCTCTTTGTATTCTTTATTTGTCATCACGAGTTCCCTCCTTTAAATTCTATCATCGCACTGTCATATAACGTTCCTGTATTTACGACTCAGCCCATGCTGAGTGTCCGGCTGAATGTCGGACCAAGGGCGTATGCCCTCAGCGAGAATATTATGTTATACGGAGTCATCTTCTTCTCGAGAAACATGCACTAATGTCCATGCATTTCTTGAAAAAGCATTATCGATAGCTATGATATTTATTAAGTTATATATCTCCATCGGGGCAGAATATAATTCCATGAATTTATTAACTTTGACAGGCAAGAAATTCTTGGTCGAGGCGTGCCATGACCACATATTTCTATCTTTAAATTCTTTCATAATATTCAATTTAGTTTCAAAGATAAATCTATACGAGTTTCCTCTCCATTCTTCTGGGAGATGAGTTAATATTTCATTCAATCCAGCAGCAATCCAAATCAGAGCTTGTTTTTCATTATTTTCTTTGTTTTCCCATAACATTTCAGCAGTTCGGTTAAAACCTACTACCGTATCCCAATCAGCCCCTAGGATACCTCTATCATTTAACTTTTTTGTTCTATATTCAATTTCATTAGTCGGCCACCAATCTATTATTCCAGTTCCAATGTTAAGATTAGGATTCGATTGTGATTGTATTTGAACTTGTTTGAAGATCGGATCTTTAATAGATTTATAGCTATAATTTTCAACAAAATATTTCCAAGACGAGTAGACTTCTGTCCATGAAAAATTTTCAGAATTCATTTTTGATCTCCCTTTTATAAAATGCTTTTCTATGAGATTCTGTCGTATAACATCATATCTACGAACTTCGTAGATACCTCTCTTTTTAACGAATATCCGAACTACATATAATATAACCCAAATTAATCCATCTGCGAAGTCACGAAAGTACTCAAAAAAAAGCAGCCCCAGTGCGAACTGCTCCATTTGTTAGAAAAGACTAACCTGTTGGATGCAGTTTTACATTTGGGCTGCTCTTTCTTCACTCAACAAAAGAAGATTTACGGATAATCTATAGTAATCAACCTTTGCTCCCCTTCACCTAAAACATTTACTTCGCTCCGCTGCTCCACACCACGCGCTCGCTCATCGCTTTATGTTGTGCAATCAGACAGAGTTCTGCCGCTTTGAAGGCATGTTCCTGTGTCATGGCTGTCTCGGTGCGATCCAGGCAATCGCGAATGAGTTGGCCGAAGAACGGGTAACCAACCTTGCCTTTTACATTGTAGCGGTACTCCCCTTCATGATTGACCAGGTACACCTGATCCCCCTGAGGTTCCCTTGCGATGTCGATATACTTCCGCAGTTCGATATAACCGTCCGTTCCCAGAATAACTGTACGCCCATCGCCCCATGTGCCCAGACCATCCGGTGTGAACCAATCTACTCGGAAGTAACCGGAAGCTCCGTTATCACCAATCAGAGAAGCTTCGCCGAAGTCTTCCAGTTCCGGGAACTGTGGGTGATTGAAGTTATGCACACGACTGAACCCTACCTCAGCGTCCGTACATGATGCAAACGTCAGAAATTGTTCGATCTGGTGACTCCCGATATCACATAGAATGCCGCCATACTGCTCATGCTTGAAGAACCAGTCGGGTCTTCCTCCGGCATTTAAGCGATGCGGGCCTGTACCCATAACTTGCACTACTTTGCCGATTGCCCCCTGTTCAATGAGCTGCCCAGCATAGATCGCACTTTCTACATGCAGTCGTTCACTGTAATACACCATATACTTTTTGCCTGTTCGCTTCACTTCTTCTCGTGCAAGCTTTAATTGCTCCAGCGTGGTAAATGGGGCTTTGTCTGTAAAATAATCCTTGCCTGCGGCCAGAACTCTCATACCAAGCGGCGCACGATCTGAAGTGATCGCTGCACTTGCCACCAATAACACCTCATCATCGGCAAGCACCTCTGCTTCAGATCCAGCGACTTGAGCCTGCGGGAACTGCTTCCGAAATGCCTCTACCTTCGCCGGGTCCGGATCATACACCCACTTGAGAGTAGCTCCAGCCTCCAACAATGCCCCAACCATGCCGTAGATGTGTCCATGATCCAGTGCAACAGCAGCAATCGTGAACTCACCCGAACCACATACGACCTCTTTTGTAACACTTTTCGGTGCATAGAACATCCCGTCTTTAGCCATGTCATCCCATCCCTTTTATAAAATGTTGATTACAATGAATTCGTCTTACATGACATCTTCATTTAAACGTCTGACTCAGATCAGCAGGTTGACTGCCACTGAATGCCTTATCTTTCTTTGTCGTGGAACCAGCAATACGTTCTTGCAGATGCTCATAGAACAGATCCTCATCGATCGGCAGATCCACCCAGTTATCCGTCCAAGTGGACAGCAGCATCGCATTGGATAACGTCAATCCGTGTATACCATCTTTACCGGGAGCAATAAGTGATGCGCCTGTACGAATCGAGTCAACCCAGTTACGAATCAGGCCAGGGTGACCCGTTTCCACACCTGTAATCGGGATTTCACATTTCCAGCATTCTGGCTGTCCAAAACCTCCGGTAAACCGCTGATTGAATTCGGGCTCAGATTCCCGAAGTCGCCAGAACGTAAGCTTTCCATCTTCGATTACGATTTTACCTCGGTCTCCGTTGACCTCAAATCGGTTCGTACCCGGTGCTTCGCCAGTAGTCGTTACAAATACACCTGTTGCTCCATTTTCATACTCCACATAAGCCGTTACATCATCTTCCACTTCAATATTCCGATACTTGCCAAACGAACAGAAAGCACGCATGCGCACCGGCATCATGCCAATGGTCCACTGCCACAGATCCAGTTGATGCGGGTCCTGGTTAATCAGTACACCGCCACCTTCCCCTGCCCAAGTTGCCCGCCAGCCGCCGGAATCATAGTAACTTTGGGATCGATACCAGTTCGTAATAATCCAGTTGGTACGCCGTACCTCGCCCAGTTCTCCCGAAGCAATCAAGTCTCTCAGCTTAATGTAGAGTGGATTGGTCCGCTGGTTGTACATCATGGAAAAGACTTTGCCACTGGCTGCGGCCGCTTCATTCATCTTGCGTACCTGTTTCGTATATACACCGGCCGGCTTCTCGATCATGACATGCAAGCCATGCTGGAAAGCCTGAATGGCCTGTTCCGGATGGTCATAATGCGGCGTTGCAATAATGACTGCATCAATCGTACCCGAAGCCATCATCTGCTCAGCATCCTGCCAATAGGTGACCGTTGCCGGAAGATGACTGGATACCCAGCTCTCCATCTCTCTTCTTACATCACATACGGCGACCAATTCCGCACCGGGTACTTCTCCAGCCACCAACGTTCTGGCATGTGCTGCTCCCATGTTTCCAATACCAATCACCGCTACTCGTACGATACTCATGACTGCTCCTCCTCGTCCACACGTCGCTCAATTTCGGCGAAAATGTCTGCAAAATGCTGTAACATCGCCTTGGATTCCAAGGCACCACTAAAGTCCTCAATTCCGTAGTATCCGTCATACCCAACGGCACGAAGATCCCGCACCATCTGTACCCAATCGACCATACCTTCAGTCAGCGGCGTCCAGTGACATTTCCAGGCTGTATTCAGAGCCACTCCGTTGCTCTTCTCAGTCACATTAGCCTTTTGCAAATCTTTCCCTTCTGCTTCAAACCACCCGGCATTTTTTACATGTACATGAGCCAGATAAGGGCCCAGCAACTCAAGTCCCATCCGATGATTCTCATATCCTTCATGCACCATATTGCCTGGATCGTACAATACACCCACATGCTGCGGGTCGAGCGATTGCACAAGCCGATAGGCCAGCGATGCCGTCGGTGCAATCGTCTGGTGATGTGTCTCTACAATCGCCTTGATGTTGTACTGTTTGGCCAGATCTTGTACTTCACTCAGGTAATCAACGGCCTTACGATACAACTCAGGATAACTGGTCTTGCGATCATATCCAGGAACACCCACACGCATCATAGATGCTCCTAAACCAGCCGCAGCCTGAAACGCTTGCTTGGTGGCAGACAGATCTTCACAGTTCAGATACGGTACAAGTGCGATGGATTTTCTACCTTGCCCCAACGCTGCTTCACGAAAAACAGGAACCTGTTCCTCCCAGCGGCTCGGATCTACCGAGCATCGATTATTTCTCCAGTAAGAAGGCTCTTCAGACATAGCATCTTCAGGAATTCCACGGAATCTCCACTCAATCCCATCAATCCCCGCTGCTGCCGCAGCCGATGCCAATTCTTCTGCATTCAGATCAGGGGTAGCCACGGTGAATACAGACAGTTTCATCATGATCCATCTCCTTATGTAAACGTATTCATTTCATGTCGTAAAGGCATTGTATCACTCCACTTAACTTCACCATAGGGGAAAACGCCAACAGATGAATGACAGATAACGAACAGAGCACATTCCCCATTCAGAGATAACTTCCCGAGAGAATGATGTGATCTCAAATCAAAAAAGACATCCTTGGAACAGAGTTCAATTCTGTTCAAAGATGCCTTGTACAATAATTATATATAAGATGAAATTTAAAGAAAAGGTTCCCTGTCAGTTATCAAGTCGCGACTTCTGTAGCTGGCTTTGGTTCTTGTACTCGTCCAACTTGCAACCAGCGCATATCTCTCTAATCCCGATCAAAGAACACATGTTCAGCCTGTATTTTCCCCTGATCTATTGTCATGATGCCAAATGAGTATTGCTTCTGAAAACGCTTATCCGTAGGCGACCCCGGATTAAATACCAGTGTGTTATCCACGGTATGCATCACCGGGATGTGTGAGTGTCCGTAGATCACAGCATCCACATGCTGGCCTGCAAAGGTATGAATTGCATTTTGCTCCGTACCCTTTGATCCCAGATGACCGTGCACAAGCCCCAGACGAAGTCCTTCCACTTCAACAATACGGGAATACCCCAGTTTTTCAGCGATTTCGGACGGGTCCGTATTACCAGCTACCCCTTCAACAGGTGCATACTCGCTAAGCAATGGGTATACGCTCCAATCCGACCAGTCACCGGCATGAAGAATGAGATCGGCACTCGGCAGTACATCAAGGAGCCTAACCGGTAATTTCTGTGATTTACGTGAACAATGCGTGTCAGAGATTACTACAATTTTCATATAACAACCCACCTTTCCTTTAAGAGGTCGTTCAAAAAGTCCGCTTTTGATTACGAAGGATGCCTAACGGCATCGCAGCATCGAATATGGAATTCAGCCGAATTAAGCATATGCTTACGAAGGTTGTTTCCTTAGGAAACATTGTAGTTGCTCACGTAGTTTCCTACGCTCCGCTACTCCATTTCTAACTTCATCCCATCTTCTCGGTACTTAAAACCAACATGAACTTTTCGTCTTACTGCAATTTACTCTGTCTGTGATGGAACAGCTTGCATCTGAGTACAGGAGCGTTCCATATCTTCGAGCGTAATGGATGCAAAGAACTGCTCCACCTTCGCCTCGGCAACCTGATACAGATTAGTCAGCAAGCTGTCTATATGCAAGCCCACTTCACAATCCGGGTTACAATTGCCGTGAATCGGGAACAATGGACCTTCGTCCTTGGCAGCCTGATAGATCATCGCTAATGTGATTTCACTTGATGGCTTCGCTAAGTAGAAGCCTCTTGTTCCAGGAGAGGAGTTCACCAATCCTGCCTTTTTCAGCCCGCCCAGAATACGTCTGACGACGACAGGGTTGGTATTCACGCTACCTGCAATGTGTGCAGACGTGATTCGTTCAGGCGCGCTGAGTGACAATAACAACAAACAATGCACACTGACCGAAAAATGAGTACTCATGATTAACCACCTTTATTTAATATAATCCAGGACATGCTGACGTTATTCAGAGAACAGATCCTTTTCGGGACGTGCTCTGATCTTGAGCTGTCGCACACTGTATTCCAGTTGTTTCACAATATCATCCAGCTGTTTGCGATCAATCTTGGTCGGATCTTCAACCGGTTTCGCGGACGACTTGAGATCGCGGATCGTTAACTGCTGTTCTTGCCATTTGTCCATCAGATCTGCAATATTGGCATAGAAACGTTCGTAATCTTTGATGACCAGATCAAGATAAGCATCTACCTCATCCGGATCATAACCACGAAGTTTATAATTAAATTGTTTTTCATGAATCGATAACGCATCTAGCTGCACACCCAATTGTTTAAACAATTGTCTCTGTTTATCCAATCTTCGTTTCATATGTTCATCCATATTGACAACCTCCATTATAAGCCAAGCCGTGGTTCTATTTCCTGTAAATATCATACGGCATTTTCTCTCTCTATTTTTTATAACACATAATCCGTCAGATATAAAACGATACAGCCCTATTC
The DNA here is from genome assembly GCF_032452295.1 of Paenibacillus sp. ClWae2A. NCBI lineage: Bacteria > Bacillati > Bacillota > Bacilli > Caryophanales > Paenibacillaceae > Paenibacillus > Paenibacillus sp. ClWae2A. The sequence goes on from NZ_JAULSQ010000002.1 coordinate 193,547, forward strand.
CTCACGAAAATGATTGCTTTTCATCCAATTCGGGTAAAGACTCACTACACCCCACAACGGGAAAGGAGCATGTCCTTATGAGTACATTAACTAAAGATCAACATCAAATACTGAAAAACGCCCTTTTGGAGCAACGTGAAAACTTGCAGCGTCATTTTGAATCCAGCATGGAAGACGGTGCTCCAGTCGAGTCGCTGAAAGATTCAACCGGTGAGCTGTCCTCCTATGATAATCATCCAGCAGATGCCGGTACAGAAACATTTGAACGTAGCCGTGATCTGGCGATTGACGATACATTAACAGACGAATTCAATCAAGTGAACGATGCATTGGAACGTATGGAGCAAGGTACATATGGAACCTGTGTAACGTGCGGAGAAGATATTCCCTTCGAACGACTTGAGGCTATCCCTTATACCGCTTACTGTATTGACGACACACCTAATCGGGAGATCAGCAACGATCGGCCCGTTGAAGAGGAAGTAATGACCATGCCTCCGAGTGGTGCTGGAGAAGGAAGACAGCAGCGGGCTGGCAAGTTCGACAACGCAGATGCCTGGGAAGCGGTCGAAGAATATGGTACATCCAACTCCCCCGCAACCGCAGCCAAACGTGATGTGAAGGGCTATGATGAGAACATGTAACTTCGTTATGAACTGAAACGGTAAGCGAAAAAAATTGAATTGGATTCCATAGGCTGCTCCACCATTTGCCTTCCTTATCACGCATTAAAAAGCCGCCATTGGGCGGCTTTTTCTAGTTTTCTCCGAAGCAGTCTCTCACGTTTGCCGTTACTTGCTTCCAGCGATAACGCTGAACCCATGGATTCCATCCATTCATTTATTCTTTCGATTCACTATCAGATGATGCAGACTCCTGCCGCTTAGACACAGATCGAGACGTTTTCGGAGTTGATTTGCCCTTATTAGACGTAGCTTTCTTCTTCTCTTTTGCATCTGTCTTGGAAGCAGGTATTTTCACTATAGGTTTAGAGAGAGCAGAGAATAACTGAAAGACCTCATGTTCCCCCTGTCGATTCTCTTTTGTTGTATAGGGTTCACAGAGTTTTATGATGTTTTTATACAACTGCTCTACTTCCTCACGGGTTGCGTACAGCGTGATATCCGAGAGAAACATCCGATCTTCGTTTTCCGCCTGATGCATGAATCGCTGACGACTTTGTTCGAACATCTCATTTAATAATTTGAGCGTCTCGGACCGAAACACCTGTTTCAATGGAGAGTTTTCCTTGTCTTCATCTTCGTGACGGAGATGGATCTCTCCGGTGAATGGTTCGTAGTATTTTGCGATAATCCCATTAATCTCACGTGTGGAAACGATCGTCAGCAGACCGATTTTCTCCAGCTTTTTTACATGATAGTGAACTTTGGCTGGCACCTCACCCATCTGGTCGGCGATCTCTTTGACAGTGGATGGTCTGCCCTGCTTGTTAAACATATTCATAATCTGTATCCGATACGGATCGGAGTAGATTTTAATTTCTTCAATTGTTGAAAGAACCTTGTGCTCCATCCCTGTATCCTCATTTCCGGGGTACCTGTTGTCCATCGATGTCTCTATTATACCGCTGCGTCAGGACTTCGGTCAAAACGAGCCGGAAATGACTTGATACAGAAAATCGGCTAATGATCACATCTGGATATCTTCACAGAGCACTTCGAAAACTTTTGCTAAATAACAGCATACCTGCTGACATGGCAAGCATAATACCAAAAACGATAAAAAGAACAGGCATGGTCAGCCAATCTGCAAGTGCTCCCGAAGCCAGGCTCCCAAGGGGTGCAACACTCAAGACAAGCATAGTCTGAAGGGCATACACTCTGCCCAGCATCTCCGAAGGGGTAACTTCCATCAGATAGGTAGCCAGCGGTGTTGTAGCCAGCGGAATCCCCATACCCATCAGTAGACAAAAGGCCGCTGCAACCGACAGTTGGAAGGAAGTCATGTAAGCGGGTAGTGCCGTCATCGCATAACTGAGACCCAACATGACAATACCACTGATGACCAGCACACTTTTACGATAATTCGCTCCCCTTTGTGTCAACCATACACCACTAAGCAACATACCTCCCACCATCAGCCCACTGAGCAGACTTAATCCCCCAGCGCCAGCATGCAACGTTTCAATGACATAGGGTGTACGGAGAACATTGAACGGCATCAGGCAGAAATTAACGAAGGCAAACAGGATGGAGACAATTAACAATAAGGCATGTTTACGGAGAAAATGAAAAGCTTCCGCCATTTCGGAGAATATACTACTTTTTTCGGATGAAAGAGAATTCATTTCAGTTAATATTTTATCTTCATTGTTAGCAGATGTTGAGACTTCAGGGTAGCCTACTCGGCTCATAATTAAAGCACTTAGCGCAAACAACCCCGCATCAATCAGGATCGTCCAGGCAATGCCTATTGTAGCAATAAGGGCACCCGCCACTGCAAGTCCTGCGAGTTCGGCCACTCTGGTTGCGGAAGAGGACATCGCATTACCTGAAAGCAGCATTGATGGGGGAAGCAATCGGGGGACACTGGACACTTCCGCAGGAGTAGTGAAGCATTCCAGCAAAGAATTCAGAATTGTAATGACAAACAGATGCCAGACTTCAAGTTGGCCCAATCCAAACAGCAGAGCTGTAATCCCCACAAACAACCCGCGGCCCGTATTCGTAATCACAATCACTTTTTTGGGAGACATGCGATCAACCAAAGCCCCGGCGAACAGACCCAGAAGGATATTGGGCAAAAAATTCACCGCCAGCAACGTACCCATCAGCACTTTCGAACCGGTTAGAATGTACACCATCCAACTGTAAGCAATCGAATCAATCGAATCACCAAATCTGGAGACAACTTTACTAAGCATAAATTGCATGTATGGTCTGATTCGTATTAACTCACCCATACCTTGCTTGCCAACTGCTGTGTTATCGTTCATGACTTTCCACTCCCTAACGTTAAAATATTTTTCATGTTAATTTTATTTTAACGTAAGTTATGCAGAAATCAATACCTTCGTGAAAATAATTTTAACGACAAGTGAGCAAAGTAAAATCTCGCTCTACTTTCAGATGATTCGTAATCAACACAAGGACTTTTTGAACAACCTCCTATAACAAACAAAAAAAAACAGACCACATGTGGTCTGCTCGGCTGGACGGATTATATTTGAACTGCCTTTATTTGCTGCCTACTCCTCAACACGCAATTGAAATCCAGCCTGTTCAGCCTGTACCTCCAACATCAAATCACGTACCCGGCCTGCTTCATTCCCCAGTCGTTCTTCGCTGATTCGGTAGTTGGTCCATCTTAGCTCTACTGGAAGTTCAATCGTACCCGTCAGGCAATCCCATAGAGCGTCGAGATTACCCCCATAAAAATCCGGCAGCTTCAACTTATCCTTTAATTGCTGATGAAGTTCAGCGCTACTAGCAAAATCTTCTCCATCCAGAATCACGGTGTTCATGGCTGCTCCTTCCACCTATTTCATGCGTGTAAATGATGCATAGTGATCTGTCGTTTTGTAGATGAGTCCATCATTGGAGTACACAATCCGATCCGAATTACGGAAGCCGGAAGTATAGTTAATATCTGCTTCGCGCCATGTACGTCCACTTGCTGAAGGCAGAAGCCCCTCCCGATTGCCAAATACGTCTCCGCCGATGCTTTTCCCAGGAGCCACTACAGCCAAGTTTCCTTGTGAAGCTACCCAGCCGAGTCCTGTTGCCTGTGATTTGGTAATAAAGTTACATGGCAACGTTCCGTTTGCACTCAAATAGTTTGCTACACCCGTAAACGTATTGATGATGGTACATGTTGCAGCAGATGCCTTCTGCTGTCCGACTGGAGTGAACTGTGAACCTGTGAGGAAAACAAATGTTAACAACAATGCCAGTAATGCGGTGGATATCAACTTTTTCATCAATCCGGCCTCCCGATCCTTCAAAGTAGATGAACGTTGTCACGATATGCATAACTGCAAGCTGTAACTTTCTAGTTGTTCGTTCTGCTAGATTATAGTAAACAAGTCATCTCATGACTATTTATATCACATCAATTTGGTATAAATATCAAATTCAGACGTTTAAATTGTAAAATATTATAATTGTAACATTTTAAGACAGAAAAAAAGACTCTCATCCTAAAGATGGAGTCTGCGTTTTCTAGTATGTGTAAACTGACTTAATCTAATCGATCAGTTGCACACGTTGACGAGTTCGAGCCGATTCCAGGCACGCATCAATCACGCGCATGTTTTGAATGGTATTTTCCGGACTGAAAGGTAGAGCTGCTCCATCAAGCACAGCCGTTGCAAATGTCTCCACCTGAAGCACATAGGAATTCGACACGGATACACGTTCCTCACGGCTGACCGAATCAGTGTGCACAATAATCTGAGGTGGAATATCGCTGTTCTCCCAGCCAAATACTTTGGGAAGTTCAATCCGCCCTTCCGTCCCGAGAATCTCCATCTCCGCTCGACCTGAAGCCCACATGCCACAGTCAAAAGTTAAAGCTACCGAATTCGGAAATTCTACCAGTCCCGACGCCATCATATCCACGCCATCATGCTCGTCCGAGAATAGAGCGTGAACTGTCACCGCTTCCGGTTCCTGTCCCAGATACATCCGGGCCGCCGAGATCGGATACACGCCAAGATCAAATAATGATCCGCCGCCCATCTCTCTTTTGAACCTTACATTCTCCTTGTCATCAGCGGTATTACAGGTAAAGTTACCATGGATGGCTCTGACAATGCCAATCTCTCCACTAGCTATAATCTCTTGCACACGTCTGTGCTTGGGATGATATCGATACATAATCGCTTCTGCAAAAAGAATACCATGCTGCTCACACGCCTCAATCATTTCTGCTGATTCATCTGCATTCAGGGCAGCTGGTTTCTCACACAACACGTGTTTTCCAGCCTGTGCCGCTTTGATGGTCCATTCTTTGTGCATATGGTTAGGCAAAGGAATATAGACAGCTTCAATGTCTGGATCAGCGATGAGCTCTTCATAACTGCCATATGATCTGGCAATGCCGAGTTCTTCGGCAAGGGTTTCCGCTTTTTCCTTGCTGCGGCTGGCAATCGCCAACACCTCACCACGTTCAGACTGCTGGATTGCCGGAATGACTGCATTTTTGGCAATGGTTGACGTACCGAGTACCCCCCACTGTAACTGTCTGTTCATGCTCATCTTCCTTTCGTACCGTAATTGTCCTCTTCTGCCTTGTGTAACATGCCGAGACAACGATCCAGATCCGTTTTGACCTGTTTCTTGTATAACTCAGCTTTTTCCGCACCATCATCCGTAAAATGATATAGAACGATTTCCTGAAAATCGACCTTTGGATCATTGCCTTTCAGCTTCTTCGTGCGATAAAAAACTCCTTGCTGTACCAATTCATGCAGTGCCCGATATACCTCGCTCTGGGGTGGTACATAACCGTAGTCTTTGAATTCCTGCTTCATCGCCTCCAGCATCTCGTAACCATACCCTCTGTGCTGTTCAACCATCGTAATCAGATACAGCTTGATAAATGCCCGCTGTGCAATCATAAAAGCCACGTTCATTCCCCTCCTGTCAGAACCTATATATCTAGTATTATAAAACTTATGTTCGGGTTCTGCCATCTTTCTCCGCTTTGCCTCCCTTTTATCTATCTTTAAGGAAGGCAAGCAAGAAATAGTGTGAATACGCGTTAGCCTGGGTGAGCACAGAAAAAGGTTTACTTTTGTGAATTTTTCATGTAATGAAATTTAATTTATGTTCAAAAGTTTTTTATTTCAGGGTTCAGGGAGTCGTGAGATCGAATTTTAATGACAAGAAAGTCTGTGCAAAAGCTGTAATACCTGTGCTCCTGTATCTTGTGTTCGTATACTCTCGACTCTCGTACACCTGTTCATTCCTACACAGCTGTGATTCTGTTGTGAATTTTTCATATGTTGATATATTCATTCATTTCGAGCAGGCTTGGGTACAGTCCCCACAATCCATTTGCCCCAGCTTACACGAGAGATAAGCCATGTCACTACACAGGATAATGTAAGAGCCAACAACCAGGTGATGATCATTCGGATGACAGGGTTCCAGCCCATAGCAACGTAAAACAACTCATCCGGAATGTAGCTATACCGCAGCATCAACATATGCATCAGATAACCGCCATACGATACACCACCAATCCATCCCAGCAATCGTGTAGCCCTGAGGTTATGCAGTTTCCCGGCCAGCTGGTACATGACCATAATGGAAGCGATCAGAAAGAGTGCCATATCAGGGCGGATCAAGCTGACTGTGTAGAATGTAATTTTGATTCCTTCCGGCTTTTGAAACTCCAGCATTAATAAATAAGTAAACCGCAGACCCAGAACAATAAACACTGTCCAGTATATCCAGCGCAATCGATGAATCCATTCATTCCAGTGCTGGATGGATAACCCCGCTGCTGCACCTAGCACAAAATAAATAAAAAAATAAATGAAATTACGGTCTGCATACGTTGTAAAAGCATCTGTCAGCACTGGGATATTCAGCCGTTCCATAAACTTGGCGATGTTTCTTAATTGATCCGCAAGTACAAGATACACCACACCAGAAATCAATAATGCGATCAAGCGCCCCTTGGCCTCATATCGGTTATATACATAACGAATGGCTCGCAAAAAGAGCGGAAATAACAGATAAAACTGAATCAACATAATAATGTACCAAAAGTGTGAAGTCGTTTTGCCCGTAAGCAACTTCAGGCCTAGGTCTGGGATGTCATTCCATCCAAATCCGGTCCAGCCCCGCGGTGCAAGTGTAAAATAAATGAGTGACCAGATCAGGTAAGGAACGATCACGTCGTTTACTCTTTTTCTCATAAACTTGCCGTAATGCAGCTTGTCTCCCGTGTTATAGAAGAGCACCATACCTGTTATGAATATGAATAAAGGAACTGCAAATTTGGAGAGCATCAGCAGTATGGCCAGTAACACGCCATCCTCCAGTCTTGTTTCCGGGACTAATGAGTAATGTGCGATGGAATGCTGGAGAACCACCGCTCCAAAGGCAATTCCCCTTAAGCTCTCTATTTCTGTAATTCGTTCTTTGCGAGGCATACATTCAGCCATCCTTTCTTGGTTTTGCGATAAGAGATATAATGAAAATGAAGCCGTAGATTTAATGAACGGAGTTGATTCACATTTCTTCCACAGACAAAGACGTAACCACTACCGATTCCAAGTATGTCCAACAACATCTGGCTAACGAGCGAACTTTTCTGGCCTGGGTACGCACGGGTATTGCCATGGCGGGCATCGGCTTTCTTGCTGCCGGATTCGGCTTCAATTCCTCGGCGTATGATCGGCTTGCACATATTGCGGCGATTATTACCGGTATCACTTCTCTGATTGGCGGCATATCCATCATTGTGTATTCGGCAGCAGCGTATCATCGGAAGCGTACACAAATCAATGAGCAAACGTTTCAGGCATCGACCGGATTAATTCGGTTTCTCACTTTGATGCTACTGGTGATTGGACTCGCTTTGGCTGTACTGTTATATGTATTGTTATTCCCTGCTTGACTGGGTAAAAACACCATCCGACATTATTGACACCCACCCATATGCAACACAGGGACAAAAGCCGGCTTCCCTTAAGGAAACCGGCTAATGACCATCTGGTGGATCATATATGTCATTCCATTTTGCAGATAATAAGTCATTGGGTTTTATTTCATATCGATTAAATTCGCGGCAAGATTACAGGAATGTATTGTTACCGAATCGCGCTGCCTTGTTTTGAGCTTCCAATCTGCGTTCTTCCATATCCAGATCCGGACGATCGGCTGGCACATCTCCGCGATGAGTTGCTTCGGCTCTGTCTCGGTTAAGCTGGCTGTTGCCACTGAACACATCGTATACATCGGAGTCCCGATCCGTAGAATCTACGAGCAGCAGGATTTTACCATTCTGTACATACTCCTCATACTGTTTAGCGTCCTCTTCCGGAATACCAAGACCCACAAGTCCACCCACCAATCCGCCAGCTCCTGCACCCACAGCTGCACCGGTAAATGCTGCTGCGATAGGGCCTGCGGCCAGAATCGGTCCTATGCCGGGTATGGCTAGTGCACCGATACCTGCGAGCAGACCGGCTACGCCACCAAGGACACCACCTGTTGCTGCACCAGCAGCCACGCCTTCAGGGGCTTTGGTACCTGTCTCTTCCCGAATTGCCTTCAGTTCGTCCCGATCTTGTGTAACAACGGAGATTTCGTCTGAAGTGAAGCCTTGTGCCTTCAGACCCTCGATAGCCTGCGATGCTTCACGTTCTGTATTAAACACACCTACGATTTTCTTCTGCATAGTGAATCCCTCCTCATATTATTGAGTGGTTCGTTATGTTATTACCCGCCTTCGTTTCTTTCAAACGTTTGCAAGTCAATATCGTATGTGTTAATAGCAATGAATTGCTGGTTATTCAACTAAACGTGTTTCAGGATTCCTTAGAGTGCTGCGAGCGCTTCAAATTACTGAATAAGACTCACAGGTTTGTTAGCGCTCCGCTCTTTGGTCTGATCATACGTTTAAGAATATGTCAGGGGCCAAATCATATTGAAGTAGAGGCTGTGTAATCCTAGCGATTTTCCAGGAGATTTTCTAAGGAACCGAGGACGTCTTATTTTGCCTTCGGGTCCTCATTTTATTTTGTAAGGAACATGAGACACGTTATTTACCAAAATCACCTGACATACCCGTTGTAAACGGCTGGTTATTCAAATATAGCGTGTTTCAGATTCCTTAGATTGCTGCGGGCGCTTCAAATCGCTGAATAAGACGTCACAAGTTCGTTAGCGCTCCGCTCCATGGTTCTGCTCCATATTCAGCTCCCTAGGCACGTGCAGTTACGCTTCGGCTTCGGCAGGTTTGAAGATACGCTCTGGGGCGCGCCTTCCACCTCAAAAGAAGCAGATTTTGCCAAGTTATCGTTCCATGCCGGAAGTTTTCAGCAGGCGTGCCGGGGCACATCAAGGGAAGGTAACGCAGCATGGAGCGAAAAGGCAAAGTGACGTAACATTGGGCGAAAAGGCAGTGAAATATGCACTTCAGCGAGTTTTGAGACACGTCCTAGTTAATGAGTGATGCTTTAAGCTAGAGAATTATCGAACAGCTACAAAACCTACCGTTGTTCCAGCACAGTCTAAGCCTGATGAAGAGCGCCCTTTGGGAGCCAACTCTTGATATCTGAAAAAACGAAATAATTCATCTATTTCCCCCGTGGTTTGGCCCGATTAGTGGCGACCGCTTCAAGTGGATTATCCGGCCAGTAATGCTTCGGATAACGACCTTTCAGGTCTTTTTTGACGTCAAAGTACGTCTCTCGCCAGAAATTGGCCAAATCTCGTGTAACCTGTACAGGGCGCTGAGCCGGCGATAACAAGTGGATGGTCAACGGGACTCGCCCACCAGCTATACGCGGTGTCTCCTGTTGTCCAAACATCTCCTGTAATCTCACCGCCAGAGCAGGCGCCTCTGGACGGCTGTAGTCCACAGGAATACGTGAACCACTAGGCACCTGTATATGCGTCGGAGCTTCATCGTCCAGTTGTTGTCGTTGCGCCCAGCTCAGGCCACCAAGTAATACATCTTGCATCGACAATCTCTTCAGATCGGCTGCCGATCGCATGCCTGTCAGATAAGGGGTAAGATGTTCTGCCAACTCTTCGGTCAGATCATCTTCGATCAGGTCAGGCCACTCAGGTAAATGGAGATGCAGGAACCGCAGCCTGTCCGCAAGTTGTTTGGACGTTTTTGTCCAAGGCAGACAAACCAGCCCTTCCATTCGTATTCCGGTTAACAGTGCTTCCAGCACCTGATCTTCAGGCGGCTGTGCAATACTGCTCTCTTTAATCACAAGGGCTCCAATACGAAGTCTCTTATGTGCTCGCACGCTGCGGGTATTGGAATCCCAGGCCACTTGCACTTCATTGTGAAGCAAGTGCTGACCTGCCTGCAACAATGTCTGCTCCTGCAACGGCGCAGCCAGCAGGATGCGCGCATCTGCGCCCTGGTCGTCTGCCTCGGCTGCGACCAGATACGCTGAACGGCTCAGCGATTCTGTCGCTGCGAGCCGTACGCCGCGGCCGCTGCTCAGCAGGTAGCGGCCGTCCTCCCGGCGTTGCCCGATCCGGTCCGGATAGGCGAAGGACAGCAGCAATCCGCAGCTGTCCTCATCCGGCCGTACCGGATCGGCCGACGGGCCGAGCGCCGAGCGCAGCTGGCGGCTCTCCTGGAGCATGCGCCGCACGGCCGCACCGTCTGCGACAGCTGCTGCCGCTTGCGGCATACCGCTGCTGTCCGCGGTCAGCAGCGCTTCTACGCGCGGGCGGAGGTCCGTGCCCGCGCCTGCACTGCCACTGCTGCGGAGGCCCGCAGGCTCCTGCAGCAGTGCCGCCAGCATGCTGGCGTAGCTGGCCAGCCCAAGCTCCGCCGCGCGGAGCAGCATGCTGGCCAGTCGCGGATGCACGCCAAGCGTGTTCATCCGCCGCCCGAAGGGCGTGATGCGGCCTGCGTCGTCCAGGCCGCCCAGCTGGCGCAGGAGCGCCTGTGCCTGGCCGTAGGCGGCGTCAGGCGGAGTGTCCAGCCATTGCAGCTCTGCTGGGGACTGGGCACCCCAGACGGCAAGCTCCAGCGCCAGCGGCGCAAGGTCCGCGGAGGTGATCTCCGGGCGAGCTGCCTCAGGCAGTCCCCCATGAACCTCTTCGCTCCATAGCCGGTAACACACGCCCGGGGCAATTCGCCCTGCACGACCCCGCCGTTGATCAGCTGACGCCTTGGACACCGGCAGGGTAACAAGCCGGCTCATGCCCGTGCGCGGCGAGAATGCCGATGCTCGGCTCAGCCCCGCATCCACCACAATCTTAACTCCAGCAAGTGTGAGGCTGGATTCCGCAATGGAGGTGGACAGTACCACTTTGCGTGTGCCCTCAGCAGCCGGACGTATGGCCTCATCCTGTTGTTCCACAGGCATACTGCCATACAGAGAATGAACTTTCACATGTCCAGGAAGAGAACCGTTCGATAACTCCCGCTCTGTACGGTGTATCTCTCTTGCGCCAGGAAGGAAAACAAGCACGTCGCCCTCCTGTTCGGCTAATGCCCTCGTCACCGTCTGAGCCGTGAATTGTTCCAGCGGCATGGCTGCTGGTCTCGGCACATATCGTGTTTCCACCGGAAACGTGCGACCCGGACAATGTATTGATCCTGTACCTTCGCCAAGCAATGCACAGACAGGAACAGGATCAAGGGTAGCCGACATCACCAGCAATTTCAGATCTGGACGTAACATCGCTCGGGATTCCAATGCCAGAGCCAAGCCCAAATCCCCGTGTAGGTGACGCTCATGGAATTCATCAAATATAATCATCGCCGTATCCTCAAGACCCTGATCCTGCTGCAACATCCGGGTCAATACCCCTTCCGTCACAACTTCAATACGCGTCGCTTGACTCACCCTGGTATCCATGCGTACACGATATCCTACGGTCTGACCCGCTTTTTCCCCTAGTGTAGCCGCCAGTCTCGATGCAGCCGAACGCGCAGCCAGCCTTCGGGGTTCCAGCATTATGATTTTCCGTCCCGCAACCCACGGCTCCTCCAGCAAAGCCAGCGGTACAACAGTTGTTTTCCCCGCCCCCGGCTCTGCAATTAACACACCTGTATCTTGATCCCGAAATAACTGTCTTAACTCAGGAATAATCTCTTGTATCGGTAACTCTATATGCATATGATCGCTCCTAATGAATGTACCCTACTGCTCTTCAGTATCTCTATTCGAATGTTAGCATTATAACAAAAAAAGCCGTTCCAGAGGAACGACTATCGCAGACACACCCTAAGACACGCCTTAGCAAAAATGAAATTTATTCAAAACGCTCCCTTAACTGAGCAATGACTCGGCACCATCAATAACGATCTCTGCTCCGGTAATATGTCTGGATTCGGAAGATGCGAGGAAGCTTACCAGATCGGCAACATGTTCCGGCTGACCCGGACCGTCCGCAAGTGGTTGCTGCCCTTCCGGGAACTCCATCGGAATAATGATCTGTTGCAGATCATCCGTTTTGACCGTACTTTGATCGATATTTGTCGCAATCGCTCCTGGGCAGATCACGTTTACACGTATCTTGAACTTCGCCAGCTCAAGCGCAGCCATCTTCGCAAAAGCAACCTGCCCTGCCTTGGACGTGCTGTACGCCGACATGCCAAAGCTTGAGAAGCGTTGATTGCCATTAATCGAACTCGTGATGATGATACTGCCTCCACCCCGTTTTTTCACGTGAGGCAATGCATATTTAATGGTGAAAAATGTACCATTCAGGTTGGTTGTAATAATCTGCTGCCAATCTTCAACCTGAATCTCTTCAATGGGTGCCGATACACCGTTAATGCCCGCATTGGCAAAAACAATATCCAAACCGCCGAATAACTCAACCGTTTCCAGCACAGCCTTTTCCACACGTGCCGGGTCGGAAATGTCTACATCAAATGCTCTTGCCGCATCGGGGTGCAGCGCATTAATCTCTGCTTCCGTCTCCGAGATTCGATCATTCACCAGATCAAACAATGCAACATGTGCACCCTCTTTAGCCAGCTTGACCGCAGTGGCCTTCCCAATACCGGAGCCTGCTCCGGTAATAATCGCAACCTTGCCTTGAAACCGTGACTTGCCATTATGTTGTGTCATCATCCATTCCACTCCTTTGATTAGCAATTATGTAAGAATGTACGCTCAAGCTCATCGTTAAAGAGGTTGTTCAAAAAGTCCGCTTTTGATTACGAAAGGTGCCTAACGGCACCATCAGCATCGAATATGGAATTCAGCCGAAATAAGTGTGGGCTTACGAAGGTTGTTTCCTTCGGAAACATTGCGGTTGCTCACGTAGCTCTATCTACGCTCCGCTACTCCATTTCTAGCTTTATCCCATCTTCTTGGTACTGAAAACCGACCTTTTTGAACACACACTTAAAATCAATTCTTCACAAGATTACCCAAAAAGAGTGTCTTTTAAATCAACACCAACAAGTTTTTTCACGTTTGGACTGCACTAATGTCACAGCTTCATCTGGATCGATCCACAACTTGATAACCGGCGCTCACCATTCCAGCTCAATGAAAGCGGCATCATCTTCAAGACCGCCGGTATGTGTAGCATCCAGCAGTACCTGAATGTGTTCATCGGGGACATAGGCCTGAATCGCATCCAAGTCGTTCAATCCATCCGTATATAACTGAAGACGCAGTGAATCGTTTACAGACCCTTTTGTCTCATAGATGTGCGGCTTACCACCAACAGGTCCTTCAAGTGTAGACCAACGCTCATTGGTCTTGCAGTGAGTCTGAAATAATTCAGACTGCTCCTGGCCATTACGCCACAGACGAATGCGGGAATCTCCTTGCCACGCAAGCCACACCCGACTTTTGCGTCCGCCTCCCGTAAGCTCAATCCGTCCACATACATACATGGCTTGACTGCCCCGACTTCGCTTTTCCATCAACACTTCACGCAGCAGCAAAGGGGAACTTTCCAGTGGCTGTAATTTCTCCAGTTGCTCGGATGCCGGAAGGGTCAGGTCATGAAGAAAACGCTCCACGGCATCCTCCGTCGGATGCTGCGTCATCTCCAGCCAATCCAGCAAGGCATTCCCCAGAAAACGCGCTGCAAAATCTCCCAGGTAACTCATGCCTACCCCATCACACAATACAAAATTGCAGACATTTCCTTTCATACGTACCGCAGCAAAGTCCTGTCCGGTATCTCCCTGATGTACCGTCTCAGCCGCTCTGCCATAACCATATCTGCACTTAAATGTGCCCTGATAGCGGGTTAGTGGCTGTTCTCCCGTCTGTACACTCACATAGCGAAAGTTGCCATGCCGTTGCTCGGCATGGCCCCCCTTATCTCCAGCAGACAATGTTGCCAAACGCATCCCTCTCATGATTCCCCTCCTATCTCACAGGCGTAGCAGCGGACATCTGGAACCCAATCGATACCAATTCTGCGCAGGTACCTGGCAGCATCATGAGTGCACCGGGTGCAAGCAAATAATCAGCTTCAACAAGCATTTCCCGATAACTTTCGGGCAGGACGGATGACATATTCCGCAGCTTCTCTCCATGTTCATCCTGTAGATTTGTTTCCGAAGAGATTCCCTTCCATCTTCTAGGTTCAGCAATTGGCCCTTCCAACAGATGATCCGATATAAAAATATTCTCTACCAGCACATTGCCGTCAGGTACACTCATGCCCATGATTCTTTTCGCAATGGGCTCGGGATCTTCACCTGTGGCTACCCCATCGGTCATGTGGCACACAAGTGGTGCAGGACAATCCTGCATATTCGGAATTTCGGCCTGCAGAATCTTTTCCGCCTGCAGGAAAGCCTTCGCAGAATCCGAAAACCGTTTCGGTGTCAAGTCAGGCAGAGACCCAACTGCAGCGATCTCGTCAATTCCTTTGATACCGTTCAACAAGTCATATACATCATCGCTGTATGCCAATATGGCTATGCGATAGCGAGGTGTCAGACGATTACCCTTTGTAGAGCGAAATACCATTTGGCGGATCGCGAGAGATAAGGCATCATAGACGACGTCAATCCGTCGACGATTTTCCAGAACCATATTCATGGAGGCGCTAATATCAATTAAATATATAATAAGTGCAGGTGTACGCTGTGATGCTTGAATCGTGTAGTTCATCTAGGGTGAGTCACCTCCGTCATTCATTCACGTGTTATTTTATAAGTTGGGCAACGTATAACTGGTGTTGCTCAGAAATTTGTTAATGGCACTCATTCGAGCCGCCACTTTGCCGACCCCTTTGAAATAAGCAGCGTCGGTATTGTACAGATTTTTGAAATCACGGGCATACGCTTCCGCATTTTCAATCTTTCTGCCTTTTTGTGCGTTATACGTTTTATTGTAATGAGCAATCAGCGTGACCACATTCTGGGCACGTTTTTTCTTAAGCGCGGCTTTCCGAGCAATCTCCTGTTGACGTTTAACTTCAGCTGCCGCTTTACGCTCCGCTTCCTGTTTGGCAAGCTTGGCATCATTCTCTTTTTTCCAGACCAGATAAGCTTCATATTTTGCCTGTTTATCGTACTTTTCCTGCTGCGCTCTCTTGGCAGCTTCTTTTTTCTGCTGTTCCTGCTTCACCAGAAAAGCCTCATATTTCGCCTGTTTGTCGTACTTGGCCTGTAATGCCTTGCGTTCTTCTTCTTTTTTCTTTGCTTCCGCTTCCTTCTGTTTGGCTTCAGCGAGCTTTTTCTTTTCCTCTGCATCCAGTTTCGCAGCCTCAGCGGCCTTTTGCTTCTCTTGCTCTTCCTGCTGTTTGAGCGCAGCTGCCTTTGCAGCTTCAGCCTCTTCCGCAGCCTTGATCTCTGCCAGTCGTGTGGCTTCCTGCTGTTCTTTTTGCTTCACCTCTGCCTGATCGGCGAGTATTTTGACCGTTGGCACGCCACCTGCCAGCAACACAATAAGCACAGCGGAGGAAATCATGAACTTTTTGGATCTGTAGAATGGCACAGGTACAGGCTTGTCTGTGTCTTCTTTTGGATTAAGCTTGGCATCCAGTTCCTTAATTGCAGCCTCAACTTCCATCTGCATCGCGCTGTTATGAGGAATAAAATGATAAAGCGAGCGGTACACTTCCAGTGCTGCAGCCGGTTTATCTTCATCCTCCAGGGCTCTTGCTTGCAGGAACAGACGGTTCACAACCGCTTCCTGATCGGGAGAGTGTGGCGTTTGAGGAATGTTCCCGTCCTGCGTATTCACTGGCTCACTTACCGGTTCTGAGCTCTTTGTCAGATTCACGTCAGCTTCGGACGGATTGGTATCTTCATCTTCCGATGTCACAGCAGCAGCCGCATTGGCCTGATCCACGTCTACCGCAGCCAATGCAACATACCACTCACCAAACGTCGGACAGCTGCTCAGATCGTGACTTTCCCATGCTCGAATAAACAGATCGGACAGTTTAGAACCCCAACGTTTCTCAAGGGACTCTCGCATCGCATAATACCGTTCACTCACCGTTTGCATTTCATGCTGGTCAAAATAACTTTCGCCCCACGCTTTTTCTACAATCACAGGGTCCGACCAACTTAACATTTCAGCAATGATAACAGCTCCGGCAAATCGGTCAGCATATGAACTCCACAAACCGCTGTGCACTGTTCGATGGGCTGCATAACCGGGTGACCCGGCAAGCAGGGCATCCGGACGATCCATCTTGGAACCGTACATCTGCTCGACATCCACAAGTTCTACCGCAGACGTCTTCCCCAGCTTCTCCACTTCGGAAAAAAACGGAATCATTACATTGGGAGCGGACATATCGCAATGAGCCAGTCCACGTTGTTCCATAGCCGAACCCGTTCCAGCAAGCGCTCTGGCCAGCTTCAGACTCTCTTCAGCCGTCAACTGTCTCTGATCACTAATCACATCGAACCAGGTCTGACCTTGCACCCATGGCATCAACACCGCATATAACAGATCGGGATGTTTTCCAATGAGCGCTCCGTTTCTTTCCGGAGTGAGCACATCACGCTTGCATACCTGCAAACCTGGCAGTTCACTATAAGACTCCATATGCTCAGACTGATATACCATAGCCGGAATACGGAATTTAGGAAAAAAGACTTTTAGTGCTTTGGCCCCATGAATGGAACCATTTCGGGGTAACAACTGATAAACAATCCCCTGCCTTCCGGCTTGGGCATAAGCCAGACCCGGCGCAGCCGGATGTTGCCCAATCGTATAGACAATGTCGTTAATCACCACTTCATCCCCGGGATTTGGTTGAAAAGACATGCTTATCCCTCTCTCTGTCCTAGTGTCATAGTTGCAGCAAAAACCGGGTGTTGTGACAACGCCCGGTTTTTGCTGTAGTTGTACATCTTCAGCTTGCTATCCACCTATAATTCAGGACGAATTCAGACTTCACATCGGCCTGATCTATGTAAAGCAGATTAACGAGCTTGGTCAGCTGTACGGAATTTGTTAGCAATAGCTGTAAGTTCAGCGCTGATGCTGTTCAGCGTTTGAACGAATGATTGCATTTGTTTGCTAGCTTCTTGGAATTCCTGGAAGAAGCGTTGCTTTGTCATACCTTCCCATTGTCCTTCCATACTTGTGATGGATTGAGTCAATGTAGATACGATTTGCTGACTTTGCTCACCGCTTTGTTTAAATTGGTTGGAAACCTGATCAAGCTGCTCTGGGGTAACTAAAATACGTCCTGCCATTGGTAAATTCCTCCTTGGTTTGTGCAATAAATTTTTACTTGTTCAAATTGTACTATACCAGGATCGATCGGACAAAAGCCGAAGGACCTAATCCTATTTACCCCATTTTCAGCACTTGAAACTTCTCCTAACAGCCTATTTACAAAAAAAGATTCACTTTCTGCTGTTACTTTTATTCACCCTGTTCAGGAAACAACAGGCTCGGTCCCTCTTCTTCCCCGAAAGGAAGGATCTGTGAATCTCCATGCTACAGGCTCAGGCTGCATAGCCTGCACCAGTGTAGCCGGGGAGCCATCAGGCGGAGCGGCATCCTGTACACGATATACGGCCGCCATTGCGGAAAGGGGATCGGATACTACAGCTACAGTTGCAGAATGTGCAGGCATGATTTCTCCTGTACGATTGTTCTGAAGAACATTCAGCATATTGACCGCATTACCATAGGCTGTGTTCACATGACTCAGCACGGAACGATACTCCATGTCTGCCTGCTGGAATAACAACGCTTTGCGTCCCAGCTGTACGCTTAAGTCCATTAATCGACGAAGCGCATCCTCGCCCAGTCGTTTACTGTGATTCCATTCATTCATCACCGCTGCGCGGGATTCAACCTCCCACTCCAGCGAATGAATCGCCTGATCCAACACTGTCATCTTTTGCTGTATTTGCTCCGCTGCATACTGAATCTGCTTGCTCAGTGCCCGAAGCACATCCGGTTCCACACGAATGCGCATTTACCATCACCTTTCCTCTTCCCCTGCAGGCTGTTTAAGCCAGTCCAGCAGCATCTCGTGAAACTGTTCTCTAGTCGTCAGTGCTGCAACTAGCCAATCATCTGAAGCCGCAGTGCTCATCCGGAACAACCAGTTGGATACCGCACTTGCAGCAAAGGCTGCGGACTGCGACTTCCACCCATCTTCATTCCATACGAGCAACCTAAGCTCCCCGTCTGATTCCTTACCCACCAGACAGCGTGCCAGTGCAAGTGAGCCCTCAGGATCACTTGTCTCCTGTTCGAGTTCCTCTGCTACGGTCTGCACTCCGCTGTTTTCAAGCTCA
Organism: Paenibacillus sp. ClWae2A; assembly: GCF_032452295.1. NCBI lineage: Bacteria > Bacillati > Bacillota > Bacilli > Caryophanales > Paenibacillaceae > Paenibacillus > Paenibacillus sp. ClWae2A. Next base: position 211,928 of record NZ_JAULSQ010000002.1, read on the forward strand.
TTCATGACATCATAAAATTTTTTCTTGGAGCACATTAGGGCCGGTTTCTCCGCAGGAGAATGGCCGCTCCATTTCATCCGCTCTATCAGAACATCAATGGCTTCACGAACACTTCCTAGATCGCTGAGCCGGAACGAGTCCGGTACGTCGTCAACACGGGAAACTTCAACGACCCGCTCATCCGTGCAATGTATATAACTCTCATACGACTTGCCGTTGATCGTGTAGCGAATCCAACAAGCTCTGTCGGACAATCCGGCAATGGCTACCCTCGAGAAAACGGTCGGTGTCATGATCAGCTCATCGGTATCCTGATCCCGAATCAGATATCCTTTGTCAAGCAGGGAGGTTTTGACACGCTCCCACTCCATCGCGATATCCTCCGCCATATAGCCGCGAAACGGATCTTCCACACCAAGCAGTCGGTCTGAACCGAGAATGCCGGCTAGGAAAAAAAGTTCTTTTGTTTGTAACGTGACTACCTTTTGCTTAGAATCATGAACCGTCAACATTATGAGCCACCTCCCCTCAAACTACAACATGCCATCGGTCACGAATTTCAGAAATCCAATCGGTCATTTTCCAGCTGTCATCACATGGAACTGCACCTTTAACCCTGGAATATTTACGTTTTACATAATAACCTTGACCCGGAGGCAGTACCTTCAGCCCACCTGAACTACCTCCGGATTCGGAATAAGGTATACGGAAGAACGAGAGATCGTTAGGGTCTAAAGTCCCGAACAGCATTCCGCTCTGGGAAGCCTTCACATCCGTTACCCAGTCAGAACCAAAGGTCGGGAAGTCTGCCGGAACCCCGGATAAAATCACGTGTACACCGCGATCCCTTCCTTGACGAACAATCGCTCCCAATTGATCTTTTACATTAAAATCGTTTAGCTGCTTGGACAAGGTGTCCGCATCGTCGATGGCGAGCACAAGTTCCGGTCCACCGGAAATCTCGCCTCTTTTCAGAACTTCATCGTACAACTGTTGAATCACAGGTGCAAGCTGTTCTTCTCGCGATACATGTCCACGGACATGGGGCAAACTGCTGATTTCCCCCAGCCCACCTGAGCCATAACGCATATCTACTGTGTATATTTGCACATCTTCCGGAGAAGCATGATAAGCCAGTGATAACATCCATGTCAACAAAAATGTCGTTTTGCCGCCTTCCATCGGACTCGTTACCATGAAATGCGGACCTTCACGCAGATTAAGCTGGAATGGTTCCAGATCATCCGTAAGCAGTCCCACAGGGACAGTTACAGACGATGTATCCCAAGCCTGACCATATGATCCTGTCCGAATGAGCAGATCCTTGAGTTTGATCTCTTCCGGAAGCGGAGCAATCTGCGGCGCTTCTTCCCCTGCCCAGCCTTGGCGAATCTCAGCGATCGTGCGGCGCAATGCCGATGAACGTTTGCCCTCATCTGCCCCAGAAGAAGGTAATGCCGCCTGGAACATCAACGGAGGCACTTGCCCTTTGACCAGACCTCTTCCTGGGGGAAGTTGGCTTGGTGCCTTGGAAGGTCTTCCCACGGCATAATAATAATCACTTGGATCGGATAACTCAAATGAAACCGCATTGGGAATATTACTTCTGAATTTTTCAAATACATCGGTTACCCGATTCGCAGTAAGCACAAAGGTGATACCCAGACTTCCGCCTTCACGCAGGATCGTCTCCAGAAGTTCATTTTCTTCCGGATAGGCATTGCGGAATGAAAGATAACCATCGATAACGACCACAACCTGCGGGACAGCCGCGTGAGCTGTCCGGCGGTACGCCGAAATCGTTTTAACACCCGCCTCCGAGATGATATCTTTGCGCTGTGCTGACAGCTTGAGAATATAGCGGAATAACCGCTTGATCCGGTCTTCCTCTTCAGCCATCATCACGCCACCGATCTGAGGTAGTGCTGCGAAGTCTTTCATCATGCGACCCATATCGATAATGTAACCATGCCAAGGCTCAGTTCTGTGAGAACGGGCCAGAGACATAAGCAAGGTCTGAACAAATGTTGTTTTTCCGAGTCCCGGCATGCCGTAAACGACCAGATGGCCTTGATCCACAGGCAATGCGAGGGGTTGTTGGCGCTGATTAGGAAGATCATCCAGCAAACCAACCAGTGGTTTCAGACCACTGGCCCCGCCATCAAGCAGCAGATCCCGATTCTCTTCTTCCTGCCAATCCTGAAGACCTTCCCATTCCAGTGTTTCTGGCAAGGGTGGCAACCATGGGCCTGGCAAACGACGGATACCCGCATCCGCTGCAGACTGCGCAACATAATCAATAAATACCTGAAGCTGTTTCGGAACATCTTCACCTTTGAGAACAGCTCTTCGCTCTCCAGTTAACAGAGGCTCTCGTTTACCGTTAAGGCGCACCTCCATAACAGGCAATACCGTCGTTGAATCCTCCTGCTGGTTATACGGTGCACCACTCCAGGCGAATTGCATCTCTTCAAATACTTCATCACTACCAACCTGGAAATATCCACGACCCGGCTTCGTAATCCAGGCAGCATTTGGAATCTTGATCATGTCCCTGCTATCTCCCTCACTCTGTACGCGAAGGCAGATCCGGAAGCGTGAATTACTCCATATTTTATCGTCCACAACACCAGCTGGCTTTTGGGTTGCCAGAATTAGATGAACCCCAAGTGTCCGGCCAATGGCAGCGATACTGATCAATTCATCCATGAATTCCGGCTGATCTCGCTTCAATTGAGCAAACTCGTCAATGATAATAACCAGATGTGGAAGTGGCTGTTCATGTCTGGAACGCAGAATCTTGTAATATTCATCAATATGCTGGAGGTTTCCCGCATCATTTAATATTTTTTGCCTTCTGACCAGTTCCGCACGAAGTGAGATATTCGCCCGCTCGATCAGATTTCCATCCAGATTGGTGATCGTCCCCACCACATGAGGCAGATCAACAAATGTATTGGACATCCCGCCACCTTTATAGTCAATCAGCATGAAGGCCAGATCATGGGGATGGAATTCAGCAGCCAGTGAAGCTACGATGGATTGGATGACTTCACTTTTACCTGAACCGGTTGTACCTGCAATCAGACCATGGGGACCATGACCCTGACGTTCAATTTTGTCATGCAGGTTTATCGCAATTTTTTTGCCGCCAGCGCGTACACCCATTGGTACGGGCAGCGTATCAGGATATCTCGTCTGTCCCCACCTGGACACCACATCCAGATCTTCTACACGTGATGTGCTTAGCATATCTAATAACGGAAGCACTTGCGGGATATCTGAAGCAGATGACCGCTTTAAGCGGATCGGTGACATATAACGGGAAAGCGCCTCTGCCATCTCCTTAGAGATCACATCAGGCTTGTACGTTTGTTGAATAACATCTGCATCTTCCGTTTTTTTGATATACACCCCTTTGCCTTTGGAGGCGTCCATAATCAACTGACAATGCATCGGCAGAGACTCTTTGCGATTTGCCAGTATGATGGTACATACATCAATCTCATGAGCCGATTCCAGCAGCAGCGGAAGCAACGGTTCTTCTTCAATTAATTGCGTATCGGAAAGAATCACAACGTAACACGGCGTTTGCACGTTTTTCTTGTAACGGTCTTCCTTATTGTTACGACGCCGGTTCAACACGGAAAACAAGCTGTCCGCCAATTGATGCGCACCGCTGTGCCTGTCGGCCATATAGCGTTGTCCTTGGTCTTCATCCCAGATATGGGGCATCCAGCGAAGCCAATCCCATTCCTTGCTGTCCTTTTCTTCATAGAAAGCAGCAAGCTTCAATTCATCCGGGGAATGGCGTACCGTCAGCTGTGAGATGATGACTCGCAGGGAAGCAAGCACTTCCTCCCGATCACCGACAAGTCCCATAACCTTCGATTGGAACAAAGGCAATGTAATGGAAGCATCCGGTACCGTCTGGAATTCAGCCGCAAGTTCATGGGCGGCTTCAATCAACTCATCCTTCTCGTAACCGTCAATCCGCGGAACCTGAAGTTTGATGCGGAATGGAATCTCTCCCGTACCAATGCGCACCTGAAGGAAATCATCATCCTCTGGTGAACGCTCCCACAAGGAACTGTTCCGGTTCTTCACCACTTGAAGACACACACCCGGATCACCATGAATTTCGTACAGACTTTTCACTTGCTCCGCCTGAGCTTCCTTCAGTTCTTCCCGGTGTTTGTCCAGTTGGGCAAGATACATTGTTTTTCGTTCTTCCAATTTTTTGCGATATGATTTCTTGTTGCTCAGATACACGAAGAATGGAATGGTGTAAGAAGTAAGCATCATCATGACCGTCATCATCTGAAACATCATATAACTGCTGTTGTTCATTTTGCCGGTCATATTGATATATACGTAGAAACCAATGCTGACCATGGTCATCATGATCGGCACAATAATGGATATCATGGAAAACGTGGGTTTGCTCGGTTCTGTTGGAGGCCTGAGTATTTCGAGTCCTTCTTCCTTGAGAACCGGTGTCATTCTTGGAGAACGCTGATATAACACATTCACGAAGAGAAGACCTCCTTTAGAAGGTAATATGAAATTGATTCATTAACTAATGAATGTATACGTTCAAAAGCCCTATTCGTTGCTGTCCTGTTGAAACAATGAACGTCTTCCATATACAGGCGCTTCTTCCGAAGTCGTTGAAAAAGCCCGCTGGACACGTACGCAACTGCCTTGTCTCAGCCCTGTTTCCATTAACTGCTGTGCGTTCTGTGGAGAAAACCACAGACCTTCCGGAAACTTGGCTTCAAGGATGTACTGAATGCCGTCGCCCGGTGCCTGTCCAAAAATGCGAACGCCGAGTAATGTCTTCAAATGTTCAATGGTACATTCGTCCGGAACATCGATGTCGAACCATTCTCCTTCCTCGCGGCCGGAATACACGGTTAGAATCATCCGAATCCCTCCCATGGTCTCATATGTAAATTGTCCTAATGTCAGATTAAATCAAAAAAAAGAGAATGAATCGTTATATCAACCCTATTTTCTTACATAAACACCCTGTTTGCAATGTACCACCTGTAATTTTGTTACATATGACCCACGTATATATTAAAATATCGTACATTTGACTCAGAACTTTTGTGGCAGTTATGCATTTAAAACTTGCGAGGATACGAAACTTTTTATTTTTTGTTCCATTTAAATGGTAATTAATTTTCGTTTTTCAGGACTTTTATTCCTTCGCTCACAATTGAATTGTGAACACTTTTCAAACATTACCCACCTTTATGTTTTCATAAGCTGATTTTAAGGTAATTTTAAGCATTGGTATTTAATATTACCTGTATGAAATAACAACCGTGAGGTGATTTCAAGTGAGAACCCTAATAACCTTTCAAAACAAATCAATCCCTGTATATTTTAATCAAGAAAACAAACAACCTATGCAGAAGACATTAAGATTGCTTAGCAGTGCTCTGGAGCATAAGATTAGCAACGGTAAACGCGCCATTCAAAAATGTCTGCATTCTTTAATTAGTATTGAGATTGTGAATGGAGAAGCCATTCTCCACAGTCGAAGTGAAAACGACTCCCTTGCTTTATCGTTATATTAAAAGGAGTCCCTCAAGCCACTTTCATTACAAGACATGAAAAAGGAAGCTGTCGCTAAAGACAAGCTTCCTTTTTTGAGTTGTATGCTCTTGAACAGCCAATCGCAATCATGATCAGCCATCACTCAGTGCAGTTTGCTCAGGACATAGGCGGCATCATGTTCTTCCGCAATCTCAGCTTTACGAATACGAATGACAAACAGCCGAACCAAATTGGCACGTGTATGTTCTTCCTGACAGGTATTCAGTTTCCTCAGAATAAAGCGGTCAATGGACATGAATTTAAAGCCCCTTTGCCATTGGATTTACGGATCGATTCTCCCGTGTATCCATAAATAACCAGATAGCTTCAGCCCCAAACAGCTTTTCCGTTCTTATATTAAGCCGTATTTTGCTGCGGTGTAAAATTGTGCAAAAAGCCCGTCCCACCAAGCTGGAGAAGGACTTTCGCATGATTTGTCGATCTTTTTGCAGCCCATTCTAATCATTCATAAATGCCTCTGCCAGTTCACCCTTTTTCGACTTATTTCACTCCCGGATATTCCCGATATTGGTGCTGAATGCTGATCCAACGAGTACGTGTAAACTTCTCAATGGCCCAATCCCCACCGAAACGTCCAATCCCTGAAGCTTTTTCACCGCCAAACATCACATGCGCTTCATCGTTCACAGACTGATCATTTACATGCACCATACCCGATTCAATGCGCTGGGCAACCTCATATCCTCGATTCAGATCTTGGGTGAATACGGACCCACTAAGTCCATAAGGAGTATCATTCGCCAAACGTACAGCTTCCTGCTCATCTTGAGCCTTCATGATCACTGCCACGGGGCCAAATAATTCCTGCTGTACGATATCTTGTTCAGGTTTAACATCGACAAGTACAGTAGGAGACAGCACACTGCCTTTATTGGTCCCCCCGAGCAATAACCGTGCGCCTTCGGCCTTGGCTTTGTTCACAAGCTCCAGCAATCGTGTTACCTCTTTTTCCCGAATGAGAGGACCCACGAGTGTTTTGGCATCCGCCGGATCACCTGCCTGGACATTTTTTGTTTTGGCAACAAATGCATCGACGAATCTGTCGTAAATATCGGCGTGCACAATGATACGATTCAAAGCCATACAGATCTGTCCCTGATGCAGAAACTTGCCAAAGACCGCGGCTTCGGAAGCACGTTCAATGTCCGCATCTTCCAGCACAACCATCGCGTTGTTGCCGCCTAGTTCCAGTGCCGTTTCTTTTAAATGTTCACCCGCCAGTTTACCGATCCCCTGTCCAACTTCTGTGGAACCCGTAAATGAAATCACTTTGGGAACCGGATGAGCAACAAAGTAATCCCCGATCTCGCTGCCACTTCCGGCAACCACATTCAGCACGCCCTCAGGCAGACCCGCTTGTTCAAACAAATCAGCAATGAGCCAGCCTGCCGTAATTGGAGTGTCTGATGCTGGTTTAATCACTACACCATTACCAAGAGCAATCGCTGGAGCTACGGATCGAAGGCATAGATGTAATGGGAAGTTCCATGGCCCGATAACACCAATCACTCCCTTCGGCTCCCGAACCACACGGTTCTCTTTGCCAGGGGTATTGGACGGGATGATCTCACCCTTCATGCGATAAGGAAAAGATGCTGCTTCATCCACAATGCGTTTAGCGGCTGCAAACTCCGCCTCCGATTTGATTCGGGTACTTCCGGATTCCGTGATCAACAGTTGAATGATCTCCTCTTTTCGCTCTGCCATCAGGGATGAAACTTTACGCAATATCTCTTCTTTCGCAGCAGGTAATGACTTCGACCATTCAATCGAATTTTTCTGAGCTGACTCATAAGCCTTATCTATGTCTTTTTTATTGGAAGAGCGCCATGTGGCAATAACTTCTCCCGTGTAAGGGTTGATATTCTCCATTGTTTTCTCACCGGAGCCATCTACCCATTTGCCATTAATATATTGTTTCGTCCATGTTGTATGTTCAGTGTCCATTAAAGTCATCTGAATACGCCTCCTGATCAAGATTAAATGTCACACCTGCACAGCGGTGTAATACATCATTAACCTTGTTCAGAATTACGCAAACGTGCAGACCTGAATTAGCTCTTCCATTCTTTAAGCTTAAGGAAACAATACAACCCAGAGTATTCTGTCGCCATCTGCACGTCTTTCATCAGTCGGGCAGGCTCTTATCTCCAAAGAGGCTCAAGTCTTCCCATCCGTAGCCAACTTCGATTAGATCTTGACCAGCGATGCGGATAGACTGTGTATGGACTGGTGTGCCTCCCATCTTTTCATAGAAGCGACAAGCTGGATTACGCTCCAAAGCCCATATGATCAAACGTTTCATATTTTGGATTTGCAGATGATTAACAACATGTGTCGCCAGTTGCTGACCTATCCCCGCTTGTTGCACTTCCTTCAGCAAATATATAGCGTACAACTCTCCATCATAAGGTAATTTGCCTTCACGCTCCTTACCCCCACACGCAAATCCGACAATGTTCCCATCATCCTGTTCAGCTACCACCAGAATCTGATCCTTTTCGCCAGAACGAATGGTCTTCTCCCACTGAGACAATCTTGATTCTATAGTCAAATGATCCAAAAAATCTTCGGGCACAATTCCCCGATACGTTGTCTTCCAACTCTCTGTATGTACATGGGCTATACCTTGCGCATCCCCTTCACGCGCCGGCCTGATCAGCATAGCTATCACTCGCTTTCTCTCGTAACTGCCATAGTTTTACCATATTATATGTTCTTCTTTCTATAATTCCAAATTCATCCACTTTGGTCCCTCTTATAAAGTAAAATCCGGCCCTACGGCCGGATCGTTACTCTCGTACCTACAGATACCTTGGAAGACAGATCCAGTACATCCGAGTTGTACATGCGTATACAACCGTGGGAGACAGATTTGCCAATAGACCAAGGCTCATTGGTTCCGTGTATGCCATAATGGGGAGCAGACAGCCCCATCCACAACACGCCAAATGGCCCACCTGGATTAGATTGTTTGTTAACAATAGTGAACTCCCCGTTTGGAGTCTGTGTGAGCATCTTGCCGGTGGCCACAGGATAGCCCTTAATCACCTGATTGCCGTCTAGAAGATATAACATGTGGTCAGACAGATCTACAATAATCCTGTAATCTGGCATAATGACATCCCTCCTGACCTATCTTATGCAAGATACCGGATGATGCCCGCCTGATTTCAGGCTTCCTCCCACTCTTTCACACTACGGGAGTGCTTGGGTTTGCGACTATTGGCTGGTTTACTGGAAGCAGTACGCCTTCTGGATGCCACTTCTTCCTTGCGTTGCTGATATTGCAATTCCTTCTGCATTTTCAGATAATTATTCAGTCTTTTCTCATCCAATGAACCATCCTGTATGGCCTCTTTCACTGCACATCCAGCTTCCCGTGTATGACTGCAATCCAGAAATCGGCACGTGGCGGCAAGTTCTTCAATTTCTCCAAACGCATGCGACAGCCCATCATTGCCCTCATCCCAGAGATTAAGCTCGCGCATTCCTGGAGTATCGATCAATACGGCTCCCTGTGGAAGTACAAACATCTCTCGGTGTGTTGTCGTATGTCTCCCACGGCTGTCTCCCTCGCGGACGGATTGCGTAAGCTGCACATCCTCACCCATCATCCAGTTCACCAGCGTAGACTTGCCACTGCCAGAAGATCCCGTGAGCGCAACAGTCAACCCTGGTTGCAAATATCGTTCCAGTAACGATTTGCCTTGACCCTCCACTGCAGATATTGCAAGCACTTCAACACCTGGAGCTATTCCTTCTACACTTCGGATCTGTTCTTCCACATTGTTGCACAGATCACTTTTGCTCAAGACAATGACTGGCCTTACGCCACCATTCCAAGCCATCATCACGTACCTTTCGAGTCGTCTAAGGTTGAAATCATGATTAAGTGCAGCCACGATTAACAGTGTATCTACGTTGGCGGCGATTAATTGTTCCTTGGTCACTGGACCTGCCGCCTGTCTCGATACCCTGCTCTGACGTGGCACCAGATTGTGAATAATTGCTTCTTCACCTGCCTGACCTGTAATCGCCACCCAATCTCCAACCGCTGGTACCAGGCTGGTCTCCAGACTATCATGACGCATTCGGCCCGATATTCTTCCCCAGCATTCGCCCTCTTCTGTAATCAAACGTTGCAGATGTCCATGGTCTGCGACAATTCTGGCTGGCTTTTTCTCCTGCTCTTCCATTCCTGTCTCTTGCCACAGTTTCTGCCACTTTGCAGACCAGCCGTACTTCTCAATATGATTATCTAAAATAAAAATTCCTCCCAAAATAAGTTTGTTTACTTCATTCAAGCCGAGTGAACAATCATCTCCGGTTCAGATCAAAACAAAAAACCACGAGTAGAAATACACCCGCGGCAATAAGTAGTTAGCCGAATCAAAGATCATCCCTTCTCGTAGATATACCGGATAGCATACATAGCCATCCGCTATAAACAATCCAGGACCCCCTTTTATCGGCAAACAAAAAAGCCACGGGTGCGTCACCCGTGGCTTCATCTGAGCATGTGATACTTCACGTTAAAATGGATACTACTATCCAACTAACGCAAAATTACATGCTTTGATCCGTTCCGGAGACGCTGTTCATATTCAAATTAACGTATACTGCATTTAAGTTTGTCATAAACAATCGCCTCCCTTGTAGAATTATCCATTATGTTACACACTGAGCTTTGCAGTTGTCAAGCCCAAACTATTTTTACCCGTCTACTTTATTTGACCTGATCCCAGCGTGTCCACATCTCCTTCGGATTCAATTCATAGATCTCCTCTTCCCGATACATGAACTGATGCATGATAAATTCCCGCCGAATCGTGGCAAAGTCTTCATGGTATTGCTTTATAAATGTATTGATTTCTTTCTCCGTATACTTCCGACCAAATTCAAGCTGTTCGACCAGATGACCAAGTACAATCAGTTTTTTCTTGTATTGAGCCGGAATCTGACGCAGTCGCCCATCTTTGGAGAAAAAATTCCTCATGACCGACGCTTTCAATGTTTCGTTCACATCACTCATATCCGTAACCTCCTCTCGCTTAAAAATAAAATCAACCGAAGCCTGTGCATTCTCGCGGATAAACGAAGGATTGAGTGTGAAATACACTGTATTTTTCTCCCGTCGTTCCTTGATCAGCGCCGCCTCTCTCAGCTTGGATGCATGATGTGTCACGGTTGGCTGTGACAGATTCAGCCGCTCGGCAAGTGCCTGTCCGTGCAGTTCACCCTGTGCCAACAACAGCAGCATGCGAAGCCGGGTTGGGTCAGCCAATGCTTTATGATAAGCCACAATTTTCTCCAGCTGCATCATCGTTCATCTCGCTTTCATTTAGATATATATCTAATTTGATATTAGTCTTTTCTTCTTCCCACGTCAACTCCTTTGGATTCAAATAAGCTTGTCTGAGTTAAACTCATGCTTGAACTGGCATTGGCTCGTTATTTACGGTAGGATTATATTGCTTGAAATAAGGAGGATTAAGAACATGGAAGATGTTATTATTATCGGCGGAGGCCCATGCGGTCTGTCTGCTGCCATTGAATGTGAGCGGCTGGGACTGTCCGCTGTAATCGTTGAGAAATACAATATCGTTCAATCTATTTATCTGTATCCAACCCATATGCAGTTTTTCAGCACAGCCGAGCTGCTTGAGATCGGGAACGTTCCGTTCAGCACACCTAATGATAAACCGTTTCGTTATGAAGCACTTGCCTATTATCGCAGGGTAGCCGAACATTTTGGTCTGCGTGTTCATAACTATGAGGAAGCCCGTGAAATTAAACGCAAGGATGATGGCACGTTTGAGGTACATACGCTCAATCGCCGCGGGGAAGCCATCGTACATGTTGGACGCAATGTAGTTGTAGCTACCGGTTATTTTGACCATCCTAACTATCTGGGCATCCCTGGAGAAGATAAAGATAAAGTAACCCACTACTTCCGGGAAGCCCACCCTTATACCCGTACACGTGTCGCCATTATTGGCGGAAGCAACTCCGCCGTGGACGCGGCCATGGAACTGGTTCGGGTCGGAGCGCATATTGATATGGTTTATCGCGGCAGTGGTCTGTCCCAGCATATTAAACCATGGGTACGTCCGTTATTCGAGAGCATGGTGACAAAAGGTCGTATCACACTCCACCTGGAATCACGCGTGAATGAAATACTGGATGATTCGATTCGTCTGATACACACGGATGGTTCCACTCGTGAACTGGATAATGACTTTGTTCTGGCAATGACCGGTTTCCGTCCAGATCGTCAACTACTCACGTCAGTTGGTGTGGAGATGTCTGATGATATGGATAAACCTCTATATGATGCACAAACGATGGAAAGTAGCGTACCTGGTGTATATGTGGGCGGAGTCATCGCTTCGGGTCGTAATGCCAATGAAGTCTTTATTGAATCCGGGCGCTGGCATGGACGTTACATTGCGGAACATATCGTTAGCAAACAACGTGGACAGACCGAAGGGAAATGAAAACAATGGATATGACTTCCCTGCTGTTGCTCGTATTTGCGGCTCTCGGGATTATCAGCAGCAACACACCTGTGACCGTAGCGATGGTATTTCTGTTGTTGCTACGAGTCCTGAACCTGAATCAGGCATTTCCATGGCTTGAAAAATACGGACTTACATTGGGCATTATCATTCTGACCATTGGCGTGATGGCACCTCTTGCCAGTGGCAAGATGAGTCTGCAGACGATCGGTGAGTCTTTCCTGCACTGGAAATCACTGCTCGCCATTGGCGTAGGATTACTCGTGGCCTATCTCGGAGGACGTGGTGCTACGCTGATGGGTACACAGCCAACTGTCGTTGCAGGGCTGTTAATCGGAACGGTACTTGGCGTTGCCCTGTTCAAGGGTGTACCTGTGGGTCCATTGATTGCGGCGGGAATTTTATCATTGCTACTGGGCAAATCCTGATTCAAGTTGTGAGGGTTGTGACCTGACATGCTATGCAGATTGGCTGTATTTCCCACCGTTGTGTGATATACTTCTATTCATGCAAATCATGTACACGAGTCTACAGCAGAATAATGCATATTAGAGGTTGTTCAAAAAGTCCGCTTTTGATTACGAAGGATGCCTAGAGGCATCATCAGCATTGAATATGGAATTCAGCCGAAATGTCTTCTCGGTACTGAAAACCATCCTATTTGAACACGTACTATCATGGTTATGCTGTTGCATGAAATTATAGATTCACTTTGCAACTATTAATGGCGCAGGAGGATTAAGGAACCATGTCACGTCAGTTTATTACAGAAGCCGTGATGGTGGCCATTTACGGTCAATTGCTAGCGCCGCCCGCGCCTGTTGAATATATTGTTCCTTATACCACCATCCTTGAGCTATATGAATTCCAGACCAGTCCTGATCCCATGATGGATAACCCGGCAGATGATCAGCATGTGAAATCCAAAATCAATGAAATGATTTCTTATTTTGAGGAACCGCTGAATAAGAAAAAAATAGAGCGTGCGTTACTTGTTCCATGGGCCAAAAGCCCCTCCATTTTATTTGGTGACCAAGTATCCATTGCCATTATCAATGCAATAGATACGGCACAGTACGGGGAGTATTTCGATCCCATTGAGACAGAACTGCTGCTGACATCTCAGCGCCTGAGTATCCCGATTCTCACCGATCAGGTTGAACTGATTGCACGCATAATTGAGTCTGAATCACCTGTACAGGTATTCGATATTGATGATTTTGATTTTGCGATGGATGATGAACCTCTGGATCAGGTGTAATTCATGTTCTGAGCACATGATTCGGATTTTTTTAAAAAAATGACCTTGGCACCCACTTTATCGTGGATGCCAAGGTCATTTTTTGCGTCAACACTTATTTTATTCTGCAATATCCCGTGCTAACAGAATTCGGCTAATCTCATTCAGAGGTGGTAACGACTCCAGAGCAAAAAACTTCAGACCTGCATCACTATTTACACGCGACTCCACAAGGTCATCCTGAATGATCACTGTCCGGAACAGGGCAATGACATAATACTCTTCATCTCCGCTCGAATGCAAATACCGAAGATCAGGCCCCGAATAGAGACCTTCCAGAGTCATGGTATCAACAGTCCAACCTGTCTCTTCCCATAACTCCCGATGTGCAGCATCTTCAATGGCCTCCCCCGGGCGCATCTCACCGTCTGGCAACCGCCAATGACCGTGCCCCGCATGCTGAATCAGCAGTAATTCACCTTGTTCGTTCTCAGTCCGCACCGCTGCTTTTACAACAATATGAGAGCGTTTTGCGATATACTGGGCCAAATCTCGTGGTGGCAGATTCACTGCTTATCCCCTCCTCCTACTCGGAAGCCGGTGGCGACCTGAGATCCATCTATTGCTTAGCAATACTTCAAGAATTAGATTTCGGTATAACGATATTCGATATCCTGACCTTCATCAACGATATCCACATGCAGTTGGTGCCCTTTCAGATACCAATAATCGTGATCTTCCATAAAAAATTGAATCCCCGACACTTCGGTTTGATCTGCAGGATGTCTTGGTTTCTCCACAGCAATACCTAGCGAAAATCCAGGGTGAAGACCTCCGCCAGAGCTATAACGGGCAAAAAATCGAATGCTGTCTCCCTCGTTCAAATTCAGTTCTTCCTTGTACCAGCGAGCAGCTTGATCGGATACATGTATGGTACTCATTTGGTGTCAGCTCCTTCTGTATATATATGTTCCATCATATCTCGACAGGGACTTGAATACAAACCCGAGAGAGCATATGAAGACAAATTAAGTTGTGAAAAATGTTTGACAGATTGTAAAAGCTGGTGTTAAGATGCAAACATACGAGGTCTACATTGTATTTATTTCCAAAAAAGAAAGGGTGATTACGGTGTTTAACAAAGATATGATAGGTCAATTCAGCACACAATTAAATACCGGAGCACACACGAAATCATTATTCCGTTCATAAGTCGGCATGACAAGGCGTTCTTTCATTAGAACCTCTGTGATGTTTACTCACAATCGAACTTATGTATGGTGGCGGCTCTGTTCTCGGAGCCATGCTGCCGTATGATCATATGAAGACATACCGCCTGCGTGCGGTATGTCTTTTTTTGTGGGTACATTTCGGCATACATGAACGGAATCTGCATTTCTCGGACATCGAAAGGAAGGGATAACACTTGTTCTCTGTACTTAAAAACCTGGCCTGGTTCTTCCGGCTGGAACGCAAACGATACCTAACCGGTGTCATCTTGCTTATTCTGGTGGGCATTGCCGAACTGCTGCCCCCTCGTCTTCTTGGCAATGCCATCGACGAGATTGTGCGCGGTTCCATTACCGGCACCTCACTTACCCGTTATATTTTGCTTATTCTGGGAACGGTCATCATTATCTATCTGGTTACATACGTTTGGATGCACAAACTGTTTGGTGGTGCCAACCTGGTGGAGCGGCTGCTTCGTTCCCGCTTTATGGACCACTTGTTACGGATGACTCCTCCCTTTTTTGAGAAAAACAGAACAGGAGATCTGATGGCTCGGGCCACCAATGATCTTCGTTCCATTGCCACTACAGCAGGCTTCGGCATGCTGACCTTAACAGACTCTACAGCCTTTCTGGCCACCGTATTGTTCGCCATGGGTTTCCTGGTTAGTTGGAAACTGACCTTGGCGGCAATCCTGCCATTACCTTTTATCGCCATTGCCATGATGATCTATGGTAAAGCTGTACATCAACGTTACACCCTGGCACAGGATGCATTCGGAGATATGAATGACCAGGTGCTGGAATCCATTGCCGGTATCCGTGTCGTGCGCGCCTATGTGCAGGAACGTCTGGACGAGAAACGGTTCGCCGATGTGACCGAAGATGTGTATCGCAAAAATCTGGCTGTTGCCAGAATGGATGCCCTATTCGAACCCACCATCCGCCTCTTTGTAGGACTCAGTTATGTGATTGCACTTGCCTACGGCATATATCTTGTATTTCATAATGAAATTACCCTGGGGGATCTCGTATCGTTCAACATGTACCTGGGGATGATGATCTGGCCCATGTTTGCTATCGGCGAATTAATTAACCTGATGCAGCGCGGTAGCGCTTCACTTGATCGGGTCAACGAGACTTTGTCGGTAGAACCTGCTGTACAAGATGTGGAGCAACCTGCTCACGTTATGAATCCCGAAGAAATTGCGATGCAGGATGTTACATTCCGTTATCCCAGCTCCACTGTCGACAATCTCAGTCATATCAGCTTTTCGCTGCGGCGGGGGCAAACATTGGGTGTTGTGGGTCGTACGGGCAGCGGTAAGTCTACTTTGCTCAAACAACTGCTTCATGAATACCCTGCCGGTTCGGGCACTTTAAGCATCTCGGGGCATCCGATTCAGGATATCGCCAAAGATGACTTGCACAGCTGGATCGGGTACGTACCTCAGGAACAAGTTCTGTTCTCCAAATCAGTTCGTCAGAACATTCAATTCGGTAAACCTGGAGCCAGTGATGAAGTTATCATGGAAGCCATTCGTACCGCCGCTTTTGACGGGGATCTGGGAACCTTGTCCGATGGACTGGATACACTCGTTGGTGAAAAAGGAATCTCTCTGTCCGGTGGACAGAAACAACGGGTATCGCTAGCGCGTGCCTTTATTGCTAATCCTGATATTCTGATCCTGGATGATGCCTTATCTGCTGTCGATGCACGTACTGAAGCCAAAATTATTGAAAATATACGCAACAAACGCTCGGGCAAAACCACGCTGATCTCGACTCACCGCCTGTCTGCTATTGAACATGCTGACCGAATCATTGTACTGGAGCACGGGAAAATTACGGAAGAAGGCACTCACCAGGAATTGTTAGCCATGAACGGCTGGTACCGTGAACAGTATGAACGGCAACAGGTCGAGTCCAATCTGTCCACGTAGGAGGTCAATTCATTGAAGTCTAATACAGGCAAAAGGCTGCTTGATTACGCCTTGAAAGCCAAAGGAACATTTATCGCTGCATTAATTATGCTTACCATTGGTGTTGCGGCCGAGCTTGCCGGGCCGTTCATCGCCAAATCCATGATCGACAATCACTTGCTCGCGATTGAGCAGCCTTTCTATGAGACGACAGCTTCAGATGAAGCCGCAGTCTACAACGGTAAGAATTACAAACGCGAAGGCTTGTTCGAACCGGATGAAAACAAAGGTTCCGAAGTGCGGGTATTACAAGCCGGAAGAAGTTTTTATTTTGTAAATGAACCGGTCAATGCACCTGACGGGGACCGCACATATGCGGATGGAACCCTCACGGTTACACGCGCAGGTGAAGTGACAGGCCAATATGCGGCAGCACCCTTGTCCGCTGGTGAACTGTTTGCTTTTTACAAACCAGAGATGCCCAGCATCTATCAATTAATTGTGTATTACATGATCTTCCTCGTGATCTCGGTCATTATGGAGTTTGGTAAAACATTCTGGCTGCAGTCCTCGGCCAATAAAGTCATTCAAAGACTGCGCAACGATGTGTATGCCCACATTCAGCGACTGCCGGTACACTTTTTTGATAACCTGCCCGCAGGTAAAGTTGTATCTCGGGTCACAAACGATACAGAAGCCGTCAAGGATCTGTTCGTTGCCGTTCTTTCGAACTTTTTCTCAGGAATCATCACAATTACGGGTGTGTATGTCGCACTCTTCCTGCTTGATGTCCGCCTGGGTCTAATCTCATTATTCGTTGTGCCTATGCTCATTACATGGATTGTGCTCTATCGGAAATTCGCCACTCGTTACAACACGATCATTCGATCACGACTGAGTGAGATCAATGCAATCATTAACGAGTCCATTCAGGGGATGTCCATTATCCGCGTATTCCGCCATCAGAAACAAACCAAACAGGAATTCGAAGATCTGAATGATGACTATATGAAACACCAGAACAAAATGCTCAACCTGAATGCCTTCACCTCACACAACCTGGTTAACGTATTACGGAATATCGCCTTTGCGGTGGTCCTGTGGTACTTCGGTTCCAGTGTGCTGGATGGCACAAGTATTATCTCCCTGGGTGTTCTGTATGCCTTCGTTGATGTTCTGGGCCGTTTGTTCCAGCCAATCACCGGCATGGTGAACCAGCTCGCCAACCTGGACTCCTCCCTCGTATCTGCTGGTCGCGTCTTTGAGCTAATGGACGAAAAAGGAGAGCCCGTAACCGATGGCTCCATGCCAAGATACAAAGGGAATGTTGTCTTCGATGATGTATCCTTTGCCTATAAGAAGGACTTCGTACTCAACAATATCTCGTTCAAAGCATCCCAAGGTCAGACGGTCGCTCTGGTCGGTCACACCGGTTCGGGTAAAAGCTCAATCATCAACCTGCTGTTCCGGTTCTATGATCCGCAAAAAGGCAAGATCACGATCGATGGTGAGAACGTCAAAGATCTACCTAAACAGTGGATTCGCGAGCATATGGGGATTGTACTGCAGGACCCGTATCTGTTCACAGGCACCATTGCTTCCAACGTCAGTCTCGGCGATGAGAAGATCTCCCGTGAACGAATTGAACAGGCGCTGCGTGATGTAGGCGCGCAGCGTATACTGGCTCATTTGCCTCAAGGCTTTGACGAACCTGTCATCGAAAAAGGAAGCACATTGTCTGCTGGACAGCGTCAACTGATCTCCTTCGCTCGGGCACTGGCGTTTGATCCGGCCATCCTCATTCTGGATGAAGCTACAGCCAATATTGATACGGAAACGGAAGCACTAATTCAGAACGCACTCGAAGTCCTCAAAAAAGGACGTACGACCTTCATCATTGCTCACCGTCTCTCCACTATTCGTTCGGCAGATCAGATTCTGGTTCTGCATCGCGGGCGTATCGTTGAGCAAGGTGCACATGATGAACTGATGGAGCTTAAAGGCCGCTATTATAAGATGTATCAGCTCCAGCAAGGTGCGCAAGCAGTAGCGAGTGCAACCAGTGGGAATCCGTCGGGTGAGATCATTCCAACCTCAACCTCCTTTGCCGGAGGCAATGCATAACAGAGTAAAACAGAAAGCTCTTTAAGTAACCAGTCAAAAATGATGTACTTGACGGAAAACAAAAACCGATCTACACAGCTACCTCAGGGTTTGCGGTGTAGATCGGTTTTTTGTATTTTCATCGGGATTCATGTTCCGTTACTGTTTATTTCGTCCAGACAAAAAAATAATCCGCGTGCAACCTCATGGGCTACTGCGGATTGTCTATCCATCCTTTGATCGTATATCCCATGTACATCACGGTCTCTCTTGCGAGAAAAGGAAACTTGCTGCGCCAGGTTCGATACGCCGTAGTTCGTGTCGGAGAGGGTACGGCATCCATACCAAGTCCGGCAGCCAGCTTCATGGCCCGTTTCATATGTAACGGATCACTCACAATCGTATAGGTTTGATAACCGGCCTGTTCACCAATCGGAATTGAATTGATCAGATTCTCCTCGGTAATTCTGGATGTGGTCTCTATGCGAATGTCCGCAGGATCTACGCCATGTGCGATGGCATACTTCTGACCCACTTCAGCTTCCGTATGTTCTCCATCACCACTTGAGCCACCTGTGAAAAGCAAATTACGAACGGTACCCTGACGGTATAATTCAATCCCGTGTTCAATACGTTCGCGAAATACAGGTGAAGGGTTATCCCCCTCCACGGCTGCACCCAGAATAATGGCTGCGTCCGATATCCTGGACGAATCCTCATCCGTATATACAGATATTCGTACTGCCGTAACCACAGTCCACAGGATTCCCACTAATACTACAGCCAGAGCCGTCATTAATATCCAGCGTTTCGTTATCCGTTTGCTTGTCATTCATCCTCTTCCAAAGCCCTTGCTTGCATACTCTCGGTGTGCATCCGCTCCAGCGTTTGCAGAGCTGCTGCGGATTCGGCATCCAGACCAAGCTCTGCAATCCAGGCACCCGTATATTGCTGAAGACGGATCTCCAACTCCTGTGCACGGTCTTTGAAATCCTCCAATTCCTTAATCATACGTGAGCGTCCTTCCGGACTGAATGTCTCGTGAATTCGTTCCTTGAAATAATGATGTACGATACGGTTACGTTGCTGCCATAACTCATTCAACTGGCGAGTCTCTTCCTCAGAGAATGTAAAATGATGGCGCACTTCGTGAATGAGCTGCCCCAGTGAACTGCTCATCTTTCGTTCGTACAGATCTTCCAGATCCTCTTCAGACACGGCTTTGCCCTGAGACATTTTCATTAATAAAATCAGATTGACCAGCTGCTGTTCAAGCGCCTGCCCGTAGTACACTGCCAATCCGTAATAGGCAAACAATTCCCTGGAGTGTTCGCTGTCCAGCATGTCACCATTCTGGATATCTGTATTTTGCATATGCGAGCGCCCCCTTCAACCGTACAATGTTAACCATTCCATGTCCCTCTATCCTAACCAAACCAAGAGCAACATTCAAGTTATCGGGAAGCGCGTCTTCTAACTCCGTAGATCTCTTCTTCCGGACAGCCACACATGGATGATTAGTAACCCTAATGCATAGAGCACAGTCCACAGCATAACCGAAACAAAAGAGTCCATCTTTGATTCACCAAATAACATCATCTCACGAACCAGATAAAAAGCTGGCGGAAGAATGCGGCCAAGCCATTCTAACGATTCAGGCAAACGTTCACTTAAGGAACCTTGGATAAACGATAGTAATAATACAATAATGAGGGCAGGCATACTGCGACTAAGCAAGGGAATGTACGATTTTTGAAAGAATACACTGATGCCCAATCCCAGCAGCGATAACCCCAGATGTCCTAACCAAGTCATCATCCACTCCTCACCTGTGGGTTGTCTTTCGAACATTCCCGCGAACACGGGATACAGCACAGTGATTGCGGTGAGCATGAATTGCATTATCCAGGCACAGATGAGTTGACTTATTACAACCTTACGCCTGCTTCCTGTATGAAGGACCAGTAATTGATACTGCTTCGCAGGTTCGGTATTCATCACCATTACTCCGAGCCAAGCAGCTGCCAGAAATAACAGCATAGCCGTGACACTGTAACTGTCCGCAATAGGGTTGGGTTTGTAGGAATAGATCAGCAGCATGGCGATGATATAAAAGATAACCGGTGCAAAATATTTCTGAGAGCGAATGTGATGCCTTAACAAATATCGAGTCAGATAGATCATTTGGCTTCTCCCCCCGCATCAACCATGGAAAAGTTTAAGTCCACAGATTCTGTGACACCTCCACGACTCGCATGTACAGCTGGATGTTGTCCTTCCAGCAGACTTTCCATATGTAATTGACTTTCCTCCTGTTGTACAGACACAACCGAACCTCCGGATGCCAAAATCATTCTGAGGACATCATCTGTTGAATGTTGAACCACTTTCCAATCCCACAACCAAGCATTGGATATCCCTGAGCTTGTATTACGAACTAAAGACAGTACTCCTGGCTGTTGTACAACGGATAGATTGTTAGCCAGATCCTCTCCAGCTTCCGTCAGACTTTGTATACGTACAACTGGTTCGCCAGCTTGAAGTATATCTTCACGACTCCAGTAGCGGAGCACGCGGCCTTTCTTCAACACAATCACCTGGTCTGCCAAACGTTCAATAAGCAACGGTTCATGACAAGCTGTAACGATGGACGTTCCTTCAACCTTCCATTGCCCCAGGAAGGATACAACTGCCTCTTGAGCTGGAATATCCAAGCCTGACAACGGTTCATCCAACAGTAAAAGACCACCCGGTCCAGGTAACAGAGCCTGAATCAGATTCACTTTTTGCAGTGTGCCCTTGGACAGTAGGGGTAACTTCTGATCGATCGCGGTATCCAGATATAAAAGTTCACTAAGTTCTCTAATCCGCCCACGCAGTACTTCGGGGCGAATGCCCCGAATCCGTCCCATCTCCCACAAGTACTCTCCAGAGGTAAAGGGTAAACGTGGCAGCCCATCTACTGCATACCCATCAGAACCCTTCATTGTGCGCTGGATCGATCCTGTATCGGGTAACAAAATACCTGCCAACATACGTAGCAATGTGCTTTTGCCAGAACCGTTTCTGCCAACAAGCACAGCACATTCGCCTTGCTTCACTTCCAGATTAATTTGATTCAGTACCTGAGTATTACCTAATCGTTTGCTCACTTGTTGAAGCATTATCCCTCGACCTGTTGAGTCTAGTGCAGCTTGATCGGGCTTCTTGAAAAGACCACGTGTACTCCATGTCATTGTGATCACATCCGTTCTGGAGCCTGCACACCAAGCAAGTACAGACTGTACGCGAGACGTTCGGCAGTCCGTTGCGCCAAGGCTACCCGGAAGGACCTTACATCAGATGGCGCATCCGCAATCCGTTCGGCGTGATAGAAGCGGTTGAACGCTTGAGCGACATCTATTGTATATTTGGCAATGACCGAAGGCTCATTCCGATGAATTGCTTTTTCCAGATACTCGGGATATTCACCGAGCAGTTTCAGCAATGCCCATGAGGTATCTCCGATAAT
Organism: Paenibacillus sp. ClWae2A; assembly: GCF_032452295.1. Taxonomy (NCBI): domain Bacteria; kingdom Bacillati; phylum Bacillota; class Bacilli; order Caryophanales; family Paenibacillaceae; genus Paenibacillus; species Paenibacillus sp. ClWae2A. Next base: position 234,082 of record NZ_JAULSQ010000002.1, read on the forward strand.
GTATGAAGTGGTCACTGTTTCATTATCACCATCCGCAAGGCTGGGGTTAGTCAGATGGTTTTCATTTTCCACGCAGATCGCCTCTTCTGCCTTGGCAAGCACACTTTGAATCCGGGCATGGGTATACTGCACATAAGGTCCGGTCTCCCCCTCAAAACTCACCGCATCTTCCAATGAGAAGTCCACATCGTTTAACCGATTATTACGCAGATCACCGAAGATAATGGCACCGACACCGACCGCCTCAGCCACCTTCTGAGGGTTCTCCAGATTCGGGTTTTTCTCTTGAATAATCTGCAAGGCACGAGCAACTGCCTCATCCAACACTTCCTGCAAGAAGACGACTTTACCGCGACGTGTAGACATTTTCCGTCCCTCAAAACGCATTAAGCCAAACGGGATATGTTCACACTTCGCAGACCATTCATGCCCCATCCGGGATAGGACCGCAAATACCTGCCGGAAATGTAGCTTCTGCTCGCCTCCGACCACGTATAACAACCGATCTGCCTTCATCACCTCATGACGATACACCGCCGTAGCCAAATCCCGTGTAGGATAGATTGTTGTTCCATCTTTTTTGATAATCAGGCATGGGGGCATGTTCTCGTCCTCCAGACGTATCACGAGTGCTCCATCACTCTCTTCAAGTAAACCTTTTGCCTTGAGTTCTTCAACCACCGCGCCCATCTTGTCATTGTAAAAGCTCTCTCCCAGCGTATGGTCGAACTGTACATTCAGACGTTCATACATCCGGTTGAATTCCTTCATGCTCACTTCCACAAAGAACGCCCATAACCGCTGTGCTTCATCATCCCCTTGCTCCAGCTTGCGGAACCACTCGCGTGCCTCAATCTCAAGAGAAGGATCGTTCTCCGCCTCATCGTGGAAGCGCACATACAGCTCCAGAGACGTACGGATGGGGTCTGCCTGCAACGCTTCATCATTGCCCCACCGTTTATATGCTGCGATCTGCTTGCCAAACTGGGTTCCCCAGTCTCCCAGATGATTCACACTTACGGAGGTATAACCCGCTTCGTTATACAACCGATACAGTGCTGCACCGATTACAGTAGAACGCAAATGTCCAATTCCGAAGGGTTTTGCGATGTTAGGGGAAGACATATCAATCACAACACGCGAACCTTGACCAAGCTGAAGCTTACCAAATCCGGCATTCCCCAGTTCTTTCAGCAGATTCGGCGCGAGCTTCTCCCGATTGAAACGGATATTTACATACGGACCGGCGGGAGTCGCTTCAATTCCAGATGCCTGCAATCCCGTTGCGAGCTCGGTCGCAATGACTGCCGGTGCTTTCTTTAATGACTTCGCCAATGCAAAACAAGGGAAGGCTGCATCACCCATCTCCGCCTGTGGTGGGACTTCCAGTAATCTCAGAACCTCTTCTTCATTTAACCCCGTTAAAGGGGCAATATCGGCCGCAGCCTGCTTCATCAACATGTCGAACACTCCTTATCCATTCATTATTGGCTGAAAATAAACATAAAAAAGCTCCCGTCTCTAAATAAGAGACGAGAGCTGACTTAACAGTTCCCGCGGTACCACTCTAGGTGAACAGCTGCTATTCATATGCATCAACATGCATACCAGTAGAACCTGTTCCGCTCGATGCGTATAACGGTCGCAAGCCGGATTACCCTCAGACAGATATAGTACATCCACGCTCAGGATGCATACATCTTTTCGGATAACCATCTCACGGGTGCGGTTCACTCAGGTCATGTCATACCGGCTTCCACCTCTCCCGGCTCGCTGTCATGTATGGATCTGGCTACTCTCCCGATCATTGATATTCTTCGTTTCAATTCATTGCCATCATTATACATACCACGATCAGACTTGGCAACCTGCATTAAAAATCCCCTACTGAAAGGCAACACATAGGCACATCGTCTCAGATGCTTGTGTTCACTGCCTTCCCTTAGGGGACAACGGTCATTATCGGTTTTAATTATATATCCAGCGAAATAATATTTACGCCACTGCTGCCATCAACCGGCATGCTTCTGCACATCTGCGGCAAGCCTCTGCACATGCTTGGCAGTGATCATGCTGGTGTTTGCCACACTCTGCGGCGCAAGCTTCACAAGCTTTCACACACAATTCGCATATTTCAGCAATGAAATCACTTCCACGTGTCATCGCTTGTGCAGCAAAACTGCAGATCTCCGCACATTCCCGATTCAAACGAATGCAATCACGCAACATCGCCAGATCATATTCTTTCAGACTCGATATGTAACATACGTTGCAAGCATTCATGCACTCCAGGCAAGCATCGATACATTGTTGATATTGTTGTTGTGTCATTTAAAGTTACCTCCCAGGCAAAGTTTGCTATGCATCTTAATACCCAGTTCGGAGGAATATTGAATCATCTAACCTACTTTATCGCTTCCAATTCCAGTAATTGGTCACGAATGACAGTTTGGTCAAAATGTTCACCTATAAACACTGCAACATTAGGGACATCTCCCTGAGGTGTAATCTTCATGTAATCCGATTCACGGTAGGCATACTGGAACCAGAAGCGGCTCGCCGTGTCACTAAACGATAAGATACCTTTTGCTCGATATACATCTCGTGGCAAAGCAGATACAAATTGTTCAAACGCCTCGCTGTTCACCGGATGACTAAAATAATGCGTATACACCATGACATGTTCGTGTGATGCATGAGGAGCGGAATGCTCGTGACTGTGGGCATGGACATGCCTATGGGATGCGTCAGTATTCGTATCATCGCCTTGGAGTGTATGATCTGTATGTTCATGACCATGATTGCAGCCATGTGTACCACAGGCTTCCGTATGCACATGATGCTCTTGGTGAGCCGGCTTACCTGCTTCAGAAGCTGAATCACGTACGTGCACGTCTGCCCCACTGCGAAGCAACAGATCCATCTCCACCTCACATTTGACCGTAGGAATTACAGGTGCGAAGCCATTCCATTTTGCCAAAAGCTGCTCCAGATCCTTCAGTTCCTGCGCACTCACCCGATCCGTTTTATTCAAGAGAAGCACAGACGCACAACGAATCTGCTCCTGCATCAGTTTGAACGTCTGCCCCTTCTGCTCCTGATACAGGCCAGACAGATGTGCTGCATCCACAACAGTAATGAGACTTTTCAGTTCCAGTCGCATGTAGAGTGAGGTCTCCGTTACCGCATCCAGAATCTCCATTGGATTCGCCGCACCGGTGGCTTCAATGATGATCACATCCGGTGATTCCTCTTGAACGAGATCAGCAAGTTGCAATCCCAAGTCACCACGTACGGTACAACAGATGCATCCACCTAACATCTCTGTCATCGGAACGGTGGAATCCACAATCTGTCCATCCAGATTGACTTCACCTAACTCATTCATCACTACTGCGGGACGCAAACCCCGCTGTTGCCAATGTTCGATCAACTGAACAAGCAGTGTTGTTTTGCCACTTCCCAAAAAACCTGACAGTATATATACAGGTATGGATTGTTCTTTTAAAATCGTTTCATTCATGCGTATACACCTCTCTGATTGTCCTTCTTGTAACCTGATCTATCTATATCTAGCGAGTGTACACCATCCCGCATTCGTTGTGCAATAATGTTCAACTCTTCCCCAGTACATTGCCTGTTTCTAACAGATGGTCTATGCTATGAGGACATGTTGATTGAAGGAGGAAGTTTCATGACTAATTCAGTGGAACAACATCGCCAGGAAGCTCCGACCACGGTATCGTGCATGATTGTTACAGTGTCTGACACGCGAACTAAAGACACTGATACCAGTGGCCAACTCATGCACCAGCTTCTGAGTGAAGCGGGTTATCCGATTGTTGAATACATCATTACACCTGATGAAACAGAGAACATTCGAAGCATCCTCCAAGAGGCAGCCGTTCGTGATGATATCGAAGCTGTGCTGCTTAGCGGCGGAACAGGAATTGCACCCCGAGATACAACCTACGAAGCGGTGTCCTCACTACTCGACAAGGAACTCCCGGGTTTTGGTGAGATCTTCCGTTTTCTCAGTTACACCGAAGATATCGGTTCCGCTGCCATCCTGAGCAGAGCTGTCGCTGGAACGATCGGACGCACAGCCGTATTCTCCATGCCGGGTTCCAAAGGAGCCGTCAAATTGGCCATGGAAAAACTCATTTTGCCCGAGCTGCGGCATGTCATGCGTGAAATATATAAACCCGTCTGAAAGATCAGACGGGTTTTTCGGCTTTATTTTCAACTGTATGGTAAATTACGAAGAATATCTCTCTACTTACCTTAGTTGCCCCAGCACATGTTGGAACACCTGCAACACATCCTGTTCATACTTGTCCTTTTCCCCACCCGAAGCTGTATATACGAGTGAGACGTATCCTTTGCTGCGAATCGTTGTCCGGCCAAGCGCATTCTCCAAGACAGCCTCATCACGATTCTCACTATACATTTGTTTCATGCTGGCAGCCCGGGTTGTCGCATCACTGAAAATATGGACTTTCACGATATGTCTGCCACTTCCATTCAACAAATACATATAAGAGATCCCACCATGGCCGTCATCGGCAGACATATTATTCATCAACTGAATGCCTTTTGCTTCAAAACTCTTACTGATCTCGCTCACCAATTCACCGTTTAATCCGTGTCCTTGACTCTGTGCCCGCACATTTCCTTCATCTGTCGCTTCGCGGGTGTAGACCTTCCGCTCCTGTTCAATGGACGATGCCGAACAAGCCACCAGGGACCAGATACTCGTGATCAACACTCCACTTACAAGTACCAACTTCATTGTTCTTCCAATCAGATTTCGCCCTTTTCTACCAATCCACATGCCAATCCTTCCTTTCCAGCCACGTGTACTGTGACCCAATCAGGTAGAATTAGCATGTCTAAGGACTTAGAATCTTATGCGGATGGCAGATCTGATATTGTTTTGACCACAGTCCGACCTACTGCACCACCTTGGAGTATCGTCTCCAGCGTATGAGGCAACTGATCCAAGGAAATTTCCCGGATTCCCAGTTCCAGCGCACGCTCCGGTTTCCATTCTCCGCCGAGCAGTTTCCACAATCGTTCCCGACGTTCCATCGGACAATATACAGAGTCAATACCAATAAGCTGGATGCCACGCAAAATAAACGGAAGTACCGTGGATTCAAAAGCTGTGCCTCCAGTTAACCCGGATACCGCTACCGCACCTCCGTATTGAATCTGTTTCAATCGCTCCGCAAGAGCCGGTCCTCCTGTTGGATCAACAACTCCCGCCCATAGCTGTTTCCCCATGGCTCCTTTAGCTGGAGCATCAGCTTCTTCACGAGTAATAACCTCTGAGGAGCCCAAGTTTCGGAGCAATGACTCCTCCTGATCCTTCTTGCCTGTGCTGGCTGTTACCTCGAAGCCAAGTTTCGCCAGAATCGCAACCGCCATACTGCCGACACCACCTGTTGCACCCGTAACCAGAATCTTGCCCATCTCCGGTTTCACTCCAGCCTGTAACAGCGCATCTACCGAAAGTGCAGCCGTAAATCCTGCGGTTCCAATCGCCATGGCTTCTTTCTCACTAAGGCCCGGTGGCAGAGGCACCAGCCATTCACTGCGCAGACGAGCATACTCGCTGTACCCCCCGTAATGGGATACGCCAGGTTCAAATCCTGTACTGATCACCCGATCTCCTGGTGCAAAACGTCCACTGACCGACTCCTCTACTGTTCCAGCCAGATCAATTCCCGGTACCATCGGATATTCACGAACGACACCACCCTTTTCAAGCGTCGCGAGTCCGTCTTTATAATTGACACTGGAATATTGCACCTTTACCGTAACATCTCCATTTGGCAGATCTTCCTTCTTCAGTTGCTCTATAGCAGCGTTCACTCCGCCCTGTTCTTCTTTACGGACAACGTATGCGTTAAATTGATTTTTCATTGATAGCCACTCCTTCTTTGAATTTTGTATATTTTTCCATTAAGCACATGAATTGTTCGTATTTCGGCTTAACGGTTACCTTTTACTTTTGGATTCTTCCTCATGTTAATGATCAAGCTCTGTCTCTCCTGAGCGTCAACAGATAGATTAGTGGACCCACAATAGGGATGATGCCTGCCGCGGTCCAAGCTGCTGAACGTCGACTCACTTCAGTATCCCTGTATATCGCAATCATGGAAAGTAAGGTCAGCAGTACAAAATCAATCGTCATGATATGTACAAAGGCAGATTGATTGAATGCTTCCATAAATACATCCGGATGACCTTGCGTCATGGCATAGAATGCCGTCCCCAGCGTCAACAGCAGAAGGATTACATGCGTCAACTTATGGGCTACTACCCGTCCAATTCCCGACTCCCGCTGACGACCAAAATGCAAGCTTGTGTAACCCGAAGATCTATTCGCGGATGACGACCATGCATAATAGGGAAGCAGCGCAAAAGCACCCAGTCCAAAAGAAAGTATGACAAAAGGCCAAGCCGGTACACGGCCACCTCGTTCTTTCACAGATGTTCTTAACAGCATACAGGCATAAACTGCCGGGAAAATACCTAACCACGAAAACACAGTAAGTAACCAAGGCTCTTTGCTTTGCATGGTGATCAGTTCTTTGAATATCGGATCACTTCCAGGTGACTGCCCCGGTGCCAAAAACAATGCATAGGCAATAAAAGCGATCCAGACCAGTCCTAATATCCATCTCATGTCTGCACCTCCTCTTACTTTCATCCCCTACAGCTGTGGGATTGAATCAATAGTTGCAGAATTTGGCGTCTCCTGCGCTTTCCCGAGAAATAATTACTGCTTTCCCCCTACAACCTCTTGAATTGGGCATGACCATTTCCAGTATAGCCTGTTACCTTGGCAGTCTGTCCATGAGATTTCTTACATCACTGGCCCATCTCATCGGGATCATATAAGAATAACGTCTATCAACTATCGGCGTACTTTCACAGAAGACAGAACCCGTATAGCGGAAATTTTGCTTGCGATCATCGAATCGTTCAACTCCGCTAAGAACGTATATATTTTATAGGCATCAAAAAGGCATAAGCCAGTATTCCTCACTGGTTATGCCTCTCTGTAATTCTTATGTGTAGATCATTCCTCTGTGGATTTCACATGTTCCGCAATGAGCTTCTGCTTCATATTCCATGCCGCAGGGCTGATATTCACACGGTAGATCTCGGGGTTGAGCTTCCGCTGGTATTCAGGCCAGAACAGATTCATCTGTTCCTTATGATAAGCACGAATCTCATCCAAATTAGGCAACTCATACACTTTGCGTCCGTTCACAAAGATCGGCTCCAGCATATTGATCGCTTCGTAGCGGGTAACCGTCTTTTTCAGGTAAGGGTGTAGCGGGTTGAACAGCTTGAGCGGTCCGCCCTGTAGTGGCTGCTCTTCTTCTGGATAGCAGATATAATCTGCAATCGCTTTGCCATGTTTCGGATCAATGATCCGGAACACTTCCTTTTTACCTGGAGTGGACACCTTTTCAGGATTGGCAGATATTTTGATCGTAGGCAGCATGGCACCGTCCACTTCACGCTCCACCAGTTTGTACACTCCACCCAAAGATGGCTGGTCAGAAGCGGTAATCAACTGTGTACCAACACCCCATGTATCGATCCGTGCTCCTTGAGCCTTCAGGTTGAAAATCGTATTTTCATCCAAATCATTGGATGCAACAATTTTCACATAATCCAGGCCAGCCTCATCCAACATCTGACGTGCCTGAATCGACAAGTACGCCAGGTCACCACTGTCCAGACGAATGGCATTCATCTTTTTGCCTTGGCTCTCCAACTTCTTGGCTGTCTTGATGGCGTGAGGTACTCCACTGTTCAACGTGTCAAAGGTATCAACCAGCAGTGTAACCTGATCAGGCAACACTTTGGCATACACATCAAACGCCTCCTGTTCGCTCATAAAGCTCTGTACCCAGGAATGGGCATGTGTACCTGCTGTTGGGATTCCGAAGCGCTCTCCGGCCAGCATGTTGGACGTTGCATGGAAGCCTGCTACATACGAGGCACGTGCACCCCAGATGGCAGCATCCGCTTCCTGTGCACGCCGTGTGCCGAATTCGAGCAACGTATCCTGCTGTGCTACCTGTTTGATCCGCGAAGCCTTGGTTGCGATCAACGTCTGATAATTCATGAAGTTAAGTATCGCCGTCTCCACCAATTGTGTCTCCATAATGGAGCCTTCTACCCGAATGAGCGGTTCGTCAGGGAAAACAATTGCACCCTCCTTCATGGAATGAATCGTCCCCTGAAATGAAAACTGGAGCAACTCTTCCAGAAAGACCGGATCGTAATTTTCCTCTTGTTTGGATAAAAATTTGATGTCGTCCATCGTAAACCGAAGCTGGCTGATATAGTTCACAATCCGTTCCAATCCGGCAAATACCGCATATCCGTTGCCAAAAGGAAGCTTACGGAAATACGCTTCAAATACCGCCTTCCGCTTGTGAGTACCATTCACCCAATGGGCGTACATCATGTTGATCTGATATTTATCCGTATGTAAAGCCAGGCTAGTTGTCTGCATTTGTCTCATCCTCTCTGACTTCCGCTCGTGCCCCCAGATTTCATCTGTGGACACGGGTTAACATATGGAGACTTATTCTTCATGATTCTGTTCATCCGTATTAAACAAACAAGTCTCCCGTAAAACTCTATACACCATTCACCACATTCATCCGGTTCCTAACATGAAGTCAACCAAACATGACTATGGAGCAAATTAAGCCAAGACCGTCTCACTCGCCTTAACCACCGAAGCACCAAGGCTGGAACGAAAATGTCCAAGTGCCCACTCATGCCCTGCCGGATTGAAGCTGGCAACAGCATCTTCATATACCGTAATATGAAAACCTTTATTGTAAGCGTCCACTGCGGTATGCAATATGCAAATATCCGTGCATACCCCAATTAGTGCAATATCCGTAATACCACGTGCACGCAGTCTGAGTTCCAAGTCTGTACCACAGAATGCGCTATATCTCGTCTTATCCATCCACTGTATATCTGTTTTCCGTTCTTCCATCACTTGGGCAAGACGACCATATAACTGTCTTCCCTCCGTATTTCGGATGTTATGAGGTGGGAAAAGTACAGTCTCCGGGTGATACGGATCATTTTCCTCGTGCAGATCCACGGCCATGATTACCTCATGTTTGTTCTTACAATAGGCCTCGGTTACAGCTGCAATCGTCTCTTCGATCTCTACTGCTGGCTGACCTACAGGCAAAGAACCTGTCACAAAATCCTTCGTAAAATCAATGACAATCAGTGCTTTCATCGTCAACACTCCCTTAGCCCAGAAATGGTTGATCCTGATTCAATCAGATTGACACATCCACACCTTATTACGTATAGATGGACAGGCGTGGTACAAGTTCTGTAAAACGATATAACTGCGCCGGTCGCTGCGAGTACTGGTTGGAACTCACCAGGTTCCCTTCTTCATCTCTTACTTCTTCCACAATGCCTTTACGGCTGCGGGTAGACGTAATCTTGCGAATGAAGTTTGGTTCTTCAAAATCCGGTACAACACTTTGAATAACCTGATATAATTCACTTAATGTAAAATCACGTGGCAGGAACTGACGAGCAATCGTCGTTTCCAGCATCTGCTGTTGAATACGTCGATAAGCATCTTCGATGATTGTTCTGTGATCAAAGGCCAGTTCCAGTTCTTGCAGCGCCTCCTGAATCGTGAACAATCCAACATCCTCAGCATCATCTGCTGCTTGGCGTTGATCCAGCATCCAATCTTCCACAAGCGCGAAAAATGCGTGAGAGATAATCCAGCCCCTTGGGTCACGACCCGGCTGACTATATACATTCAAGTACTCCAGATGTCCACCGTCTACACCTGTCTCTTCCATCAGCTCACGCTTTGCTGCACCGTAGATGGATTCATTCTCCTGACAAAATCCACCGGGTAATGCCCATCTGCCTGCAAAAGGCCAGCCTTTGCGCTTGATCAGCATCACTTTCAGTTCCCGAATGGGAAGTGTCTTCGTCACCGTCTTGCGCTCCCGCTTGGTTAAGGTGAACATAACGATATCCGCAGGAACACCATCGGGGGTACGATATTTTTGGGAACTATAAGCACGTGCTGCTTGTTCGTCGCTCTCTGCATTGAAGTGTTCGTAGTTTTCGCTCATGGGCACCACCGACTATTTTCATTTTGATATTTTCATTATGACATAATAATATCTTTTGTCAACCGCAGGATTCGTGCGTTACGTTCTAGGGCGTGCTATGCGGAATGTCGCCGTTGCCATACATCCCAACGTGCCCGATGCATCACGAACCTCCGATTGAGTCGTAACACTGCGTCCTGCTTGATGCAGTACCGTAGCTGTCACCGTTAACTCCCCTTGTTTCATCGGTGCAAGAAAATGCACGTTCAGATTCGTTGTCACACAGCCGTCCACTTCCATTGCTGCTGTTGCGACCATCCCCATCGCCTGATCCATCAGTGAAGTCAATACACCCCCATGAATAATCCCCATGGAGTTCGTATGATGTTCGCCTGCTGTCAACGCGATCTGTACTTCTTTGCCATCTCCTTTAATATATCGACAGCCTAGAAATCCCCAGAATCGTCCGTCTCCGTCTTCCACCATTTTGTCCAAAATACTCATGATTCATTTCTCCTTTATTCACTGTACGTATCAAGCTCTCTTGATGTCATGTGCCTTTATCATTAAAAATCAGTTGCGCCACACAAAATAACCCCACAGCGTGGAGCTTTGCTTGGAATTATATTCCGAGTACTTGGCGATAGCCACTCCACGTTAGCGGTTATGTAATGTAAGAAAAGCTTCTGATCGAAGCCTTATCGATGATGCCACATTCGTGGTTTAGCAGTTGCTTTTCTTGCGATTATCGAATCCTTCAGCTCCGCTGAAAACTTATAATTCTATAATCGTCAAAAAAGGCGCGGACAGCGTCCGCACCCTTCCGTCATTTAACCGCAACTGGTCGGAGGTGAATCCGTTCCAGCCTCCACGTTTACTTTTTCAGAAACCGTATCCCGGATTACAGAGATCACTAGTTGAAGCAAGTAGTTGATGTCGCTCTGGCTCTGCTGGAATTCCGTAACCAATGGAATACTGTCCAGTTCGCTTTGCAGATCGTCAATTTCCTGTTCAATTTTGCTGACCATCTCCACATTTTTGAAGCTTTCAAAAGCAACGATTTCTTTTTGTTTTTTCTTGATCGTTGCAATCAACTGCTGGATGCGCTCATGGTCACGAATTTTGGTTTCAGCCTGTTGAAACTGTCTAACTTCCTCACTCGTTCCGAGCATATCAGCCAATTCTTTGGCTTTTCCCATAATGTCGTCGCGTATGACCAGATTGCGCGTATCGTAGGTTGGCATTCCATAATGGTTGTACTGCACTTCTTCCTGCGCCACTGAAATCGCTCCATTCTATGAGATGATATAAGATGAATACTCGACGTTGCATTAAGCTCAGTTGACTGCTCAGTGACCGCTACGGTGCCGGATCGTTCTTTTGATCGCTGTTGTCTCCGAATTTTTTCGATTGAAATTGTTCAAGGTTAAAATTCGGAGACAAAGGCGAACGCTTCGCTTCTACAGAATCGATTCCGTCACCTTCGCTACGCTCGGCCGTAACCCGCTAATTGCAAAAAATATTCATCTTATTGGTGTGTGTATTACTGATTGGCAGCTACCGGCTCAGAGAGCAGGTTGCCCCGAATATAAAAAGTCATCGGATCGGTGATTTCCACTTGTACGAAAGTACCGATCAATTCTTTGGGTCCTTCAAAATGCACCAGCTTGTTGCTGCGCGTACGTCCTGCCAGAACTTCGGAATTCCGTTTGCTCTCGCCTTCAACGAGTACTTCAACGATTTTGCCGCGTTGCTCTTCATTGCTTCGGTGGCTGTATTCGTTGATCGTTTCGTTCAAGCGCTTCAAACGTTCCTTCTTCACTTCCATCGGTACGTTGTCTTCCATCACCGCAGCCGGTGTACCTTCCCGTGGGGAATAAATAAAGGTATAGGCAAAATCATACCCTACTTCACGGACAAGGGAAAGTGTATCTTCAAACTGTTCTTCCGTTTCCCCCGGAAAACCAACAATAATATCCGTTGTCAACACAACATCCGGGATGGCCTTTTTAATTTTGTCAGCCAGCTTCAGATAGTGTTCCCGGCTATACTTGCGGCTCATACGTTTGAGTACTTCCGAACTGCCAGATTGCACCGGAAGATGAATGTGCTCCACCAGATTTCCGCCCTTGGCCAGCACTTCAATCAAGCGGTCATCGAAATCACGTGGGTGACTGGTTGTAAACCTTACTCGCGGAATATCAATTTGGCGAATGGCGTCCATCAAGTCACCAAAGCTGTAGTTCAGGTCGGTGAAGTCCTTGCCGTACGCATTCACATTTTGACCAAGCAGCGTGATCTCCTTAAAGCCTTGTCGTGCCAAATCCCGAACTTCGGCAATGACATCTTCAGGACGACGGCTGCGTTCTTTGCCCCGCGTAAACGGAACGATGCAATATGTACAGAACTTGTCGCAGCCATACATAATGTTCACCCAGCCGCGCATACCCTCACGTTTCTTCGGCAGGTTCTCAATGATGTCGCCTTCCTTGGACCACACCTCAACAACCATTTCTTTGCTGAACAACGCTTCCTGGATTAGATGTGGCAGTCGATGCACATTATGTGTACCAAAGATCATATCCACAAAGCCATGCTTCTGCATGATTCGGTTAACGACGCCTTCTTCTTGGGACATACACCCGCATACGCCAAGTAACAATCCCGGACGTTCGAGTTTTAGCGTTTTCAGGTGACCCAGCTCACCAAATACTTTATCTTCCGCATTTTCTCGTATGGCACACGTATTGAGCAGAATAATATCCGCTTCTTTGCGATCCTCTGTAGCCTGATATCCCATAGACTCAAGCAGTCCTTTGATGGTCTCCGAGTCATGCTCGTTCATCTGACATCCATACGTATATACAATATAGTGTTTGCCTTTCCCTATGTTTTTCAGTTCATCGGGAACGGCATTTTCGTAAAGCACCTGGACGTCTTCCTTGCCCCGCTGTTTCTCCTGACGATGATTTGGTTCCGATTTGATGTTAATCTCACGGCCCCGGATTCTTATCTTTTTGCTGAATTCATCTTGCGAAATTACTTTGGCATCGGAGAAATCAAAATATTGGGAGTAATCCTTTTTTGAGTCTTTAGCCATTTCCTTCGGTCACTCCTTACAGCCTCTATTAATAAAAAATCGTTCATTCATCCCTGTTCCACGTGAATTTCTTGCTTGGAACATTAAAAGAGCATTACAGCAAATTATAGCATGAATTGGGCTGTAGTTCCACATCCAAACCGCATGTCCCTTCGTCTAATCCGAAACATGCCATGCTCAGAAAAACACTCAGAAAATACAAAAACCTGAGCCTTGCCATCAGGGCTGGAATTAACCGACCCCTCTTGGCTGTGCTCAGGTTTATATGTTATTCAGACCGCCATAATTAGGGGCTGAAGCTATTACATGTAATTAATCGATGATTTCAGCAGTGTCGCCATTACGAGCGCCAGCAGCGTTAGCTTCATCTGTATCAATATGCATGTCCAATGCGAAAGAATCGGATACACGAGCCAGTACATTTTCCAGTACCAGACCACGATCTCCGCCGAGGCGAACTTTCAGCATTTGTTTGTCCTCAATACCCCATTTAGCAGCATCAGAAGTATGGAAGTGAATGTGACGAGCAGCGACAATAACACCTTTATCAATCGTTACTTCGCCAGCAGGACCTTTAATTGTGATTCCTGGTGTACCTTCAATGCTTCCAGATTCACGTACAGGTGCTTTAACACCAATAGCAAATGAATCTGTCATAGAGATCTCCAGTTGTGTTTCAGGGCGAACAGGTCCAAGGATACGCACTTTATCAAACTGTCCTTTCGAACCAATTACCGCTACAGTTTCGTTAGCAGCGTATTGGCCAGGCTGGGACAGAGGTTTAAATTCAGTCAGTTCATAACCTTTGCCAAACAAAATTTCAACGTGCTCTTGGGATACATGAATGTGACGGGCAGATACGCCCACAGGTACTGTTTTACTCATTGTAAATTTCACTCCTTGTTTATCTATGGCCTGTACTCAGGCTCTTAACAATCCAATGGTATTATACCCCTTTTTGGAGTGAAATGAAAACGAACTGGTGAAAATTCATGAAATACACTTATTTCACCATCATTCCCGTCCTTTATTTGGAAAACTAGTTTCAATTCAACACATTCAACGCACACACCAGTTCACTATTTCACGGACGCCCCCTTTATCTTCGGATTGCTCTCTGGCAAGTGTTCCCCCAGATAACTCATTGCATTCCCCCACAACCAGCCACGAACCAGATGTTCCTCATAATGCTTGAGCAGGATTTCCGTCAGTCTCGGATAATGTCCTGAATGTTCAAGTTTCTGAATATACGTTGAAATCCCATCAAAATCAGATCCCATCATCAGATGGTGCTGCCCGCCGAGAGAACAGAATTGCTCAATATGAGGCAGCAGATCTTCTATACGTACCTCACCTTCCTGCTTTACAAACCAGGGTACAAACGTCAGTCCAATCCGCCCTTCCCGGGCAATGATAGCCTGAATCTGATCATCTTTCAGATTACGCACATGGGGACATACGCTATAACTGTTGGAATGGGAGGCGATAAAAGGACGTTTACTCAAGTCAGCCAGTTCCCAGAAACCTTTCTCCGTCAAATGTGACACATCTAACAGCATTCCGATTTCATTACACTGGCGAACCAGTTCTTTCCCTTTTTCGGTCAGACCCGCTCCACGCTTCTCCATTACTCCGTCAGCCGCCCAATTGGCATAATTCCACGTTAGTCCAATAATTCGAACGCCCATCTGATAACATAACTCCAGATAGAACAGGTTGCCCTCCAGGCCATCCACACCCTCCAGTGTGATTAATCCCCACGGACCCTCTGTTTGCCCCACCTGAGCCACCTGTTCACGCCATAACAACGTCTGTGTACCACCAAGCCGCTCCTGACTTCTCTCTACACGTCTACGATAAATCTCCAACTGCCCCATCACATGTTCAAACTTGCCTCTGCCCAGCACTTCGGGTAAATAGATGGCGAACGCCTGCAACCCTACATTCCCCTCTTTCAAACGTTGCAAATTCACATCCAGTTGTGGAGCATCTTGGAATGAAAGAGCAGGCTGCATCAAAATTTTGCTCAGTGCATCACAGTGAAAATCAGCTACACGCCAATCAGACATGGACATCTTAAACCCTCCTCAATATCCTATTGCAAAAAAAACGCAAAAAAACCTGTCTACATCGTAAACAGGTTCAATGCATACTGCATGTATTATCTGGGCTCCACAATCAGCTTAATGGCCGTTCGGTCCTCGCCGTCGATCACAATGTCTGTAAAAGCTGGAATACAAATCAGGTCAACTCCGCTTGGTGCTACAAATCCCCGGGCTATCGCTACCGCTTTAATGGCTTGGTTCAGTGCTCCCGCTCCAATTGCCTGCAGTTCAGCATTTCCACGTTCACGAAGAACCCCTGCAAGAGCGCCGGCTACAGAATTAGGATTGGACTTTGCTGAAACTTTTAATACATCCATGGTAAGTACCTCCCTGGGAATGTTGAAAGTTTGTTTCCACTTACTAGATGTTATTCGCGGGAGGCAAAAAAATTCCTTCTTTTTAGGCGGGTTTCCCTGCAAAATGGGACAATACCCCTATTCCATGCGCCACTCGTCCTCCATCAGACGAATTTTTTCGATGCGTGTTGCCGCACCTGTAGCTTCATCAATTTCAACAAAAACACCATGGAAGTGCCATTTGCCATCATCCACAACAAAACGTACAGGTAGCTGGGTGTAGAACTTACGCAGCACGGCCTCACGCTCCATACCCAATATGCCGTCACGAGGTCCTACCATGCCTGCATCCGTCAAGTAAGCTGTTCCTCCAGGCAAAATCCGATCATCGTTACTCTGTACATGCGTATGTGTACCTACAACGAGAGACGCACGTCCATCCAGATGCCATCCCATGGCAATCTTTTCTGACGTCGCTTCAGCATGCATATCGACCAGAATACATTTATAGTCTTGGCGCAGCTCGTCTACAATCTCATCAGCTACACGGAATGGACAATCCAGAGCAGGCAGGAACGTTCTTCCTTGAAGATTGACAATCGCTAGCTCTTTCCCTTCACCTTTGACAACCGTATACCCTCGTCCTGGTGTGCCTGGTGGAAAGTTCGCTGGACGAATCATGCGGGGCTCATCATCTATAAAATCAAAAATATCCTTATTGTCCCAAGTATGATTACCAAGTGTAATACCATGTACACCCCAGTTGAAAAACTCATTCGCGATTGCACCGGTAATGCCGCGACCTGCTGCCGCATTTTCACCATTCACAATCACTACATGTGGCTTATACTTCGATTTTAGGTACGGTAAATTTTCCTTTAATGCCTTACGTCCCACGTTACCTACAATGTCACCAATAAACAAAACTTTCATTGATTACTGCCTCCTCAATTCCTGCAAAGTCCTCTTGCTTCAAATGTTGAACCTTTGCAGGACTCTATCTCATGCTCCATGATGTGTAGTTGCCTTTTAACAGGCTATCAACAGGAAAAGTGGCCCACTACTGCGGCCACTTTTCCGTAATGCTCTATTTTGCGTATTCAACCGCACGGGTTTCCCGGATGACGGTGACTTTGATGTGACCCGGATAGTCGAGTTCATTCTCAATCATCTTCGTGATGTCACGGGCTAAGCGGAAGGCTTCAGCATCATCGATCTTCTCAGGCTGTACCATAACGCGAACTTCGCGTCCGGCCTGAATGGCGTACGATTTCTCGACACCTTCGAAGGATTCTGAAATTTCTTCCAGCTTCTCCAGTCGTTTGATATACGTTTCCAGCGTTTCGCGGCGTGCGCCTGGTCTTGCTGCGGAGAGCGCATCTGCTGCGCCAACCAACATGGCAATGACCGAAGTCGCTTCGCAATCTCCGTGATGGGACGCGATACTGTTGATTACAACCGGATGTTCTTTGTATTTCTTCGCCAGTTCCACGCCAATTTCGACGTGTGATCCTTCCACTTCGTGATCCAGCGCTTTACCGATGTCATGCAATAGACCTGCACGTCTTGCCAGAGTTACGTCTTCTCCGAGTTCGCCAGCCATCAATCCAGCCAGATAAGCGACTTCCATCGAATGTTTCAAGACGTTCTGACCGTAACTTGTACGGAACTTCAACCGGCCCAAAATTTTGATCAGATCCGGATGCAGACCATGCACGCCCACTTCAAAGGTAGCTTGCTCACCGTATTCACGGATGCGCTCATCCACTTCTTTGCGGGATTTCTCAACCATCTCTTCAATCCGTGCCGGGTGAATACGGCCGTCAGCCACCAGTTTCTCAAGGGCAGTACGGGCGATTTCACGGCGAATCGGGTCAAAGCCCGACAGAATAACAGCTTCTGGCGTATCATCGATAATGAGGTCAATCCCTGTAAGGGTTTCAAGCGCACGGATGTTACGTCCTTCACGACCGATAATCCGGCCTTTCATTTCTTCATTTGGCAGGGTAACAACAGATACCGTTGTTTCCGCTACGTGGTCAGCCGCACAACGTTGGATGGCGAGTGTAATAATCTCGCGGGACTTTTTGTCCGCTTCTTCCTTCGCTTGTTGTTCAATGTCCTTGATCATTTGAGCCGTCTCATGACGAACTTCCTGTTCTACGTTGGACAGTATGATACTGCGTGCGTCTTCCATGGTGAGGTTGGATATACGTTCCAACTCTGTCACCTGGTTTTTGTAAATCATTTCGATCTGCTGCTGAGTCTCATCAATTCGTTTCTCTTTGTTAGCCACTTGCTCTTCTTTACGTTCGAGTGATTCCAATTTTTTATCCAGCGACTCTTCTTTTTGCAACAATCGTCTTTCTTGTCGTTGAATTTCATTCCGACGTTCACGAGTGTCTTTTTCAGCTTCAGCGCGAATGCGATGGATTTCATCCTTCGCCTCCAGCACCGTTTCTTTCTTCAGTGCTTCTGCCTCTTTCTTCGCGTTCTCCACGATTTGTACGGCAGCTTGTTCCGCACTAGAGATTTTAGCCTCTGCAAGAGATTTGCGAATAAAATATCCTACTCCGAACCCAATGAATAGCGCGGCTGCAACGAGAGCGATCGTGATTGCAATTTCCATACTGTTCACCTCCTCGTTGGTTCCTCCAAGGCATTCCTTGGGTCAATTTGCAGTTTTCATACCTTACATATGTTTGGGAATAACGAATACTCACGGCGATCCCCCGCCGATTTTCATTTCACATGTACATGTTTCCACGTACTATTCACTGTTTCCAGTGAACCCATAATTAAGAATGGTATAAATCTTAAGAAACCGAAACCGCTTTTTTGGAAGGAAAAAGGGTTGTCCATTTCTTACAGACTCATGTCCATTTTAGTATTTGACGAAAGAAATTGTCAAGAGAATGCAGTATAGAGACTCCAGTCTGCTAATCCCATAACAACGCTTCCTCATCTTCAGGGTCCCCAGCCTCATCTTCTTCAATTAAACAATTCACGACCCGGCGCACCATATCCATTGAAAAACCACGTCTAATTAAGAAGGGAAGCGTTTTATTTTTCTTCTCTTTGACGTCCCCTTTGACCTGATTCCATTTTTTGCGTCCGGCACTCAAGGCAGTCTCAAATTCCGCATCTGTACTAATACCTTCTAGTGCCTCAACAATGAGATCATTGGCAATGCCCTTTTGACGCAACTCTTGCCTTATCCACAGTTTTCCCTTCCGCTTGCCCTCCATACGCTGTCTTGTCCATTCCTTCGCAAATAGATCGTCATCCACTAATTTCTCCTGCTCAAGTCGATCCAGCGTCTCTTCAATTAATGGTGCAGCAAACTCCTTCTGACGAAGTTTCTGACTTAATTCATGGCGCGTACGTGGCTTATGCTCCAAAAAGCGCAGAGACTGTGCATACGTCCGCTGTCGCTCGTCAGCTACAATGATTTCTTCCAGATCCTTCTTCATAAACGTATTGCCTTGAGTCATCCTGTATTTAATCATCACATCTTCAAGAACCGTAATGGAGTGGATTCCAAAAGTGATTCGATAACGAGCTTGCCTGCTCTTCGTTCGTTCTACACGTGTAATAATAAGTTCTTCGTTGTCCGGAAATTGGGATAGGCCGTCCTCTTCTGCTTCTTCATATAAATCCTCGTCATGTTGATCCATTCAGGTCTCCCCTTTCATAACATTTTCATTCTGACTAAGCCAAACACATCTTCACATAAGACAGAGAACACTAATAATACAAAAGACCGGGAACTCTGCCCGGCCTTTACTCCACAGTTAGCGTGCCAACAGCCCCTGTCCATTGGGACAGGGGCTGTTGGACAGAACGAGTACTCCCACTACAATCCATTATCCAGATTGATCCAAGCTCAATCAGATAAGTTTAAGGAGTCCAGTGGGGAACACCCTCAGGGTCCTCCCTACAAGGGAGGTTTTGAGAGATTACTCGTTGATTTCAAACAGTTCTTGTTCTTCTGCTGCTTCTTTTTGTTGCTCTTCACTAGTTGGCGCAGGAACTGCAGTAACCAAGTTACTGGCTACACGAATTTTTTGTTCAATGATGTCAGCAATATCTTTATGCTCTTTCATGAACTGCTTTGCGTTCTCACGACCTTGTCCTAAACGTTCGCCTTCGTAGGAGTACCATGCACCACTTTTATTAACGATGTCCAGCTCTGTACCAATGTCAATGATACTGCCCTCTCTCGAAATACCCTCGCCATACATGATATCCACTTCCGCTTGTTTAAACGGAGGTGCCACTTTGTTTTTCACAACTTTAATACGAGTACGGTTACCAATCATGTCATTGCCTGATTTGATACTCTCAATACGACGCACATCCAGACGTACTGTAGAATAAAACTTCAGAGCACGACCACCAGGTGTTGTTTCCGGGTTACCAAACATAACGCCGACTTTCTCACGAAGCTGGTTAATGAAGATTGCGATTGTTTTGGATTTGCTGATTGCACCAGACAGTTTACGCAGCGCCTGAGACATCAAACGCGCTTGCAAACCAACGTGTGAATCACCCATTTCGCCTTCAATCTCTGCTTTTGGAACCAATGCGGCTACAGAGTCAATAACGACGATATCTACTGCACCACTGCGTACAAGAGCTTCTGCAATTTCCAGCCCTTGCTCACCCGTATCTGGCTGAGACAGAAGCAATTCATCAATATTAACACCAAGTTTGCTTGCGTATTGTGGGTCAAGAGCATGCTCGGCATCGATAAATGCAGCTTGTCCACCCGCTCTTTGTACTTCAGCGATAGCATGCAATGCTACGGTTGTTTTACCTGAGGATTCAGGTCCATATATTTCAACAATACGGCCTTTAGGCAAGCCGCCTGTTCCTAATGCAATATCCAAAGCCAAGGAACCACTGGGAATAATTTCCACATTCATATGAGTGGACTCACCCAGTTTCATGATGGATCCTTTACCAAATTGCTTCTCTATTTGACGGAGCGCCATATCAAGCGCGGCACGACGGTCTGACAATAAGCTCACACCCTTTACTGTTTATAAGATAATGATACCTTGTTTTAACACGTTTGCCAAGCTTTTTTTCGAACATACATTCGTTTTTTTTGTAAAGGCCGAGGCGCCTCTTCCTCAAGGAAACTTTCCATTAAACAGAAAAAAGAACCGTAAACAAGGCTGTAAAGCCTAATTCTACGGTTCTTCCGTCTTCCTTAATTATACTTGCTTGGAACTGTAAATGCAATCGAAGCTATTAACTAATCAATCTATCGCCACAAGTTTTTGCCATAAGCGATAGAGAATCGTTTTGGCTGAACGAATGCGAACCGTCTCGCGATTACCATTAATACGCAGCTCATGAATTTCCGTCTCTTTTCCACGTTCAGCAAGAGCGATGAAGACAAGTCCGGGTGGCTTGCGTTCCGAATATCCCGGTCCAGCTACACCGGTAACAGCCAAGCCAAAATCAGCATCGCCAATCATGCGGATCTGCTCAGCAAGCACTTTTGCAACCTCAGGACTTACCGCCCCAGGTGCATCTTCACCTTCCAGATAATCATGAGGCACATTCAGCAGCTTTTCTTTAATTTCATTGGAGTAACAAACAATTCCACCTTTGAGCATTGAGGCACTTCCGGGTACAGAGGTCAGACTTTGCATGACAAGCCCTCCTGTACAGCTCTCAGCAGCGCTAAGCGTCAGCCCCATGTCAGACATAATGGTTACAATCGTATACTCTATAGGCACATCCTCGTTCGCGTAGAGATGTTCTGTCAAACGTTCCCGAATCTGAACTTCCATCGTATCCAGCTTCAGCTTCGCCTCTCCCTCACTCGCAGCCTTCGTGGAGACACGTACCGTAACTTCGCCTTCACTCGCGTAAGGAGCAATCGTAGGGTCTGTCTGCGCGTCAATCAGATCCAGTAGTCGATCTTCCAGAGCAGATTCACCAATACCTGCGAATTTGAGCATTCGGGAATAGATTGGCATTTCTTCTGTGAGTACATGCTGGAACAGCCAAGGCTTAACTTCCTGTTCAAACATTGGAATCAACTCTTTAGGCGGTCCAGGCATCACAACATAATGTTTATCATTATCAGAAATCGCATTTCCTGCTGCAAGGCCCGTTTCATTGGCCAGAGGTGTTCCGCCATCAATAACGATCGCCTGACGTCGGTTATTTTCTGTCATATCCACATTACGATCTCTGAAAAAGCTCTCAATTTTGTCCATAGCCATTCGATCTGTATGCAGTTTCCGGTTAAGAACAGCTGCGAGTGCATCCTTGGTCAGATCATCTTGGGTAGGTCCGATGCCACCGGAAAATAAAATAACGTCTGCACGGCTCTGCGCAATGCGAATAGCTTCACTAAGTCGGTTCAGGTTATCCCCAACCACCGTTTGGAAATATACATCGATCCCCATAGCAGCCAATTCACGGGATAGGTATCTGGCATTGGTATTGACGATTTGTCCAAGCAGTAGCTCTGTGCCAACTGCAATAATTTCTGCCTTCATTGAGCATCCTCCTGTACACGTGGTGAGTGATCAAAGGGCAATAGGATAATTTCCTATTGCCCCTGACCCAATGCTTCCTTCATGATTACCCATTTTAAGAACAAACCATTATGCTTTTGTTAAATGAAGCAGGTTTTTGTTTTTGATAAAGTAATCGATACCCGACCAGATGGTAATAAGCGCTGCTGCCCATACCGCGATAATATCGACGTGAATACCCGTGTATGAAAACGGGAAATTGTTCAACAGCAACAGCACAATCGCCACAATCTGCACTACAGTCTTCAGCTTGCCCCAAGCACTAGCGGCAACAACCGAACCATCCAGCAATGCGATTTGACGCAAGCCGGTAACTGCGAATTCACGACTAATAATAACAACTGCAATCCAGGAATCCAGCTTGCCCATCTCCACAAGCGAGATCAAAACTGCAGTAACCAGCAGCTTGTCTGCGAGTGGATCGAGCAGTTTTCCCAGATTGGTAACC
This sequence comes from Paenibacillus sp. ClWae2A, assembly GCF_032452295.1. Taxonomy (NCBI): domain Bacteria; kingdom Bacillati; phylum Bacillota; class Bacilli; order Caryophanales; family Paenibacillaceae; genus Paenibacillus; species Paenibacillus sp. ClWae2A. The sequence goes on from NZ_JAULSQ010000002.1 coordinate 256,742, forward strand.
ATGTTATTTTTCCGCGCAAGGTATCCATCAATTCCATCTGTGCTTGCGGCGATGATAAAAATAACAGCAGCAATCAGTTGATTATACGGAAGCGATAAGCTTCCAAGCTGCAACGGCTCTGGATAAAATGGAAAATCCACGAGCAGGAACACCATCAAAAAAGGGATTAAGCAAATTCGTGCAAGCGTAATCCGGTTGGGTAAATTCACAAGACGCCCTCCCTCATATCCTCCATTACTCCAAACAATCATCATAATCCCGTTATCATCATCCGGAACATGAAATGTACAGTTTCAATGTCAATCCATATTAACATGATCCCACTATGTAGAAACGCAAAAAATAAAGTCAACCGCTCAAAAGCAAAACCGCTTTAAACGTTCCGGTGACTTCCAGAAGATGTACTGCTTTTCACAAAGTCAGCAAACGATGAGGACTGGACTTGATGCTTGACTGCCAGCAATGCACACTTAGTATAATATACGCCCAATACCGTGTCAAAAAACACTTTTGCTACAAAAAGGCCATATTACTTGAAATTTGTATATTGCAAATCCAGAGGCAGGTTAGCACCATTTAGCAGCTGCATGACTGCTTGCAAATCATTTTTACTCTTACCAGTTACCCGGAGTTGGTCTCCCTGAATCTGACTCTTCACCTTCAGCTTGGAATCCCTAATCAAGATATTGATTTTCTTGGCGATGTCCTGATCAATCCCCTGTTTAAAATTCAAACGCTGGCGGACTGTACCAGAAGACGCTGGCTCTACCTTTGCGTAATCAATGTTTTTCAATGGTAGACCACGCTTCGCCATTTTGGATTGCAGCACGTCAATAACAGCCTTGAGTTTGGTCTCATCATCAGATACGATCGTTAACGCATCCTTATCCAGTTTCAGACTGCTCTTGCTGCCCTTGAAGTCATAACGAGTGCCAATTTCCTTCTCGGTTTGTGTAACGGCATTTGTCAGTTCTTGCAAGTCCATTTTGGACACGATATCAAATGAATTTTCTGAACTCAAACCAGTCACCCTTTCAGTTAATCGTATGTTCTGTAACATTATAGAGGATACCTTAAGCAAAAGTCTAATTTCAAGCTGTTTTGCACAAAGAAAAAAGCATTTTTGGCTTCCACTTGAAGTGGCTGCCAAAAATGCTTGCTGGTCCAGCTTCCAACTAATAGCGGCTGCGGTTGGGCTGTCTGAACATATCGAGCACACCCAAAAGCACATGTGCAAGTCCAAAACCCAATATTCCGTAACCCCAAGCACTTGGAGTCAGGTAATAACCCAGGAGGCTGACAATGATCCCTAAACCCGTTACGATCCAGCTGACTGTCACAGCCATCCACCTCACTTCACCAAAAGTTAACTGCAAGTTAAGACACGATTATTGTCTCCTGCAGTTGACCCGGTTATTCGCTACCAGTGGTACCTCCTGAAGCGTCCGTTGATCCATTTTCAACACCTGTGGAAGAAGTAGCACTACTACTGTCTTCACCAAGCTTCAAACGGATCCGATTGGTCGCCTTGCCATCCGTTACAACTTGCCCGCCAACCTCAATCGTGGTCGCTGCAGCGTAACCGGACTTAATATACATGCCTGCACTATCAAGCTCAAAGGTGTAGCTGTCACCGTCGGCTGTGTTACCATACTCCAACTTTTCTCCGCTGGAGTTCTCGCCCTTATACACTTCCAGCCAGCTATGACCTGTGGCTTTGATCGTAACCGTTACAGGTTGCCCTGCACTTCCGTTAACTTTGAAGTTCGTAATATTTCCTGATTTCCCATCTTCTGCAACACTCACATTAGACGGTGAATTGTCAGTTGGTTCTTTCTCAGTTTCATCCGTCTGTCCGTCCGTTTGGCCATCAGTTTGACCGTCCGTCTGTCCTTCCGTGTCTGTACCGCCACCGTTACCACCAGCGTTGCCCTCACCAGTACCGTCAGTACCTGAATCTGTCGCAGGCGGATTAGATGCCTGTCCGTTGTCGGCAGGTTGATCCGGTTTGTCCTCAGGCTGTTGTTGACTGTCTGTAATTTTGACCTGATCAAGACCCGGATTATCTGATTCATCACCATTGTTATACACCACGTATACATACAACAGTACTACAATCAAAACAGGGAATGTCCACATCAGCGCGACAGACATCCACCGATTACTACGCTCAACCGGACGGCTGGAACGCTTCTGAATAACCGGTTCCATCGTTGCTTCCGTCTCTTCTGCCGGTACGTCTTTTTTGTGTCCCTCCAGCAGCTCATCAGGGTTCAGTCCCACGGTCTCCGCATAGGTTTTAATGAAAGCACGCACATAGAAGCTGCCCGGCAGCACTTTATAGTCTCCTGCTTCTATGGCCTCCAGATACCTCTTGCGAATTTTTGTCATTTCCTGTACATCGTCAAGACTCATCCCTTTTTGCAGCCGGGCCTCCCTTAACTGCTGACCCAGTTCAGACATGCCATCTCCTCCTTATGTTTATCTCTTGAGTTGTTTCTAATCTATTTCATGATTCCGTACGGTTCCTTACAATTCGTCGGTGTAGCTAGCCGTAAACGTATCATAAATAATTTCTTCATTGGGAATGTTACGCAATTCAATAATAATATCAAAATCATTAAAATCATATTCAGATTCCTGTACAAAAATATCCGGATGTTCGATAACCTTTGTACTTGGCATTGACATAATATCCTGCAACAAATTGTAATGTCGCTCACTGGAACGAATCGTACTTACAATTCCATCAATGATGAAAACATTGTTTGGGTTCAATTCATCTTCGGACATTTGACTCCTTATCGTCTGACGAAGAAGTGTGGAGGAAACAAAAGTCCATCGCTTCATCGCACATACGCTGCCCGCAATAATGGATTCCGTTTTGCCAACACGAGGCATTCCGCGCAAACCAATGACCTGATTGCCTTCCCTCTTAAATACTTCACCCAAAAAGTCCACAAGTAACCCAAGTTCATCTCGTGTGAAACGAAATGTCTTGCGATCATCCGAGTCACGGTCAATGTATCTGCCATGACGCACGGCCAAAATATCCACCAATTTAGGTTGACGCAAAGCCGATACGGTGATGCTGTTGACTTTGCCAAGCATTTCACCAAGCAAACGGATTTTCTCATCATCATCCGATTCAAGCAGCATACCACGAGTTTTGCCTTCCACACCGTTAATGGTCAATATATTCACTTCAAGCATCCCCAGCATAGAGGCGATATCGCCTAACAAACCGGGTCTGTTCTTATGTATTTTATATTCCATATACCATTGTTTAGATTCCATTTCAACACCCCGTAATGCATTATTCCACATTATTCGACAGCAACAGAACGTGTCCACTGGACAACAATCTGAGACATCTTCTAAAAATGGGTCACGTTAATGATATATAAAATGAAAATGAATTACAAGAACAGCTCTGTAATCCGTTTGTAATCATTAGAGAAAAGCCCCCTTGCGGGAGCTCTTCATCTGTAATCTTATGCGTTTTGTTTGGCCAATTTGACCATCAGGCACGCAATCGTACGACGCTCATCTGCATCGCCGACATCCCATAACTCTTTCAATGCCCGGTTGGAATGGTTCGCCGGATCGACTTTCTCATCAAGGAAGTCGCCGATTTCATACGCAAGTTTGTTGATGGTTTCTTCACTCATCCCCATCTTCTCTGCTTGCAGTACGCGGTCACCCAGGAACTTCTTCCATGTGTCAAAACTGGAGAGCACTGTTTTTTCTGTTGACATGATAAATCCTCCTTAGATGACGCATGAGATTTAAAATCAACAGTTGTAATATGTGCTTTCGAGACATTTTATATACGAGCATTTTGAAAATAATCGAGAAGACGGCTGCATCTCGGCGACTTTCACCTGTTTCGTTCATAGCCCGTCAAGTTTTTTGCTTTTTTACGTTAACCAACCGCCATTTGGACTGATAATCTGCCCATTGATATAACCCGATTCAGGGAGGGCCAGAAAATAAACCAGTGATGAGATTTCATCAGGTTGAGCAAGTCTTCCTGCCGGAATTTCCTCTTCCAGCATCTTCAGTTCACTCTGATCCAGATGGTTAAGCATGGATGTCTGAACGGCGCCAGGAGCAACGGCATTTACGGTTACTCCGGAAGGTGCGAGTTCTTTTGCAAGCGCTTTGGTGAATGCATTCACCCCACCCTTGGTTGTGGAATACAGCACCTCACAAGAAGCACCAGACAGTCCCCAGATCGACGATACATTAATGATTCGGCCATACCTTTGGGAGATCATGTGAGGCATCATTTCCTGTGTACACATAAACGTGCCTTTGAGGTTAATCGCCATCACTTCATCCCAGATCTCCTCTGTAACATCAGACAACATCCCATAGTGCGAGATTCCTGCATTGTTCACAAGGATATCTGGCATGAGATTGTGTGACTCCAGTTTCTCACGCATGCGCTCAATCTGTTCCCGGCTGCGAAGATCCGCAGACACGGTCATGATTTTCCCACTGCCCTGTTCCATGCACCGTCTGGCGGCTTCATTCGCTGCTTCATGCGATTTCATATAGTGTATAACAACATTCATTCCCACTCTGGCGAAGCGTTCTGCGATAGCCGCTCCGATGCCACCGCTTGCGCCAGTTACCAGTACAGTCATTTCCCCGATTGCCTTCAATTGTCCTGTTCCCCTCTCCATATCAAGGACTCACGACTAGCGATACAGCCAGTTGATCCCAGCGTATATGTTCTCTCAGTCTGAGATTAACATCTTCCAGTGTAATCGATTCATAGAGCGGGAGCATATTGAAAAAATCACCGCCACGGAATTGCTGACGTGTAAATTCATGCGCAATGTTCTCTGGTGAATTGAGCATACGCAAATATCCGCCTATTTTCTTTTTGCGTGCACGTTCAAAATCCGTAGATTCGAACCCTTGTTCTACAATGGCATCCACTTCTTCACGTATACGCGCGAGCAATTGATCCGGGTCTTTCGTATCGCCACCAATGGCTGAAAACGCGTATTGCGGCGAACTGTTATACTCATGTCCAAAGCTGTCCGAGATCAGATCTTCATCATAGAGTTTCTGAAATAATCGGGTGCTTGAGCCAAACAAAAGATCCATCATCAGCTGCGTTGTCATATCTCGCCGTAACAATTGTTCTCCAGTAAGTCCAAGGTCCGTCTCCTTGAATCCAAACAGACATTTGGGCAGTGAAACAGCCAGTTTTGCTTCCCGTCTGGCTTCTCCTACCTGCTCAGGCTCCGGTTCGAAGAAACGTTGAATACTCCCCTGTGGCTTATAATCCTTCTGTTTTTGGTTCGAACGAACCATATCAATCACTTCCTGTGGATCTACACCACCTACCACGAATAAAAGCATATTACTCGGGTGATAGAAGGTGTTATAACACTCATACAACATCTCTTTGGTAATCGTACGGATGGATTCCACCGTTCCTGCAATATCGATATGCACCGGATGTTTTTGATACATGGCTTCAATCAATCCAAAATAAACACGCCAGTCCGGATTATCAGCATACATGTCAATTTCCTGTCCAATAATGCCTTTTTCCTTTTCCACATTTTGATCCGTGAAGTAAGGATTTTGCACAAAGTCGACTAATGTTTGTATATTTTCATTCACATATTCGGTCGCTGAAAACAAATAAACCGTCTGATCAAAGCTCGTAAATGCATTAGCTGAGGCACCGTGAGACGCAAATGTTGCAAAAATATCGCCTGTTGGTTCTTCAAACATTTTATGCTCCAGGAAATGAGCAATCCCATCCGGAACCTTCACTGCTTCCTGTCCTTCAACCTGAAAATGATTATCCACCGATCCATACTTGGTTGCAAACGTAGCATACGTTTTCTGGAATCCCGGTTTAGGCAAAATATAGACATGCAGTCCGTTATCCATTACTTCGTAATATAGTGTCTCCTGCAAATGCTCATACCGAATGCTCTCCACCGATTATTCCTCCTTCTCGTCCCGCAAGAAATAAATCGTATCCAGGCGGAATTGTTCTGCCGCCTCACGCACATCTTCCTTGCTAATATGTTCTACTTGAGCCAACAGTTCTTCAGCCGTTCTTTCTTTGCCAGACAACTGTCGATTGAAGTCATAAGCGATCATCTCAAAAGCAGAATCCTGCATTTCCTTAAGCAGGTTACGAATCATCGCTTTGGTCTGGGACATTTCCAGGTCACTGATTGCACCGCTTTTCATTTCTTCCAACTGCTGCTTGATGATCGTGACGGCCTTCTCATAATTAGGGATTTCAATCCCGGATTGAATCGTTGCAATGCCCTTATGTCCGTCATATCGTGAAGACGCGTAATACGCCAGGCTTTCTTTTTCACGAACATTTACAAACAGTTTGGAATGAGGATAACCACCGAGAATCCCGTTGTACATTAGTGCTGCGGCATACTGAGGATCTCCATAAGTGATAGATGTGCGGAGTCCCATATTAAGTTTTCCCTGACTCACATTCAGTCGCTCAACAACGGTCTCTACTTCCTTATCTCCTCGAACCGCTGCCTGTGTCTGGTAATCGGAGGAGGACGTTCGATCTACATTGAAATGACGTTGAACAAGGTTCTCAACCTCTTCAAGTGTCGTATCCCCTACCACATACAGATCCATATTTGCCTGTTGCAGCCACTCCTGATAAGACGCAGTTAGTGTGTCAGGCTCAATCCCGGGCAGATCCTTTCGCTCACCCAGTGGGTGAAGACGGTACGGCTCGTTCTTGCACATCTCCTCAATACTGCGTTCAGCGGCATAGCGCATTTTATCATTCACGATGGATTCCAGCTTTTTACGAACAGTCTCTCGCTCCGCCTGCACATAAGACGTCCTGAAATGTCCATTTTCCTGTGCAGGTCGGGTAAGAACCTCTCCAAGAAAGGCAAATGAACGATCCAGTAGCTGCTCATCCCCTCCAACAAAGGAATCATTAATCGTATCCATCCGGAACTGTACAATCTGGTAATCCCCGCGTTTATAGACGTCAAAACCAAAACCTGCACCATACAGATGCTCCAGTTGCTCACGGAATTGCGTTGTTTCCGGATAGGACTCTGTGCCGCGTCGCAGAACAAAAGGTGTCAGCGCTACTTTGGTTACTGTATCTTCCCGTAAGGGAACTCCGGCATATAGCGATATAGCGAACGTTTTGAAACGTTTAGTCGGAAGCACATGTATACGAAACTCTCTCTTGCTACCTCGTTCGAATCCTGATGTATTCAAATGTCAAAACCCCTTTACGGCGTCATTTGTCATGCAATCGTATTAAACTAAACGTAACAACCATTTTAACCCATTCAAAAGGCAAGAAGCAACCGAAGTCACGCCTTCTGGTTGCTTCCAACATCATCACATACAAAAAATATGCTGTCCGATTGTTTTCACTTGTGGGCGGGTCCAGATCCATTTGGATGTTGCTGTCTTCGGGTTAAAATAATAGAGGCATCCACCGGACGGATCCCAACCATTCAGGGCCTGCTCAACTGCCTTTTTGGCTTGTGCGTTTGGTTCCAGATAGATCTGTCCATCCGCTACAGCCGTAAATGCCCCCGGCTGAAAAATTACACCAGAAGGTGTATTTGGAAAGCTTGGTGATTTTACGCGATTCAGTATCACGGCTGCTACTGCAACTTGACCTTCAAATGGCTCACCACGAGATTCCCCATATACAGCGTTAGCCATAATTTTGAGTTCATTCTCTGAGAGACCAAGTGCATTGGCAGATCCCATATTGTCTTGCTCTTTATCTGCCGTATTGTTGCCGCCTCCATCCCCACCTGAGGATTCCTTGTGTAGCGGCGGTTCTGTTGGCGACCATTTGGTTGACGCATTGTACAGCTTTAGCTTGGTCTCAGCTCCAACCACACCATCTGCCTTCATGCCAAACTCGGATTGAAACCATTTGACGGATTTCAGCGTGCTGCTGCCAAAATTACTGTCGATTTTACCATTGTAAAATCCCAGGTACTTCAGACGCCCCTGAAGCTCATATACATCCTGACCGTAACTTCCATATTTCACTGTATTGCTGCTAAACGTAGGCAAGGCCTTTTCTTCTACCTGCGGTGTACGCTCGGCTGAACTTTCAGTTGCTGTATTCCCAGGAAGCAAATAACGAATTCCCAATGCGGATATCAGCAAAATAGCAGTGAAAAGCCATAGGTTCATTTTTCGCATCGACTGTGCTCTACCTTTCTCTTGTGGGATTATCAGAATCGCTAAGGTTATTATGACAAGCCTGCTTGTTTCCTATGCACCAAATCATCCGATCTTTGGAGTAGATGGCAAAACTTCAGTCCGATGGGTTAGCAAAAAGCCCTCAACCAATAAGGTTGAGGGCTTCAACGATTCGTTATAACCATGTTACATGTTACACTACGAGCTTATTTTATTCTGTTGATACTGTTCAAGTGAGACCAATACTTCCCGTGGTTTACTACCCTCGTAAGGACCAATTACACCCCGGGCTTCCATGGAGTCAATTAAACGCGCTGCACGTGTGTAACCAACTCGCATGCGACGTTGCAACAGGGAGACTGAAGCTTGTTTTGCCTCCAAAATAATCTGTACAGCTTGCTCATATAACTCATCCTGTACTTCATCTGCTGCCTGAATGGAATCATCCACTTCGGGTACAATGGACTCATCATACTGCGCTTCACCTTGACCACGTACGTAGTTTACAATATTCTCGACTTCTTCATCGCTCATAAACGCACCTTGTACACGAACCGGTTTTGATGCGCCCATAGGCATGAACAACATGTCTCCACGACCCAGCAGCTTCTCAGCCCCACCCATATCCAGAATCGTTCGGGAATCAACTTGTGAGGATACGCCGAAGGCAATCCGCGATGGAATGTTAGCCTTGATTACCCCGGTAATAACGTCAACAGAAGGACGTTGTGTGGCAATAATCAGATGGATGCCGGCTGCACGAGCCATCTGAGCGAGTCGTGCAATGGCATCCTCCACATCTCCGGCTGCAACCATCATCAGATCTGCAAGCTCATCCACAATGACAACGATATAAGGTAGAACAGCTGCAGGATTATCTTTCATCAGATTATTGTAGCCCTCGACGTTACGCGTCCCTGATTTGGAGAACAGTTCATATCGTTTCTCCATCTCAACCACGATTTTTTTGAGAGCAAGTGACGCTCGTTTAGGATCAGTTACTACTGGTGCCATCAGATGCGGAATACCATTATATACGTTCAACTCAACCATCTTGGGATCGACCATCAGGAACTTCACTTCATCCGGCTTGGCCTTGTACAATATGCTGGTAATAATTCCATTAATACATACCGACTTACCGGAACCCGTAGCACCCGCGACCAGCAAATGGGGCATACGAGCCAAGTTACCAATAATCGTCTGTCCCGAGATATCTCGGCCAAATGCAATGGTCACTTTGGATTCTGCATCCTGGAACGTCGCTGTCTCCATTACCTCACGCATCGTTACAACTGACACCTCGCCATTAGGTACTTCGATACCAATAGCAGACTTTCCGGGAATCGGTGCTTCCATCCGAATATCTTTTGCCGCCAGAGCCAACGCGATATCATCAGTCAGGCTGACAATCCTGCTGACCTTGACACCAATATCAGGCTGGATTTCATACCTTGTAACAGCAGGCCCCCGAACCACTTCAAGTACTTTGGCACGAACACCGAAGCTTTCCAGTGTAGCTTCCAGCTTGCGTGCTGTCTGCATATAATCCTTCTGGTCACCCGCCTTGCCCCCATTGTTCGGCTTGGCAAGGAGACGGAATGATGGCAGCTTGTACGGCTTAGGAGGTGGCGGTGGTGGTTTCAACGGTTGTGCGTCCTGCCCTTCAGGAGTTGGAGTATCTGTTCCCTGCATTGCATCATTAGGTACTTCTTCTCCACTCTGAATCTCATCCGCAGCATTCATCCTGTCCGTACCCGCATCCGATGCAGACCACTCTGTTTCTACCAGTTCATCCGTTATTTTAATGGCATGCTCGCCCTGTTGCACTACGTTTGGATCGGCCAGATCATCCGGGAAAGGATAAGCATCGTCCAGATCATCGTCAATACTTGCCTCTTCTGCTCTGACGTGCTCAAAAAAGTCTCGAATGATCGGCGCTGAGTTAGGTTTAGCCTGAACAGGAACACGTGATGAAGTTGATTTGTTGGCTACGTCTTCGGTTGCATCCTGCCACGCCTCTACGTTGTGATCTTGTTCGGCACGGTATACAATCTGTTCTGTTTCTACCGAATCGACCTCATCCATTTCACGTCCAGATGTCGCCTGTTCCCGATTAGCTCCCCATTTTCCAAATAGTTGGAAGAATATTGGGGCTTTTCGTTTAGGCAGATGCTGTTCCTCTAATTCATCCTCATACTCGTCTTCATCATCTTCAACAGGAACAGGTACCGCTTTACGAGCGTTACCTTTTTTCCTGGCATCAGACGCTGAAGCAGAACGTACAGAGGGCCTCGACTCCAGCTTCTTGTACATCGAACTCCCGGCATCCCAAATCTTTGTACGGAATATTCGAATTAGATCCACATAAGATAGACTGGTAATCAGCATAAAACTGATGATAAACATAACAATCATGATGAGTCTCGCGCCAAGGCTGCCGAACAGCCACAGGAAAAGAGCAAATTGCCCAGCTCCGAGATAACCACCGCTGATATCCTTGTTAAGCATGGAGTCTCTCTCCCCTGGTGCAGCAGGGGTTAACAACTCGGTTTGCATATCATTATGTACCTGTGTAATCACAGCACCAGGCTCAAGCGCACCAACCGGAATGAGCTTCTGGTGCATTGCAGAGACGGTACTCATCAGGGTTAAGGCAAAGACCAGCAATACCAGTCCTGTTTTACGTGTGGTCCAACCACTCGGCCACTTCCGGTGAATCATCACCATGAGACCATAATAAATACCAACAAGTGGAATCGCAAAATAAAACTTACCAAGCATCAGTCCGAACATCTTGGAAAGCGAACGTCCAACGGTGGCTTCACCCGATAATGCAATTACAGCAAGGGTAATAAGCACAATCCCGTAAATTTCATATTTTAAAACGCCGCTAAAACCAGCGCCCTTTTTTTTCCTCTTTTTTCTTCTGGCCAAAATCAGGTCACCCCCAGAAGAATATTATACCATACAAATATAATCCGTACATATGTTCTTTTTCTGCTCAATTTGTCTGAATTCGTCGCGTTATGCTGATCCCAAGTTACCTGAAAGCGGAATGGTTGAACCGGGCATATTAGCAGGATTGAGATAGGCTTCAAGTGGACAATCCAGCAGGCGTACAATAACAGCTTCATTGTCATTTACAGGTCTCACCTGCATTAATAAACCATTCATCTTGATCTCCCTTGTATCTTCGCCCTCTTTCCACATTCCCGACCAGAGTTGTTCCGGGGGCATCACCGTATATAACGTCATTGGGTATAACCTCCCGCTTGCAGAGTCTGTCTCTTGTCTCCTATAAGCTGATTTAACTGAGCAATGGCTTGCCCAATTCCACCTACCGCATCCATCAATCCATATTTCACTGCATCTGCGCTTCCTACAGCTGTGCCGATGTCCCGATTCAACTCACCAGTCTTAAACATCAGTTCTTTGAACATCTCTTCAGAGATATTCGAATGAGAAGTCACGAACCGAACAACCCGTTCCTGCATTTTCTCCATATACTCAAACGTCTGAGGTACACCAATGACAAGGCCGTTCATACGAATCGGATGGATCGTCATCGTTGCACTTCCGGCAATCAGGGAATACGTTGAAGCTACAGCAATCGGTACTCCAATGCTATGCCCGCCTCCAATGACCACAGTAACCGTAGGTTTGCTCAGAGAAGCAATCATCTCTGCAATGGCCAGACCCGCTTCTACATCTCCACCTACCGTGTTCAAAATGATCAGAATACCTTCAATACGCTGATTCTGTTCTGCAGCCACCAGCTGTGGAATGATATGCTCATACTTTGTTGTTTTATTTTGTGGTGGCAAAATCAAATGCCCTTCGACCTGTCCAATAATGGTCATACAGAAAATATTCGATTCACCTGCCGGCGACTGTGTCTGCCCAAATTGCTGAATCGTCTCTGTCACGGGAGAGATGGCCTTTTCCTCCTGAATCGGGATCTCCGGTGCTTCAACCTCCGGTTGATTGGATCTTGATGCCTGCTTGCCATTCATACGTTCATTCATTTCATTAATCCCCTTCTCCAGAAACATTTAATGTATTTCCTTAGTATGGGGATTTTTCCAACCGCCTTATACCCGCTACATCAAATTGCTTCACATATTGATTCTATTGCCGATCTTCCTGAAAAACGCAAAAAAAGCCCCTTCTCTACGAGGAACCGTCCAATATTACTCGTAGAGAAGGGGCGACTGTGTGCCTGAATATATGTTTTTGTTTAGCCTATTTTAAACTTCCATAATGATTGGCAAAATCATCGGTCTACGACGAGTTTGCTCATACAGGAAGCGTCCAAGTGCATCTTTAACATTCGTTTTGAGTGAAGCCCACTCGTTAACGTTCTCACTCATCAACTTCTGCAATGTGCTGCTAACGATTCGGTTGGCCTCATCAAGAAGTCCTTCCGATTCACGTACATACACAAATCCACGAGAGATGATGTCAGGACCGGAAACAATTTTTCCATCCTGTTTGCTTAGTGTTACCACAACAACAAGGATACCATCTTGTGACAACAATTTGCGGTCACGCAGTACAATGTTACCCACATCGCCTACACCCAAGCCGTCGATCAACACGTTACCTGCAGTGACTTTACCTGCTCTACGTGCTGCTCCACCTTGAATTTCAATCACTTCACCGATGTCCGTGATGAAAATGTTTTCCGGTTCTACTCCTACAGATTCAGCAAGAACCGCGTGGCGACGCTGCATACGGAATTCACCGTGAATTGGCAAGAAGAATTTCGGTTTCATCAGGTTGAGCATCAGTTTCAGCTCTTCCTGGCTACCGTGACCAGATACGTGAACACCACTGTTAGCACCGCTGTAATGCACGTTAGCGCCCAGACGGAACAGTTCATCAATCGTACGGCCTACATATTTTTCATTACCTGGAACCGGTGTTGCTGCGATAATAACGGTGTCGCCTGGCAGGATGTCCACTTTACGGTGTGTGGAACGAGCCATACGTGTCAATGCTGACATCGGCTCGCCTTGACTTCCTGTGCAGAGAATCACGACACGATCAGCTGCCATCTTGCCTACTTCTTCAGGTTCAATGATCATGCCATCCGGAATCTCAAGGTAACCCAGTTCTGAAGCAATACCCACCACATTCACCATACTGCGTCCGATAACTGCAACTTTACGTCCAGTCACTTCTGCTGCGTTGATGACCTGTTGGATACGGTGTACGTTGGAAGCAAATGTCGCTACAACAACACGTTGACTAGCTTTACGGAAGATATCTTCCAGAACGATACCCACATTTTTCTCCGATGGTGTGAATCCAGGTTTCTCAGCGTTCGTACTGTCGGACAACAGCGCTAACACGCCATTTGTTCCGATCTGTGCCATACGCTGAAGATCTGCATATTGACCATTGACTGGAGTATGGTCGAATTTGAAGTCACCTGTGTGAACAACTGCACCTTCCGGTGTTTCGACACATACCCCAACAGAATCCGGAATACTATGGTTAGTAGCGAAAAACGATGCTTTCAATGCAGTTCCAAGTTGAATCTCGGAATCCGCATCAATCAGAATACGTTTTGTTTCACCCAGCAAATTCGCTTCTTTCAACTTGTTTTCTACAAGTCCAAGTGTAAGTCTTGTTCCGTATACAGGTACATTCAGATGTTTGAGAACATATGGCAGACCACCAATGTGATCCTCATGTCCGTGAGTAAGGATGATTCCTCTTACTTTGTCACGGTTCTCTGTCAGGTAAGAAATGTCAGGGATGACAATATCAATACCAAGCATATCTTCTTCCGGGAATTTAAGACCAGCATCTACGACTACAATGTCGTTGGCGTATTGGATGACGTACATATTTTTACCAATCTCGCCTACGCCGCCCAAAGCAAAAATCATCAGTTTATCGTTATTATTTTTCTTAGACAAATGAATCTAAACCTCCTATGGTAGTTGGACGTCGTACCTTATTATTTATTGTAAGTTAAGAAAAGTAGTCCATACATCACATACCCATCTATCGGGATGAATGCAAAAGAACACCTTTATTCACGATATTTGGAAGAAGTTCTTCGAAGTTATTCCCTTTTTACCAACAAGTTGGATTTGAAATTCCCTCTTAGCCGTTCCTTCCTTTTTCACCGCAAAGCTACACCACGAAACGATGTCGCTTTCAATTTCAAAAAAATACCGCACCCAGTCACTTGACATCATTATACATGATTAAAAACAAAAAAAACAAGTCACTCTCTCGTTAACCTGTAGGTTTCCCCTTAGCAGTGGAAAAGAAACCTCACATTACTCGTTAAAAAAAGAACCGCAACCTCTACGAAGAGGCGCGGTTCTTTTGCTGATCTGAAGGATATTCCCATGATTAATAAAATAGTGCCATATACAACCAAAATGATTACAAATTAAGCAGACCTTTGATATAATCCTGCTCCTCTTCCGTTGGAGGAATAAGGGGCAACCGTACGGAGCCAACGTCCAGACCACGCAATGTCAGCGCATATTTCACCGCTACCGGGTTCGGTAGAGGTTGTGGACAATCAAACAGGCCTTTAAACACAGGGAACAGCTGCTGATGAATCTGAGCAGCCTGAAGAGGTGCTCCGCCATAGAAGGCATCAATCATTTTCTTCATTTCTGCCCCTACGACATGACTGGCCACGCTGACAATTCCATGTGCTCCAACCGCAATCGCTGGTAAGCCTGAAGCATCATCACCGGAATAAACTCTGAAATGTTCTGGAGCACTTGCTGCAATCAGCGTAACCTGCTCCATAGACGCACATTCCTTCGTAGCGACGATATTAGGAATCTGTGCAAGACGAAGTGTTGTCGCTGCTGACAGGCTGGTTACTGTACGCCCAGGCACGTTATAGAGCATAATTGGCAGCTTGGTGGAGCCTGCAATCGCTTCAAAATGTCTGAACAAACCTTCTTGGCTTGGTTTGTTGTAATAAGGAACAACCAACAATATGCCATCCACTCCGGCACGTTCAGCTTCCTGTGTCAAATGGATGGAATGTGCCGTGTTATTGCTTCCCGTTCCGGCTATAATTTTGCACCGACCGGCCGCATGTTTCACTGCAAATTCGAATAATTGAACTTTCTCAGTATCACTAAGTGTTGGAGACTCCCCTGTTGTTCCGGAAACCACAAGCGTCTCCGACTTCTGATCTACAATTAGATAGTCGATTAGACGTGCCGTTTCCTCCCAATGAATCTCTCCTTGTTCATTGAACGGAGTGACCATTGCTGTAATCAATCTTCCAAAGTCCAATTCGATTCCTCCTTCAAAACAGGTTTGGCTCCTCTAACTTCAGTTAATTACAAATGAAGTTCGAATGAGGCATGAAGTGCCCTCAGGGCCTGAACCATATCTTCTTTTTTTACGAGTACCCAGATCGTTGTATTCGAATCTGCCGATTGCAGGATCTGAATGTCAGCCAGAGTCAAGGACTCGACGATTCGAGCCATAATTCCAGGTACACCATTAATACCTCCGCCAATGACGGACACTTTGGCACATCCGGAGAGGCTTTGTGGCTTGAGACCTATCTCCTGCAATACCTGTATGGCTTTCTCGGAATCACTGTCAAAAACCGTATAGACAACTCCCGAGGGGGTAACATTAATAAAATCAACGCTGATCGAATTCTCAGCCATGGTTTTGAACACTTTTAGTTGCAATCGATCTGCACCACCAGGCACATCCACCGTAATTTGCGTTACATTGCTCACGTAGGCGATACCTGTTACATAACGGTCAACAATGCCTGTCTGCACATCCCGAAATCCTTCCGGATGTGTAACCAGCGTTCCTTCCGTGTCTGCAAAAGTAGATCTCACCCGCACTGGAATCTGGGATTGCATGGCAATCTCGACCGCACGTGGATGAATTACCTTGGCCCCGTGGTGGGCCATATTACAGATCTCAGCATAACTCACAACAGTCAGCGGACGCGCATCCTCAACAATTCGTGGATCGGCAGTGAGTATCCCATTCACATCGGTGTAGATATCCACCATTTCAGCACGTAATGCTGCACCTAGAGCTGTTGCAGACGTATCACTTCCCCCACGACCCAATGTCGTGAAGTCTCCATTCTCCGTCTGACCCTGGAATCCGGTTACAATAACGACACGGCCGAGCTGAAGTTGCTCCAACACACGAACAGGACGGACATCCAATATCCGGGCATTCCCGAAATTGTCGTCCGTCACAAAACCTGCTTGTGCACCGGTCAGCACTGTAGTTGGAATGCCTTCATGTTCGAGTAAACTGCTTAAAGTTGTCGCAGATATGATTTCACCACAGCACAGCAGTAAATCCTTTTCGCGTGCGGATAGTGCGTTTCCGTTCTGTGCAGCCCAGTCCAGCAACGTATCGGTCGCATATGGCTCGCCGCGGCGCCCCATTGCAGACACAACGATGACTAGACTTAATCCTGCCTCAAGTTCACGTTTAACGTGACGGAGCACATGCTCTCTCGCCTGAACAGTGGAGAGAGACGTGCCTCCGAATTTCTGTACCATGATACGCATCTTTATTCCTCCATTTGTGTACGCAAGAAGACTGGACACGGGTCAAATCAACAAATGGATCACTCTAGGGAGCGTTCTGATGCGATAATTTCAGCATTTTATACGGCATTCCATGCCGCTCCTTGTTTTTTGTAATTGTCTGGGACAATCACAAATCAAAGGTGGCGGTTGTTATCGAGATCATGACGCATACATTCACAATAGACCTCTCCCGCTTGCTTAACCTTTACTGCCCGCAAGCAGGAATGCCTTATAGACAGGAACGTGGACACAAGTAGCTGTTCAATCCAGCATATCGTCCCCCATGATTTTCTTTGTCTCTCAAACCCCTTCATTTCTCCAAGCGCATAAACGTTGTCACCAAATTAATGATCCTTTAAGCTTGTGAAGAACGCTCCACAATCATCGGCTGCAACTGTTTGCCCTCAAGGGCACTCCAGCAAGCCTCAGGAATCAATTCCATTTTGGCAACTAACGAGTTTGGTTTCTTCACTGGATCGTCCTGCCCAAATGGCACAAAATACAAGTATTTGGCCACGAGCAATTTGGCGATATTCGCAGCATTCAAGCCCAGACCGTCATTCGTGGAAATCGCAAGCACAAGCGGACGCTGATTGCGCATCTGAGCTTTGGCTGCCATTAGCACTGGACTGTCGGTCATCGCATTAGCCAGCTTGCTTGTTGTATTCCCTGTGCATGGAGCAATCACCAGCACATCAAGCAGCTTGGAAGGCCCTAATGGCTCCGCTTCAACAATTGTAGAAATGATATCATTACCTGTTATATCTTTCAACTGTTTTTGCCAATTTTGCGCCGTACCGAAGCGTGTATCGGTCGTCAGAACCGAATTCGAAATAATCGGAATGACGTTGGCACCTTCAGCCACGAAGCGGCTAATAACCGGCATAACCTCTTCAAACGTACAATGAGAACCTGTAATTGCATAACCTACCGTTTTTCCCTGCCAGTTCATGATTTAACCTCCCGTGCGTTCTGTTCTTCCAAAAGCAAACGGATCAACGCGTCGGCAATAATGCCGCCAGCCGTTTTGGGAGCAACAATGCCGGGGAGGCCAGGCGCAAGTAGCGCTTTGATACCGCGTTTGTCGGCATACCTGAAATCACAGCCGCCAGGAGCAGATGCGAGGTCGATAATGACAGCCTTTTGCGGCATTCTGGACAGGATTTGTGCTGTGATTATCATAGTCGGTATCGTATTAAAAAGCAAGTCAACTTCCCCGGTTTGAGCGGCCAAATCCGTTGTCATGAAAGGCTTCCAGCCCATTATTGTAGCGCGGGCAGCATCCTCTTCCCGCCTGATTCCCACCCGTACATTTGCTCCAAGTCCCTGCAGTGTTTTGGCCATTGTAAATCCTGTTCGACCAATGCCAAGCACAATGCATTCCGAACCATGGATTGTGAAGTCCGTCTCCCGAATAGCTATAGCGATGGCTCCCTCAGCTGTTGGAATAGAGTTGTAAAGTGCAATATCATCACGATCAAGTACTTCAATAAGTCGCAGCCCATTTTCAAGACAAAGTTCGCGCAAGAACGGCTTTGCCATACCTGTGAACACAATACAATGCTCTGGTAATGCTGCAATATGTTCCTTTTTCAAATAGATCGGTGTATCACTGAATGAAGTACTTACTTTCCCCTGATCATCGCAACCGACGACAGGCAGTACCAGTACATCTGCGGAAGCAAACACTTCGTCCTCCAGTTCCTGGTGCTCAATCCCTGGAATGGAACGCTCTATTTTATCGAAACCCACCACACTTACCGTTGCATCCAGCTCAGCGCACTTTTGAATGACTTCAAGCTGCCGCGCATCTCCGCCCAGGACTACAATCCGGACTCCGGTCAGCATCGGGACGTCACTCCTTTCACCACATGTATGCCTTATCGTATGCAGGGGCCCACAGGGGGGTGAAAACAATAATTGCATTCCACCTTTCGTTTCTCAAATGTAAAAAAGAGCCGCCCCTGTCAGGGACGACTCTAAAAAATGGGTATATTTACGATGATTATTTCCCGGTATGACCGAATCCGCCTTCGCCACGTACCGTTTCCGAAAGTTCATTCACTTCCGTCAATTCAACCGCAGGCACGGTCTGGAAGACGATCTGTGCGATGCGCTCTCCCCGTACAATCGTGAACGGTTCCTGACCCAGATTGATCAACAGCACTTTAACTTCTCCGCGATAGTCCGCATCAATGGTACCCGGTGTGTTGAGGCAGGTAATTCCATGTTTGAAAGCCAGTCCGCTCCGAGGACGAATCTGTGCTTCCAATCCAGCTGGCATTGCCATTGCAAGTCCGGTAGGAATCAGCGTACGCTGACCCGGCTGCAAAACAACGTCTTCCTGAAGTGCAGCTACTACATCAAAGCCGGATGCCAGCTCCGACATTTTTTGGGGCAGTTTAATATCTTCATTGCCCGGCAGTTTCTGTATTTGAACGTAATGCAACAAAATCATCCCTTCTCAATCCAGCGATCGTCTTATCTGAAGCGCCAACCATAGCAAGTGCAAAAGGCTCAGCAAACATCAGATCAAGTACCGCGTTAATATCGTCCATGGTAACTTGCTCAATTTTGGTGATCATCTCATCCAGCGTATGGTGTCTGCCCAGCATCAGTTCATTTTTACCCAGACGGTTCATACGACTGCCTGTGCTTTCCAAACTTAGAATCAAGCTACCTTTCAGCTGTTCTTTTCCTTTACGAAGTTCATCTTCAGACAAGCCATTTACAGCCAGGTCGCGCAAAACCTCTTTGGTCAGGTCAAGCACTTCTTTGGTCTGTTTTGGTGCTGTACCCGCGTATATCGTGAAAAGTCCACTGTCCGCATGAGAGCTATGATAGGAATACACGGAGTACGCAAGACCCCGTTTCTCACGAATTTCCTGGAACAGTCTGGAGCTCATGCCTCCACCAATGGCGTTATTCAGAACAACCATAGCGAATTGCAGCGGATCTCCGATTTTACAGCCCGGGAACGAGATACAGATATGATTCTGTTCCGTTTTCTTTTTGTGAAAGAGCTGTCCGCTTTGGAAGGCTGGCATCGTGACTGCTTCCGTTACTCCATTTACATCAAAAGCACCAAAATGCTTCTCCATCAGATCAATTACACTGTCATCAATATTACCCGCGATACTAATGACCGTGTTCTCAATCGTGTAGTGCTCCTTCATATATGCACGCAGATGGCTGGAATCCATCGCTTTGAGGCGTTCTTCTGTACCCAGGATTGGGTATGCGAGTGGATGCTCACCATAGGCGGCCAAGGCCATCAGATCATGAACCATATCATCAGGCGTGTCTTCATACATCGAGATTTCTTCCAGAATGACGTTTTTCTCCTTGATCAATTCACCATCATCCATTTTGGAGCGGAAAAACATATCAGACAATACATCAACCGCAATCGGCAAATGTTCATCCAACACTTTAGCATAATAACACGTGTATTCTTTGGAGGTGAACGCGTTCACGTTACCACCGATCGCATCGAACTGCTCCGCAATCGCCTTGGCATCATAACGATCTGTTCCCTTGAACAACATGTGTTCAATAAAATGTGATACTCCGTTACTTGCAGGTTGCTCATTGCGCGAACCTGTCTTGACCCATATTCCGAAAGACACAGAACGGCAGGTCGGTATCTGTTCCATGACAACTCTGAGGCCATTGCCCAGCTGAATTTTTTTCATGGTTGGCCCTCCTACATCTCTATAATTGCCTTGATCTCAACCTTGAAATTGAAATCGACATTTGGTTCCAACTGTTTGATATTAACAAAAAAACAACGTTCACTCAACCGCAGACGTATTTACACGTTCCGAAGACAACGTCTCACTTACCGTTCCGAGCACGAGACCTTTGGCCCGAATGGATTGAATCATACCCTTTAAAGCTCCCGAAGAAGCAGCTGTAGGGTGCATTAGAATTAACGTGCCTGCCTCGGTATTTTTCGCAATTTTGGCAACAACAGCATCCGGGCTTGGCTTACGCCAATCCACCGTATCTACTGTCCATAACACGGTGTGCAGTCCCATGGATGAAGCAATGTCAACGGTCTTCTGATTAAAGTCACCGGAAGGCGGAGCAAACCAACGATTCTCTACGCCCAGCGTTTTATGGAGCAGATCCTGAGTTTTGCTAATTTCCAGCTTGGCCCGTTCTGCGCTCAATCGACTCATATTAGGGTGAGAATATGCATGGTTGGACATCTCATGCCCACGCTTCTGAATTTCTTTGGCCAGTTCAACATTTTTGCTTAACCAACTTCCATCCAGAAAAAAAGTAGCCTTCACTTTCTCGGCATCGAGCGTATCCAGCATCGGTATGATATATTCGTTCCCCCAGGCCACATTAATCATAAAAGAAACCATCGGTTTGTTTGCATTCCCCCGATAGATCGGATGTGCACCCAAATCTTTAAGCTGAATCTCCGGCTCAATCTGACGGTAGACATAAGCAATTTTGGTATTCAACGTTCCACTCAGCGCCTTACGGTATGTCGCTTCCACATCAATCTCCATGCCATTATAACCAGGAATCGCTTTCCATACCCGATCCACTCTGGCATTCACCGGAGCAATTTTCGTTTCAGCCGCTTTATCTCGAATCGCAGACAACAGCGCATCTTCTCCAGTTGCCTCCTTAAACATGTCAAAAGCATTTTGCGTACCTGGCCCATCACGGATCTCCGTAATGTATGTACGTACACTGCCAACTTGTCCGATCAATATGACCGCAGTCACACCCGCCAGAACAGCCGCCAGCTTTTTGGATTGGTTTCCCACAGCTCCATCCTCCCGCCGTCTTTGTCCCCATCATATGAGGACAAGGGCAAAAATATGAATGCCAAGCCATGGTTTCATCCTTGCTTTACATATTTAAACGTTAAAAAAAGAGCCAGAAATTCACATTCTGTCTCTTCATTCAATCTATCCATTTATAACCTGTCGCTTCGGTATCCTAGGATTGAGCCGGAGCTTCAGCAGTCAAAACTGCTTTACGGGACAAGTTGATTCGACCTTGTGGGTCAATTTCCGTTACTTTTACCGTAATGGAATCACCGATAGCTACAACATCTTCCACTTTGGCAACACGTTCAGTTGACAGTTGCGAGATGTGTACCAGACCTTCTTTGTTCGGAAGTACTTCAACAAATGCACCGAATTTCTCTACGCGTTTTACTTTGCCGACATAAATCTCGCCGACCAATACTTCGCGCACAATACCTTCGATGATCGCTTTGGCTTTATCATTCATCTCCTGGTTGGAAGAAGCGATAAAGACACGTCCATCCTGTTCAATATCAATTTTAACACCGGTTTCTTCGATGATTTTATTGATAATTTTACCACCTGCACCGATAACATCACGGATTTTGTCCGGATTGATATGCATCGTTGTAATTTTAGGCGCATATTGTGATAACTGCTCACGTGGAGTTTTCAAAATTTCGTTCATTTTGCCCAAAATGTGCATACGACCTTCTTTGGCTTGCGCCAATGCATCAGACAAAATTTGACGGTTAATACCGGCAATTTTAATGTCCATTTGAATCGCGGTTACGCCTTCAGGTGTTCCTGCTACCTTGAAGTCCATATCACCCAGATGATCTTCCATACCCTGAATATCACTCAGAATGGATACATGGTCACCATCTTTGATCAGACCCATAGCCACACCCGCAACCGGAGCTTTGATTGGAACACCTGCATCCATCATAGCTAAAGTGCTGGCACAGATACTTGCCTGAGATGATGAGCCGTTGGATTCCAGAACTTCAGATACCAAACGAATCGTGTACGGGAAATCCGTTTCGGAAGGGATCACTTTGGAAAGAGCGCGCTCACCCAGAGCACCATGTCCGATTTCGCGACGACCTGGAGCACGCAATGGACGCGCTTCGCCTACGCTGAATGGTGGGAAGTTATAGTGATGCATGAATCGTTTCGTTTCTTCAAGACTGATTCCGTCCAAAATCTGAACATCACCCAGTGCACCAAGTGTACAAACGCTAAGTGCTTGCGTTTGACCGCGCGTAAACAGTCCTGTACCATGTGCACGTGGCAGCAGAGATGTATCACATTCAATTGGGCGAATTTCAGCAAGTCCACGTCCATCCGGACGAACTTTATCATGCGTGATCAGACGACGCACTTCTTCTTTGACGATATCGTGCAGAACTTCCTTCACGTCTTTGAACAATTCCGGACTTTCAATATATTTCTCTTCAAAGTGAGCAACGGTTTCGTCATTCACTACATCGATTGCATCTTGACGAGCATGCTTCTCGGCGATTTTAACCGCTTCGACCAGACGAGCGCTGGCGAATTCACGCACACTGCTGTTAACTTCAGCATTAACAGTACGCAACTTAACAGCCATTTTTTCTTTTCCAGCAACTTGCACAAGTTGTTCGATTACAGCAATAATATTTTGGATCTCATCATGTCCAAACATGATTGCTTCGAGCATCACTTCTTCCGGCACTTCGTTTGCTTCGGCCTCAACCATCATGATGGCATTTTTGGTTCCTGCAACGACCAGTTCAATATCACTGACTTCAAGCTGTGCAATCGTTGGGTTAATGATGAACTCGCCATCAATACGTCCCACTTTCACGCCACCAATCGGTCCGCTGAATGGAACATCCGAAATGCTCAATGCTGCTGATGTACCAATCATTGCAGCGATTTGCGGTTCGCAATCCTGATCCACACTCATAACGATATTCAGAACTTGTACATCATTCCGGAAGCCTTCCGGGAACAAAGGACGAATTGGACGGTCTGTCAGACGGCTTGAAAGAATGGCTTTCTCACTCGGTCTGCCTTCACGTTTAATAAATCCTCCCGGGATTTTACCTACGGCGTACAATCTTTCTTCATAGTTCACCGTTAATGGGAAAAAGTCCAGATCTTTCGGCTCACTTGATGCTGTCACGGTACACAATACCACGGTATCCCCGTATGTTACCTTAACGGCAGCATTAGCCTGCTTGGCCAAACGCCCGGTCTCAAGCGTAAGCTTTCTTCCACCAAGCTGCATTTCAACACGCTGTTCCATGAAACCCCTCCTTTTATTCGTTCCTAATTCAATGGATTCTGCATATTCACAGTATTTCCTGCTTGTCCTGCATTCATTAGCTATGTATGGATCTTTCAACATGCTAACCTGCACAACAAAAGCTCCTCACGGAGCCCCATCTACAAATATATGGCAACATGTTCATCTACAAAACAACCCGGCTGTAAGTTCCGCTTGTCCTTTTAGACAAAAGAATGACGGATAACAGCCAGGTTGGTTTTGAAAACATGTACGATAATTAACGACGCAATCCGAGTTTTTCGATCAGTGCGCTGTAACGTTTAACATCTTTGTTTTTCACGTAAGCCAAAAGCTTACGACGTTGACCTACCATTTTCAAAAGTCCACGACGTGAGTGGTGGTCTTTCTTATGCGTACGCAAGTGGTCTGTCAAACTTCTGATGTTTTCCGTAAGGATAGCAACTTGCACCTCTGGAGATCCTGTATCGGACTCGTGAGTTTTGTGCTCGTCGATCAGTTGTTGTTTACGTTCTTGAGTCAATGCCATCCTGTTCACCTCCTTCAATATAATCGCCATTAGCCTCGTCACCGCCGGTGAGAGCAAGCAACCAAGCCAAGGTTAATGTTGTCTCAATCGACAACGTAGTACAGTATATCATAATTGCCTAGTTAAAGTAAATGTAAACATGCATTTAATCCTGAGCCTTTAAGATAACAGGCGGCCGGCAGTTAATGCATCTTCACGAATCTGGCTAATCAATGCATCAATGGAGTCAAACTTTCGTTCTGCACGAATATAGTGAACGAGCTCAACCTTTAGTTCCTGGTCATACAAGTGTCCATCAAAATCAAGCAGGTGTACTTCAAACGTAGGTTTCATCCCGCTTTCATGAAACGTAGGTTTCACACCGAGATTCATTACGCCACGCAGTTCCTGTTCGCCATACTGCACACGAACAGCGTAAACACCCTTCGACGGGGTAACGTAATGATCCGTGAGTTCAAGGTTGGCTGTAGGAAATCCAATCGTTCGTCCACGCTTCTCCCCGTGAATGACGGTTCCTCTGATGCTGTAAGGTCGGCCAAGCCATTGACTTGCCTCATCCATCTCCCCACGCTTCAACAGGCCACGAATGAGAGAGCTGCTCACTTTTTCACCATTTAACAAGAAAGGAGGAACGGTTTCCACCGTCATCTCTCCTTCTCCCAAAGTACGAAGAAGCTGTTCATCTCCTGCACCCTTGTGACCAAAACGGAAGTCAAAGCCCACCACTGCTGTTCGAGTCTGAAGAGGAATCAACAGGTCGTGTACGAATTGTTGCGGCGTCAGCCGTGAGAAGTCTTCATTGAACTCCACCACATAAAGCACATCAACGCCCATTCCTGCCAAGATCTCTTCTTTATCTCTCAAGGGAGTTAAATAACCCTCGTAATCCCCTTTGCGCATAACTTCCTTCGGATGTGGATGAAAGGTCATGACCGCTGCCTGCATGCCCGTTTCCCGCGCAATGCGGACAGCTGATAAAATGACACTTGCATGTCCGAGATGCAGTCCGTCGAATTGACCAATCGCAAGCACTTGGGGCAGTGTGCTCAGCTCAGTCGAATCTAACGTCTGCGGATAGGTTAGCATTACGGTTTTCACAATCATTCACCTGCATTTCACTAGATAGGCCAAGCTTGAGCATCACCACAACTCCAAGCTCGAAACCTCTTTATTCCGGCAAAAAGACTTTAACTGCCCTCACCGTTGGTTTTAGTTCATCCCGTTCAAATATCCCCAGAAACGTACCATCCTGAGCATACAACCGCAATAAACCAGGTTGCTCTACAGGCGGTTCCAGAAGACGTGCAGACAGTTTCTGACCTTGAAGTGCTCCTTTGGCTTGTTCTTCTCCAACCTTGTGGGATGGAATTGAAGCAATAGCCTCGTCAACAGGAATCAGCGCCTCCGCCAAAGTCCCGTCAGCCATAAGTTGTTCCACTTCTTCAATACGAAGACAACGATCTGCAGAGATACCTGCCGATATCGTACGCTCCAGTTGAACCATGGTCGATGGATATCCGAGTTGTCGGCCAATGTCTACACACAACGTCCGAATATAGGTACCTTTTGAACATAAGGCCCGGAAAGATATATCGGTCGTCTCGCCCTGAGTCTCAATCCCTGTAAGCTCAAGCTCATAGATTGTGACCTCACGGCTCTTACGCTCTACCGTTTTCCCTTCACGAGCAAGCTCATAAAGACGTTTGCCGTCTACCTTTACCGCAGAATACATGGGTGGTACCTGAGAGATCGTGCCCATAAACTGCTCAAACACCTGTTGAACCTGATCTTGTGTTACTTCCACGGTCGTTTCAGCCCGCTCAATAACTTCCCCTGTCATATCCTCTGTGTCAGTGGACAGTCCCAATCTAAGCGTAGCCAGATATTCCTTCGGAAGCTCCTGCATGTACTCCACCACACGTGTCGCACGTCCAAGACAGAGCGGCAGAACGCCTGTAACTTGTGGGTCCAGTGTGCCAGTATGCCCAATGCGCTTCATCTTGAGAATGCGACGCATCTTGGCTACAACATCATGAGAAGTAAATCCCGCCGGTTTATATACCGGAAGTACACCTTCAAATGGCTTTACCATTGTGAATTCACCTGCTTCAGTACTTTTGCAACAATATCATCAATTCTGCCTTCCAGACGACATCCGGCCGCGAGCACATGCCCGCCTCCGCCAAAGGTCTGTGCTAATGCAGCAACATCAATCTTGCCAGCCGAACGCAGAGAAACCTTGACGGCATTCTCGTTGATAACTTTGAAAAAGATGCCAACCTCCACACCCTGAATGTTGCGCGGATAGTTCACTACACCTTCAAGATCTTCATTAGCTGCTCCGCAAGCCACCATATCATCTGGTGTAATAACAACCCAGGCTATCTTGCCATCATCTGTCATCTGCAGGCTTGATAGGGCCTGATGCAAAATCCGAACTTGTGGAAGAGTCACCTGCTCCAACAAGGTCTGGGCGAGATAGGGTCCATCCACGCCATGTTCAAGCAGTCTGGAGGCCGTTGTCATTACATTTGGACTGGTGTTGGCATAGCGGAAACCACCTGTATCCGTAAGCAATCCTGTATAAACTGCCGTCGCAACATCTTTATCCCAGGTTATTTGGAACAGGTTAAGAAAATCGAACAAAATTTCAGCCGTTGCAGCAGCATCTGACTTAATGATGTTGACTGTACCATAACCGTCATTTGTAGGGTGATGATCAATATTTAAAATAACAGCATCGTCTTCGAAATAATGACGTGTCAAACCTACTCTGGCAAAGTCTGCACAATCCACACAGATAACAGCTTTATATTTTCGCTGCGGTGGTTGTTCGGTCATGTTCACAATGTTGCCTGCTTCCCACAAAAATTGCATGCGCCCGGGGATTTCACCTTCATTAATCATCGTGAATGTCTTACCCAGACATGACAGCAGCCAGCCCACCGTTACCGTCGAGCTGACTGCGTCACCGTCCGGCTGTACATGCGACACGACCAGGTAATCATCATGCTCCAGCAGAAATTGCTTTCCGGCCTGGAGCGCCTGTTCATAAGTGTGCATTGCCGTCTCCTCTATTCTGTTACTGGGATTCGTTCTTGTCGGAACCAATATCGCCAAGCAGCTTCTCAATTCGGCTACCATAAGCGATGGATTCGTCAATCTTGAATATCAACTCGGGAACATGCCGGAACCGGATACGTTTGCCCAGCTCGGAACGCAAAAATCCATTTGCTTTTGCCAGAGCTTTGAGCGTGTTATCTTTTTGTTCCTGTTCACCGAAGACACTCAGATAAACTTTGGCTTGCGACAAGTCTCCTGTCACTTCGACTCCCGTTACGGTAATAAAGCCGATACGTGGATCTTTCAGTTCAGACTGGATGAGCAGACTTATTTCTTTCTTGATCTGCTCGCCCACTCTACCTGTACGAATCTTAGCCATCGTTGTTCACCTCATGCTTCCTTGCTTATCGTTGTACTGTCTCCATAATGAAAGCTTCGATAACGTCGCCTTCTTTGAGATCATTATATTTATCAAGTGTGATACCACACTCGTAACCTTGTGCTACTTCTTTGGCATCATCTTTATAACGTTTCAGGGAATCCAGCTTACCTTCGTAAAGGACAATGCCATCACGAATCAGGCGTGCTTCCGCAGAACGCGTAATTTTACCCGAGGTAACCATACAACCAGCGATGGTACCCACTTTACTGATCGAGAACGTGCTACGAACTTCAGCATGACCGATAACTTTTTCTTTGTAGATCGGATCAAGCATACCTTTCATTGCTTGTTCAATTTCTTCGATAACACTGTAAATCACGCGATGCAGACGAACGTCTACTTGCTCTTGATCTGCAGTTGTTTTCGCCTGGTTATCAGGACGAACGTTGAAACCAATCACGATGGCATTGGATGCTGCAGCCAAAATGATATCGGACTCGGTGATTGCACCAGCGCCGCTATGAATGATTTTCACACGCACACCTTCAACTTCGATCTTCGCAAGGGAACCTTTCAATGCTTCAACCGAACCTTGTACGTCACCTTTGATGATTACGTTCAGATCTTTGATCTCGCCATCTTTGATGTGCTGGAACAGATCATCCAACGTTACGCGAGTATGTGTACCCAGATCGGATTCACGTTGCGTAATCGCACGTTTGTCAGCGATGGAACGCGCTTTGCGCTCATCTTCAAACACCATGAATGGATCTCCCGCACCTGGAACTTCAGTCAAACCTGTGATTTCTACAGGTGTTGAAGGTCCAGCCTCTTTCAAACGACGACCTTTGTCATTGACCATCGCACGGACACGACCGAAGCAGTTCCCTGCTACGAAAGCATCGCCGACTTTCAATGTACCGTGCTGTACGAGGATACGTGCAACTGGGCCACGTCCTTTATCCAGCTCGGCTTCAATCACTGTACCACGAGCACGTTTGTCCGGGTTCGCTTTGTATTCGTTCACTTCTGCAACCAGCAGAATCATTTCAAGCAGACCTTCCAGACCCATTCTTTGTTTCGCTGACACGTTAACAAAGATGGTATCTCCGCCCCACTCTTCAGGAACGAGTTCATAGCTGGTTAATTCTTGTTTCACTTTGTCTGGATCAGCGCCCGGCTTGTCAATTTTGTTGACAGCCACGATGATTGGTAGCCCAGCAGCTTTGGCATGGTTAATCGCCTCAATGGTCTGTGGCATAACACCGTCATCCGCAGCTACGACAATAATCGTCATATCCGTAACCTGTGCTCCACGTGCACGCATAGCGGTAAACGCTTCGTGACCCGGTGTATCCAGGAACGTAATTTTTTTGTTGTTGATTTCAACTTGATATGCACCAATATGCTGTGTGATTCCGCCTGCTTCTCCATCGGATACATTCGTGGAACGAATGGCATCCAGCAAAGTCGTTTTACCATGGTCAACGTGACCCATGATCGTAACTACTGGAGGACGAGCTTGCAAGTCAGCAGCATCATCATTCTCTTCCAGTGTTTCGAAACGGTCATCTTCAAGCACAATCTTCACTTCAACCTCAACACCGAATTCACCTGAAAGCAGAAGGATCGTTTCGATATCAAGCTCTTGGTTGATTGTTGCCATAACGCCCATAGCGATGAGCTTTTTGATAACTTCGGAAGCATCCTTATGAAGCAACTTCGCTGTTTCACCTACGGTCATATCACCACGAACGATGATTTTCTTAGGTGTGTTATCAATTTTCTCACGTTGTTGGTACTGTTGTTGATTTCTGTTGCGGTTGTTCTTACCACCACGGTTACCACGGAAGTTGCCACCACGATTGTCATCATAACGACGTCCACCGCCACCGCTGTTCGAACGGTTGCCACTATTATTGTTGTTGCCTGTAGTGCCACCTGGGCCGCTTCTGCGTTGGCCTTGTCCTTGGCTCTGACCTTGGCCACCGCTACGGTTGCCGCCAGTACCTGTATTACCACCGCTGTTAGGGCCTGAAGTTCTTACTTGACCGCCCCCGCTGTTATTCGGACGTTGGCCCGTTCCTTGCGGACGGGATGCAGTACTGCTTTGTCCACCTTGAGCCGGTCTTGGACGGTTAGTTGATTGTCCTCCTTGGCTTGAGCCTTGGGAAGAGTTCGTTCTGTTGCGGCTGTCTTGGCCGCTGGGTCTTGGGGTGCCATTGTTATTGTTGGAATTTGGTCTATTGTTCATACCTACCTGCTTTTCCTGTTGTATTTTTGTTTGTACGGGACTACCGGATGGGTTACTGCTATTCGGCGTGTTCACTCCGCCGGCCGGCTTGTTGCTGTCCACTGGTTTGTCACTGCGTACTGCCGAAGTAGCAACTGGTTTTGCTTCGTTGCCTTTTTTGGAAGCAGCAGTGGATTTTATATCTTTAAAAAATTGTTCCACCTTACCGACTGAACCATTCTCCATGACACTCATATGATTGTTTACGGGAATTTCCAGCTTTTTAAGAATGGTTATAATTTCTTTACTACTCATATTAAGGGACTTCGCATATTCATAAACCCGCAATTTATCCTTGTTTTCCTGTTTACTCAATATACTCCACCTCCGACATTATACCGACTTGCTTGGAGATCATTTTTGCAAACCCTCGATCCGTTACTGCAAGAACAACACGCGTGTCTTTACCGATACTTGAGCCCAGACTATCCCGGTCAAATCCGATCAACAGAGGAACCTTATAAGTTCCGCATTTATCGCGAAATTTCTTTTGTGTATTGGCTGAGGCGTCACCCGCAACAATAACCATTTTTGCTTCGGAAGATCGGATCGCTTTAAGTACAATTTCTTCACCTGTTACAAGTTTACCTGCACGCATAGAGAGTCCCAGATAAGACAGCGTTTTAATATTAGTCATGTTCACGCTCCTGTGCTGCTTTGAATTCATCCTCAACCGCGATGAAGTCAGCTGCTAATTGCTCGTAAATTTCAGGTGAGACTTTGCCTTTTAACGCCCGATCCAAAGCTCGGTTTTTGAGTGCGAGCTTAAAACAGGACTCTTTGCCGCATAAATAGGCACCACGTCCGGATTTTTTGCCAGTCAAATCGATCAGCACTTCATCCTCTGGCGTTTTAACGATGCGAATCAGCTGCTTTTTGGGCATCATTTCTTGGCATGCCACACATTTGCGCAGCGGCACTTTTTTTGGTTTCATACGTCAGCGCCCCCCGTACTTTACTTTAGTCGACGGAGACGGAATCCTGATGCATTTCAGAAGAAGAATCTTTTTCTCTGCCGAATTCCTGTTCCGCCTGGCTCTCGCTCTTAATGTCGATTTTCCAGCCGGTTAATTTGGCTGCCAATCTGGCATTTTGGCCTTTGATACCAATTGCGAGCGACAGTTGATAGTCCGGAACGATAACCCGAGCCATCTTTTCTTCCTCAAATACATGAACTTCCAATACTTTGGAAGGACTCAGTGCATTAGCAACATATTCGTCTACCTGATCGGAGAAACGAACGATGTCGATTTTTTCACCGCGCAGCTCACCCACAATGGTCTGCACGCGCATTCCCTTAGGACCTACACAAGATCCAACTGGATCAACTTCCTCATTGCGGGAATGAACGGCAATCTTGGAGCGGAACCCTGCTTCGCGAGCGACGGAGCGAATTTCAACTACGCCGTCAAAGATCTCAGGCACTTCCAGTTCAAAGAGACGTTTCAAGAGGCCCGGATGGGTACGGGACAAAATGATTTGCGGCCCTTTGGTCGTATTCTCGACCTTGGTGATATACGCCTTAATACGGTCACCATGAACAAACTTCTCGTTCGGCATCAATTCGGTCAGCGGTAAAGCCGCTTCGATTTTGCCCAGATCGATGTAGATATTGCGCAAATCCTGACGCTGCACCACTCCCGTAACGATATCTTCTTCCTTATCTACGAAAGCGTTGTAGATCAGGCCGCGTTCGGCTTCACGAATCCGCTGGGTCACTACCTGTTTGGCAGTCTGTGCGGCGATACGTCCGAAATCACGCGGCGTAACTTCAATCTCCGCAATATCTTCCAGCTGGAAGTGTGGGTTGATTTCTCGTGCAGCAGGCAATGAAATTTCGGTACGTGAATCAAGGACTTCTTCCACGATCAATTTACGGGCATACACCCGAATAACTCCCGTATTACGGTTCATGTCAACACGCACGTTCTGGGCCGTGTTGAAATTCCGCTTGTAGCTGGAAATTAGTGCAGCCTCGATCGCTTCAAACAGCACATCCTTGCTGATCCCTTTTTCCCGTTCCAATTCATTCATTGCTTCAATAAAATCCATACTCATGAATGTTGATCCCCCTTTCAAACATGGCATCTCATACGTAAAACGGCGAAAGGCTCTGAACTCATGAGCACCTTGCCGTTATCGTGAGATGTGTCTTTTTCATTAATAAAGTGAACAAGGCACTTAAAACAAAATAGCTAGGCGCGCACTGGCAACCTTATCATAAGAAATGGCATGCTGTTTTTTGCCTGCTTCGATCACGAGTTCCCCGTCATCAAAGGAAAGCAGCTTGCCTTCAAATTCCTTCAATCCGTTCACCGGCTCGTAGGTTGTAACAAAAACATTTTTGCCTACAGATTTGGTAACGTCCTCAGGTTTTTTCAGTGGACGCTCCGCACCGGGAGAAGACACTTCAAGGAAATAGATGGTTGGAATCGGATCGTTCTCATCCAGCTTGGCGCTCAGCTTTTCGCTGATCAAGACGCAATCGTCGATGTCGATGCCACCCTCTTTGTCGACATACACCCGTAAAAACCAGTTGCTGCCTTCTTTGACGTATTCGATGTCAACCAGCTCGAAGCCTTGTTCGTTCAAGTAGGGTTGGATCATTTCTTCCACGGTAGATTTAATGTTCGTTGTGCTCAAAACCAATAACCTCCAACTTAGGTTACACCAGCAAAAAAGCACTGGCAGATTATTCAATACCCAAGATTCTTGTATACCAAAGACTAAAGAGTGGGTTTCCCCACTCTTTAGAAATTCGTACTATCTCGTTCACTTCAAAAATTATAACATAGTCTGGTAATAGTGACAAGTAAGCGATGATTCAGTCGGTTTACTTACTAATGAAGGAAAAATTATGTTCCCTCCATCCATCACTATTTTAAGCTCCAAATTTAATCCTAGAAAAGGGAAAGCTGATTGCTCTCTGGCAAGCCGCGGAAACATCCCATATTCGACAGGAGTTCAACAATGGTCTTACTTGCTTTCGACTTCTGCTGGAAGTCCTCAACCGACAGAAACTCACCATGATCTCTCGCTGCAGCAATATTGCGAGCAGCATTATCCCCGATTCCTGCCAACGCAGAAAATGGAGGAATTAGTGATTTTCCATCAACGATGAACTTTGTCGCTTCCGAACGGTATAAGTCAATGGATTTCAGCGAGAATCCACGTGCTGCCATTTCCAGACCCATTTCCAGAACAGGCAACATGTTTTTCTCTTTCGGAGGTGCCTGGAAACCTAATTGCTCAATCTCCGTAATCTTCCGATAGATCGCGTCATACCCCTGACACATCAGTTCAATATCAATCTCATCCGCCCGAACGGTAAAGTAAGTTGCGTAATATTCAATCGGGTGATATAGCTTGAAGAATGCTGTACGTACTGCGGAAATAACATAAGCGGCCGCGTGAGCCTTCGGGAACATGTACTGGATTTTGAGACACGAATCAATGTACCATTGAGGCACTTTACAATTCTTCATCTCGTCAATCCATTCCTGGGGCAGACCCCGTCCCTTACGAACACTCTCGGTAATCTTAAAGGCAAGACTTGCGTCCATTCCCGTTTTATAAATCAGGAACAACATGATATCATCCCGACAACCAATTACTGTCTTAATGTTGCACGTTCCGTTCTTAATCAGATCCTGAGCGTTTCCGAGCCATACCCCTGTACCATGGGACAATCCGGAAATCTGCAGTAAATCGGCAAAAGATGTCGGTTGGGATTCAACAAGCATCTGACGAACAAACTTAGTTCCCATCTCCGGCACGCCAAATGTCGCGACTGGTGACCTAATCTGTTCCGGTGTAACACCCAGAGCTTCGGTTGAGTTAAACATGCTCATGACTTTGGGATCATTCATCGGAATGGTCGTTGGGTCGACCCCTGTCAGATCCTGCAACATCCGCATCATCGTCGGATCATCGTGCCCCAGAATATCAAGTTTCAGCAAGTTTTCTTCAAAAGCATGATAATCAAAGTGTGTTGTTTTCCACTCCGCATTAACGTCATCAGCAGGGAACTGAACTGGTGTAACGTCTTCGACTTCAATATAATCAGGTACTACGACAATACCGCCGGGGTGCTGTCCAGTGCTCCGTTTTACCCCTGTACACCCTGAAGCCAATCGATTCAATTCCGCTCCGCGCCATTTCTTGTGATGTTCTTCCTCATATTTCTTGGCAAAACCAAAAGCTGTTTTCTCAGCCACCGTACCAATGGTTCCCGCACGGAAAACACTTTTCTCACTAAATAGTACTTTCGTATAGTTATGAGCATGAGGCTGATAATCACCAGAGAAGTTCAAGTCAATATCGGGAACTTTATCTCCTTTAAATCCAAGGAAGGTCTCAAACGGAATATCTTGACCTTCTCCTTTAAGTGTGCCACCACAATCCGGGCACTCTTTCTCCGGAAGGTCAAATCCACTCCGAACACTGCCGTCCAGGAACCACTCGCTGTGTTTGCATTCCGAATTCACACAAATATAATGAGCAGGTAATGGATTAACCTCGGATATACCCAGGAATGTAGCAACAACAGAGGAGCCTACAGATCCCCGCGAACCTACGAGATAACCATCCTGATTCGATTTTTTAACCAAGCGTTCCGAGATCAGATAGTTGGCAGAAAAACCGTATTTAATAATTGGAATGAGTTCTTTCTCTAGTCGCGCCACAATTACTTCTGGTAATTCCTCGCCATAGATGGACTTGGCAGTGTTATAACAGGTATTACGGATTTCTTCGTCCGCACCTTCCAGAATCGGAGTAAACAGTTTGTCCGGGAATAACTTAATTTCCTCAAATCGATCAGACAACTCCACCGTATTTGTAACAACGACCTCGTATGCTTTGTCCTGACCCAGGAACTGGAACTCTTCCAGCATTTCCTCTGTCGTTCTAAAATGTGCATCCGGTTTACGCTGATCTTTCAGTGGACTAAATCCTGTAATTCCGTGAATGGTGATATCCCGATATAACTTGTCACGCGGTTCCAAATAGTGCACGTTACCTGTGGCTATGACCGGTTTATTAAGTTTTGCACCTATATCAATGACTTTACGGATCGCTGTTTTGATTTCTTCGGGTGTAGCCACCAACCCTTTATCCACTAAATGCATATACATGGTAAGTGGTTGGATCTCCAGTATGTCATAGAACTCAGCGATCTCTTCCGCTTCTTCGAGCGATTTGTTAAGAACCGCTTCGAAAAACTCACCTTTTTCACAGCCCGATATAACTACAAGGCCTTCACGCAAATTAATCAGTTTTGATTTGGGAATGCACGGTACCCGCTTGAAATGTTCCGTATGAGAGAGAGATACCAGCTTGTATAAATTTTTCTTACCAACATCATTCAGTGCATAGATTCCACAATGGAAAGGTCTTGTATTCGACAAGTCGACACCCACATAATCATTCAAGCGATCAAGCCTTGTCAAACCTTTCATCTGGGCAGCATCATTTAATAATCCGATCAGTATACCTGCGAGTGCAACCGTATCATCAATGGCACGGTGATGGCTTTCGAGTCCAACCTTATATTTATCCGCCATCGTATTCAGACGGTGGTTCTTATTTTTTGGAAATAACAATCGTGCCAGTTCCAACGTATCTAGAACCGGGTTAGGAAGCTCCGGCATTCCAATTTGCTTCAGGGAAGCCTGGATAAAGCCCATATCAAAACGTGCATTATGGGCAACAAGTACACCATCTCCCGCAAACTGTACAAAATCACGGATAACAGGCTCAAGCTCAGGTGCATCTTTTACCATTTCATCATTAATATTGGTCAATTGCTGAATGTTGTAGGGAATGCGTTCATGCGGATTCACAAACGTCGCAAACCGGTCGACTTCTTTACCATCTTGCATCTTCACGGCAGCAATCTCAATGATTTTGTTCTGCGTTACCGACAGACCCGTGGTCTCGATATCAAATACGATGTATGTCGCTGTTTGCAGATCCAAAGGCTGCGGAGCCATTACAACGGCAACAGAGTCATTGACGACATTGGCCTCAAGGCCGTAGATCATTTTGATCCCGTTTTTCTTAGCTGCCTTGGAAGCTTCGGGATATACCTGCACCCCACCATGATCACTGACAGCAATCGCCTTATGTCCCCACTCCGCTGCCATTTTCACGTATTTGTCGATTGAAGTTACAGCATCCATCGTACTCATCGTAGAGTGCAAATGGAACTCCACTCGTTTCTCTGGTGCATTATCTTTGCGAGACGGCGGTGCTTTAACTTCAATCAAATCCGAAGGAATCATGGCGAGTTCAGGAATTTGCATAAAACGGTCATACTCTACACGACCACGCACTTTCACCCATTTACCGTTAGCCAGCAAACTGAGAATTTTAACGTCCTCTTTGGTTTTGGCAAACATCTTCATTTGCATGGAGTCCGTGAAGTCGGTCAGGTAGAAGGTAAACAACGTATTTCCGTTTCGCAGTTCTTTACGATCCAGACCAAATACCGTACCTTGAAGCGTGACCTTTTTCTCCTCATCCTGGATTTCCTGCATAGGTACTGCTGGCTCTTTGATATCATAACCCATTTGCAAACGCAGATCGCCCTGCTCCTCATCCACCGGGATTTCTGTGTCCACTTCACTCATCATCTTTTCGATGACCTCAAGTTCCTCTACACGTTTTTGGGCCTGGAACTGTTCCATGGCCTCTTTATTGCTTCCCACTTCTCCCACTTGCATCTTGATGCGAAGAGATAGTTGAAAGTATTTTTCATAGAATTTTGTAATAGCCTGATCAATCTGTTTCTTGCGAGCCAATTCCATCGACGTTGCATCACTCATTGTCAGTTGCAGGAGATCCTCTTCACATTCAAAGGTTGTCCGGTTCATCCAACCATTTACAGATGGAATCTCACGGGTAACCCACTCCAGAAACAGATTCCAATATTCACTGACGATATCACCATTTTGTACCTGGTCCGTGTATTTGAAACCAAATGAAATTTTGGCGATATGATTCATCTTCTCTTGAATATGCAGGCAAAATGTGCGATAGATTGGAGCGGGTACCAGCGTATCCTTCGCAATCAGAATATTCCATTCCCGATTACTTCGATTGGTCTCTACTTGTTCAATCCATCCATCCAAAAAATAGGGCTCTAACAGACCAGACGGAAGCTCTGCCTGTTTCATCAACAACTCAAACCGTTTTCTCTTCTCCTCGAATCCGCTCATCGTGTTCCTCCTTGTACCCCCTTAAAGCATGAAAAGCCCCTGCATTCAAAAATGTCACCGATCCGAACTCGCACCGACTCATTTTATCCGACAGAAGCTCTTCATTCATTACTCTTACAGTCCGTACGTGTCATTATATACATTGAACAAAAAGATATTTACACTTACCACTCCGATAACAGAACAACCTTCCGATCACTGTTATCCCCAGATTTTTTGATTCCCTTTTAGAAAGGGGAAAATCCGGGGCTAAAGGCGCAGCGTATGCTTCCGATGTAGCTTTCTTTCAGAAAGCTTTTAGCTCCGCTTCTTCAGGTTATTTCTGTTCTCTACGTTCTCATGTACATGTTTAGTCCAGTGTATATAGTCAAGTGATCCTGACTTAATACGCTCTTGCAAACACAACCGTGTGTTGTGCCTGCTCACCACAAGCCAGGCACGTATGCTTTTCTTCCGCAGGCTGGAACGGAATGTTCCGGCTTGTTGCACCTGTGACTTCTCTTACTTTATCTTCACAAGCTTCTGAACCGCACCATCCAGCCAGTGTAAACCCGCGTTTATTTTCCATCAGTTCTTTCATCTCATCGAGTGTATCCACGGAGTAGAAGTTATCCGACATAAATGTGCGAGCACGTTCCAGCATATCTACCTGGATCTGTGTCAGCATAGCCTGGATTTCCTCTACCAGGTTTGCTTGTTCTACCACTTTCTTCTCACCTGTGATGCGTGATACGAGTACACAAACACCATTTTCCATATCACGTGGACCAATCTCCAGACGAATCGGAACACCGCGCATCTCGTATTCATTGAACTTCCAACCTGGGCGAACATCGCTGCGATCATCCATTTTCACACGGACTCCAGCTTTTTTCAACTCAGTGAACAACTCATCTGCACGCCCAACAACAGCATCACGCGTTTTCGGAGGTCCAATTGGAATCATAACCACTTGTGTCGGTGCCACTTTAGGAGGAAGTACGAGACCACGATCATCTCCGTGAACCATAATTAATGCACCGATCAAACGTGTGCTTACTCCCCAAGAAGTAGTGTAAGCTAGCTCCAACACATTATTGCGGCTAAGATACTGGATTTCAAATGCTTTTGCAAAGTTGGTGCCCATGTAGTGAGATGTACCTGCTTGTACAGCACGTCCATCCTTCATCATGGCTTCGATCGAGTACGTATCCACCGCACCCGCAAACTTCTCGGATTTGGTTTTCTGACCCACAATTACAGGAATAGCCAAGTACTCCTCAACTACTTCACGATAAATCTCAAGCATTTTCATCGTTTCTTCACGTGCTTCTTCTTCCGTCTCATGCGCAGTATGACCTTCCTGCCACAGGAACTCACTTGTGCGAAGGAACGGCAACGTTCTTTTTTCCCAACGAACTACGTTAGCCCACTGGTTGATCAGTACCGGAAGATCCCGATAAGATTGAATCCACTTGGAATACATGTGACCAATAATCGTTTCGGATGTAGGACGGATTGCCAGACGTTCTTCTAGCTTCTCTCCGCCAGCTTCCGTAACCCATGGTAATTCAGGGTTAAAACCTTCCACATGCTCTTTTTCCTTTTGAAAGAAGCTCTCAGGAATGAACATCGGGAAATAAGCATTGCGATGACCCGTTTCCCGGAAACGACGATCCAACTCATCCTTAATATGTTCCCAGATTTCAAATCCGTCTGGTTTGAACACAATACAACCGCGTACGGGTGCATAGTCCATGAGATCAGCTTTTTTGATAACATCAATATACCAGCGTGAGAAATCCTCACCCTGTGGTGTGATTTCAGTCACGAACTGTTTATCATTTTCCTTTGACATAAGACTCCCGCGTCCTCCCATAACGACTATCTCTGAATGTCCAGAGCATAGTCCAACCGTAATTATCCGTTAATTAAACGTAATATATCATTGTATGTTACTGCCAGCATCAACACAAACAACATCGCAAATCCGATGAAATGCACCATGCCTTCGCGATTGGGATCAACAGGTCTGCCGCGCAGTGCTTCAATTCCCAAAAATACCAGACGGCTGCCGTCCAGTGCAGGTATTGGTAGCAGGTTGAAAATTCCTAGATACAGACTCAAAATCGCTGCCCATCTCGTTAACTGCTCAATCCCTTGTTTAGCAATCTGCCCTGTCACTTCAAACGTACGAACTGGACCACCAATATCGTCCATGTTGAATTGATTGATCAGATGTTTAAAACCTTCAAATATCACTTTGGTTGTATCAACCATGGCCACGCCTGAGACTTTAAATGTCTCTACAAATCCAACAGATCGAGTTGGTAACGTAGGTACGATTCCCACTTTACCGCCCTCTTGTCCTTCTACAGCACGTGGAGTAATCGTTATATTAAACGTATCCGCCCCCCGGCGCAGCGTCCATTCCATCGGCTTGTCTTTGGAATCGGCAATCATCGACACCATTTTTTGTGAATCTGTACCAATAACAGTACCATTGATTGTCTCGATAATATCGCCCTTTTGCATGTTTGCCTGATCAGCTGCCCCACCTTCAAGCACTTCACCAATTTCAAGGTTTTTCGGATTTTCCACCGGAACCCCTGCCATCTGCGCATATACAGCAAACAACACAAAGGCCAAGATAAAGTTCATCAGCGGTCCCGCAAAAATAGCCAATGCACGCTGTCCAACAGTTTTGCTGCCGAATTGACGATCTTTCGGTGCAATCTGCGTTTGTTTGCCACGACTTACCAACATTGCTTGAGGATGTATACGATACGCCTGAATCTCACCATCTACATCCAGTTGAAGCTTCAGTGCATTCTCCATATCAATGGAGATGACTTCACCACGTATTACATTTTTACGGTTATCCAGCTGATCCAGATAGATCATCTTCACCTGGTCATCTGCAGATCTTACCGCAATGGTCTGTCCTTCCTGGATCTCAACCAGTTCCGGATCTTCCCCTGCCATCCGTGCATATCCACCAAAAGGCAACAAACGCAATGTAAACTGGGTCTCGTTTCTTTTATATGAGAACAATTTGGGACCAAAACCGATCGCAAATTCCCGTACAAGAATACCGGCGCGTTTGGCAAAATAATAATGCCCCCATTCATGAACCGTCACGATGACAAAGAACATGAGCACCGTTAGAAATACCACTTGTATGGTTTCCAATCCCTATCCATCCTCCTTCACGGCACATACCGCAGTCTGTCCCTCTAGATTATCATTATTCTCTGATGCCGCACAAGAGAATCACTTCTTCCAATTTGTTATGAAAAAAGAGATTACAGACTGGCCGCAAGCTTACGGCTCTCCTGATCACAACGGGCGATCTCCTGCAGATCAGGCTCGTCCACATTGTGGTGTGCTTCCAGCACAGAAGCAATAATATCTTCTATTTTAAGGAATGAAATCTCTTTACGCAAGAAACGAGCTACAGCAACCTCGTTGGCTGCATTAAACGCCGTTGTTGCGGTTCCTCCCATTTTACCACACTCATACGCCATTCTTAAACACGGGAACCGTTCCATATCCATCTCACGGAAATGTAATTTCCCAGCTTGAGCAAGAGACAGACGCTGTGCTGGTGATGGCAAGCGGTCAGGGTAAGTCAGTGCATATTGAATGGGAACTCGCATATCTGGATTCCCCAGTTGAGCGATGATGCTGGTGTCATCAAATTCCACATACGAATGAATAACGCTCTCTGGATGAAGCAATACATTAATCTGATCATATCGAAGACCAAATAACCAATGTGCTTCAATGACCTCAAGTCCCTTGTTAACCATCGTTGCCGAGTCTATCGTAATTTTGGACCCCATTGACCAATTTGGATGTTTAAGCGCATCCTCTATAGTCACGCTCTTCAACTGTTCACGGGTAAGATCACGGAATGACCCTCCTGAAGCAGTGAGCGTGATGCCTGTCAGGCGTTCTCTGTTTTCACCATTCAAGCATTGGTATATCGCAGAGTGCTCGCTATCGATAGGCAGTAAAGAGACTCCTTTGGCAGTCGCTCTAGTAGTAACAATATGCCCCGCCGTTACCAATGTCTCCTTGTTGGCCAAACCGATCTGTTTGCCTGCGTCTATGGCAGCAAGCGTTGACTCCAATCCAACACTCCCCACCACCGCTGTAACAACCGTATGCGCATCGGTTCCTGCCGCAACTTCTACGAGTCCTTCTGTGCCATAAAACAGTTGCGTTCCTGCAGGCAAATGTGGAGCTACCTTTTCCGCCAATTCTTTGGACCCCACCGATACCTTCTTCGGTCGGTAACGTTTGGTTTGTTCGATCAGCAGGTCTGTATTGCCTCCGGCAGCCAGTCCCTCCACTTGAAAGAGTTCTGGATGCATGTCAACTACATCCAGCGTCTGGGTTCC
Organism: Paenibacillus sp. ClWae2A; assembly: GCF_032452295.1. Taxonomy (NCBI): domain Bacteria; kingdom Bacillati; phylum Bacillota; class Bacilli; order Caryophanales; family Paenibacillaceae; genus Paenibacillus; species Paenibacillus sp. ClWae2A. The sequence continues at coordinate 298,466 of NZ_JAULSQ010000002.1, forward strand.
AATGGAACCGGTTGACCCGAGAATCGCAATTTTTTTCATGCTGCACCTCATCTTTAATTATCCAATGCCTACGGCGAACAATGCTGTTATCTCAGACTCATGTTCTTCTTTAGTAGGGCAGTAGCATTAGTATATGTACGAATGGAAAAACAACAATCCAGCTGTCGCACCGATCAAGAATGCCTCCATGCCCTGGGAGAAGACTGCCTGAATCCTTGATATTATATACACGTTTGTATGCAGACTGGATCAAATCACCCATCTGACCTACGACTGCACAGGCAATTCCGATCACAATTGCTCTCTGCCAGGAAAGCAAACCATCTGATACTAATGCAAAAATAACAGAAGTAACAATTGCAATCACGATGCCACCCAGTGCCCCCTCTATAGTCTTGTTTGGACTGATGGAAGGCCACAGTTTGTTTCTACCAATCAGTTTCCCTACAAAATAAGCTCCTGCATCACTGGCCCATATGGAGCCCAGCAACAGGAACGTCCAGAACAACCCATGATGCAGATGTCTGGATTCTGCAATGTAATAGAAACCGATCCCTATATACAACACGCCGAGGAAAAGCATGGCCACTGTATTCACGGGAACCTTATTCTTGGTGACAACTGAAGCTGTCATCAGTACCAGCATTACAATCCAGATGACCTGAAATAAAGATAGTGGTCTTGCCTCCCAAAGCATTTCCCAAGGAAACACAATGGCAAAAACACCAGCATATCCAATCAGGGCCACACCTGAAAAAGGCATCACCCCGGTCATTTTAACAAATTCATAATAACCGATGAGAGCCATAAGCAATACCAAACCATGGTACCAGGGTCCGCCCAGCATGCAAAAACCTAAAAACAACACACCTGCTATGATTCCTGTCGTTAATCGCTGTTTCAACGGCTTCATCCTCCATCTATTTCAAACCGCCGTAACGCCTTGTTCTGCGCTGATATTCGGCTACTGCTTCAAGCAAATGCTTTTTGCCAAATTCGGGCCAGTATATATCCGTAAACCATAATTCACTATATGCAAGCTGCCAAAGCATAAAGTTGCTTAATCTCAACTCTCCACTCGTCCGGATCAGCAGATCCGGATCGGGCATGTCAACCGTCAGCATATGTCTATCAATGAGTTCAGGTGTTATGTCCTCTGCCGATAGTTCCCCCGATTTCACCTGCAGAGCGATCTGTTTAACACAGTCCGTCATTTCACGACGACTTCCATAGTTCATTGCAAAGTTTAAAACGAGACCTGTATTATGTTCCGTAAGACGAATGGCTTCCCGCAAGGCATTGATGGTATGAGAAGGTAAATGTTCCTCTTGGCCCATCATGCGAATGCGCACATTTTTTTCTATAAGTTCATCCAGCTCTATGGCTAGAAATTCTTGCGGAAGTCGCATCAGAAAATCCACTTCTTCTTTTGGACGCGTCCAGTTTTCTGTCGAAAAAGCGTACATCGTCAGATATTTGATGCCCAGTTCATCCGCCGCGATGGTCGCACGTTTGACCGCCTTCATGCCATTTTGGTGCCCGGCTATACGCGGGAGTCCCAAACGTTTGGCCCATCGTCCATTGCCGTCCATGATGATGGCGACGTGCTGCGGGATATTGTCCTCGGATATAGTCAGCGTTTCCTGCTTGTCAGCCCCATTCCACCACGACCGAACCCGTTTGATCATTCCTGTTCCTCCAAAATCCCTGAAGTTTCTTTATCTGAAGCTTGGAAAAAGAGACAAAACCCCACCGTATTGGAGGGGCTGCGCTTGTCTTACACTTCCATGATTTCTTTTTCTTTGGCAGCGAGTACCTTATCGACCTCAGCAATAAACTTGTCGGTCGATTTTTGGATATCGTCCTGATGTCTCCGTGATTCGTCCTCGGAAATATCTGACTTCTCCATTTTCTTGATGTCATCATTCGCGTCACGGCGAATGTTACGAATCGCTACTTTACCTTCTTCACCGAACTTCTTCGTCAGCTTAACAAGTTCCGCTCTACGTTCTTCCGTCAATGCCGGAATAGACAAACGGATCATGCTACCATCATTGGCTGGAGTAAGACCCAGATCCGATTTCATGATGGCACGCTCGATGTCACCCATGGAGGATTTGTCCCAAGGCTGAATCATCAGTGTACGGGAATCCGGAGTACTGATATTAGCGAGTTGATTCAATGGCGTCATTGCTCCATAATACTCTACCTGAATTCGGTCCAGAAGAGCTGGAGTTGCGCGGCCTGCACGCAAAGTAGCCAGGTCACGACGCAATGCTTGAATTGCTTTTTCCATACGCTCTTCGGCATGTTGTTTAACCGCTTGTGGCATTAATCTACACTCCCTTTAACGATTGTTCCGATACGTTCGCCCAGAACAACACGTTTGATGTTACCTTGTTCCGTAATGGCAAATACGATCAACGGGATGTTGTTGTCCTTACAAAGCGAGGATGCCGTTGAATCCATTACACCAAGGTCTTTGTTAAGAATATCCATGTAAGTCAACTGATCAAATTTCACAGCTGTACTGTCCTTAAACGGATCTGCTGAGTATACACCATCAACTTTATTTTTGGCCATCAAGATAACTTCTGCTTCAATCTCCGCTGCGCGCAGTGCTGCTGTTGTATCCGTGGAAAAGAACGGGTTACCTGTACCTGCTGCAAAAATAACGACCCGGCCTTTCTCCAGATGGCGAATAGCTCTACGACGAATATAAGGCTCTGCAATCTGTTGCATTGCAATAGATGTTTGTACACGCGTAGGTACTTCAATCTGTTCCAAAGCATCCTGCAGTGCCAGCGAATTCATTACTGTCGCCAGCATCCCCATATAATCGGCAGTTGCACGATCGATGCCGTTTTCGCTACCGGCAATTCCACGCCAGATGTTTCCGCCGCCACATACAATAGCAACCTGTACACCAAGTGCAACAACCTCTTTTACCTGTTGGGCAATCGACGAGATCGTAGCTGCATCAATACCGTAGCCGTTTTGACCGGAAAGGGACTCTCCGCTGACCTTTAAGACAACACGTTTAAATACTGGCTGTTCCAATTATTCACCCTCCACTTTGAATTGAACACGTTCGGTGTTCAACCAACAAAACTTCTCGCGCATGGCCTCCTGCTTAAAAAGAAAGGAACACAGTTGTGTTCCGCTCTTTTAGGAAAAACGTTTGACCGGTAAGGCACTGTTTTCCTGAGATATAAGGGAGTTTACGCTTCGAAGTTTTATCATTCTTATATCTTCGAAAATCAATTCTGCTTACCGGTTTATAGAAACCGTCTTATTTGTTTACTTGGGACATTACTTCTTCTACGAAGTTGTCTACTTTTTTCTCAAGACCTTCACCCAGTTCGTAACGAACGAAACGACGGATGGAGATGTTTTCACCAATTTGGCTGATTTTTTCGTTCAGCAATTGGGAGATCGTTTTGTCTGGATCTTTAACGAAAGTTTGTTCCATCAGGCAGTACTCTTCGTAGTATTTACCGATACGGCCTTCAACCATTTTTTCAATGATTTTCTCTGGTTTGCCTTCGTTAAGAGCTTGAGCTTTCAGGATTTCTTTTTCTTTTTCCAGCTCATCTGTAGGAACTTCTTCGCGTTTAACGAATTTAGGATTAGCTGCAGCGATTTGCATAGCTACATCTTTAACGAAATCCTTAAATTGATCCGTTTTACCAACAAAGTCAGTTTCACAGTTAACTTCAACCAAGACACCAATGCGTCCACCAGCGTGGATGTAAGATTCTACAACGCCTTCAGTTGCTGCACGGCCTGCTTTGCTTGCTGCAGCAGAAAGACCTTTCTCACGCAACAATTCAGCTGCTTTTGTTACATCACCGTTTGCTTCTTCCAGTGCTTTTTTACAATCGAGCATACCAGCGCCCGTTCTTTCGCGAAGTTCTTTTACTGCACTCGCATTAACTGCCATTATAAATTCCCTCCAACATTAAGTATTGTACGTACACTCTAAAAAAAGGGCAGTGAGAGGTTATCCACCTGCCAACCACCCTTTTCATTTAGTTTATAACATATGTTCGAATCTATTAAGCGGAAGTTTCTTCGCCTTGGTTAGCTTCGATTACTGCGTCAGCCATTTTACCTGTCAGCAATTTAACAGCGCGGATCGCGTCGTCATTACCTGGGATAACATAATCGATCTCGTCCGGATCGCAGTTAGTATCAACGATACCTACAATTGGGATACCCAATTTGCGAGCTTCCGCAACAGCGATACGCTCTTTGCGTGGATCGATGATGAACAGGGCGCTTGGCAGGCCTTTCATATTTTTAATACCGCCCAAGAATTTCTCCAGACGATCTTTTTCTTTGCGAAGCAAGATAACTTCTTTTTTAGGCAATACAGCGAATGTACCGTCTTCTTCCCAAGCTTCCAACTGTTTCAAACGATCAATACGTTTTTGAATAGTTTGGAAGTTAGTCAGAGTACCGCCAAGCCAGCGTTGGTTAATGTAGAATTGACCAGCACGTTCAGCTTCTTCTTTAACGGAATCTTGAGCTTGTTTCTTAGTACCCACGAAAAGAATTTTACCATTCTCTCCTGCGATTCCTTTAACGAAGTTGTAAGCCTCTTCGACTTTTTTCACCGTTTTTTGCAAGTCGATGATATAAATTCCGTTTCTTTCAGTGAAGATATAACGATCCATTTTTGGGTTCCAACGACGAGTCTGGTGACCGAAGTGTACCCCAGCTTCGAGAAGCTGCTTCATGGAGATTACTGCCATCTTCACACACCTCCTAATATGGTTTTTATTGTGTCCTCCGCCGGCATCATTTTTCGCCAAGACTCTCCATAAGGAAAGCACCCTCAACAAAATTAGCACATGCGTGTGTTTTAACACCGTTATCTAATATAGCACAACTGACTGTCTGATGCAACAGTCTTTGAAGCTAAAAACTACTTTTTACTTTTTGCTAGTATCGAATCATTTTAAACTTGATATGTAACTCAAGCGCTAATTATTATCAAGCTTTGAAAATGTACCGTTTAATACGCAAAAACCGTCCTGTCCGAGCATGCTCAGTTTGACGGTTCTTTCGTAATTTTTGCGATAATGGATTTGAAACTTTCGCCTTTTTCAAGCGCATAGGTACCCACTTGGATTTTCGTATTGATTCGCGCAGCTTTGCCAGCCTTTATGAATGCTTGAGCATCATCTACGATTCCCGCGGTTTTTAGGTTTGCTGCAACAATCGCCAGACTATTTCCTGAACGTACTTTGAATGATACTGTTGCGCCTTTCGGATTGCTCGGCGTTACAGGTTCTGTTGTCTTCGGCTCAGTTATCTCTTTCTGCCCTTCACCTTCACTTGCAGCAGGCTCTTGTGGCTTATCAGGCTCTGCAGGTGTCTCCGTAGAGGTTACTGTCTCAGGCGGTGTTGCTGTATTCCCCTGCAACTTACTGCTCTCCTGCTTTTTCTTCGCCACCCACTCTGCTTCTGTGTACAGTTCCTCTTCAGAACCGACCAACTTCATATCCAGGCTTTTCGCGGCTGTTTCAAGCTGTTCTTTGGTCATATTGGCAGTCTGCTCGGGGTCCAGATTACTATCCGATAATGCATTTTGTCCAACTGTGGCCAGTTGAAGCAAAACTGCACCAATAATCATGCCGCTCCCCAGACCAATCCATAAGGATCGCTTGTCCATGACTTAGCTTTCCTCCCGTTCTGCCAGTTGCAGTATTAACTGTACCTCACCACGCTGAATGCCTGTCTGCTTGGATATGGCATCCATCGACTTACCTTCAGCATGTAGATTAAAGAGTTCTACATATCGATCTTTAATCGATTCACGTTGTGGCAAAGATTCGACTCTGCTGGTCTGTAGGTCTGCTTCTAACGCCTGCTGGGCCGCCTCTGCTTGTACACTTTTCACGAGTGCTTGAGCTTGCAAACCTTCGGAAGCTTGTACGGGTACATCACCTAAGTGTGGCACAGGTGACGCGACAGGTTCGTTCTTTTTGCTCTGTTCCAACTGATCCAACCGCTGCTGTAATTCCTGAAGTTGCAATTGCATACGCTGATCGGCTGCTGTCGCTTCTCCCTTCATTTCAGCCACACGTTGAATAAGAGCATCATTATCATTTTCGATCTCGGTCATGTAGTGTTCAAGCGTAGATTCCATCTCCTGCACCAGTTGATGCCCGGGCTCTTGCGCCTTGTTTTTACGAGGCATGATATAAGCGTAGGCGATGGCGCAGGCCCCTAATATGACAATAATGATCCATGGTGACAAATTGGGTTCTCTCCTTCTGATTCAACCATCGGTGCGCAAGACTGCATATCCATAACAACCATCTATTATAAAGACAGATCTATGTGTTTTCCTTTGTACGGGTGTTCTGCTGGTTTGACAGTTTCTTGAGCCTGAGCAGTGTCCTGTCCATCGGAACCACTCTGCTGATTCCCATCATGGGTATGACCATCACGCACCGAAGTCTGTGAAGTTTCGTCCATTGCTTCACTACGTTGCCTTGCTTCATTTGCTTCTTTCGACGTTTGCTCTGCCAAAAGATTCTGATCCGTAATCGGTCGCTGCTGGGCTTCACTTTGATAACGTCCCGCTTCGCTTGTTCGTGGTACCGCAATCTGCAACTCCACTGCTTTGAAACTCATACGCTCACCTCACGGTTTCGAATGGATTTCTTCCTGTGCCTGAATGCTGTACTTAAACGTATGGAACCATCGTAATATCGCCATCGTGATAATAAAATGAAATTCGACTCACTGGATCTTTAATAAATTTCGTGTATCTGCCGATAACTATTTTAGAGCCTCCATAAATCATCTTCAGAATATCAACACGAGCCTTACTTGTATCTTCAAGTGCCTTTTCAATTTCAAAGATACGCATTTTCGTTTCTTCACTTATACGAAGAGCAGATTTCTGCGTAGCATTCAGCTTGATCCGCATCGACATCTTATCTGGACTTAGTTGTCCAGCCGCAGCTAACTGGTCTAACAATGTCAAAGCCTTCTTTGTTTTGTCCAGCGAGTCCATCTGTTCTCTGGCTTCCTTGCGCAAATCATTCAGTTCGTTACGCAGCTTTGGCAGCACACCAACTTCAATGGAAGTGACCGTGGACATGCTGTTGCCCACAACACGCGCTGAGACGTTCTGACCCGCCTGGATCGAGCCACCAACGATAAGACCTTTAGTTCCTGCACAGATGACACCATGGCCAGCACGAATATTGGAATGCATAATACTTTGTGAAACCAAAACATCTTCACCGGCATCCACGTTGCCTTCTTGAATAAAGCTACATTTAACATTATGGCCTGCTTGTACCAGTCCTTTGTTATAACCAATAATACCACCGGTAATTTCGATTGAGCCGCCTGCTTCCAGTTCAGCTCCTTCGACACCTCCGACGACACGAATGTCACCTGCTGCTTTTACTTTAAATCCGGTAAGTACATTGCCTCGTATGACAACCGTGCCTACAAAGTCGATATTACCGTTATTGTAATCAACGTCACCATTGACTTCATAGACCGGAAACACATTCAGTTTGTTACCGTCCGTTTTGGTAACCAGCCCATCCAGTGCAGCATACATCGCAGAACCATCCGGGTTAATCACAACGTTTTTCCCAACTTTAAACCGAGCTTCTTTTCCCGGACGATAAGGAATTTCCTCACCCGTTACTGCCCTGCCTGGTATGCCCTCACAAGGAGCGATTCGCTCTGCAATGATCTGACCACTACGGACATTGTTTAACCGGGTCACTTCTTTGTAATCGACGGTTCCATCTTCCGATTCGAGCGGTCGCCGTTCGTTCGTATCGTCCATTCCAACCAGAATCTTGATGAAGCCATCTGTTCCCTGAATAGGAGCGATACCTTCGGCAATCTTGTATTTATCTTTTAAATAGGTTTCAGGGTTGCTCACAAAAAGTAATAATGCCTCTCGTGATACACCTTGTTTGATGCCCTTGTTCCCAACAAATTGTTCAAGTTCATCGATCGTGCAGGCAAAGCCTTCTTCCTCTTTGGAAAATTCAAGGTAGGCTGTGCATTTGTCGTCCGATAAAACAATGTTTAAACATTGTTCCAAAGCAGTCCGCTGTGTCACTCCAGTTCTTCCCCCTTTTAGACTTTCCACTCCCCAAACTCCAATGATATTACTTCTCTATATTAATCTTTACGCATCAACAAATCTTTCTGTTTGTCCAACGTGCCGCGTAATCGTAATATTGCCTTGGAATGTAACTGGGATATACGAGACGGAGAAAGAGACATAACCTCAGCAATTTCACTAAGAGAAAGATCTTCGTAATACAAGAGTGAAACAACCGTTCTCTCTTTTACCGTCAACTTGTCAAGCCCTTGCACCAAAGCTTCCTTCAAATAAAACTCATTCACTTTATAATCCGGATTTTTGGCTTTCTCATCCACCATCAAAGACAGACGAGTCTCAGACTCTTCTTCACGAATTGGGTCCTCCAGCGAGCAAAGTGACATGACTGCCACTTCCTGAAGCATATGTTGAAAATCTTTAGTGGACACGTCCAGATACTCGCTCATTTCCTCATCACTAACGGACCTGAGATAACTTTGTTCCAGCTGTTGATAGGCGTCTTCGATTCGCTTGGCCTTCTCCCGCACAGAACGCGGAACCCAATCACCTTGACGCAGACCGTCAAGAATGGCTCCGCGGACCCTCCATGATGCATAGGTTTCAAATTGCAGACCACGTTCATAGTCGAACTTCTCCAATGCATCAATTAACCCCATAACGCCATTGCTCTCCAAGTCATCCTTGGGAACATTTTTGGGCAAACCAACAGCCAGTCGACCGGATACATAATTTACAATATGAAGATACTTTTCAATCAAAGATTTCTTGGCTTCAAGATCTCCATGTTCTTTCCACTTTTCCCACAGATCAGAATGGTTCAAATGTGAAGCTTTACGCTCGTTCAATTGCTTTCACCCTCCTTATTTGTCTGTCAGGTGACGAACGGCCTGCGCCAATTCCTCCGGATCCTTGGTCCGGACAAGTTTAGGCGGATCCAAAGGGGCGAATCCCGTTGGAGCTTTCGTCTCAGATGGAGGAAGATCGTCCCCAGATGAAGCGTTCTGTCCACTTTTGAGCAAGTCATTCAGCTCTTGTCCATCGTCATCGATTTTAATGTCCACCTGTGAACCTCTTTGATCTTGAGCACTTGGTGAATCATAACCATACCCATTCCCCTCGATCTGAGGGTACAGCAGCAATCCCAATCCCCAGCGTAAACCATATGCAAGGACAAACCAGGCTACGAATCCGATCAATCCGCGAATTAAACTGGTCATCAGCACATTGCTGCTGTATGCTACAAAAAAAGTAAGAATAAATCCAACGATGCCTGCTCCAAGATTAATGCGGTAGTTTCCTATCATAGTCTTATAGTTCCTTTACACCCATTTGGACACTTCGAATAGTCAAAAGCCCAGTTTCACAATCCATCTCAATCGTTCGTCCATAATTCCCACCCGTATCTTCTGCTAGAAGAGGGATATTGAGTTTTTGAAGCCACTCTCGACAAGAATCTGCATTCCGTGGTCCAATGCGCATGGTATCCCCAGCGCCAGCAAAGGCAAACATCTGAGAGCCTCCGGCCATTTTAGAAACAATACGTGAGTGAGAAGCGCCTAGTTTTATCATCTTTTCCAAAAGCTCAGGCAACGCCGTATCCGCATATTTTGCAGTGTTCAGTTTCCCTTCACGGGCGATCTCTGAAGTAGGAAGCATGACATGCGCCATTCCAGCCAGCTTCAAATGTGGGTCATACATTGTTAATCCCACACACGAACCCAAGCCAGTCGTACGGATTACACCAGGAAGATGAGCGATGTTTAAATCCGCCATACCGACTTTAACGACGCTTTTGTCCTCAATCATGGCTCAGTGGCACCCCTAGCGATTCAAATATCTTTGCAAAGGATGGCGGATCCGGAATGAGGAAAAACTGACCCTCAACTTGATCTTCACCTTCAAAGAAAGATGTGTCAATCAATAATGCAGCGTCACCCATCTCGCCAAATTGCAGCAAGCCATAGCTTAGAATAGCACCCGCCATGTCGATGGCAAGTCCAGGAACAGTTGGATACATAGACAACTTCGTGAAATCCGCCAAAGAAGAAAGATAGGATCCAGCCAAAATATTTCCAATCTCGGAAAGCGCTGATTGTTCCATATCTGTAAAAGCAAGTCCTTCTTTCAGATCAAACCCGGCAAGTCTATTCAACAACATTTTAGCAGCCTCGGGTGTCATCATAAAGAAAAGATTTCCTGGTGCTTCCCCTTCTACACGAAGAAACACGGTAACCACGATGCGTTCATCTCCGCCCACTTTTTCGGCAACTTCTTCAAAAGGGAGCATTTGTACTGTAGGTACACCCATGTCAATCGGTCTGTTGAGGAGTTGAGACAACGCCGTTGCGGCGTTGCCTGCTCCAATGTTACCGACCTCTTTGAGCACATCCATCTGGAATACCTCAAATCGGTTGAACATCTCCACGGTACTAGCCCTCAACACTTTCCAGCTGTACAATCTCGCTTTTATTTAATACTTCATTCAAGTTAAGCATAATCAGCAAGCGTGAATCCTCCAATTTAGCAACACCTCGCAGGTATCTCGCTTTGACGCCGCCAACCACTTCTGGCGGGCTATCGATCGCACTGCTCTTGATATCAATAACATCATTAGCAGAATCTACGATAAAGCCAACTTGCATGTCGTCTACACCTACGATAACAATACGAGTCTGATCTGTGTACTCCGATTCCGGAAGGGAGAAACGACCGCGTAGATCAATAACCGGAATTACGACACCGCGTAGATTAATAACTCCTTTTACAAAGGAAAGTGTCTTGGGAACACGGGTAATTGGCATCATGCGCTCAATCGTCTGAACCTTGTCTACCTCAATACCATACTCTTCGGAACCCAATTTAAAGACGATGACTTTCAACTCTTCTTCCATGTAAAAAACCTCCCTATTAAATGTAAGACTTAGCTCTATGCTTATTTAATAAATGCATTAGGATCAAGAATCAGGGCTACTTGTCCATCTCCGAGAATGGTTGCTCCAGAGATTCCTTCAATAGCAGGAAGATAGGTTCCCATTGATTTGAGAACAATCTCACTTTGTCCAATAAACTCTTCGACAGCTACGGCTGCAAGACGGTCGCCTTTGCGAATCACGACAATTTCTGTCTCCTGCTCATCAGCGTCATTGAAATCCGGTACGGAGAAAACTTCGCTCAAGGACAAGTACGGAATCAGTGACTCACGGAACGTTATCATTTTATTACCGTGAATATTACGAACTTGCTCACGTTGTACAATGGCCGTCTCTACAATGGAGGATAACGGAACAGCGTATTTCTCTGAACCAAGTCGTACAAGCATTGCAGCAATAATGGATAGAGTCAACGGAAGCTGAACAGAGAAGTTCGTGCCTTTGCCTGGAGTTGAATGAATCGTTACATTACCGCCAAGCGAAGTGATCTTCGATTTTACTACATCCAAGCCAACGCCCCGGCCAGAGATATCCGAGATAATATCAGCAGTACTAAAACCAGGTGCGAACAACAGTTGATTCACTTCATCGTCACTCATCTTGGCACCTTGTTCTTCGGTTACAACACCACGTTTGATTGCGGTTTTCAAAAGCTTGTCGCGATAGATACCCTTACCATCATCTTCAATCTCGATAAATACGTGATTTCCACTGTGGAAGGCACGCAGGTTTACTGTACCCATCTCTGGTTTACCTGCAGCTACACGCTCTGCAATGGATTCCACACCATGGTCAACCGCGTTACGCAGTAAATGCACAAGCGGATCACCAATCTCATCAATTACCGTACGGTCCAGTTCCGTCTCAGCACCTGTAATGACCAGATCGATTTTTTTATCAAGTGTCTTAGCCAGATCACGGATCATACGCGGGAATCGGTTAAATACGGTATCTACCGGAACCATCCGCAATTTCAGTACAATATTTTGCAAATCTGTGCTAACTCGACTTAAATGTGCTACTGTATCGGATAAATCATTGTTGCCTGTCTCACTGGCCAGTTGCTCCAGACGTGAACGGTCAATCAACAATTCACTGAACAGGTTCATCAATACATCGAGACGTTCAATATCCACACGAATGGTACGTGAAGGTGCAGCAGCTTGCTTCGGTGCAGCTGTTTTAGCTGGTGCCGTCGTGGCTTCTTCTTTGGCTACAGAATTCTTATCCGGCGAAGCAACCTCAGCTACATCTGTTGGTGCGGGTGGCGCTTCAACTGTAGCTGCTACCTGATTGGCCATCTGCTGAAGAGTCTCCTGATCCAGTTGAATGAGCTTCGCACTTTCAATTTCAGAGATACTCATGATGCCTTCTTCCAGTTCGTGCGCCTCTTTAGTTGTTATGTAATACAACGAGAAACTGCGCTCAAACTTCTCCTGCTCAATATCCTGAACGGATGGGTAAGCCTTAACGACTTCACCTGAACGTTCCAGCATATCAAAGACCATATAAGCCCGTACACCTTTTAACTGGCTATGCTCGCTAACAAGCACATCCACGTAGAACACACGATGACCTTCGGCGATCGACTGATCCAGCACTGAATATTGGAATTCATCCAGCTCGACAGCCGAAGAGATTGAAGCGTTACCCGGCTTGTTTGTTTCCGTAGCAGGTCCATCTCCGCTTGTCATTTCACCATTTTCAATAGCCTGAAGTGAAGCTACGATTGACGACACATCTGCTTTACCTTGTCCACCTTCGGTAATATCCTGAACCATGGTTTCCAAAGCGTCCAGACTCTTGAACATGGTATCAAAAATGTAATCCTTCATTTTCAACTTCTCATTACGAACCAGATCCAACACATTTTCCATTTTATGTGTCAGTGATGCCAAATCTTCAAAGCCCATTGTTGCTGCCATACCCTTCAAGGTATGAGCAGAGCGGAATATAACCTGAACTATGCCCAGGTCTTCCGGATTGCCTTCAAGTTGAAGCATGTTTTCGTTAAGCGATTGCAGATGATCATTAGACTCATCAATAAACATGGATAAATATTGGTTCATGTCCATTGTGAGGCACCTCCTTCGTGAGTTACACTCCGTTATTTCACTGCTTGAACAAGTTTAGAAGCAATCTCCTGCAATGGCAGAAGATGACGAACGCATTGCAACTCTACAGCAGAACGCGGCATACCATATACAACACATGTTTCTTCATTCTCGGCAAAGGTTGATGTAACTCCAGCTTCGTATAATCTCTTCATCATACGTGCTCCATCACTTCCCATTCCCGTCAGCAAAACAAGATGCCTTTGTAAAGATGTAAACGGCAGAAGTGACTCAAACATCGTATCCACTGAAGGTCTATGTCCATTCACTGGTTGATCTTCAGTCAGCTTCACGATAAACTTCCCGTCTGCTGTTTTGTTAACTTTCACATGGAATCCGCCGGGTGCTATATAGGCGGTTCCTTTTTTCAGAACCATACCTTCTTCAGCTTCAACCACATGCAGTGGACTGAACGTATTCAATCGTTGAGCCAGAGAACGTGTGAAATTGGGCGGCATATGCTGCACAATAATGACCGGTGCCGGCAAATCAGCAGGCAACTGCTCGAGCAATGTCTTGAGAGCTCTCGGTCCACCCGTAGAACAACCTATTGCCACAAGCTTGTTGAATGTTCCTTCCAGCCCCACTGCACCTTTGGGGACAGGATTAGGCTTGATTACATCCTTCGCTTTTGCAGAGGCAGAGGTTGCCGCTATTTGATCAGCCGCCACTCTAGCTGCATTTGGTAGTCGAACTTCCTTTTGTGTCTGTAGTGGATTAGCTGACCGCACTGCTTTTTCTGCATTCGTCCCCGAATTACGCCCTACCTTCGGCAATGGCTCCGGTTTATTCTCTACTCGGCCTGGTTTCGGAGGTGATAATGGTTCAATTGGTTTCTTTGATTTAGCCTGAAAGACTTCAGTCCGCTCCCGAAGAGAGCGTTGACTCGTCTGGACAGGTTCGATCGTTTTTTTTACAGGCTCCGCTGGCTCCCTGGCCGGCATTTCTTTCTGCACTGGCTGAGTTGGGGGAGCAACTGCTCCTCGGAACATGTCTCTATTTTTCATGGATAACTCACGATCAGCTTTTCGTTTGATCTCATTCATCGCAGCACGCATGCGCTCAACCAAGGCTTTACCGACTTGAGCAATATCCTGGTCATGTGAAATAGATGGTTTGCGAATGAAGTCAAATGCCCCAGCTTCAAGTGCCATAATGGTTTCTTTCATGCCTTGTTCATTGATACCAGAGAGCATAATCACAGGAACGAAGGATTCCTTCATAATTGATTTTAATGCGTCCAACCCATTCATTTCGGGCATCTCAACGTCCATTGTAATAATATCGGGTTTCAATTCTAGTGATTTTTGAATCGCTTCTCTACCGTTTGATGCCGTTGCCGTGACCTTGAATTCCGGATCCGCTTGGATCAAATCCGTAACAATCTTACGCATAAAAGCGGAATCATCGACAACCAATACTTGATACACCGCCATGTTGTGTCACCCCTGTTTCCTTTATTCAGAAATCATGTTGTCCGTTTAAGCCACTTATTCATAAATCCCCTGATTCCTGTCAAGGTTCCGGATCCCGGAGTTGCAGGTACAGCCAAATAACGAAGAGCAAGTTTCTCTATATCTTTGGAGGCTTTGGCATTGGGATAAGCCAGACTATAGGGCATTTGCCTTTTAACCGCCTTGACTACCTGGGCGTCTTCTGAAATATACCCAAGCAGCGGAATATCCGTCTGCAAAAACCGCCTTGCCACTCCAGCTATTTTATCTGCCACCCGTTCCGCTTCTCGTTCGTCTTCCACCCGGTTAACGATCATCCGAAAGGGCGTAGCATTTTCCTGGCCGTGCATAACTTTGACTAAAGCATAAGCATCGGTTATTGAAGTCGGTTCAGGTGTGGTTATAATCAGGCATTCATCGGCAGCACCGATGAACTTCATATTCTCTCTGGAGAGTCCTGCCCCAGTGTCAAAGATGACATAGTCCATTTCCTGGGCAATATCCTCCACTTGACTGGCGAAGAACTCCAGATCACGATCAGACAATGAGAACAACTCTTTCATGCCCGATCCTCCAGCAATGTAAGGCAAGCCACTGGCACCCAGTTGTATGATTTCCCTTATAGATTTTTGTCGGTATAATAGGTGGTAAAGATTATAGGAAGAAGACGTACCCATAAGAACATCAATATTAGCCATTCCAATATCGGCATCAAACACAAGTACCTTTCTCCCCAAAGCCTGCAATGCCAAGGCAAAGTTCAGTGTAAAATTGGATTTACCAACACCTCCCTTACCACTGGCCACAGTAATGATTTTCGAGGATCGAATATCTCGCTCATTGCCTTCCAATTCCAATGGCGCGGTGACCATACTTCGAAGTGCAGCTGCCTGATCCTTCATTGTGACCATTCTCCCAGCAACTGTTTAGACAACGAATCTGCATCCGGCTTCAACAAATCGTCAGGAACATTTTGTCCATTTGCCACATATGCGAGCTTGAGTGGAAAACGGTGCAACAAGTTAAATAGCGGACCGCAGCTCCCAGTCTCATCCATTTTGGTGAAAATCACCTTATCCAGACCATATTTACTGAAATGTTCCGTAATCTGAACCATATCAGCACTTTTGGAAGTCATACTCATGACCAGAAAGGTTTCGCTATTCTCTACAGGAGCAAGCAAGCTTTGCAGTTCCGAAACAAGTAATTCATTTCTGTAATTTCTACCCGCTGTATCCATAAAGATCAAGTCACAATTCTCTAATCGAGAAATGGCACGTTGTGTATCACCGGGCGATTGCACCACCTCAAGTGGAACATTCAGTATAGATGCATATGTTCTAAGCTGTTCTACCGCCGAGATCCGATACGTGTCTGATGTAATGAATCCAACTTTACGCTGTTTTTTGAACATTTGTTCAGCAGCCAATTTTGCAATTGTCGTGGTTTTCCCTACACCGGTTGGTCCAGCTACATAGACGATTCGCGTGGTAGGAAGAATGCCTTCTTCAATACGTTGCTCCAAAAAATGCGTGACCTCAAGCTTCATTACTTGTTCTACATCCTGCTCTTTCAATTCATCCTCAGAGAATTTTGCTTGAATTGAATCAAACCAGGATTCCCATACTTCAGGCCATACATCTTGTTCTGTCAAACGTTCTCGGATCGTATGCAGTTCCTCTGGCACAGGGTCCGCAGAAGTACCTTGCTTTGAAAGCCTGGTCACCATCTGTTTAAGATCCTGCAATTCAGTCATCAACTTATCCTGCTGCAGGTCTGATCCTGTTGGCTTCGTGCCAGTTGTTGAACCCGAAAAATCCGCCCCTTGCGGTCGCGGTTTATGATCGGTGCTCGAAGAACCTGAGCCACTGTCCATGTCTGAACCGATATTCCGCGATTCAAACACAGACGGCGCAGCCGCAGATTTGTCCTGTACACTTTGATCTGCTGTATTCGTTGTAGCCGACTCATCATAAGCCGCAACAAACGAACGAGCTGTTTGCCGATAAGCCTCAGGTACATATGCACGAGGTACTGGTGTGAATTGATTTTGTACTGGCTTTGTTGTTTGCTTGTTTTCTTCCTTATCCACTGCAGCTACAACTTCGATCCGTTTTTTGCGAAACATTCCCATCACACCGCCCACCTTAATCTCTTTGGTCGACAGAATGACGGCATCACTTCCCAGGTCTTTGCGAATTTGAAGCATAGCTTCGGGCATGGTCTCAACAACGTATTGTTTTACTCTCATAAGTTCACCACCCCGATACTTTGAATTTCAACATTCGGCTCCAACTCGCTGTAGGAAAGCACTGGAATGTCCTGCATAGTACGTTCAATAACCTGACGCAGATACATCCGAATGGTTGGAGAAGTTAACACAACAGGTTGTTGACCCGATTGAATCAAACGGTTCACTTGTTCACTCAGCTTCTGATACACACTTTGTGTAGAAACAGGGTCTAGCGCAAGATAGCTGCCTTGATCCGATTGTTGCACACTTTCAGCAATTTTCTTCTCAAGACCAGGTCCAACCGTGATCACTCGAAGTGTTTCACCTTTCTGTGAGAACTGCTGAGTAATCTGACGTGAGAGGGATTGTCTGACGTATTCAGTCAGCACATCAGGATCCTTCGTATACGTACCATAGTCAGCCAGTGTCTCAAAGATCGTAACCATATCCCGAATAGATATTTTCTCACGCAATAACTTGGCAAGCACTTTCTGTACATCACCAATGGAAAGTAGAGAAGGGATCAGTTCATCCACAAGGGCAGAATAGTTCTCTCTAAGATTATCCACAAGTGCTTTTGTCTCTTGTCTTCCAAGTAACTCATGCGCATGCTTCTTAATCAGTTCTGTGAGATGTGTAGCTACAACGGAAGGCGGGTCTACGACTGTATATCCTGCAAGTTCCGCTCTGTCCTTGGTTACTTCATCAATCCAAAGTGCTGGAAGTCCAAAAGCCGGCTCTGTCGTTTCAATACCTGTCACGGACTCCTCATCATAGCCAGGACTCATGGCAAGGTAATGATTCAACAACAGCTCTCCTCCGCCTACCACATTACCCTTGATTTTGATAACATACTCATTGGGTCTGAGCTGGATATTATCTCGAATCCGTATGACCGGAACGACCAACCCCAGTTCAAGAGCACACTGCCTCCGAATCATAATGATCCGATCCAATAAGTCCCCACCCTGCTGATTATCAGCAAGCGGGATTAAACCATAACCAAATTCAAACTCAATAGGGTCCACCTGAAGCAGGTTAATTACACTTTCAGGACTTCTAACCTCTTCAATCTGCTGTTCTTCTTCCAACTGTTCTTCCGCTACTTGTTTCATATTCAGATTATTCTGCATACGCCACGCGGCATATGCCAACACACCTGCTAACGGAAGCGTAGTAATAACATGAATTGGTGTGAAGAAACCGAGCATGGCAATAACGAAAGCTACGATATAAATAAGTATTGGATATGTAAACAGTTGCCCCGTAATATCATCTGCCAAGTTTCCTTCTGATGACGCTCTGGTGACGATCAGTCCTGCTGCTGTGGAAATAAGGAGAGCAGGGATTTGGCTTACCAATCCATCTCCAATGGTCAATACAGAATACGTTGACATTGCATCTGCGAAAGCCATACCATGCACAGTCATACCGATAATAAATCCACCAATGAGATTGATCAGGAGGATGATAATACTTGCAATTGCGTCACCTTTTACGAATTTACTTGCTCCATCCATCGCTCCATAGAAGTCGGCTTCACGTTCAATTTTGGAACGACGCTCACGAGCTTGTTGCTCGTTGATCAGACCCGCATTCAGATCCGCATCAATACTCATTTGTTTACCAGGCATCGCATCGAGGGTGAATCGGGCAGCAACTTCAGCTACACGTTCAGACCCCTTTGTAATAACGATAAACTGAACGACAACGAGGATCAAAAATACGATAAATCCAATCGCAATTTGCCCTCCAGCAATCCAACTACCAAAGGTAGCAACTACGGCTCCGGCATCCCCTTCACCAAGGATTAGCTTGGTTGTCGAAATATTCAGTGCCAGTCGGAATAGTGTAGTGATCAACAGCAAAGCTGGAAAAATAGAAAACTGCAACGCTTCTTTGCTATTCATTGCAACGAGGAGTATCATCAGAGCAATTGAAATATTGACGACCAGCAACAAGTCTAACAGCCAGGTCGGGATCGGAAGAATCATCATCAACACAATGCCAATGATACCCGCAAGGACAGCTATATCTTTAATCTTCAATGAATGTACGGCCTCCGATCCCCTTTTATTTCGTTCTGCCCTTTAGTTTATATACATAAGCCAGCACTTCGGCTACCGCTTGAAACAAATCGGCCGGTATGGCGTCACCAATCTCGGCTCTCTGGAACAATGCCCGTGCTAACGGCTTGTTTTCCATCGTAATAACACCGTTTTCTTTGGCAATTTCCTTAATACGCAAGGCGACATAATCCTGACCTTTGGCAATAATCTGCGGTGCCTCCATCTCGGAACCTTCATACTTTAACGCAACCGCAAAGTGGGTCGGGTTTGTGATGATTACATCCGCATTCGGTACTTCCTGCATCATACGCTGCATAGCCATACGACGCTGGCGTTCCCGAATTTTACCTTTGATCAGCGGATCACCTTCCATTTTCTTATACTCATCCTTAATGTCTTGCTTGGACATACGGATCTTCTTCTCATGGTCATACTTCTGATACATGTAATCAAATATCGCAAGTATCATCAATGCCGCTGCAATCTTGATACCAAGACTTAAAGTGATCGACGCAGCGAAATGTAATATAGCATCCAATGAAAAATGAGAAAGTGAAGCAATATCTGACTGGTAGCCCTTAATTGTACTGTAAACGAGATAACCGATAATCGACATTTTCAAAATGGATTTAGCAAATTCCACTAATGAACGGAGAGAGAAAATATTTTTGAAACCTTTAATTGGGTCCAGTTTCTCAAGTTTTGGCTTCAAACCTTCCCCTACAAGAAGAAAACCAACTTGCATGTAGTTAACGATCAAAGCAACCAGTACCGCACCCAGCAAAACGGGAGCAATCAATAACAAAACTTCAATGCCATAGCGCATCATAAGCGCCATCACATTCTCTCCAGTGATTTCCATACTCAATCGATTGATGAAGATATCTGTGAACAGACGAACTATACGTTCTTTATAGAAATTGCTGAATACCATCATGATCAAAAACGCGAATAGAAGAATGGATGCGCCAGATAGTTCAGCGCTTTTGACAACCTGTCCTTTTTTTCGTGTATCCTGTCTCTTTTTCGGGGTAGCTTTCTCCGTCTTCTCCCCTGAAAACAACTGGAGGTCGAGTTGAAGTTTCATCCGTGTCTTTTCCTCCGTTTCACTCAGCCGGGCCTTTGTCCAATGGTTCCAAGCAATTTTTCCATGGATCTGAACATTACTTCGAACAATTGACTAAATACAAAGGAGAAACTGGGAACCAGCAAAAGCAAAATAGCAACCCCGACGAGTACCTTAAGTGGCATTCCGACAGCAAATACATTAAATTGAGGAGCAGTCTTCGCAAGAAACCCCAATCCCACATCCGTCAAAAACAAGGCAACTACAATCGGTGCAGACATCTGAAAAGCCAGCATAAATGATTCACCTAACGTCCGAACCAAAAATTCAGCAATACTTCCATCTGCCAACCGCAGGAAAAATGCGTTCGATAATGGAATCCACCGGTAACTGTATACGATGGCATCCAGCAGATGATGGTGTCCGTTCATTGTCAGAAACAGCAGCATAGCAAAGGCATACTTGAAGTTACCTGTAAGCGGGGCTGATGCACCTGTCATCGGATCATATACGTTAGCCATAGCGAATCCAATCTGAAGGTCAATAAAGGTACCTGCAGTCTGAACAGCCGTCATCAATAGATAAGCCACAAAACCTAAAAGCAGGCCAATAAGAATCTCTCTGATGATCAATAAAACATAGCTCAGATCGGTGGGTACGGTCTGGTCTACTCCATAAATCAGATAGACAGACAATGTGACAAATGCCGAGATGCCAATTTTAACTGAGGCCGGCACATTTCGAGCCGAAAAAACTGGCGCAGTTACAAAAAATGATGTGATTCGACAAAACATAAGCAGAGCGACAGGGAAACTTTGCAACAATGTCTCCATCTGCTAAAGCCTACCCTATGTATCTGTATAGATTATCGAGAATGTTGAACGTAAAATCGACCAAGATATTTAAGATCCAAGGTCCAAACAAAAGTACTGCCAGAAGTACGGCAACAATTTTGGGCACAAAAGCTAATGTTTGTTCCTGAATTTGAGTTGTCGCTTGAAAAATACTGATTGCAAGTCCTACAACCAGAGCTAGTATAAGCATGGGTGCACTGGCCAGCAATGACGTGTATACCGCTTTCCCGGCCAGACCGATAATAAATTCCGAAGTCATGACCGTCCTCCTTTAACTTTCCGGATCAAGTGTTAAAACTCAGCAACAGTGACTTGACAACCAGATACCACCCGTCCACAAGGACAAAAAGCAGTATTTTGAAAGGTAATGAGATCATGACCGGCGGAAGCATCATCATCCCCATTGCCATGAGTGTACTCGCGACAACAATGTCTATAACCAGAAACGGAATAAAAATCATAAACCCCATCTGGAATGCTGTCTTCAACTCACTGATTACATATGCCGGCACCATAACAGTAATTGGGATATCCTGGTAGGTCTTTGGTTGTTCAGTCTGATTGTACTTCATAAACAGCAACAGATCTTTTTCTCTGGTGTGACTAAACATAAATTTCTTTATCGGGTCCGCTGCTTTTTCAAGTGCCTCGGTTTGTGTAAGGTCTCCCTGAAGATAGGGCTGAAGCGCTACCTGATTTATGGAAGACAACGTCGGCGACATAATGAAAAGTGTCAGAAATAGTGCCAAGCCAACCAAAACCTGATTGGGTGGCATTTGTTGTGTACCCAAAGATGTACGTACAAAACCGAGCACAATCACAATCCGAGTAAAACTGGTCATCAGCACAAGCATTGCTGGTGCAATGCTAAGCACCGTAATTAACAGAATGATGGACAATGAACTCGTGCTTGGTGTCCCTCCGTCACCGTTTCCGATTTGAATATCAATATTCGGAATGGGCTCGGCAAAGGCAACCGTTACAGATGCCAGACTGATAAGTCCTAGCAAGCAACACGCTAACCAAATCTTTTTCTTCATGAATCCCTCGACCGATCTGTAGTATTGTCTTTATCCAGGAGTTTCTCCATCTTCTCTTTACGGTTAGGCATCTGCCGAAGTTTGGATTCAAACATTTCGTGAAAAGAAGTTGTGTCCTCTAGTTCCATTTCCCGCGGCGGTTCATCTTTACGGAAGCGTTTTGCGAGCTTGGCAATGAGAGGCGAAAAACTTCCTTGTTGTGCAGCAGCATCTCGTTCGAAGGAATCTATGATCCTTTGTGCCTCTTCCAGATCCGAAACCTTATCTATCAACTGGATGTCTTCACCTACACCAAGCAGATACACACTCCCACCAATTTCTATAATTTGCAGCGACTTGTTTTGTCCCAGTCCGACCCCGCCAAGGGTACGAATTGTGCCGTGCCGGAACATTTGCTGATTCCGTTTGTTTAAGAACCGGATCAGATAAACAATAAGGACCAGGATGACGGCCAGGACAACAATCACCCATACAAGCTGTAAATAATAATTGGCTCCCGCGCCAGCTGCTTCTGGAAAATCACCCTGAGCCATCATCATGTCTCTTAAACGCCCAGTGTCTTGCTAATCGCTTCGATAACCCGGTCAGATTGGAACGGTTTAACGATAAAGTCTTTAGCACCTGCTTGAATAGCGTCGATTACCATCGCTTGTTGACCCATCGCGGAGCACATAATTACTTTAGCGTTAGCATCAATCTTCTTGATTTCTTTCAAAGCCGCAATGCCATCCATCTCAGGCATCGTAATATCCATTGTGATCAGATCCGGACGAAGCTCTTTAAATTTCTCAATTGCTTGTGAGCCATCCTGTGCCTCACCAACAACCTCATATCCATTTTTGGACAAAATGTCCCGGATCATCATTCTCATAAATGCAGCGTCGTCTACGACTAAAATTCGGTTTGCCATCTTGATTCAAGTCCTCCCTAAATTGTGCTTATTGTAATTTCTGAATTCGGTCCCATTGGCTAACGATATCTATAACACGAACACCAAAGTTTTCGTCAATAACAACAACTTCTCCCTTGGCGATCAGTTTGTTATTCACCAAAATATCGACAGGCTCCCCGGCTAACTTATCCAGTTCGACAATCGAACCCTGTGACAGTTCCAAAATATCTTTAATTTGCTTCTGGGTCCTTCCTAATTCTACGGTGACTTTAAGGGGAATGTCCATCAATAAATTCAAATTGTTTTCGTCTACCTGACCATACGCCCCATTTTGTAAATTGGCGAATTGAACTGGTTGTACGTTAACATTCCTATTTGGCATTCCACCGTAATGTTGAGGTGCACCATAAGGTTGCTGTGGGGGCATGCCATACGGCTGCTGTGGCGGCATTCCTTGCGGCATCCCCATCGGTGCCTGTCCATATCCGTTATAGTCCTGAACAGGCTGCTGAGGAGCCTGTGGGGGCTGTTGGTGTTGAACGGGCGGCTGCTCCGCAACTGGTGGTGGCGTTGCTGGTACAGCTGCTGGCGCAGGTTCAGGTGTTGATGCCACTGGTGCGCTGGCAGTTGACTCCTGAGCGCCTCCAATCAGCATATCTACCATGTTTTTGGCAAAATGCACTGGAAGCAACTGCATCAGATTGGAATCGATCAGATCCCCGATTAACAAACGAAATGAAACTTGGATGAGGGTCTCATCTGCTGGAAGATTACTCACACCCTCTCCACTCTCCAGATTGAGAATATCGATTCCCGGAGGGGAAATATTCACAAAACGATTAAAAATCGTGGACATTGAGGTTGCAGAGGAACCCATCATCTGGTTCATCGCTTCCTGTACCGCACTAATATGGATTTCATTCAGTTCTTCATCGACCGGATTTCCTTCGCCACCCAGCATCAAATCAGCGATGACTTGAGCATCTCTCTTCTTGATAACAAGTGAGTTAATGCCTTCGAATCCATCCACGTAATTCACATGAACGGCAACATGCGGCTTAGGAAAAGCTTCTTCAAACTGCGTTCGACTAATGATAGAAACTTTAGGTGTTGTAATATCTACTTTGAGGCCTAATAGCGTGGATAAGGCTGTTGCCGCGCTACCAAATGTAATGTTACCAATCTCCCCCAAGGCATCCTGCTCCAACTCGGTCAAAAAATCATCAACCGTCTTTTCAGCGGGTTCCGAGCTGTTTATCGATTCCGATTGCCTGAGCAAAGCATCGATTTCTTCTTGGGATAAATAATCCTTACTCGTCAAATTCTTCAACTCCTTCGGTGACAATCTTGTCTATTTGCACAGCCACACGGTCTTTGATTGTCCCCGGACTGCCCATGTATTTCAGTTTGTCACCCACTTTAATGGAAAGTCCCTCATCAACCGGTTTGTTCAACGTAATGACATCACCAACGGACAGACCCAGAAATTCTGCAATTGAAATTCTCGATTCTCCCAATTCCGCAACGATTGGTAACTTGGCTTTGTTCACACGCTCTTTTAGAGCATCATACTCCTCCGGAGCTCTCGTTTTCTTCTCCGAAACAAACCACTGATGAGTTGACAACCGTGACATAATAGGTTCAAGAACGACATGCGGTATACATAGATTGATCATGCCTGTCGTGTCACCAATTTTGGTACTGAGCGAGATCAGAGCAATGGTCTCATTGGGAGATACAATCTGCATAAATTGCGGATTGGTCTCGAGCGCTTCCATCCTCGGGGTAATATCCAACACGGTCTTCCATGCTTCCTGCAAACTTTCAAACGCACGACTGAATATCCGCTCCATGATGGTCGTTTCAATCTCCGTCATCGATGCAATCTTTGTTGGAGCACTCCCGGTTCCACCGAGGAGGCGATCCAACATCGCATATCCCACGTTCGGATGGACTTCCATCACCATTCGTCCCTGTAGTGGCTCCGCTTCAAAAATGTTCAATATCGTCATCTTAGGAATAGAACGGATAAACTCATCATAAGGCAACTGTTCGACCTGAACGACATTGATTTGAACGAACGTCCGCAGTTGGGCTGAAAAATAAGTGGTGAGAAAGCGTGCAAAGTTTTCATGAATACGAGTCAAGCTTCTGATATGGTCTTTGGAAAAACGCACTGCCCGCTTAAAATCGTACGATCTGATTTTCTTCTGAGTTTCTTCCTTCTTCAATTCTTCTGCGTCCATTTCACCAGAAGAAAGGGCTGCTAATAGGGCGTCAATCTCATTTTGTGATAATACATCCACCATGTTCTCACCCCCTTACAGGTCTACAGCGTGTTCTGTTCATTACATTGGTGCTATAACAATGTCTGAAAAACTGGTGCTTTTCAATTTCGGCTCAGGCAATGCCTCATTAATTAGTCCTGTCAGTCTCTCATTGAATTGTTTCATACCCTTAGCCGAGCTCAGTTCCTCAGCCTTGGTGTCTGCAAGTGCCTGAATAATAATGGGCTTCACCGTAATGCTTTTAATTTTTTCAAAATCTTCTTTGGCTGTTTTGTCAGATAACCTGAAAGAAAAACTAACCATAATAATACGATCCGGATCGGCCAGATTCGTTTTAATCTGTGCAAGCTCTGATGATACCTCTACAATTTCATCCGCAGTCATTTTTTTTTCTTCAGTGGCTGCCGCCGTATGTGTGTCGTCCTTAGTCCCATTCGGTCCATTCATAAATACAATCACAACCACCACAATTAGTGTTATTGCAAGCAACATCGTTGCAAGCCAGGGCATCATTTTTTTCATCAGGATTCCTCCGTTTGCTGCACTTTAATAGTGGCTGCCTGGACCCCGATTTCACGGTTGTAATCTTTAATCTTGGAAATAACGTCAGCGGCTTTTTCAAGCACAATCAGTCTCTTTCCAGTTACCAGAGTAATATACGTATCCGGCGTCTCTTCCACAATTTCAACCATCAGCGCATTTAACCACATGGGAGAACCATTTAACCGCGTAACCGAAATCATGCTAAGCCCCCTTGATCAGAGTGGGAGGAGCAAGCTCCCCCACGTTTTAAAAATTCATTAATCAGCTATTAACGTTTCAGGTTAACAACTTCCTGAAGTATTTCATCCGACGTTGTAATGATCCGGGAGTTTGCCTGGAATCCACGCTGAGCAACGATCATCTCAGTAAACTCTCCTGTCAGATCCACATTAGACATTTCGAGCTGTCCAGCAATGATCGCTCCTGTTCCGTCCTCAGCACTGTTCGCTGTCAATGGTTCCAGTGCCCCGTCCGGATTCGCGTTGGCTGTCATACGGTACAGGTTACCGCCGATCTTCTCTAAACCTTCCGGATTGACCACTTTTCCGATACCAAGTTGTGCTCCAGCTTCGATAGTTCCGTCTGCCATGGTCTGGTTAATCGTTCCATCCTGACCAATCGTAAAGGAGACGACATCGTCTGGAATGGTAATATTTCCGCCACCGTTATCCAGAACGAACAATCCATCCGATGTCAGAAGGTTACGCGCAGCATCCACATGGAAATCTCCCGCACGAGTCAGGTAAGGTACTTCCTGATCTTCACTCAAACGTACCAAGAAGAATCCATCACCGTTAATCCGAAGATCTGTTGGATTGTTCGTTGTCATTGGGCTACCTGCCAGATGCAGCGTATCAATTGAACCTACGGATACACCAAGGCCGATTTGTTTCGCATTGACACCACCACTTGCATCGCCAGGGGCAGTTACGCCTGCCGTAGTTTGGCTCATAATATCTTTGAACATAACTCGACTACCTTTGAAGCCAACCGTGTTTACGTTCGCAATATTGTTACCAATTACGTCGAGTTTTGTTTGAAAACCCCGCATCCCGGAAACGCCTGAGTACATTGATTTCAACATTATTAAAAATCCTCCCAGTCTTCATTTGGTTACCGCATCAGTCGGTCAGCGGCATTCCGGCTCCCGAGAAGGGCCAGCCGGTCAAGAAATGATTACGGCACTATCAATTTGAGTGAACACATTATCCTTCATGCTCTCACTATCCATAGCTGTAACCACAGTACGATTTTTGACATTGACGATAAAAGCCATATCTTGCATTAGAATCAATGACTCTTTGGCTCCTTTGGCAGCAGCTTTGTCCAAAGCAGAACCAATCTGTTCCATTTGCTCGGTCTTGAGTTCAATACCACGCTGTTCCAATCGTTTGGCAGCATGATTGCTCAACTTCAGAAGATTATCTTCCAGCACCTTTGCAAAAGGTTTTTCGGGGGTAGCTGATGCTTCTCCCGTTTTGGGTCTTTGAAGCATATTCGGGGTAATCGGGCCTGCATATAATTGTCCAACCGTTATGCGATCACTCATATCGTTTTCCCGCTATCTTCCGTATCAGCCGGTTCAGCGGATGATTCAACTTCCTGGCTCTCGTTCGTTTCAGGGGCTACTCCCTGAACGTTCTGAACCGGAGTCTGACTCTCTTCTGCCTGTTTTGGATAATTTACCTGAATGATCTCATCCAGCTTAATTTCGTCTTTGCCCACTTTTGCGTATTGAACGCTATCTCTTACAATGATGGAATCTACAATACCCTGACGAAGAGTTCCGTTATCCTCTTTATTAGAAGAAAGCCAACTTACCTCCATGCCAATCATGCCGGATACAGCACCAAGTGACTGGTTCAATGTTTTAAGCTGTGTAGAAATATTGACCAGTTGTTCCACTGAGCTGAACTGTGCCATTTGAGCGATAAATTCCTTATCCTCCATCGGCTGCATCGGGTCTTGGTTTTGCAGCTGGGTAATCAGGATTTTTAGAAACTGATCTTTACCTAATTCTTTTGTTGCAGCACTTGTGGTTGCTTTATTAGCTGCCGAATAGTTCGGCCAAGTATTATTCGTTGAAACAATTTCATTAGCCATTTGCTCACCTCATTTCTGTTTAAGCCTTAGCACTGAATGTATCTCTCTGTAATTCATTTCCTTCAACTTGCTCGCTACGCCAGTTACGCAATTCTTCTTGAATCCCTGCTGTAGCTATAGCATCATCCGATTGTTCCTCACGCTCACGCGAACGGCGTTGTTGTTGAGAGTTACTTCCCGACTGACGGCCTCCGTCCTGATACATCTGTGATCCGATTGAACTGTTCTGGGTAACCTCAAGTCGTTCCACCTGAATTCCCTGGGCTTGAAGTGAAGAACGCAGCTGCGTCATTTGTTGTTCAAGCATGTCTTTAGCCATCGTATGCTCAGTCATAAACCGTGCAACCAATTGCCCGTTCTGCAAAGTAATTTGCACATCCAACTTACCTAGATGCTCAGGCCGAAGTGAGATGGTCGCCTCAGAAAATCCTTTTTGCTGTACAATATCCAGCTTGTTAACAACAAACTGTGTCATTTCTTTGGCAAACTGTGATGTTTGCATTACAGGTTCAGCCGGTTTTCCTGCTGTTGTACCTGATGAACGCAAGGACAGCTCTCCTGCAGTAATGATGGTTGAGTGTTCCACTTCTCCACCTGCATTTGAAGCAGATGTTGTCTCAGCCTCATCTTTCACTTGGGTTCCAGAATTCGTCACTGCTGCAACAAGAACTTGTGGTACGACAGAATCCTGTTTGGATGCTTGAAGCAAAGTACTTGGAGCGACTTGTGCAGTCTGATCCTTAACTACAGTCAATGTATCCAGTATGGATTTCAGTTCAGTCCACCCTTTGTTACTAGTTGTATCCACTCCAGCCTCTTGAAGCTGACTTTGCAGAGACTGTAGCAACTGCTTGAATTCCAGAGCATTCTTCGAAACGTTACTCTCTGGATCATTCATTCCGGCTACTAATTGTGTAAGCATATCTTGCAGAACAAAACGTACTGCTGCCGGATGCTGCGACAGTTCAATTGCAGGTACTGCATTTACGCTTTCGGCTCCGGTCGAAGACTCGTCTGAACCTTCTGCATTAGTATCTGAAGGATTACTTAATTGTGTATACATCTGTTGAATCAGAGTTTGCAAACCTGCAAGTAGAGCTGGGTCATTTTCCAAAGCTTCGTCAAGTGAATCCAAGTCCTTGAACAACGAATTCAGTATATCCTTGATTGATGTCGCTTCCCCTTCCTCACTTGTAGCAAAGGAAAACACCAACGGATTGGCAGTTAAGCTTCCAGTAGTGCTTGAACCATCACCTTCTGTAGCTCCTCCGGATAATGACTGTGCAAGAGTTTGGAGAAATTCACCGCTGGCACCTGCAGCTGAACCTTTCGATTGTGCTCCAGTCGTCTGACCTGTTCCCGTTGCTTTTGCAGATGCTGTGGATGCCATTTGATATACAATCGACATTTATTTTCACCTCCTCTCGGTTATACAGTGTAATCAGATCTACTTGTTACCCATTAATCTGTTCAAAATTTTTGCAGTTGCAACCGAATCCTCTGAAGACATGTTCTCAAGCAATTGAGAGCGTGTTGCATCATCTACCGAATTCAGGATGGTCAATGTTTTGTCAGGACTTAACTTATATGTTTCCAATAGTAACTTGGCACCACTTGAAGCAGACATCGAAGCAAATGTTTGACTAAGCTGGTTTTTATCCAGGTTTTTGCTTGTCGTTGTGGATGCAGTTGAAGTTGCTGCGGTTTCTTTCTTCAATCTGGATTGCAGTGCATCCAGTGCCAGATCCCCGGACGGTTTGGCATCCTTCATCATCATGGTGACATCGGCTGCTGTTTTCGGGTCCATCTTTTCAAGCACCTTGGTCCGAGCAGATGACTGCATGGCATTTAACAACAATACCATTTCCTCATTCGTCATATTTTGCAAAATCGGTGCAGCTTTGCTCGGGCTCATGTCAGCATACATTTTAGCCAAATCTTTGATTTGCTTTTGATAATCGGATTCCGTTTCCGGCGTTGCCGCTGCAGTCGTTTCAGCCGCTTTTTCCGCATCATCCAACTTCTTCTGAAGGTCCGTGGCTTTCTTCGCTTCGGTTGTTGTTGCTTCCTGTGCTACCTTGAGTTCTGTTTCTTTGGCAGTTACCTGGGATTTCAGCTTTTCGATTGTGGCTTCAGCACTTTCAACCTGCTGCTCACTCTTCTCCAGCTTCTTTTTCTCCGGATCCAGTACAGGATCAGGTACCCATTCCTTGACTACCGGTATCTTGTTGGCGAATTCGAACAAATTATTACGAATATCTACATTAAATAGCGTAAGTAATACACCTAGTAATACTACGGTGAATACAATCGGGATTGAAATCATGAGAAATTTCTCCCAACCGCCTCCCGACTCTTTTTCCATGTCGCTATCATCTTTAACAGCCATCGTTCATTCCTCCTTCACGAGACAACTTCGCATCCGGCTCACATCAATTCGCGCGTCCGGCTTTGGCAGCGAAGCGTACAGTAGCCATCTCGTCCAGATCGTTCTGTTCCCGGAGGAGCATCTCCTGCTGAAATTTGATTTTGGCCTTGTCTCTCGCTCCAACCCATACTTTTTCGTCAATCATCTTACCGTTGAGAACTGTCTGATTCCGCTGCACATTGACCTGAGCATGTTTAACATCACTGTTTTTGCGTGAAATGCACTCGTCAAGGTGATGTACATAACGCTGCATCTCCTGCAGACTGTTTACAGACGCTGTATTTTCCGTAGCAGATTGGATAATGCCGACCAGATTACTTCTATCATTAAGAAGTTGTATCAGATGTTCTTCCTCCGTCTGAAGTTTACCGATCGCTGTGGATAACATCCACTCTGCCTGTGTTTTTTCATTACTCTTCAGGTCAACAACTTTCTGGAAATGATATCGAAATTTCATCGTTTACCCATTCATCTCCTTGCAAATTCAAGAATCAAACGTTCCTGTACTTCACTTAAGGTGACTTTCTCGTCGACTTTCTGCTTGGTAAAGTTCCATATACTATCAATCTGATCTATCGATTCATCTATGGCTGCATTTGATCCCCGCTGGTAAGCCCCAATATTGATCAGATCTTCCGATTCTTTGTACACAGCCATCAAACGTTTCATATTATTAACGGCTTCCAACTGCTCTTCAGGAGCAATATCCTTCATAACACGACTTATGCTGGCTAACACATCAATCGCTGGAAAATGACCTTTATTCGCAATGGATCGATTTAACACAATGTGTCCATCCAGAATACCCCTTACCGCATCCGCGATCGGTTCATTCATGTCATCCCCATCGACCAGAACAGTGTAAAAGGCTGTAATCGAGCCCGTAGGTCCTGTACCCGCCCGTTCAAGCAGTTTGGGCAAACTTGCAAAAACCGATGGAGTATATCCTCTCATTGCCGGAGGTTCACCCACGGCCAGACCAACTTCCCTTTGTGCCATCGCATATCGAGTTACCGAATCCATCATAAGCATCACGTTCATTCCACGATCTCGGAAATACTCTGCAATCGTGGTCGCAATAACTGCTCCCTTGATCCGAATCAAAGCAGGCTGATCTGAAGTTGCAACAATGACTACGGAGCGTTCCAGTCCTTCTGGACCCAGGTCCCGTTCAATAAAGTCGCGTACCTCACGTCCACGCTCACCCACAAGCGCGATGACATTGACATCTGCTGCTGTATTACGAGCAATCATGCCCATCAGTGTACTCTTACCAACACCAGAACCGGCAAAAATACCTACACGCTGTCCCTTACCTACGGTCAGCAATCCATCGATAGCTCTTACACCAACACCCATCGTTTCAAGTACACGTGGACGATCCATTGGATTGACCGGCGTATTGGAGGTAGAGTACATCGGCATTCTTGATGGAAGGAGGGAACCGTCCAACGGTTGTCCAAGTCCGTCCAATACTTTACCGAGCAATTCGGATCCTACCTGAACACCGAGTGGTTTACCCGTACCTACTACATCGCAACCAGGACCGATGGATTGAAGTTCACCCAGTGGCATAAGCAGCACTTTGTTATCTCGAAACCCAACAACTTCGGCTTGAAGAGGCTTGGCCGATTTACCAGGATAGATATAACATACGTCACCGATACTTGCATCTGGCCCTTCTGACTCCACCATAAGACCAATGACCTGAGTAACTTTGCCGTTAATACGAACAGGATCGAACTGCCGCAAATGTTCCATGTATCGCTGTGAACTAAGAACCTTCATGTTGATTTCTTCGCTCCTCATCCTCAAGTGCTATGCGGACCAGTTCTTTTTTAATCTCGGCAAGCTGTGTATCAATTCTTGCATCTACACTTCCGAACGAAGAACGAATGACACATCCCTTATCTTTGACCGTCGAATCAGGCAAAATCTGCAGTTCTGCCTGTGAGTCAATGGACAGAGACAATTCTTCACGAGCTGCCTGTACAAATGTAAACTGATCAGGAGCAACACAAAGTGTGATTAAACCCTGCTCCCGTTTACGTGACAAACTCTGACGAATCAGTTCCAATGTATGATCGGGTTCAATGGTAAGTTGTTTATCAATGACCTTCTCAGCGATCCCGCAAGCGAGATCTACAAGAAACGGTTCGGCTTCCTGAATGATCTGATCTTTAGCTACATAAGCTTCCTTGAGCACTTCCTGGGCTTCAATCATCATCTTATCGATCTGCACCTGGAGATCCAGTTCAGCTTGTACTTTACCTTCTTCAAAACCCTGTTGGAAACCTTGTGAACGAAGCGCTTCAGTCAGATGTTCATCCTGTTGTCGTTGTTCCTGCCACCAGCTTTCGATCTGTTCACGGGCCTCTTGAAGCATGCGTTCTGCCTCTTCTGAAGCTTCACGTACTTGCTTTTCTGCAAACTCCTTGGCATCTTCCAGCATTTCTGCGGTAAGACGTTGTGTTTCTTCGTCCACGCGTGCTTGAAGTGTTTCTGCTTCAGAACCTTCAACACGATCACCGTATAATTCCGTTTCAGACTCCTCAGCACCACCATAATGATGATGATTTTCAAGTTTTTTGTGGTCATCAACGGGTACATACTGGAAAGATTTAATCAAATTAGACAATGATATCATCTCCTCCACCGCGTGCGATAATGATCTCACCGGCTTCTTCCAATCTGCGTATCGTTCCTACAATGCGTGTCTGAGCTTCCTCAACATCACGCAATCGCACAGGCCCCATGAACTCCATCTCTTCTTTGAATGTTTCGGACATCCGCTTCGACATGTTCCGGAACACAGCATCCCGAACCTCTTCGCTTGCCACCTTGAGTGCAAGTTGCAGATCTGCGTTGTCGATATCCCGAATAATACGCTGGATCGAACGATCATCCACATTGACGATATCTTCGAATACAAACATGCGTTTTTTGATTTCCTCTGCAAGCTCCGGATCCTGAATTTCAAGCGAGTCCAAAATGGTACGTTCTGTACCACGATCGACTCCGTTCAGAATCTGAACGATCGATTCGATACCACCCGCATTGGTGTAATCCTGCGTTACGGTAGAAGATAACTTCTGCTCCAGAACCCGCTCCACTTGAGAGATAACTTCTGGCGAAGTACTATCCATAACTGCCACCCGGCGAGCGACATCTGCCTGCTTCTCTTGTGGCAAGGATGACAGAATCGCTGCAGCCTGTTCGAACTGAAGATAAGACAGCACCAGCGCGATCGTTTGCGGACTTTCATTCTGAATAAAGTTCAAGATTTGATTTGGATCCGCTTTGCGTGCAAAGTCAAACGGTCTGACTTGCAGCGTAGCTGTCAAACGGTTAATAACTTCAAGTGCTTTTGAAGAACCCAGAGCTTTCTCCAGGATTTCTCTCGCATAATTGATACCGCCCTGAGAGATATATTCCTGCGCCAGACAGATCTGGTGAAACTCGGCCATGATCATGTCCTTTTCGGAAGAATCAACCTTGCGAACGTTGGCAATCTCCAACGTAAGTTGCTCAATCTCCTCATCACGCAGATGTTTGAAGATCTGAGCCGATACTTCCGGACCTAATGTAATCAACAAAATTGCTGCTTTTTGTCTGCCAGTCAAACCTTGACTGCTTGCCTTCGCCAATGCGTTCACCTCTATTCGTCAGCCAGCCATGTACGCAGCAGATTGACGAATTCGTCTGGCTTTTTCTTGGCCAAACTCTCCAATTGTTTGCGCACCTGACTTTCGTTCGTTACACTGTCCAGCGTAATGGACGGGAACTCTGTTGCTATTGGAAGAGGAATCTCTTCTTCTTCGACTTCGTTTTGTTTGCGGCGACGGCGTACTAACAAAATAACTACCGCTGCGATCAATGCCGCTATGAGTGCCCCTCCACCCCACATCATCGTTGAGGAAAGTTGGAAACCTGTATTGTCTGCAGAGGCAGTCTGGAATCCTTGTGACATGACTGAAACTTTCTTTGTCAGATCGGCGTCACTTATTACAGTGCCTGAGTCTGCCAGTGAAGCACGAACAATGTTAACCAAAATGTTCTCAATTGCGTCCTGAACCGGTCCCTGTAATTCTGTTTCTCCATTCGGTGGTTCAACTGCAACGTTAATGGTTAAGTCTTTTACAGTATATGGACTGGAAATAATATCCTTGGCGATTCGATTAACATCGTAGTTTATAGTGCTTGATGATTCTTCGGAGGTAGAGTTACCGTTTGCATCAGATGATGGATAACCCGGAACTTCCTCTTGTCCTGTGCCAGCAACTCCACCTGTTGGGTTGCTTGCGCCAGTGTAGCTCTTTTGAATCTCCTGCACACTGATCTCGATGCCTTTCATATTATCTACATCAACAGGTGTGACCAGATTTTCCTTACGTGTTTCTTTGTCAAAATTAAGCTTGGAGGCTACCAAAACATTAACTTTGTCTTCGCCTACAATCTGGGAAAGAAATTGCTTCACGTTATTGCGGACATCGTTTTCAAACTTTTTCTGTAATGCCATGTTTTCTTGAACTTCGGAAGACAACCCGCCACTGCCACCTCGGGCAGTTGGAATCAATTCTGCTTCATCTGTGTTCGTAATCGTGATGTTCTCAATAGGCAGATTAGGAATTGCAGTCTTAACCAAGTTAAAGTAGCCATCTACCGCTGCCTGATTGGGGTGATAACCCGGTTTGAATTGAAGAGCTACCGATGCTGATGCTTTGTCTTGTTCTTCTAAACCAGCAAAGATGTTATCTTTCGGCATATTGACCAGCACTTTAGCGTCCTGTATCCCTTGCATCCGCTGAAGCAACTGTTCAACTTCTCCGTTTATAGCGTTGTTGTACTTTACATCAAACTCTTTATCCGTCATCCCGATCGGGGATGATGACTCCTCGAATGACTTATACCCTAATGAACCATTCTGAATAATTCCTTGAGATCCGACATTCACCTTTGCAATTGCAACACTTGTACTCGGTACGGATATGCTCTTGCCATCTGAACTTAGTTTGTATGGAATGCTAGATGAATCGAGATAACTGATAACGCCCGCTGAATCACTTGCATTCAAATCTGTAAAAGCAACTTCATATTCGGTCTTGGACAATTGCATCGTGAGTACAACTGCAGCCAAAATCAGAAACAAGAAGGTCGATATAAATAATACTTTTTGCTTTTTGCTAAAACTATTCCAATACTGGGATGCCTTATCCCTGTACTGGGCAATTCTCTCATTCACTCTGTCACCCCATCCGAAACTTTGCTTAGTCTGTCCTTACTCAACCCTAGCCGTTTCATAGGTTGACGATCAGGAGCAGCATCGCAGCTGCTTTGTTGTAATGATCAGCGCTATTATCGAAGCGCAAGTAGGCTATTTTATAACTGCGTTCGCATAACTTCCTGATATGCTTCGACCACTTTGTTTCGGACTTGAGTTGTGAGTTGTAGGCTTAACAAGGCCTGTTCTGAAGCAATCATCACCTGATCCACATTCGCTTTGCCGACCAAAAATTGATTCGACATTTCATGCGATTGAGTCTCCTGAGCTGCGACGGACCCTAATGCATTCTGTAAGTATGTACCGAAGCTCTGAATGGTTTCGGCTGGTGTAGAAGGCTTACTTTCGGTTACACTCTTCATCTGTAGCGGTTGTATCCCCTGTGTGCTAAACATGTTGTTCTGAATCATTAATGTCCCTCCCCTTCATCCCTGGTTTGTATTTTTCTTATTTTCATTTCAAAGCAGATTATCTTCCAATCTCCAAGGCTTTGGAGATCATCGCTTTGGTTGAATTCAGTGCTGTTACGTTTGCTTCATAGGAACGCGAAGCAGAGATCATGTCGACCATTTCTTTCGCAATATCCACATTAGGCATATATACATATCCTTCTGCATTGGCATCCGGATGAGAAGGGTCATACACAGGCTTCAAAGGTGACTGATCCTCGCGAATCTCCGTTACTCTTACGCCATCTCCTGAACCGCTACCTCTCATCTGATTTTGCAGCATCGTACCAAATGACGTTTTATTCGGCTCAAGCACAACCATTTTACGTTTGTAAGGAACTGCTTCACCATTGGATACGCTCGCTCGCGTCGTCTCTGCGTTGGCAATGTTGGAAGATATAACGTCCATCCGCAACCGTTGGGCTGTCAGAGCTGAGCTACTGATGCTAAAACTATTACTAATGTTCAATTTAGGTTATCTCCCTTCCACGCCAACACGCATGATTTTAATTTGTTCGTTCACTTGCTGAATATAAGCGTTATAACGCAACTGATTCTCCGCCAGAAGACTCATTTCTCTGTCGATATCGACATTATTTTCGTTGTTATTCATGGAGGTTGACTGGTCCATATTAACTACTGGCGTTGGTACGGAAGAGGAAGGACCTATGACAAAATGCCTTGCATCAGTTACTTTACCTTTAAGAACAGGCATATCTCCATTCATTTGCCCTTGCAACATTTCTTCAAAAGAAACGTCCGAGCGCTTGAAATACGGGGTATCGGCGTTCGCGATGTTGTCAGCAATCGTTCGTTGTCTGATATTGGACGCATCGAGTGCACCTTGCAATCTTTTAAAGCTGATATCGTTTAAAAGATTCACAATCCCCCTCCTCTCTTTAGAAGTTATGGAAAAAGATTGAATCTTTCCCCTTAAAAATTCTTATGTTTTTTTCGACAAAAACATTCGTCTTTACACGGTTTTCTAGGACTTAAGTAGAATTAACTCTGATGTTGTCGTATAACATAAGTTTCTTCGAGTTTGGGATTTATTACAATAAGAAAAAAGCCCTATCTTTTCTGAAAGACAGGGCTTTTTGTGTATTTTCTGCAAATTATGAATTTTTTCGTAAATGTTCGGGCCCAAAACAAAAGTATGTTAATACTCTCCCTGATTGTTCTTAAACATTCTTAAAATAAAAAAAAACTTTCGAGTCTCAGCATGAACTTATAACGCCCGTAATTATGTATATTTCCGAATATTTCATAATTGATAATGTTAGAATTTTTTGCCGTTGTACTAAGGGTTTATGGACAATATGATAGGTATACATACAAAGCTATATATTAATCAATTGACAAGTTATCTTTCAATGATGAAGAAAACTAGTCCTTCCTACACAACACTTTCTTAACAATTAAGTGGAGCCTATATATTTTAATTTTAAGAAAACAATTAGTGGCTTCACACTTTTCTACAATTCATCATTTTGCGCATTTACGCAACATTTACCAACCTGTCGACTAAACCGATGACCAGACTTGGAATAAGAAAAATTCTTTTAATGGGAATCATTGGGTATGGAATGGAAGAATAACTACCACTCCGATATGTTTTAACTCCGTATACATGCGGCACAAGTCCTAGGTTTTGTCGATCCGTATAACATCCACACATCTTTTATCGGTTGTAACATCAAAATCCTTTAGATAGAAACAAAAATAAACGATATGCGTCAAGTAAGAGGGCCTTTGTGGATCACACAAATGTTCTCTACTTTCTTGCATACCGTTCATTTATAGCATCATTTTAACAACTACATTGCTAGTTCCATGTTACAGGATATACTGACTCAAATCACGATCAAGCGCAATATCATTTAATTTCTCCCGGACATACTCCGGAGTGATCACCATACGTTCCAGTGTAAGCTCAGGTGCCTCAAAGGATAAATCCTCCAAAAGCTTCTCAAGAATCGTATGCAATCGACGAGCACCTATATTTTCTGTATTTTGATTGACGGATTCAGCCAATTTGGCAATCTCGCGAATGGCCTCATCCGAGAACTCGATTTCAATATTTTCGGTACGCAGCAGATCAACATACTGCTTGGTCAGTGCATTTTGAGGCTCAGTCAGAATGGATACAAACTCCTCCAGTGTAAGACTGCTCAGTTCCACACGAATCGGGAAGCGCCCCTGAAGCTCAGGAATCAGATCAGAGGGTTTGGCGACGTGGAAAGCGCCAGCTGCCATAAACAGAATATAATCCGTTTTGACAGGACCATACTTCGTCATTACTGTAGAGCCCTCTACGATAGGCAGTATGTCACGTTGCACACCCTCACGGGATACATCGGGACCACTACCGCGCCCTTGACTGGCAACCTTGTCGATTTCATCTATGAAAATGATACCTGTCTGCTCCGCCCGACGAATGGACTCTTGTGTAACATCATCCATGTCGATCAATTTCCCTGCTTCTTCCTGGATCAACACTTTACGCGCTTCTTTAATAGCGAGTTTACGTTTTTTCGTACGACGAGGCAACAAGCTACCAAACATCTCCTGCATGTTCATGCCCATCTGATCATTACCTTGACCAGCAAACATGTCCATCATGTTAGGCGCAGTGTCCTCAACATCGATTTCAATGATGTCATCCTCCAACTTGCCAGATAACAGGTCAAACTTAATCTTACGTCGACGCTCCGCAACCCCTGTATCGGGTTCTGGCTCATCCTGCTCCTGAACGTTGTTACCATTATTACCAAAGATCATCTCAAAGGGATTACGCTGATTCTTGGACTTAGACTGTGAAGGAGCCAGAATATGTACAATTCGTTCGTTGGCAGCTTCTTCAGCTTTGTCTTTCACTTTTTCAGTCCGCTCCAGCTTCACCATCCGCAGTGATGTCTCAATCAGATCACGCACCATCGATTCAACGTCACGGCCAACGTAACCTACTTCGGTGAATTTGGTAGCTTCCACTTTCACAAATGGCGCACCTACCAGTTTAGCAAGGCGACGGGCGATTTCCGTTTTACCTACACCGGTAGGTCCAATCATCAAGATGTTTTTAGGCACAATGTCGTCCTGGGTGTGCTCAGGCAAAAGGCTACGCCGATAACGATTACGAAGGGCTACGGCTACCGATTTTTTAGCTTTCTTTTGACCTACAATATACTTGTCAAGCTCTGCAACAATCTGTCTCGGTGTTAACGCTTGAGTATTCATATTGCTTCCCTCCTACCAGTATGTTGAATTATTTTACCTAACAAGGACAAAGAATCCCCTAGACGTCCTGGAGCAGATTACAGAATCATGCTCCACTACGGGAGATTTCTTTGGCTTATAACTCTTCTACAATAATATTACTATTGGTATATACACATAACTCCGAAGCAATCTGAAGTGATTCACGCGCAATATCTTTCGCTTCCAGATTTACTGCATGACGTTTCAACGCACGCGCAGCAGATAAGGCAAAGTTTCCACCTGATCCGATAGCAATAACGTCATCATCCGGTTCGATAATCTCCCCGCCGCCTGAAATGAGCAGCATACCTGATTTGTCCATCACAATCAACAGTGCCTCAAGCTTACGCAAGATCCGATCCTGACGCCAATCCTTGGCAAGCTCTACAGCAGCACGCTGCAAGTTACCATGGTGCTCCTCCAGCTTGCCTTCGAATTTCTCAAACAGGGTGATCGCATCCGCCACAGAACCAGCAAAGCCAGCAACAACCTGTCCGCGGTACAAACGTCTTACTTTCTTGGCTGTATTCTTCATCACAACACTTTGGCCCATGGTCACCTGACCATCTCCTGCGATTGCAGCCTTACCATTATGACGAACAGCACAGATCGTTGTAGCATGAAATGACATATCCATGATATCAGCATCCTCCCACGAATAATTTATACGCGTTCTGGAACAGTTAGACCTTCTGCCGCAGCAAAACTAGTGATGCCATCCAGGGCACGCTGTGCAAGAGCTTCATTTTTTTCCTTTTTGTTACGAATCTTCGTTTCAAGCTTCGGCAACAAACCAAAGTTTGCGTTCATTGGTTGGAAGTGCTTGAAGTCAGCAGTTGTAATATACTGAGCCATACTGCCAAGTGTTGTTTCTACCGGCAATACTACCAGTTCCTGCCCAAGTGCTGCTTTGGCTGCGTTCATGCCGGCAATAAGCCCTGATGCAGCAGATTCCACATATCCTTCTACACCCGTCATCTGACCTGCAAAGAACAGGTTTGGACGCTCTTTAAACTGATACGTCGGAAGAAGTAGTTTAGGAGAGTTAATAAATGTATTACGGTGCATTACGCCATAACGAACGAACTCTGCATTTTCAAGTCCAGGAATAAGGGAAAAGACACGTTTCTGTTCTCCCCATTTCAGATGCGTCTGGAAGCCC
The DNA here is from genome assembly GCF_032452295.1 of Paenibacillus sp. ClWae2A. Classification (NCBI taxonomy): domain Bacteria; kingdom Bacillati; phylum Bacillota; class Bacilli; order Caryophanales; family Paenibacillaceae; genus Paenibacillus; species Paenibacillus sp. ClWae2A. The sequence continues at coordinate 338,746 of NZ_JAULSQ010000002.1, forward strand.
ACCAAGTTATACAGGGTTCCAGCTGCATTGTCCTGTCTAAGCTGAACGACCGCATGTGGCAACTCTCCTGTATGAGGGTTAACCAGACCTACCGGTTTCATTGGACCAAACAGAGCCGTCTGTTTTCCGCGTTTCATCATCACTTCGATTGGCATACAGCCTTCAAAGTAGATTTCTTTCTCAAACTCTTTCAATTGAGCGACCTCAGCAGTAATGAGAGCTTCATAGAAGACATCAAACTCTTCTTCTGTCATCGGACAGTTCAGATATGCCGCTTCACCCTTATCATAACGGGAGGCCAGGTACACCTTGTTCATATCAATCGAATCTTTTTCAATGATCGGTGCTGCTGCATCATAGAAGTAGAAATATTCCTCACCCATAAGTGCCTTGATTTGCTCAGACAATGCCGGTGAAGTCAAGGGACCCGTGGCAACAACAACGATGCCATCTTCCGGCAGGGAAGTTAGTTCTTCGTTCACTACTTCGATGAGTGGATGCTGATGCAACGTAGACGTAATCTCACCTGAGAAGCCATCACGGTCCACAGCAAGTGCCCCACCTGCGGGAACGGCATGCTTGTCTGCCGCAGACAATACGAGAGAATTAAGCATTCTCATTTCTTCTTTTAACACACCCACTGCATTGGTCAATCCATTCGCACGCAGCGAGTTGCTACATACCAGTTCTGCAAATTTATCTGTATGATGAGCTGGCGTTTTCACAACAGGTCTCATCTCGTATAATTTTACGCGTACGCCGCGACTTGCAATCTGCCAGGCCGCTTCTGTTCCTGCCAGCCCGGCACCAATAACGGTTACTTGTTGTTCATTCGTCAAAATCATTTACCCCCATAAAGCAATTTCATATTTCACTATAATTGATTCACATATATACTAATCTGCTGATTCGTCATCCGGTTCATCCACCGGCTCCTGATGATCACATGAAGTGCACTGCAATCGTGCTCCCTTTTTGTTCCGCTTTTCAATCATTAGCGATCCGCAACTTGGACATGGTTTGGCTGAAGGTCTGTCCCATGAGACAAAATCACATTCAGGATATTTGTCACAACCGTAGAAAATACGTCCCTTTTTACTACGACGCTCAACAACATGACCTTCCTTACATTTCGGACAAGTCACGCCTATATCCTTGATAATCGGTTTGGTATTCCGGCAATCAGGGAAGCCAGAGCACGCAAGAAACTTGCCAAAACGTCCGAGTTTATAAACCAGCGGTTTGCCGCACTTCTCACAGATCTCATCCGATACTTCGTCTTCAATCTCGATTTCTTTCATTTCTTCTTCCGCAAACTCAAGGCGTTTCTCAAAAGATTCATAGAATTCTGCGAGTACTTTGACCCAATCCTCGGAACCTTCCTCTACATGGTCAAGATCACCTTCCATGTTTGCGGTGAACTCTACATTCAGGATTTCCGGGAAAAACTCTTCCATCTGTTCGATGACCAGTTCGCCAAGCTCGGTCGGCATGAATTTCTTTTCCTCTATCGCAACATATCCGCGCTTCTGAATGGTCTCCAGCGTTGGCGCATATGTACTCGGACGCCCTATACCCAATTCCTCAAGCGTCTTAACCAACCTTGCCTCCGTATATCGGGGTGGCGGTTGTGTAAAATGCTGTTTTGGCTCAATCTCCTGCTTCTCAAGTACATCTCCACTTTTCAGCGGAGGCAGCAGACGATCTTCATCGGTGGTACCATCGTCGTTTCCTTCAACATATACCTTCATGAAACCTTGGAACCGTACCTTCGAACCTGCTGCACGGAAAATGGTGTCCCCCGCAGCAATATCTACAGAGAGTGTATCCAGGATAGCCGAAGACATCTGGCTCGCTACAAAACGTTCCCATACCAGTTTATACAACCGGAACTGATCGCGACTCATGAATGACTTGATTGAGTCAGGATCACGCAGAATTGAAGTTGGACGAATCGCTTCATGCGCATCCTGAGCATTAGCTGCTTTTTTAGAATAGTTTCGTGGAGTCTCAGGTGCAAATGGCTCACCATACTTACCAACGATATATTCTTTGGCTTCTTCTTGAGCAGATGCCGCAATTCGTGTGGAGTCCGTACGCATATACGTGATGAGACCTACTGTGCCTTCTTTTCCAAGGTCTACACCTTCATATAGTTGTTGGGCGACCGACATCGTCTTGGAAGCTCTGAAATTCAATTTACGCGCCGCTTCCTGTTGCAAAGAACTCGTCGTAAACGGGGCGGAAGGGTTACGGCTCCGTTCTTTCTCTTTAACTTCCTTGATCGTAAAGTCTGCACCTTCGATCTGTTTCAGGATCGCTTGCACTTCCGCTTCACTGCCCAGCTCTGTTTTGGCCCCGTTCAGTTTATGAAACTTGGCTTCAAACGGATTGCCGTCTGCTGTCAGTTTGGCGGTAATGCTCCAGTATTCTTCCGGCTCAAAATCATCAATTTCATTTTCACGATCTAAAATGATTTTAACAGCCACGGACTGAACCCGGCCTGCAGACAAACCTTTTTTCACTTTCTTCCATAATAACGGACTAATTTTATATCCAACGAGCCGATCCAGAATACGTCTTGCCTGCTGCGCGTTAACCAAATCCATATTGATTTTCCGCGGCGTTTTGAACGCATCTTTAACCGCCTGTTTTGTAATTTCATTAAATACAACCCGGCAATCTGCCGTATCGTCCAGTTCAAGGGCATGGGCCAAATGCCATGCGATAGCTTCACCTTCGCGATCCGGGTCAGCTGCGAGATACACTTTTTTCACTTTCTTCCGTGCATCCTTCAGTTCTTTCAAGATTGAACCTTTGCCGCGGATCGTAATATATTTCGGATTAAAATCATTCTCTACCTCAACGCCGATCTGACTCTTTGGCAAATCGCGAACATGCCCCATCGAAGCTTTTACGATGAACTTGCTGCCTAAATATTTGCCTATCGTCTTCGCCTTTGAGGGCGACTCCACGATTACGAGTGCATCCGCCATAGGTTCATCCTCCTCTCAGTCATGAAACTGTCATGAAACTGTTTCTGTAAGCTTATGCATAGTTAATAACTTCTGCTAATTATATATTTCCATGCACTACGTAGGTTGTAGCTTCGTCATACCCTCGCGTATTTAGTGCCTGGTAATTGGCTAATCTGCTTTTTTATGATTAAAGATAACAGAACTGAATGCAAATGTCCAAAATCCCAACCAAGCAGCTCAACCAGTTGATCCAATGATTGTTCTCCCTGTTCCAACAGATAAATCACGCGTTGTTCATCTGGAGAGAGCTTAACCTCAGCGAATATCCCTCGCCCGGAAGGCTCGGTTGTTTCGGTCGAACGTCCTCTATTGTAAGGAAGTTGTTCTGCATTTGGCAAGCCCAATCGATACTCTTCCAATACATCTGCTGCACAAGTGACCAATTTGGCCCCTTGACGGATAAGATTGTGTGCTCCCCGACTTTTCGGCGATGTAATAGGTCCAGGGACTGCAAATACATCCCTGCCTGCTTCAAGCGCAGCATCTGCTGTAATGAGTGAACCACTGCGAATGTCAGCCTCAACAACCAATGTTCCCAGTGTCAGACCGGCAATGATTCGATTCCGTTCCGGAAATAATCCCTGGCGCGCTCTCGTACCTGGTGGATATTCCGACAAAAGCAGACCCGTCTCCGCGATTCGCTCGGCGAGACTTGTATTTTCGGGTGGGTATATATTATCAATTCCGGTTCCGAATACTGCAATCGTTTTTCCTTTAGCATGTAGTACTGCCTCATGACACACGCTATCAATCCCGCGGGCAAGCCCGCTTACAATCGTCAGTCCTGCATTGCATAATTGCTCTGCCAGCTTTTCTCCAACTTTGCGGCCATACACAGTCGGCATACGAGTTCCCACCATGGCAAGGGACGAGTTGTGTAACAAACTTATATCCCCTCGACCATACATTACCCAGGGAGGCTGAACGGTTTCCTTCATTAATATGGGATAATTCTGATCCAGGTAAGTAATAACCTCTATCCCCTGATTGTAAAGGGATTCTCTTTTACTCTCAATCCAGTCGATATTAAATTGACTAGCCAAGCGGGCAGCCTGATCTTTGCGCAAACCTGCCGCAGTCCAGTCACCTTCCTCATAATTCAAAAGATCGGACATTTGATGTTGTCCCAGAATCAGTTTAGAGATTGTTTTCTTGCCAATACCCTCCATCTCATGCAACCCAAACAAGATCCATCGTTCTTCCATACCATAAACCTCCCAGAGCGGGAAGAGAATCTTCCCTCATATTGTGTGTTATGTGATCACGGAATGCAAGCGTTTACGCAGATGAGGGGCAATTCCTCCCCCTTTTCCCATAAAAAAACGCAAAAAAGCAACCCTTCGCCCTGTTCAAGGACAAAAGGTTGCTTACCTTTTCCGTAACCATAATAGTCGGTCTACCAGAAATAAATCATTTCCGAGCCGTTTCTTCTATTATAACGAAAAAGAATTAATGTGTCGTGCACAAATTCAAAATACCGCGTTCCTCAAGTACACTCACCAAAGTCGAACCCATCTCAGCAGGAGTTGGGGCTACTTTGATTCCACATGATTCCAGCTTCGCAATTTTCTCTTTGGCTGTACCTTTACCGCCAGAGATAATAGCGCCAGCATGGCCCATCCGTTTGCCTGGAGGCGCTGTTACGCCACCGATAAAGCCAACAACCGGTTTGGTCATGTTTTCACGTACCCAATCTGCAGCATCCTCTTCAGCAGTACCACCAATCTCACCAATCATGATGACCGCATGAGTCTGTGGATCTTCATTGAACCGTTTGAGGATATCAATGAACTCGGAGCCTTTTACAGGGTCTCCCCCGATTCCTACAGCAGAAGATTGTCCAATGCCACGTGTCGTCAGTTGATGAACGGCTTCATAGGTAAGTGTTCCACTACGGGAAACAACGCCTACGTGCCCTGCCATATGGATATAACCAGGCATGATACCAATTTTACATTCGCCTGGTGTAATGACACCTGGACAGTTTGGTCCGATCAGGACGGTATTTTTACCTTCCATGAAGCGATCAACCTTGATCATGTCAAGAACCGGAATACCTTCTGTAATACAGATTACGAGGTCCAATTCAGCATCAACAGCTTCCATAATGGAATCTGCTGCAAATGCAGGAGGAACGTAAATGACGCTCGCTGTTGCGCCTGTAGCTTCCTTCGCTTCCTGCACAGTGTTGAACACCGGAAGACTAGCTACTGTACCGTCTTCCAACGTGATATCCACATTAGTTCCGCCTTTACCCGGTGTAACTCCGCCTACCATCTGGGTTCCGTAGTCCAATGCGCCCTTCGTGTGGAACATTCCCGTTGAACCCGTAATGCCTTGCGTAATGACTTTTGTATTTTTATCGATCAAAATACTCACGTTGCTTCACATCCTTACGGTTATTTTTCAATTCCCGGACAGCTCCGGTACTAAGGAATGAACTTATTTTACGAGGGCAACAATTTTCTGTGCACCATCGGCCATGGAATCAGCAGGAACGATATTCAGGCCAGATTCACCCAGAATACGTTTGCCAAGCTCCACGTTAGTTCCTTCAAGACGAACAACCAGCGGTTTGGTCAGGCCAAGCTGCTTCGCGGCTTCAACAACACCATTGGCGATAACATCACAGCGCATGATGCCACCGAAAATGTTAACAAAGATCCCAGCTACTTTGGCATCTGACAAGATGATCTTAAATGCTTCAGTCACCTTCTCTGTTGTCGCACCGCCCCCAACGTCAAGGAAGTTGGCCGGGTCTCCACCGTAGTATTTGATAATGTCCATCGTTGCCATCGCAAGTCCCGCACCATTGACCATACAGCCGATGTTGCCATCAAGTGCTATGTAGCTGAGGTCGTATTTGGAAGCTTCGATTTCTTTTTCATCCTCTTCATCCAGGTCACGCAGTTCCAAAATGTCTTTGTGACGGAACAGTGCGTTGGAGTCAAAGTTCAATTTCGCATCTAGCGCGATAACGTTTCCATCTCCGGTAACAACGAGAGGATTGATCTCGGCAATAGAGCAATCTTTTTCGACAAATGCAGTGTACAGCGCAAGCATGAACTTAACGGCTTTGTTTACCAGTTCATTCGGAATCTTAATGCTGTAAGCCAGTTTACGGGCCTGGAACACTTGCAATCCAATAGCAGGGTCAATGATTTCTTTGAAAATTTTCTCAGGTGTAGCTTCAGCTACTTCTTCAATCTCAGTACCGCCTTCTTCGGAAGCCATCATAACTACACGGCCCGTGGCACGGTCCACAACAACACCCACATAATACTCTTTGCGGATATCGCATCCTTCTTCAATCAGAAGACGTTTCACTTCTTTGCCTTCTGGTCCAGTCTGGTGTGTTACCAATACTTTGCCCAGAATTTCTGAAGCATAGGCACGAACTTCCTCCGTACTCTTCGCCACTTTTACGCCGCCGGCTTTACCCCGGCCACCTGCGTGAATTTGCGCTTTAACAACAGTCACCGGACTGCCCAGTGCCTCTGCGGCCGCAACCGCTTCATCGACTGTATAAGCAACCTTTCCGTTTGGAACGGTAACTCCATACTGTTTCAGTACTTCTTTTCCTTGATATTCATGGATATTCATTCTCGAATCCTCCTATCAACATGACTGCAACAAGGCGGGTTGGTAGACTAACAAAAGACAAATGTTGACTATTTTCACTTAAACCCAATTCATTGTAACACGTTTTTAAAACGCTTTCCTTAAAAAATTAATGGTTAATAGACAGTATTTTGATATGAGTATGATCCCATATTGTGAATGCTTGGGTATATATGGAAAAAACCTCAGCTAAAAGCTAAGGTTTCCTTGATGTAAAACTACATTTTATTTTTTGGCTGCGTTAGTGTTGGTTTCGTGAACTTTCTCCAGCAATCCTTTGAACTGACCCAGCAATGTTTCAAACTCTGTACTGTTCAAACACGCATCTCCCTGAATGGATTCAGGTATAGATAATGCCTTGTTCCGCAACTCACGGCCCGAGTCGGTTAGTGTAATTAATACTTTTCGTTCGTCCTGAGCTGAGCGTTCGCGATTAATAAGTCCTGCTGACTGCAAACGTTTGAGAAGTGGTGTCAACGTTCCCGAATCGAGATAGAGAGCCTCCCCGATCTCCTTAACCGTACATTCTTCACGTTCCCACAAAACCATCAACACTAAATACTGGGAATACGTTACGCCAAGTACCTCCAGATAAGGCTGGTACATCTTAGTAATCTCACGTGAACAAGCATATATGGCAAAGCATAATTGGTTATCCAGCTTCAAACTGTCAGTCTGCATATGTCTTTCTCACCTACCTATTGTGCATTCTATTCCTTATAACACAGGAACTATAAATCTATCTTATCACAAATTAGAAAAAAAACAGAATAATTGAGCACAAATGATTTTACCATTCAATTTAATTATGTTAAATTAGATTGTGTAAAATATAATAACAAATAGATGACCAGCATTACATCCTCTTGATTTAACAACAATAATAGATAAGTCCAGCGAACAGATTCACGCTTTCTCAGGCCAAATTTAATAACCATAATGCAAGTTCATACTTAAAGCATTTTCACCAATGCTATCTAATGATTTCCTTCCAGAACTAAAATTCAGGGATCAGGAATGATGACTACAACAATGATAATGACAGGTTGACTCCATGATTCCTTTTATATAAAATGCTTAGTAGAAGCTGAGGAAGCACCTTAATTCGTAGACTGGCCCGTGATATGCGGAGTCAAGAATCGAGTGAGGTGTTTCTTTGTCATGTACGGGAAATTACACAGTGCGTGTTTGTACGGAATTGATGGCGTTCTAATCGAGGTGGAAACCGATTTATCCAATGGTCTGCCACAGACATCCATCATCGGTTTACCGGATTCAGCTATTCGTGAGGCCGTTGAACGTGTTCGTGCAGCGATCAAAAACTGCGGATATCAGTATCCTTTACAGCGGATCACAATCAATCTGGCCCCCGCTGATCTGCGCAAGGAAGGATCTTCCTTTGATCTAGCCATTGCTATTGGTTTACTTATGACAAGCGGCCAGCTTGCACTTCCTCCCCAGGAACGGACACTAGTGGTTGGCGAACTGGCGTTGGACGGTTCGATCAGGTCCGTGCCCGGCATTTTATCCATGGTGGATTTGGCCAAACGACAAGGCTTTACTTCCGTGCTTCTGCCTTTGGATAACGTGGAGGAAGCTTCACTGATTCGAGGCATCCAGGTGTTTGGCATTCGTCATTTACAAGATATTGCTCCAGAAAACCCAGATCAACCCGCTAGTTCAACGGGAATACCAAATAATTCAAATGCAGGACCAGTCGTGTTGAAAAATTATGCTCATCTCGTTGCTCCTATAACAGATAATACTCTCAAGATGGTGGATAAAAAGTCGAATCAAACACCATTATTGGCAGATGACTATAGTGATGTTCTGGGTCAGCATCATGTAAAACGCGCGCTTATGATTGCTGCAGCAGGCATGCATAATATACTGCTCGTTGGACCGCCAGGCACGGGCAAAACGATGTTAATCAAACGTTTGCCTACCATCCTTCCGCCTTTGTCAGAAGATGAAGCGTTAGAAGTAACTAAAGTATTAAGTGCCGCAGGCAAGTTAAAAGAAGCGCCTCAAGGCCTGATTGCAGACAGACCTTTTCGCTCGCCTCACCATACAATATCCACCTCCGGTCTGATTGGAGGCGGTGGTATCCCAAAACCGGGTGAAGTAAGCCTTGCCCACCGGGGCATATTGTTTCTGGATGAATTACCTGAATTCCAGCGCCAAGTGCTGGAGGTATTAAGACAGCCGTTAGAGGATCGCACAGTGACAATTAGCCGGGCACGGGCTGCATTCACCTTTCCGGCCCAGTTCATGCTTGCATGTTCCATGAATCCCTGTCCCTGCGGATATTTGTCCGCTCATTCGGAGGAGCAACGCTGCATATGTAGTCCAGCACGTGTTGCCGCGTACCGAGCTAAAATTTCAGGACCACTGCTGGACCGCATTGATCTTCAGGTTGAGGTTCCTCCACCAGGCGAGTGGCGCAAGTCTGCTGTTTCCCCTTCCTCCGAAGAAATGCAGGCAAAAGTGATCCATGCTCATCAAATTCAGGCTACACGTTATGCAAAAAGTTCGGTTCGTTGGAATAGCCAGCTTTCCGGTACGCTTTTGCGAAAAACGATCCATCTCCCTCAAGAGGCAGAGCAACTGTTAGAGCAAACGCTGCAAACGTTAAACCTGAGCATGCGTGCACATGATCGGATTATCAAAATGGCACAGACCATTGCCGATCTGGACCATGAGGGTGAAATTGTGACAGCTCATGTGGCTGAAGCCATCCAGTATCGTCAATTGGATCTGAATTTATTTTGAGAAGCATATGAAGGAAGGGAAGAACAGGTTTTCCTACCAAAAGGCAGTGAAATGGGCATGAGCCTGTAGACAACAGAGGAAGATCGAGAAGGATTTCTTATGCAGATTCTACACTACAAATGCGCCAACATGACAAAAAACGTACAAGCCCTCCTCTTCTGTGAAGAAAGGTACTTGTACGTAGATTTCCCTGAAACATAAGGGGATCGTATATAGCTAAGTTTACAATAATTTATTATTCGAAAAGAGTGAGTTTGTCCTTCGCTGGGGTGCGTTCTTTGGCAGAAGGAATAACATCAGGGTACCCCATATAAATCATGCCTACAATCTTCTCTCCCGCCTCTATTCCAAGTGGTTTGCGGAATTTGGGAGCGTACAAGAATGGCTTGGTCACCCAGAATGTACCAATGTCTTCACTCCAGGCTGCAAGCATAAAATTCTGAACCAATGCACTGACCGCAGCGAAGTCTTCGTCCCAGATATTCTGTCTTGGATCTTCTTCCAGCACGACAAGCATAACAGATGGAACTTGCATAATATTGGCTGAGAATTTGTTGTCTTCACCCATTTCTGCATCAATAGCCTCAGCCAGTTTCTTCCGTCCATTTCCGGTAAACAACAAAAATCTCCAAGGTTCACGCAGTTTATGGTTCGGAGCCCAGACTGCGGTGTCCAGCAACTCTATAATCTGCTGTGTCGGAACAGCTTCTTTTTTAAATTTTTTCACCGTACGACGGTTTTGAATCGCATTTCTGACTTCATTCGTTGTTTTCGTAGCTTTACTCATCGGCCGTACCTCCTGTTTATAAATAACATATGACATCACTACATCAATAGACCGTAGTAATACTCGCTTGACTACGATAAATCTTAAAGAATTATTTTATATATTCAAACTACATCCTTAATTATACACTCTTCTCAACTCGAGATTCAAAGCAGCTGAGTTATTTAACTGAAATAAAAAAAGCGACTCTTCATTGAATCCTCGGAAGGTCGATTGGAGTCGCTAGTTAACAGTATTCTAATTATAAATATTTCGAAAGATGCAATTATAAAAAAATAAGCATTTATGATTAAAATTCAATCTTTTCAATCTTTTCAACAAATTCACCCGATCCTTCAAACGTACCTTACTATAATATTCGACCGTTTTGACATCAGGTGCATAGAATTTTACAGGTTCGTTGTATGTGATCCATTTTCCTCCGTTGATACGATACTGTGTTGATTGGATCTCTGTCCCATTTAGTTTATCAGTTGAGCTATGTCGGGTGTATCCATCAGCTGTAACGAGAATTATAGCTGATGGATACACCCGCTTACCAGATAATCACCTCTCGCATCAGTCACTGCTTCTCCATTGACACTAACCTTGGCAGCAGCAATTGGCCTTCCATTCTCATCTACAACCTTCCCTCGAACATGTGCGGCTTTTTCCAATATCACATTCAATTTACGGGTTACTCCCGGACTAATCCCTAAACGATCCTGAACATATGGAACATACTCCTCTTTGTCTATCCATATTGCAATGTTTGGATTATAGTCATAATCAATACCCGTAACCGTGTATATGCCTCTTTGATTTGTTTTTACGGGCTTGTCGTACAGACCAGTTACTTTAACTACTGCGCCAGCCACAGGATTTCCTTCATCATCTGTGACTGTGCCCACCATTATGGATGGTTCATAAATATAAAAATCAAGGTGATCAGTACTTGATAGCTTAACAACAGTATTTTCTTTGGCCGCACTGGCAGTTCCAGTGTGCACGACACTAAACAATACAGAAACTAAAAAAAACATTACAAAACGAACCATCCATGGAGAACGATTAGACATCACTGATTTCTCTCCTCATCCAATTTATTTAGCAAGACGTTTAAGTACTTAAGCTACTCTTTGTCTAGCTCACAAGTAATTCAAGTTTCCAGAACTCCCCATCCCAGACATATTGCCAAATGCTTTATCCTCCGTTCATGGTTTTACTAATATCCAGCACTTCCATCCGAGGGCACTCCCATACTTGTTTTACTGTGTTTTTCGAAGTATTCTGAAGCTCTTTCATACAACTCACCAACCTCTCTTTAAATTTCAACTTTCTTAGTTCATTACAAATGATACATTTTGTATCTATAAATTTCTGAAATAAATGATTTTATTATTGATACTCTTGTCTTCTGTTTTGTGATTTCATAGTTAAATCAAAAAAACCGTAGCTCCTGTATGGCAAGGAACTGCGGCTTTATTATAGTAACTAATTTCAAAACTAAAACAAATGCAAAGATAAGACATAATTAAATTTGTACTTTGAAATAACTTATGGATTCATATCAAAATGTTACACTTCGTATCTCCCGATACATCAACGACTTTGAGTGTAATTCTTAAAAAGCATTAATAATATGATTCACAGAGACAGTCTCTCCTGCTCGGTCAAGCATTACGGCAATTACATCAAAACGGATCTGAAATTCCGTCTCTCCCGTCATTTGCAAATAAACGGATGCGGTTGAACGTACCTGCTGCATTTTACGCATATCAACCGATTCCTGAGGTGTACCGTACTGAGCGGCTCCACTTCTGCTTCTCACTTCTACGAAGACAATCAGCCCCTCGCAGGAAGCAATGATGTCAATTTCACCGCTACGGCAACGCCAGTTCTGTCTAATGATCCGATAATCATTCTCTCGCAACCATTGACAGGCAGCCTCTTCACCTAATCGGCCCTTCTGCTGTCGTGTGAGCTTCATTCCCGGCTCCTGGCCCAATCTACGTTCTACCATGACTCATGTTCCTCGCGTCCTGAGGCCATTCGATCTGCACGGTAGACATACGTTAGCACCTCCGCGACCAGTTGATACAGTTCAGCTGGAATCTGTTCATCCAGATCCAACTTAGAGAGCACCTCCACAAGTGCTGCATCCTCCTGAACAGCCACACCGTTTTCTCTGGCTTTATCCAAAATGGCTTCTGCCACTTTGCCGCGCCCCTTGGCTACAACAACAGGTGCTTCGCTCTCTCCAGGAACATATTTTAGGGCAACCGCCTTTTTGGAGAGCAGGTCCGGTTGTGACGACTCGTCTTTCATACCTTCAAGTCCACCCCTTTGTATCGTTCAGGACTATAGTCCGAGGCCCTCGTTTTTCGTTCCGCTCCCGCTTCCTGACCTACAGGCCACGGTTCCGCCTTGAAGGTCAGCAGTTGATAGCCCAACTTGTCCAATGCCTGATGGATTACCTCTCGTCCACTCTCCAGGAGCGGCCCCATTCCTTCGCGATCATTTAATACACGCAGACTGACAATGTTATTAACCACATGGACATCTACCAGAGTAGGCCCCAGACTTTTCATGTCCAGATCGAACCACAGACGGCAGTTGGACGCATCCAGCTCTCCACGTGGTCCACGACGTGACTGAATCTGAACAGACGCCGTTTCTTCCCCGTCCGGTCCGGTGATCGGAATAAACCAGTGCATCTGTGCAAATGTAGCACTGCGATCTGTCGTCAGCAATAACTGCTGCCCTGTCAGATATTGCACAGCCTGTCCCGCGGCATCCTTGAGCGCCGCTGGTGCACCTTCGCTGCTGGCAAGCTGCAGCAGCAAGCCCTTCAGCGTGTCCGTATTCGCCGGACTCGCCGCATCCCCCACGCGCGGCTGCGCTGCCGCGCCGTGAACGGCCTGCTGCTCGTGCTCCGCACCGAGCAGCTTCAGTACGCGCCCCACCCACGGGTCCCCCTCGTGGGTGACAGGCGCGTGCACTGCAGCAGCTCCCGCAGGTGCTGCGGCACTACCGCCAGCCGGCGGCGCATCAGCGCCGGCTGGCAACGGCTGCGGCACGCCTCCGGCAGCCGCAGCCGCCTGGCCGCCCTGCGATGCAGGGGCGGCCTGTGCTGCCGCACCAGGCTGTACCGGTGCGGCAGTGGACGCGCTGCGCAGGGCGTCCAGCAGCGCCAGCAGCTTGGGCGCCAGCTGCGCTGCCGTAGGCGCTGCTGGCGCCGCCTGGCCTGCTGCGGACGGCGTCCCCGCAGCAGCAGGCGTTTCAGCGCGGCCGTCAGTCCGGCCGACCGCTCCTGCTTCAGGCTGGCCTGCACTTGCACGGCCAGCCACAGATTCTGCGGCCACCCCTGGTGTACCCGGGCGGCTCCCAGCTTGGCCCGCGTCAGCCCCGCGCGGGCTCTCTCCAGGTATTCCGGTTCCAGACGGAATACCTGAGCCCCCTTTGCCAGCCGTTTCAACATTGCTGGCAACTGCCTTCGTCGCGGCTTCAGCATTTCCTGCGCCTCCACCGGTCTGCAAGTTTCCTTTCACCGCAGTACCTGCATCCTCTGTCCCGCCATCCGTCATGGATATAGACCCTGCTAATGCCGCTTGTCCTTGTTGCGTTGACAAAGCAGGTGTTGCGGTCCCAGTCACCTGACGACCATTGCCTAATGCAGCCAATCCTTCTTCCGTCTGTGATGCATTGGGTAATACAGGTGCGCCAGCCACGACTGCTGGTTTCAACGTAGCAGATTGTTCTCCAGGCAATAGCGGTTTACCTGTTGTTTGAGTCAGCATCGTTTCCAACTGATCAGCCAACCCGCTTAATAACTGGTGCAAAGGGGGGCCAAACACCGTCTGGTGTAATCCTTTTACTGTTTCCGCCGTAACCGGAAGGCCACGCTGAAAAGCAATCCCTGTCGCCTGCACCCATTCTTCCACAGGGACCTGTGCAGGTTTGGCAGTCATCATATTCTGGACCATAGCCACATTATCCTTCGTGAGCGGCACTCCGCTACGCTGCATGGCAAGCAACAGTTCCCGGTTCCCTTTTGTATCCGGCAGTCCTACATCCTTAAGCAGGTTGTTCAGCGAAGCTTGTGGCAGTTCAGCAAGTGTACCCGACATTGGCTTCATAACCGTTATGCCATTTTCACCTGGAGGTTGCACTTGAAGCAACGTGGTCTCACCCGGACGGAGTGGAGTCTCCAACTTGGCGCGCACCTGCACACCTTGAATCTGCAGAACTGCTTCTCCCCCATCATCGGATACACTAACGACGGAGCCACGAACCACCTGACCTTCCTTTAATTCAAGCGGTTTGGCATTGCCGGGCTTACTGTCTCCCATTAACCCCTTTATCATGGAACCGATATTCAAATCTCTCCCCTCCTTTCTTCAAACCTGTGTTAAAACAAAGATTGCTGCTCTCCAAGCAGATTGCCCAGAAAACTGCGCCGATGCATCGGGGTTGCCCCCAACGCCATAATTTGCTCCCGATGAACTTTTGTTGCATATCCTTTATGTATCGACAAACCATATTCCGGATATAACGTATCCCATTCTTCCTTACATAGTCGATCTCGCGTTACCTTGGCAATAATAGATGCCGCTGCGATCGATTGACTATTAGCGTCACCTTTAATGATGGACAGTTGAGGTACATTCACATCCACCTTCTCGGCATCCACCAGCATATAATCAGGAGTTTCTCCCAATGCTTCAACAGCACGTTTCATCGCGAGTCTCGCAGCCTGCTTGATGTTAAGCCGATCAATCGTCTCTGCATCTGCGTACCCGACACCTACCGCCAGCGCTTTTTCCATAATGACGTCATACAGTGCATCACGTTTTTTCTCCGTTAATTTCTTGGAGTCATTCACGCCTTCCAGGATGAGATCCTTCGGTAAAATAACCGCGGCTGCGACAACATCCCCAAACAAACATCCCCGCCCTACCTCATCAATACCAGCAATACGTTCAAATCCACTGTCCCAATACTCCCGCTCATAGAGCAACAGGTCTCGAGGTTCACTGGCTTCTTTTTTCTTCTTTGGTCCAATCGGGGTATCCAGTAGATTCAACCCGATTTCTTCATTTTTTTCAACCATAAAGCTCATCTCCTCTACCCACACTTTTTCAGCATGCGTATCACTTACAACTTTTTTTTATAATATAGACGTAGATCCTCTGTCTTTGTTCTGTACAACCTGTCTCTCTCAGCAAAACTTTTCCATGAGGTTTACAATAATAAAGATAGTGATGTCTTCATTTATCGGTATTTGATGGTTTAAATTGAATATATCAGACCTCGTGTATTCTAATTTGCACCACCATTCATCATAGCACGATTCAGACGCACCTGATATATAGGTCAGCCAATTCCATAAAGCGTACTGTTCATCAATCCTCTTCCATTTTATCGTTTTCGACGTATATTCCATCTCTACTTCCGCGTTTGTATACACAAAAAACGACCGCTCCCGGTAATCCGGTAACGGCCGCTTCTTTCGGCACTTGTATATATGAAATGAACAGATAATGATCTTCATCGTGTAAAGTCCATTTTTTTTAATAGGGAGCTTCCATAGAAAAACGTCCCATTTTACCCGCTCGCAGTTCACGCAGAAATGCTCGTGATGCCTTTTCCAGGTCAATGCGCCCACCGCTTACAACACAACCACGGATACGGCCGACTTGTTCCATAATCGCAATAACACTGTCTGAATCATCAGCATCCTTGGAGAACTCCTGAAGTCCGTATCTCTCTTCCAGAGCGTCCCAGTAATAACGCATCAGGTAACTGATTCCAAAAAAGGCGATATCCTCTGCATTCAGAATTTCCTCTTTGATTGCACCAGTTACGGCAAGACGATAACCTACATTCTGATCTTCGAACTTAGGCCACAGAATACCCGGAGTATCCAATAACTCCATTTCTTTGCCTACCTTGATCCACTGTTGCCCCTTCGTCACACCAGGACGATCTCCTGTTAACGCAATACTCCGTCCAGCCAGTCGGTTAATCAGTGTTGATTTACCTACATTGGGAATCCCTACGATCAACCCGCGAACCGCACGAGGATTAATCCCTTTAGCAATTTGACGGTCAATTTTTTCTTTAAGAAGAAGCTTGGCCTGCACGGGAATATCTTTAACATTGGTTCCCGTCGAAGCATCTACAGGAAAAGCGGTAATTCCTTCTTTTTTGAAATATTCAATCCACTCTTGCGTCACTTTAGCATCTGCCAAATCCGATTTGTTCAACAAAATCATCCGGGGTTTATCCAGCAATATTTCGTCAATCATCGGATTACGGCTGGAGACAGGCAGACGGGCATCCAATAGTTCGATGACCACGTCGATGAGCTTTAACTTATCCTGAATCTGGCGTCTGGCTCGAGTCATATGACCTGGAAACCATTGTATCGTCAACTTGTCTTCACCTCATTATTTACTTCTATTTCAGTGGTTGATCCACTTAATCTCACCGATCGGCCAGAAAATAACATCTGCACGACCAATAATATCTTTTAACGAAACATAACCGATCATACGGCTGTCTGTACTATTTGGACGGTTGTCTCCCATGACAAACACATGACCTGCCGGCACTTTGCCATCAGGGAACTGTTCATTCGGGAAATCCTTCACGTTATAGGTTCCACCATTTGCTTCAGCTGCATCAATGGCTCCTTGAATATATGTTTCATCAACCTTTTTACCGTTAACCATCACGGTATCGTCTTGAACCTCAACGGTATCACCTTCTACAGCAATAACACGCTTAATGAAATCTCGACCTTCTGATGGTACGTGGAAGACGATAACTTCACCGCGCTTCGGTTCTCTGATATCATATAAGATTTCGTTGACGATCACACGTTCACCCGTTTCAAAGTTCGGCTGCATGGACGGACCGTCCACAACAAACGGTTTGAAGAGCAACCACCGAATCAGAATGACGAGAACTAATGCGATAACAATGGCTTTAAGCCATTCAACAATTTCATTTTTGGCTTTTTTAGATCGACTGTTTTTCTCTTCGGCAGGATTGCCCTGGTCATGTTGAACTTCTTGTTCCATTCAAGATCTTCCTCTCTTCACAGTACATGTTTATAGCAGTACACACATCCAGCATTTTGTATCGTTCCAATAACTCAATGGATGGATACAAAACATATCACATCAGTTATGTAATCTTACACCAAGCATTACAGTACATTTAATCCACAATTCAAATGCCTTCAAGAGGTTGTTCAAAAAGTCGGTACTGAAACCGGTCTTTTGAACACGCACTTCAATAACTGATTTTACAAGCCTCCCGGACTATTCACCGCATGTGTTGCCATACCATTTTACTCGGAAGTGTACCTCCGGTTCAACTTTTCCCGGACAAAAACGAAAAGGGCTTGTCTCCAAGCCCTTCCCGGTATCCGTTATATTAACGAATTTCTTTAATTCTCGCTGCTTTACCG
Organism: Paenibacillus sp. ClWae2A; assembly: GCF_032452295.1. Taxonomy (NCBI): domain Bacteria; kingdom Bacillati; phylum Bacillota; class Bacilli; order Caryophanales; family Paenibacillaceae; genus Paenibacillus; species Paenibacillus sp. ClWae2A. The sequence continues at coordinate 356,423 of NZ_JAULSQ010000002.1, forward strand.
CGTAGTTCACGAAGATAATAAAGCTTCGCACGACGAACTTTACCACGGCGAGCCACTTCGATTCTATCGATTTTAGGGGAATGAAGCGGGAAAGCTCTTTCCACACCTACACCGTAAGAAATTTTACGAACTGTAAAAGTCTCACTGATTCCACCACCACGGCGTTTAATCACAACACCTTCGAACAATTGGATACGCTCACGAGTTCCCTCGATTACCTTAACGTGCACTTTCAAAGTGTCACCAGGACGAAAACTCGGAATATCCTTACGAAGTTGTTCTTGTGTAATCGCTTGAACGATATTCATCTATGACTCCCTCCTTCCGTACAGGCGTTCATACTTCTTCCAGAGATCACCTTGTCTCCTTCATTATCCATAGAGGACCGCCGTATTCCACATAACAGACTTATTGTATCACGCAGCATATCAAAACACAAGAGAAATTAAACAAAATGCCTATTGATCAATCAGCAACGCTGATACTCACCCATCACATGTTGACTTCATTCTAAAATACATTCTCCCATATGGACCGTGAATCAACGCTCTCATCCGCAAGTCAACCTGATACAGGAAAAAATACTGTAACTTCCCGTGTAGAAATATCGTCTATGATATAACTTATTGAACCACTTTAAAAGGAGAACCCTGAGACTTATGAAATATTGGAAAAAGATCACACTGGTTTTACTCGTCATGCTCACATGCTCCATTACACTGTATGCATATGCCGTAACCCATCCAACGAATGCACTGTCACACAAAGCCTGCACATCCTGGGACATCGTTAAACGCAAAGCATTCCAGCTGTCACACACTGATTTTTCCAGCCCATCTGCGCTGGATCGTTCTACCTTCAAGATTGAACAAGGTACCGCTACAGAAGTTCCTGTACTGATGTATCATTACATAGAGCCCAAACTGAATAATCACGAGACAGGTAACAAATCCATCATTAATCTGGAGGATTTCGAGCAAAATATGAAATACCTGCACGATGAAGGCTACCATACGATTACACTGGATCAGCTTGAGCAATATGTTAGCGGGAAGATTTCCCTGCCACAAAAAGCTATTGTGATTACCTTTGATGATGGATACCAGAACAATTATACATTAGCTTACCCTGTGCTTAAGAAATATAATTTCCACGCCTCGCTGTTTGTCATAGGCAGTAAAATTCAGGATCAACCTTCGGAATTTGACCCTGCCAAAAAAAGTTTCATCTCCAAGCCAGAGATGCAGGCGGCAACTGACGTATTTGAATTTAACAGCCATACCTATAACCTGCATCACAAGGGATTTATGCGCTGTGGTAACAGTGTGCCTGTCGGTCTGGACACCAGTCTTCTGGATGATGATATCCAGCATATGAAGCAAACCGGAATAGACACACCTTATCTGGCCTATCCTTTTGGTTATACCAGTACACAGATGATCTACAAGTTACAGCAACATGGATATCGCATGGCCTTTACCGTAAAGTCTGGATTTGTGCATCCAGGAGATCACCCCATGAAGCTGCCTCGCTTGACGGTCACGACAGGTACTGATTTGGCAACCTTGCTTCAACCCGAATCCAGTCCGCAGAGCGGATTACCTGCATCGGAGAATGACCAGTGAAACCTAAACTTTAACTTCACCGCCCGGATACAGAGTCGAGCTATACAGCCTTTTAAGCTGTGGCTTGGCTCTTTTTGCATCAGTAAGTGATAATGTCATCGGAGAACTGGAATAAATCACTGCTTCCTCTGCGTCATAGATGATGATCTGTTCATGTCCGGTCTGAACCAGATCTGCATGTACCACATATCCCTCTTTTGGGAATTCAGTAACCGTTTTCATATTTCCATCTACCAAAGAAGGCAACACATCTCCACCTCGGCGATACGCCAAAATATAATCGAGTCCACCTTCATCCCAGTTACATACAGGCTCTATAATGGTTAACCAGCCACGAGTCGTGCGATTTTCTTTCCATATTTCTTGCCCTGCACTATCCAGCATGAACATCCCATCCTTACCATTCTCATCCCCCCGGACAATCCGGTCCAGACCCGCAATCTGTAAACCTTCCATTCCAGTACAAAAATGACCTAACGCAATATGCTGTGATTCAATCGAATCTTCATAACGCCACTTCTCATTACCGTAGCGGTCCATCATGACCGTGACACTCCCACCGATAACAACCTCAACTTCCCCATCACCGTCAACGTCTCCAAACCATATACAGTCAGCATGATCATCGAGATTATGACAAGACCATAATAACGTGCCATCATGATCCAGCATGTCATATCCGGCCATCACTTCATCTTTCCCATCTCCATCGATATCATATACCCATGGAAAATGTCCCGGATTCCCTTCATGCATCCATAACAAATTAAAATCATGGTCGAGTGCCCATAACGTCTTATAGCGGTCTTTCAGAATAATGTCCATTCTCTGCTGGTTACCCGTCAGGTTGGCGAGAATAATGCAGTCATGTGCTTCATCACCTGGCAGATCACGTGTTTCTTTGATCTCTCCGGTCCGGCCATCCAACACGAGAAATTGTTTGTCCATGACACACAATACTTCATTATTTCCATCTCCATCCCAATCGGCGATCTGAGCGGGATAGTCTGAACCCGGACCACCTGCATCGGGATCAGGAGTTCCAACCTGCCAGAGTAATGTTCCTTGCAGATCAAACGCAGTCAAACAACATACCTGATGTGGGACATACCGATCGTCTATACCCCCATCTGCCTGTACCAGCAACATTTCAAGTCTGCCATCCCCGTTTAGATCTCCCAAAAGCATTTTGCAGCGTTCTCCGGCTTCGCTAATATCTACTCTGGCCATTTCATAAGGCTGATTGCTCATCATCTTCCTCCTCAGCTTATCGTTGTTATTCAAATCCAGCTGAGTTCACCATAAATAAAACCCCAGTTTTTCACAACCCTATTATGTGGTCATGCAAAAATGTTCAAAGCTGCAAAAAAGTGCCTACGTAATTAAACAATTTAAACAAATCATTTAAACCCACTCTAAAAACTCAAGACGATTGCCAAAAGGATCATTTATATAGAAACGTCTTACACCTTCATCTGCCCTTGCTTCGTCATCGACAATATGAATATGGTTATGAATCAGATGATCACGCAACTGATCCAAATGCTGTACATGAAATGCCGGATGAGCTTTTGTAGCGGGAACAAAATCTTTTTGTACGCCAATATGCACATGGTGTCTGCCACACTCGAACCATACACCACCCCGTTTTTTCAGAATTTCAGGTTTGGCAATCTCCATCCAGCCCAACACGTTATTGAAAAAATGACGTGCCTTCGCTTCACAACCTTCTGATGCTGCGAGCTGAATATGATCAAGACCAATAATATTGTAAGTCATTCATACACCGCCTTTTGTTTCACTTAATGAAACTTAGTTTTAAAATATACCTCCATTTTATAGAATAACCCAATGAATATCCAGCTTTATTTACAAAAAATATAATAAAAGCCAACCTTTGGTATCAAGGTTGGCTTTTTCAAACTCTCTAAAAAGATATATTTACGTGTTTATACGATACATATACTTACTTTGTGCTATGTTTACGATCTGAGCGTATCTTTTTCAGCCAAATTCGTTCTTTCTCCGTCAAGTCGGCCGTTTCCAACATCTCCGGTCTGCGGTCCAGTGTACGAAGCAACGACTGTTCCCTGCGCCACGCCTCAATGTTAAGGTGATGTCCAGACAACAGCATATCCGGTACTTTCATGCCCCTAAACTCGGGTGGACGGGTGTAGTGTGGGTATTCGAGGAGTCCAGTACTGAATGAATCCGTCACCGCACTTGTCTCATTGCCAAGCACACCGGGAATTAGGCGTACGATGCTGTCAATCGCAACCATAGCAGGTAACTCCCCACCAGTGAGTACGTAATCACCAATGGATAGTTCATCCGTTACGAGAAATTCGCGGATTCGCTCATCGTAACCTTCATAATGTCCACATATAAAAATCAGATGATCTTCCTGTACAAGTTCTTCTGCTTTTTTCTGTGTAAACGTCTCACCTTGCGGACACATTAGAATGATACGCGGAGCTTTCATCGATGCCGCAGCTTCTCCGCGTTGCTCCAGAACATCTTCTACAGCAGCAAAAATCGGATCTGGTTTTAATACCATACCCCCACCCCCACCGTAAGGAGCATCATCGACCGTATTATGTTTATTGGTCGCATAATTTCGGAAGTTGGTTGCACCGAGGGATACGAGACCCTTCGTTTGAGCTTTGCCCAGAATGCTTGCTCCGAACACACCGTCAAACATCTCCGGGAATAGCGTTAATACATCCACTTTCATGTTACAGCAGCCCTTCCATCAGGTGAATCTTCACTTGCTTCTGTTCGATGTCCACATCAAGTACTACATCATCAATAACGGGAATCAGCACCTCTTTGCCCGCTGGCGTTTTAACAACCCACACATCATTGGCACCCGGCGTCAAAATTTCAGAGATGGTTCCGAGCGTTTCACCCTCTTCGGTGATGACCGAACACCCAACGATTTGATGGAAGTAGTATTCACCTTCGTCCAGCTCAGCCAGGTTCTCTTTTAACACTTTGGCCATGCCGCCTTTAAACTTTTCTACTTCATTAATATTGCCGTACTCTTTCAGACGAAGAATATACATATTTTTATGCAAACGTGAAGATTCCACGTTAACCATGACGGGATGATTATCGGGTGTAAAGAAAAACAACTCTGCATTTTTCGCGAAACGCACTTCTGGGAAATCAGTTAAAGGCATGATTCTCACCTCACCACGAATTCCATGCGTATTGACGATTTTACCTACATTCATAAACTCTGCCATATTTCCTCCTACGAAATTAAATCAAACTAAACAGCTACTTCGACTCTCATACGGTCGTTCCGGCGACGATTCGTTCTTTCGATCGCTGTTACCCCCTCATTTTTCGAACTTACTTTAAAAGGTGAAAATGAGGTGATAAAGGCGAACGCTAACGCTTCTCCAGAATCGATCCCGTCCCCTGCACTGCTCCGAAGTCACTCATACCCCAAAATATTTTAATTCAATATCTAATTCAACATATTAAGTTCAGCATGCACGAAAAGGGGCTAGGACATGCATCCTAACCCCCTTTCGTATATCTTTAAGATATGATATCAACGGTAACCCGTTTATCCATCTTAACTGCTGCTGATGTGACGACCGTACGAAGTGATTTCGCGATTCGTCCCTGTTTACCAATTACCTTCCCGACATCGTCAGGATGAACGGTTAACTCATAAACGACAAGCCGGTCTTTCTCAACCGTCCGAACCGCCACATCTTCCGGATGATCGACTAAAGCCTTAGCAATTATGCTTACTAATTCTTCCATAGATGACCCTCCGAATCAGCACTTTATTTAGATAATTTAGACTCGTGGAACTTCTTCATCACGCCCGCTTTGCTAAGCAAGTTGCGGACAGTGTCAGATGCTTGTGCACCGTTTTGAAGCCATGCCAATGCTTTATCTTCATCGATCTTAACAACAGCCGGTTGTTCAACCGGGTTGTAGTAACCGATCTCCTCGATAAAACGACCGTCACGTGGGGAACGGGAATCCGATACCACTACGCGGTAGAAAGGAGCTTTGTGAGCACCCATACGTTTCAGACGAATACGAACTGCCATTTGAAAATTCACCTCCTTCAATGAAATCTGTATATGATCCAGCTTCGCTTAAATCAACGGAAAGGAAACTTCATTCCTTTACCCATACCTTTAAGCTGCTTCATCGCTTTATTTTTACCGCCTTTAGGTCCCATCATATCCGAGAACTGTTTCATCATGCGGCGCATCTCATCAAACTGTTTGATCAGACGATTAACTTCAGCCAGAGATGTTCCGCTTCCGGTAGCAATACGCTTCCGGCGGCTATGGTTGATCATGTCCGGGTTGCGTTTCTCTTCGGTCGTCATTGAGTAAACGATCGCTTCGATCCGGCCCATCTGTTTATCATCAACCTTCAGGTCCTTGGCTTGTTTCATCTTGCCCATGCCGGGGATCATATCCATGATCTGATCGATTGGTCCCAGCTTTTTCACCTGATCCATCTGCTCCAGGAAATCTTCAAACGTGAATTCTGCATTACGCATCTTCCGTTCCATTTCCTTGGCTTTATCGGTATCAATGTTTAATTGTGCTTTCTCAATCAGAGATAACATATCACCCATACCGAGGATCCGTGAAGCCATACGTTCCGGGTGGAACGGCTCCAAAGCGTCAAGTTTCTCTCCAAGGGAAGCAAACTTGATTGGACAACCCGTAACTGCTTTGACAGAAAGCGCAGCACCACCACGAGTATCTCCATCCAGCTTCGTCAGGACAACACCTGTCAGATTAAGCTGCTGGTTAAAGTGTTCTGCTACGTTAACCGCATCCTGACCCGTCATGCTGTCTACGACAAGCAGTACTTCATCCGGATTCACTACGCTGTGAATCTGGCGAAGTTCTTCCATCAGTTCTTCGTCAACATGCAGACGTCCAGCTGTATCGATAATAACATAGTCATTACCGTTATCTTTGGCATGTTGAAGACCTTGACGTGCGATCTCAACAGGGCTTGTCTGATCTCCCAGTGTGAATACCGGCGCTTTGATCTGCTCGCCAAGTACTTGCAACTGTTTGATCGCTGCCGGACGATAAATATCTCCTGCAACAAGCAATGGTCTGCTGTTTTGCTTTTGCAACATTTTAGCCAGTTTACCCGATGTGGTTGTTTTACCAGCACCCTGCAAACCAACCATCATCAGCACCGTAGGCGGTTTGTTCGCTTTAGCCAGTTTCGCTTGGCTTCCACCCATCAAATCCGTTAGTTCCTTGTTAACGATGTCGATGATGACCATTCCTGGCGTGAAGCTCTCCATCACTTCTTTGCCAACAGCCTTCTCTTTCACCTTGGCGATGAATTCCTTGACCACTTTGAAGTTTACATCCGCTTCGAGCAATGCCAGACGTACCTCGCGCATAGCCTCGGCTACATCTTCATCAGACACCTTGCCTTTGCCGCGCAGCTTGCTGAACACATTCTGTAATCGGGTCGTTAATCCTTCAAATGCCATGATCCCACCTCCTTAAGCTTTAATACTGTTTTCAAGACCGATACGTTCCGCTCAGCCAACTTTTCATTCACTAAGCTGAGCAACGATATCGTGTATTTGTTTGTTGTTATCAATGGAAACGCCTGCGCGTTCCAATGCATTTTGCAAATCTTCAAGATTGCGATTACGCCGTTCATGCTTTTCCAGCAAGCCCAGCTTGCTTTCGTAATTTTCCAGCACTTGTTCGGCACGCTTGATATGCTCGTATACCGCCTGGCGGCTGATCTCAAACTCGGCTGCAATTTCACCAAGTGAGAAATCGTCATGAAAGTAATACTTTAGAAAAGTCTGCTGTTTCTCGGTAAGTAACAATTCATAAAAAGCAAACAGCAAGTTAATCCGGTTTGTCTTCTCAAGCCGATTTTCTTGACTCACATCGGGGCACTCCCTTCGTCAAGGAAAAACACTTTACACTCTTGCAACGTTCCTAATAATACCTAAAACAAATCAGGTTGTCAAGCAAAAATACTTGTCACAATAAAAACAGCTCTGATGAGTTGTTATTTCGATGTTTAACGGGTGGTTTATACCCTTTTTTACAACAAGCAAATCCTATCTGTATCTCTGCAATCCACCTCTATGTAGAAGAAAAAACGAATGCGTCTCAGTTCGTGGAGATGCATCCGTTTTTGGTGTTCTATCGAAGTGGTGTCAGATACAGCAGCACCATAAAGAAATGAAGAATACTGCCTGCCAACACAAAGAGATGCCAAATCGCATGGTGGTAAGGAAATCCACGCCACATATAAAAAAGCGTACCCAGTGTATACATCAGGCCTCCAGCAACCAGCAGCACAATGCCGCCTGTAGGAATGGCAGCCATAAGCGGTTGCCAGGCAATTACAATGAGCCAGCCCATCGCAATATAGAAAATCGTGGACATGAATAGAAACTTTTTCGTGAAAAACGCCTTAAAGATCACGCCGAATAATGCGACTCCCCAGATTATACCGAACAGGGTCCATCCAAGTGTACCCCGAACAGCAATAAACAAAAGCGGAGTGTACGATCCCGCAATAAACAAATAAATGGATGAATGGTCGAAAATCTCAAATAAATCTTTCACTTTTCCATCTTTCCATGCATGCACGAGTGTAGAACTCGTATAGAGCAGCAGCATGGTGATCCCGTAGATCGTGAAACTGACCACATGCCAAGCTGTGCCTTTCATACTTGAAAATACAATCAATATCACCAGTGCAGCTACACTGAGTGCAGCGCCGATTCCATGTGTCACCGCATTGGCGACTTCTTCACGGCGAGAATAGGTATGAGTATTGGCCATTTTCAACCGTCCTTTCTAACCCTTTAGCATTGCCTGCTTTATTCTCATTATACACGTATTGCCAGTGACATTACACGTGACACTTATCACGTATATCACTGGCAATTACGTTTAATACTATTAAATTCAACCTATTTATTAATGCTTCTAGGAATTAGATTCCTCTTCTTCAGCACTTTCCGCTGGCTGTTCCTGGATTAATCCGGCGAATAAAGCATGCACAAATTGCTCCGAATCAAACGGCTGCAGATCATCAATTTTCTCACCCAGTCCCACGAGTTTCACTGGCAAGTCCAGCTCCTGACGAATCGCAACAACGATCCCCCCTTTGGCTGTTCCATCCAGCTTCGTCAGTACGAGGCCGGTTACGCCGCTTTTCTCTCCGAAGAGCTTGGCTTGGTTCAAGGCATTCTGACCTGTGGTCGCATCCAGTACCATCAGTACTTCATGTGGAGCTTCAGGAATCTCACGCTGAATGACACGATATATCTTGTTAAGCTCGTCCATCAGGTTCGATTTGTTTTGCAGACGACCTGCTGTATCACAGAGGAGAACATCCGCACCCCGTTGTTTCGCTGCCTGCACCGCATCATACATAACCGCTGCTGGATCAGAACCAGATTGCTGTTTGATAACATCGACACCAGCGCGTTGTCCCCATACTTCCAGCTGTTCGATGGCTCCGGCACGGAACGTATCTCCAGCTGCCATGATGACTTTTTTACCTTGCTGTTTAAATCGATGTGCCAGCTTGCCAATCGTTGTTGTTTTACCCACACCGTTAACACCAACGAACAAAATGACGGTAATGCCATCCGGGTTCATTTTCAATTCGTTATTCTGTTCACCGCGAAGAAGACCCGTCAGTTTCTCGGACAATACAGGCTGCAGCTCAGCCGCGTCCTCAATTTTGCGTTTTTTCACCTCAACGCGCAGGTCTTCGATCAGATTCATGACCGTATTCACACCAACGTCTGCTCCGATCAAAATCTCTTCCAGTTCTTCATAGAACTCTTCATCGATTTTTTTGCGGCGGATTACGAGATCCGACACTTTTTCCACTAACCCTTTACGTGTCTTTTCCAATCCATCCTTGAACTGTTTGGTGACCGACTCCGTTTTGCTTGCAATGCTGTCTCTAAGCTTTTTAAAAAAACTCATAAAGCCCCTCCATCGTGTACATAATCTAAGCGCTTTTGCAAAAATGCTCAATCTGAATGATTTTCAATGATTACAATGAGTTCATTGGTCTCGCAAGTTTGGACCAGATCAGGCAATTACTGCTTCCTCATCTTCCAGTTTAACCGAAACAAGCTTGGATACTCCGCCCTCTTCCATTGTAACACCGTACAGCACATCTGCCTCTTCCATCGTACCTTTACGATGGGTAACAACGATAAACTGTGTCTGTTCGGAGAATTCACGCAAGTACTGGGCAAAACGTACCACGTTAGCTTCATCCAGTGCTGCCTCTACTTCATCCAACACGCAGAATGGTACAGGTTTCACATGCAGAATAGCAAATAATAAAGCCATCGCCGTCAAAGCCCGCTCCCCACCGGATAACAGTTGCAGGTTTTGCAGTTTCTTGCCTGGTGGCTGAGCAACAATGTCTATTCCCGTTTCAAGCAAGCGCTCCGGGTCCATCAGAACAAGGTCAGCACGTCCCCCGCCAAACAGCTTGGTAAACACGGTACCGAACTCACGGCGGATGGCATCAAACGTGATCTTGAATCGCTTCGCCATCTCGTCTTCCATTTCCCGAATAACCTGATACAACGTTGTTTTGGCTTCCACCAGGTCATTCTTCTGTTCACTCAGGAACTCATATCGCTCATTGACCCGCTGGAACTCCTCAATCGCTCCCAGGTTCACATCACCCAGGGCGGATATACTGCGCTTCAGCTTCTGTACCTCTGCCTGTGTATGCTCCACATCTTCCGGCACAGGATAACGCTCTTTGGCCAGTTCATAGCCCAGTTCGTATTCATCCGTCAGCTTTCGCAGTATATTTTCCAGCTCAACATCCAGCCGGTTTACGGAAATTTCCGTCTGTCGCATCTGCTCTTCCACCGCTTTCAACTGCGTGCGCTGTTCCTTCGTTTCGCTCTCGGCAAGCTCAAGCTTTTTCGACAACTCACTTCGGGCAGCACGTTTGAAGTCCAGTTCCTGGGAAGCTTCCGCTTTTTTCAGCTTGTACTGGTTCAGATCTTCAATCTGCTTGACACTCTCGGTCTGTGTTTTCTTGAGATCTGCTTCCATTGAAGCCAGCAACGTGCGATTCTGACGCAGATCTTTGACCAGCGACTCCACTTCCCGCTCCAGACGTCGCAATTGTTCCCCATTGGAGAATCGTTCCTGATCAAGCTTGCCTTCGCGTACTTTCAATTCGGTGAGTTGGCTCTGCAATTCTTCCTTCGCAGATTCATTGGCTTTCCGAGCAAACTCAGCTGCATGAATGGCACGATGAGTGGCTTTTTCTTCCTCTTCAAGCTGCTCCAGCTTCTTCACAGCGACGATGCGAGCCGTATCCAGCTCTTTGATCTCTTCGGTGAACCCGCTCTTCTCCTGCCCAGCAACGGCAACCTGTTCAAGCACATGGCGAAGCTCATGCTCTACCTGCTTCATTTCCATCGAAGCCTGCTGTTCTGCATTTCGGGTGTCGTCACCGGACTGACGAAGTTCATCCAGTTTGTCCTGACACTGCTCCAGTTGAACTTTTACATCATCCACACTGCGATGCAGTTTCACGATCTGATTTTCGGTATCCAAAATATCCTGGTCGAGCTGATCCAGCTGCCGTTTCCGGCTGAGCAGACTCACATTTTTCTTGTGCTGGCTACCACCCGTCATGGAACCACCCGCATTGACCACGTCACCTTCAAGCGTCACAACCCGGAAACGATACTGGCAGCGAGCCGCAATTTTGTTGGCGACCTCCAACGTTTCGGCAATAATAACATTACCTAACAGACTGCCAATGATCGAAGCGTACTTGGATTCGAATTGTACGAGATCAGCACCAATCCCCACAAAGCCTTCCATACCTTCGATCATGGAACGTTCAGCCGCTCCAATGGCACGAGGACGAATGACATCCAGAGGCAGGAACGTTGCACGTCCCAACTGGCGCTGCTTCAGGAAAGCGATTGCCTGTCTGGAAACTGATTCATTTTCCATGACCACATGCTGCAAGGATGCTCCCATTGCTGTCTCTACCGCAAGTTCGATCTTCTCGGGAACTTTAACGAGTTCAGCCACAGCTCCATGAACACCGCTCAGCGTACCTTTACGTGAAGCCTTGAGGACTTCCTTGACACCCAGCATGAATCCGTCAAAATCATCCTGCATCTCTTTCATCGTATCGCGGCGGGAAACTTGAGCTTCACGCTTCTGTTCCCATTTACGGACCGTACCCCGACTTTCTTCGAGCAGCTTCTGCAGCGACTGGAGTCGTTCACTTTCCGTAATGTATCCACCACGTAGATCACTGATTTCTTTGCCCAAACGAACAACTTTTTTCTCAATGTCCGCTTTACGACTTTCCAGTATCTCTTTTTGATCTTCCCATTTGCCCGATTCCTCAGCCGCGCGATTCATTCTGCGCTCCAGCGTTTCTTTCTGCTGGTCCACGTAACGAATTTCATTGCGTGTCTGAGCCATCTGATTCATCAGTTCCAGCAAGTTGCCTTTGAGGCTTTCCTCTTGCTGCTGACTAATGCCACCTGTAACACCGATGAGTTTGGCTTCTTCCTGGGACAACTGATTTCTCACATCATTCAGTTCATGCTCAAGCTTGCCAAACTTCTCACGTAGTGCAAGCAGCTCGGTTTCCCGTTCGGAATGTCTCTCTTCACTGGCGGCAAGCGTTACTTTGAGCTGCTCCTGATTCGTTTGCAGATGGTGCGAGCGCTCCTTGAGCAATTCTCCAAGCCCTTCACTTTTCTCTGTCGCTTCACTGAATTGCAATAAAGCGGCTTGCAGTTGCTCTGTCTCTGTTTCCAGGATACGCAGCGCATTCCGATCATTTTCCAGCTTGGCATCATGCGTAGAGACAATCGCTGCGAGTCCAACCTCTTCCTGTTTTAGCGATTGCAGGCGCTCGTTTGCCTTACTCCAGGAAGCATGAATCTGTTCGATCTGGTACACATACATGGAGATCTCTTGCGATTTGAGCTGTGAACGAAGTTCCTTATAGTGGATCGCTTTCTCCGATTGTTCCTTTAGCGGTCCAATCTGATCTTCCAGTTCAGTCACCAGATCATGAATACGCAGCAAATTCTGCTCTGTCTCATCCAGTTTGCGCGTCGCATCCCGCTTGCGGGATTTATATTTAACGATACCTGAAGCTTCTTCAAAGATACCTCTGCGATCCTCTGAACGGGTACTCAGAATCTCTTCGATTCGCCCCTGTCCAATAATCGAGTAGGCTTCCTTACCGATGCCAGTATCCATAAACAATTCCGTGATATCCTTCAAGCGACAAGATTGCTTGTTAATAAAATATTCACTATCTCCGCTGCGATGTACACGACGAGTCACCGTCACCTCACCGAAATCCAATGCAAGTGCGTGATCCTCGTTATCGAGCGTTAGCGACACTTCTCCGAAATTAACGGCCTTCCGTGCATCACTGCCTGCAAAAATGATATCTTCCATTTTGCCACCACGCAGCGACTTGGCACTTTGTTCCCCCAGAACCCAACGGATTCCGTCCGATATATTACTCTTGCCACTTCCGTTCGGACCTACAACAGCCGTAATGCCACGAACGAACTCCATCTCCGTTTTGTCGGCGAATGACTTGAATCCACCCAATTCAATCCGTTTTAAAAACATAGGGTTTCTCGTCACCTCCTCTTGCAAATTTCAAGTATTGCATTCCAGCGCCTAAATAAATTGAACCAATTGCTATTACACATGACTACTCGATTGCAGTACCATCCTCCGATCGCCCTTATCCCCAGATTTTCTTGATTCCCTTATCCAAGGGAAAAATCCGTTGATAAATGCGGAGCATATGCTTCCGATGTAGCTTTCTTTCAGAAAACTTTTAGCTTTGCTTCTTCAGATTGGTTCTGCACTCTTCGTTTTGTGTAAAATAAAGTTCAACTTATTAGTTAAGATCAGGCAAACTCCCCCTGAACCTCTTTACAAAAAAAAGAGCAAAAAGCAGTCCGGCCGATTACTACCGCCGGGGCGGACCCGCGGGCTGCTCTTTGCTCTTCGTTTGTCTATGCGCTATCGGTTAAGCTCCGGCTTCCGGAAGCTTCAGTCGATCAAGTGCTGCAGATGCAGCCTGTTGTTCCGCTTCCTTTTTGGAACGTCCTGTACCTCTGCCAAGCCGTTCTTGACCCATATGGACCTCCGAGACAAACTCACGTTCATGGGCAGGTCCCCGTTCCTCAACGATACGGTATTCCAAAGCTCCCATATTGTGATGCTGAGTAAGTTCCTGCAGTTCCGTTTTGTAATCACTCATTTGCAGCTTGCTACCCAATACGATTAATGGGAAGACATGCTGGTCGAGAAATGCCCGGACAGGCGCAAGCCCCTGATCCAGATACAATGCACCAATGAAAGATTCAAACACATCTGCCAGCAGAGCCGGCCGTGTCCGTCCTCCAGTTAGTTCCTCACCTTTACCAAGAAGTACATACTGCCCAAAACCCAACGCTTCAGCAAATTTGACGAGGGAAGGCTCACAGACAATGGATGCCCGCAGCTTAGTTAATTCGCCTTCCGGACGGTTAGGATACAAATGATACAAGTATTCCGATACAGTCAGTTCCAGCACGGCATCGCCCAGAAATTCCAGACGCTCGTTGTCCTGATGCTGACTGAACCGGTGTTCGTTTACATAAGAAGCATGGGTAAACGCTTGTTTTAAAAGCTGCCTGTTGTCAAATTTGATTTGAAGTTTATGTTGTAACTGCTTCAGATCTTCACTCAAACGAACTAGCCCCTTATGCTTCAAATTTTTTGAGAATAATGGTGGCATTGTGACCGCCGAATCCAAATGAATTGGACATGGCAATATTAACTTTGGTTTGACGTGGAACATTTGGAACATAATCCAGATCACATTCCGGGTCCTGATTTTCCAGGTTAATCGTTGGAGCCAGTGTCTGATGTGTCAGTGACAATCCGCAGATGACCGCTTCTACACCACCAGCAGCGCCAAGCATGTGGCCCGTCATGGATTTAGTGGAACTCACGGCGAGCTTGTACGCATGATCACCAAACGCCTTTTTGATGGCAAGCGTTTCGGATCTGTCGCCTACAGGCGTCGAAGTTCCGTGTGCATTAATGTAGTCCACTTCTTCAGGCTCAATACCCGCATTACGAAGTGCCATCTTCATGCAACGTGCTGCTCCGTCCGGATCTGGTTCTGTCATGTGATGTGCATCACCTGTCAGACCGTAACCAATCACTTCACCATAAATGCGTGCACCACGTTTTTGAGCATGCTCCAGGGATTCCAGAATCAGAACACCAGCGCCTTCGCCCATAACAAAACCATCACGTTCTGTATCAAAAGGACGGCTTGACTTCGCAGGATCATCATTACGTGTAGACATTGCGCGCATCGCACAGAACCCTGCAAGACCCGTTGGTCTGATTGTTGCTTCCGCACCACCACAGATCATGGCATCTGCATCACCATTGGCAATCAGCTTGAAGGAATCTCCGATAGAGTGTGTACCTGTTGCACAAGCGGTAACAACGTTAATGTTAGGACCTTTCGCGCCAAGGGAAATGGACATTTGGCCTGAAGCCATATTGGAGATCATCATGGGAATAAAGAATGGGCTTACCCGTTTTGGACCTTTTTGCAACAATGCATTATGTTGGTCCTCCCACGTACCCAATCCACCAATACCTGATCCGATGGATACACCGAAACGCTCTGCATCAATATTCTCGTTAATTTTCAGACCACTGTCTTCAACGGCTTTGAAGCCTGCTGCCACAGCGAACTGTACAAAACGGTCCATTTTGCGAGCATCTTTGCGATCCATATATTCTTCCGGGTTGAAATCCTTGATCTCGGCTGCAATCTGTGTCGTGTATTCACTAACATCAAACGCCTCAATCTGAGAAATTCCGGACTTTCCTGCCATTAAACTGCCCCAGAACGTTTCCAAATCTTTTCCGAGCGATGTCATTACGCCCATTCCGGTAATTACTACTCTTTGTTTCAAACCGAGTCACCTCTATATCGACTGCATTACGCAAGTATTTTGTGGGAATATCCGCAAACAGACATCCATTCAACCAAGATAAGCCTGCTTGAGTAGAGCTGCTTGCGGAATGAGAAAAACCAATGAATGATGAGAAGTCCCGCCTGTTCGAAAACATGTGCGGGACTAAAAATGACTTTAGGTATGAGATTGTATGTAGTTTACAACTTCACCTACGGTCGTGATTTTTTCTGCATCTTCATCAGAGATTTCCAAATCAAATTCATCTTCCAATTCCATGACCAATTCCACTACATCCAAAGAATCAGCACCCAAATCTTCTTTGAAAGATGCTTCAAGTGTAACTTCAGCTTCGTCTGCGCCCAAGCGGTCGACGACGATGCGTTTTACACGCTCCAATACATCGGACATCCGGTTCACCTCCTTCTTTGGTATTATACGAGAATCGCAGGCAAAATGCCATAGAAGACATATGCGGCTCCCGGCCGGGGAACCCGGCCTTTTTCCGGCATTTCGGATCGTCCAGCGCCTGTTCCCCGACTATTGTTCAAGTCCGGGAAGAATTACATGTACATGCCACCATCAACATGCAGCGTCTGCCCTGTCATATAAGATGAAGCCTGTGAAGCCAGGAACGTGACTACACCGGCGATTTCATCCGGCTGACCCAAACGGGACAACGGAATACCACTTAGCATACCGTCCACCAGCTCCTGGGACAACTCTTTTGTCATATCTGTCTCAATGAAACCTGGTGCAACACAGTTAACTGTGATTCCACGAGAAGCCAGTTCACGAGCAGATGCCTTTGTCAGGCCAATAACTCCTGCTTTGGCAGCAACATAGTTCGCTTGTCCAGCATTACCGAGCACACCTACAACCGAGGAGATATTGATAATTCTTCCCGACCGTTGTTTCATCATTGGACGTGTAACCGCCTTAAGGCAATTAAACACACCTTTGAGATTGGTTTCAATAACCTGATCGAATTCTTCCTCTTTCATACGCATGATCAGATTATCACGGGTAATTCCAGCATTGTTCACCAGAATATCAACGTTGCCCCATGCTTCGAGTGTAGCTTTGACCATTTGTTCAGCTTCATCCATCAGGCCAACATTGGCTTGAAGTGTAATCGCCTTGACTCCTTTGGCACGAATCGCTTCCGCCACTTCCTCAGCTGCCGCTTGGCTGCCCGCATAATTCACGGCTACGTTCGCTCCAGCTTCTGCAAGTGCCAGTGCAATACTGCGCCCAATGCCTCGGGATGCCCCGGTAACGAGTGCATTTTTACCTTCTAATGGTTTAGACATAATCATTCCTCCTTTCCCCAAATCTATATCAGTTCAACCAAAGAATGTTTACACTTGCCACTCCGATGACAGAATAACCTTCCGATCGCTGTTATCCCCAGATTTTTTGATTCCCTTTTCTAAAGGGAAAATCCGGTGATAAAGGCGAACACTCCGCTTCTTCAGGTTTTTTCTGTCCTCTCCGTTCTCGTGTAAAAAGTTTAGTTTAACTCATATAATTCCTTCTAATTCACTTGCCGTTGCTTCGAGCGTTTCAAGACTGTTCACATTGTACAGTTTTACGGTTTTATCTGTTTTTTTAATCAAACCGGTCAATACACTGCCAGATCCAATCTCGATGAACGTATCCACTCCTTGCTCAATAAGCCATGTCACACTGTCTTCCCATAATACAGGAGAATAGACCTGAGCTGTCAACAAATCCTGAACCTGTCCATCCTCTGCAGGTCTTGCAGTCACATTAGCGACTACAGGGACCGCTGCCGGTGAGAACGTAACGGTTTTCAGTTTCTCTGCCAGCTTCTCAGCTGCACCCTTCATCAATGAAGAGTGGAACGGACCGCTTACTTCAAGTGTAATAGCGCGTTTACCGCCTGCTTCTTTCACTCGCTCCGCAACTGCAGCTACGCCTTCCTTTACACCAGAAATGACGATTTGTCCCGGACAATTCATGTTGGCAAGTTCAACCGCATGACCACTTTCAGATACGTCACGGCAAAGCACCCCCAGCGCTTCCCGATCCGCACCCAGCACAGCAGCCATCGCTCCTTGTCCACCCGGTACTGCCTGTTCCATATACTGACCACGTGCCCGTACAGTGCTCACTGCGTCAGCAAACGAAAGAACGCCCGCTGCCACCAATGCACTGTATTCTCCCAGACTGTGTCCAGCCGTATAGTCAGGCTGAATTCCTTTTTCTTTGAAAGCTTCAAGCAAGGCAATACTTGCCGTCAACAGAGCCGGTTGTGTATTTGATGTCTGTTTCAACTCGGTCTCCGGTCCTTCAAATACAAGGTTGCTCAGCGAGAAACCCAATGTTTCATCTGCTGTGCGAAAAATCTCGGTTGCCGCAGGCACGGACTCATACGCGTCCTTGGCCATGCCTACAGCCTGTGATCCCTGTCCGGGAAATACAAATGCTATTTTACCCATCTCATTCATCTCCCAGATGTCTATTTTACCAAACGAGTACCGATGCTCCCCATGTCAAACCGCCACCGAATCCAACCATCAGAACGGTATCTCCGGCTTTCATGCGACCTTCCTCCGCAGCTTCTACCAGAGCAAGCGGGATGGATGCAGCCGATGTGTTTGCATACTTATCCACGTTGACTACAACCTTTTCTTCAGGAAGTTCAAGGCGTTGCATCGCAGATTGGATAATCCGAATATTCGCTTGGTGAGGAACAAACAGATCCACATCCGTACGCTCCATACCAGCCTTGCGTAATACCTCAATGGTAGCTGTCCCCATGACACGTACCGCAAACTTGAACACTTCACGACCGTTCATGTTGATGTAATGCTTTTTATTTTCAACGGTCTCTGCAGTAGCAGGCAGACGGGAACCGCCGCCTTCCATCTGAAGAAGACTACCACCAGCACCTTCGGCGCCGAGATCAAATGCTTTGAATCCGCGACCTTCCGGAACTTCACCAACAACTACCGCCCCTGCTCCATCACCAAAGAGGACACAAGTGTTACGGTCTGTATAATCCGTAATACGAGACAAGCAGTCCGCACCAATAACAAGTGCATTGTTGTACATACCGCTTTGTATGAAGCTTGTAGCACTAGCCAAACCGTATACAAATCCGGAACAAGCAGCCGACAGATCAAATGCCGCGGCACCTTTCGCACCCAATTTGTCCTGCAAGATGCAGGCTGTCGATGGGAACGAAGAATCTGGAGTAATGGTTGCTACAATAATCAGATCGAGATCACTGCCTGTCATACCTGCAGATTCAAGGGCTTTAATAGCCGCTTCGTATGCCAGATCAGAAGTTGCCTGATCGGGTGCAGCGATGTGACGCTCTTTGATTCCTGTACGACTGACGATCCACTCGTCATTGGTATCGACCATTTTCTCCAGATCGCTATTTGTCAAAATTTTCTCAGGCACATATTTTCCTGTACCAATAATCCCTACTGGGCGCAAATTATTCATATCGTCACTCACTTCCCGCTAATTTCCTTAGATATGCTCTCTACCAGCTGATTCTGCACTGCGATCCGTGCTTGGCGCACAGCATTTTTGATGGCATTACCATCAGCAGATCCATGACTTTTCACAACCAGTCTGCTCAAACCGAGGAGTGGCGCTCCGCCATGCTCCGTATAATCCAGCTTCCGTTTCAACCCACGCAGCTCAGGCATCAGTACAGCCGCTGCCAGTTTACTTTTGAGAGAAGATGAGAATTGTTCCTTAAGCAAGGCGAAAATGGCACCTGCTGTGCCTTCCAGCGACTTCAGCAGTATATTTCCTGCAAAACCGTCACATACAAGCACATCACAAGCACCAGTCAGCACATCACGTGCCTCAACATTACCGACAAACCGAATTGGAAGTTGTTCAAGCAAAGGATATGCATGCTTGGTTAACTCATTTCCCTTGCCTGGCTCTGTTCCTACATTGAGCAAGCCCACTCGTGGGGACTCTATACCCTGTACTTTTTGCCGATACAAGCTGCCCATCAGGCCATATTGTGCAAGATGCTCCGGTTTGGCATCCATATTTGCTCCGAGATCCAGCGCAAGTACACCCACATCATCAATCGTTGGAATCATAGGCGCTAGCGCTGGACGTTCAATGCCTTCCATGCGACCTACAACAAGCAAACCCGCTGTCATCAGCGCTCCAGTATTGCCCGCCGAGATCATCGCGTCCGCTTCGCCCTCTTTCAGCATGCGACCTGCGACCACCATAGAGGCATCCTTCTTGCGACGCACTGCTTTGACGGGTTCATCATCCGAACCAATAACTTCGGAAGCATGCCGGACCGTAAGATTGGCAGGTCTCACACCTGACTGACTCAAAAGAGGCTCCAGCTTGGCTTCATCGCCGATCAGGACGATCTGTGTATCCGCCCATTCCGTGGCTGCGGCAATCGCACCTTCTACCGTTGATGCAGGTGCATTGTCGCCTCCCATGGCATCAATGACGATTTTCATTCCAAATGACCTCCTTCTCCGCTGTCTTCTCCACCTGAATGGTAGATTACAAAGTTGCCTTGAAACACCATTTCTTCACCTACATAAGTGAATACTTCCACTTTGGCTTTGCCCTTTTGACCCGGAATCGATCTCACATAAGCCTTCGCAATACATTTCTCACCCAAATGAACCGAACGGACAAAGCGAATGTCTGCTGATGCAGTCAACGCGATCTCGTCATTAATAATGGCTACAGCCAAGGAGTTAGCCTGCGCAAAGACATAGTGTCCACGTGCAATGCCTGTTCTTGAAAACACGTGTTCTTCCTTAATCTCAAACAGGGAAATCCCGCTCTTGTCCAGTTGTAGATCCACAATATCACCGATAATCTCATGCAAGGGCAACGAGCGTACCTGATCATACGAGCGCTCTGCCATCAGTTTCATCCGCTCCCGAAGTTCGGGTATTCCAAGTTCCAGTCTGTCAAGACGAATCGTTTGAATACTCACCTTCAATTGGCGTGTAAGTTCCTGATCCGTCACAAACGGGTTCTCTTCTATCATTTTGGTTAACTGCTGTTGCCTCTGTCTCTTCGGTACACGTTCGATGCCTGACACCCCCCGCTGTATCGTTTACGGAACCGTCCCATCCGGCCAGTTCAACCATTCTTTCGTGTTGCTTCTATAGTTGCATCCCTGGTCACCAGGGTCGTTCTCAAACGGATTATGGTTCTTCTATATGTAACGTCAAATCTTAGAACCTGGTACTAAACTATAGTATATCTCATCCCGTGTCAAAAAGAAAGACTGGCCTAACAAAAACAATTCACCCTTGTGGAGCAAGGATTTCATGCTAGTTAGCTCACTCTACCCACTCCCTCTAATCCAAAAAAAGTAGCACCTCATCGAAATGAAGTGCTACTTAGTGTCCAACTATTATTGAGAGATGATCTCTCTTGCTTTGTACGTTCCGCACACTTTGCACACGTGGTGACTAAGTTTAAGTTCGCCACATTGTTCACATTTCACCATGCCCGGTACAGCCAATTTAAAGTGAGTGCGACGTTTGTCGCGACGCGTCTTGGACGTTCTCCGTTGAGGTACTGCCATTATTCCCACCTCCTTATCAAAATCAACCTTTGCAGGTAGTTGTTACAATGTTCGATTTTCAATCATGCTCATTTAAAAAAATCCTTGAGCCCTGCAAGCCGCGGATCGATAACCTGGTTATCACAACCGCAGTCACCTTCGTTCAGCTCATGGCCACACTTAGGGCATAACCCTTTGCATGTATCGCTACATAGCGGTATAAACGGAAGATCCAGCAGAAAAGCTTCCTCGGCATAACCTTTCAGATCAACGCTATCCCCATCCACATAGAGCGTATCGTCGTCTTCGTGTAATTCCTCTGGCTGTTTTCCCTGCTTGAATTGCTCATGAAAATCAATATGAAAATGTTCATTGATCGGCTTAAGACAACGGGAGCACAACATGTCCATTCCTACTGTCAGCTTGCCATGAACATCCACAACGTCACCTTCTCTGATTTCTGCAGATAAATCCGCAGTCAGGGGGGTAACGGCTGTGATATCTTGTCGGTTAGAAACCAGTTCCTTGATATCCCACTGTTCGTTAAACTTCAGGGGACCATCACTGGTAGCCACTTTGCGAAATGGCATTAACATTTCCATCACTCCAAACGAAACCAATTTCATAATTCATGTCAAACGTATCACGACAGTTATACAGGTCAAGCCTGCTTTTGTAAAGCAATAAATCCTGACTGTATGTATTCTGACGATTCATCGTTAAAAGTATTATGAAATTGACTTAACAAACAAAAATCATTATACCGATTTTTCAAGACGTTTGTCAACACTTTTAACTTTACACCCTATTTTAAACCAATCGCTCAGAACCGTTTGCTCCATCTGATCTATTATAGACTCACATCACGATAAACTACAAGTCGTCATTTTAGTTGCAGTTCCTTGCAAACAGCGGTCACATTTCGTTAACGTTTAGTGTGATCTATATCACACAGCCCCTCTTTGCCCCTACCTATACTTGCTATAAACCAAAGCACGATCAACCCCATAACCGTTTATTATCCAACGATCTCATATCATATCTGGAGGGAAAATGTATGTTAAGCGAGCACACCATTAGAGTCATTAAATCTACAGTCCCCGTTCTTGAAGTCCACGGCGAAGCGATCACACGCCATTTCTATGAAACGATGTTTACAGCACATCCGGAACTGCTCAATATTTTTAATCACGCAAATCAGAAACAGGGACGGCAGCAAGCGGCTCTTGCCAATATGGTATACACTGCTGCCCTGCATATCGATAATCTGCCTTCCATCCTGCCTGCCGTTCGACAAGTTGCACACAAACATCGCAGCCTGAGTATCGTTCCGGAGCAATATGCGATTGTCGGCACCTATCTGCTTCAAGCCATCAAAGATGTACTTGGAGACGCGGCAACGGATGAAATTATCACGGCGTGGGGTGAAGCCTACAATGTCATTGCAAACGCCTTTATCGGGATCGAACAGGACATGTATGCGGAAGCGGAAAACCAGACGGGTGGCTGGGAAGGATTTCGTACCTTCAAGGTTGCCAAGAAAGAGCAGGAAAGTGAAGTCATCACGTCCTTTTACCTCGTTCCAGACGATGGTCAGCCTATCGCAACCTATGAACCAGGACAATACATCAGTATCAGAATCAAACCAGAGGCACAGTCATTTACCCAGATTCGTCAGTATAGCCTTTCAGATACCCCGGGTAAACCTTACTATCGCATTTCCGTTAAACGCGAGCGAGGTGTATTAGAACGTCCTGACGAAGTTATCTCTACGTATCTCCATGATCACATTGAAGAAGGTAGTCAAGTGGAACTATCCGCTCCTGCTGGTGACTTCACAATGAATGCAGACGATAAACGTCCTGTTGTTCTCCTGAGTGGTGGTGTCGGTCTAACGCCCATGATCAGCATGTTAAATACACTTGTTAATTTGAATGAAAATCGCACAATTACATTTTTGCATGCAAGTCCCAATGGGCGATCTCACGCGTTCCGTGATCATGTGAACAGTCTGGCCGAACTTAATGAGAGCGTTAAAGCTTATTATTGTTATACACAACCTGAGGATGCTGATCATACGAGCAGTCATTTTCATAAGGAAGGTTATATGGATGCGGTCTGGCTTCGCCAAGTGATTGAGGAACTGGATGCCACCTATTATCTGTGCGGACCCGTTTCGTTCATGCGGTCAGTGTATACGGAGCTTCTGGCGCTTGGAGTTGCAGCAGACAACATTCATTATGAATTTTTTGGGCCGAAAGCTAGTCTCTCTCCCGCGCTGGAAAGTGTCTAAGGGTTCTGAGATTGTAAGATGTGATTGGCCTAACTTCCTAATGTATAAGTGTATAGGTAAGTGTCCTATAAGTTGATTTATTAAGATGAAGAGGTCATTCTCCAATTATCGAAAAAGTAATATACAATAGATTTGCAGGCACAGGCTGGCATCCGTTGATGTTGGATTTGTGCCTTTTTCTTGTCTGAATTGGTGCATGATTTGATCTAATACATAACATCCCCTATGATGGAATGGATGTTATACATACTCGGTTATCCAATCGAAAGGAGTACCTCTAATCATGAAAGCCGTAGGCGTCATTGTTGAATATAACCCCTTGCACAATGGGCATGTTTATCATTTGCAAGAAGCTCGGCGGCTAAGCGGAGCAGACGCCGTTGTTGCCGTCATGAGCGGCCCTTTTCTCCAGCGTGGCGAACCCGCCATCGTGGGTAAAAGGGCGCGCACCGAGATGGCGCTGCACGCAGGCGCGGATCTCGTGCTTGAACTGCCGGTTGCGTACGCGGTCCAACCGGCGGAGTGGTTTGCCTTCGGTGCGGTATCCTTGCTGGACCGCACCGGCGTTGTGGACTCGCTCTGCTTTGGCAGCGAGTCCG
Organism: Paenibacillus sp. ClWae2A; assembly: GCF_032452295.1. NCBI lineage: Bacteria > Bacillati > Bacillota > Bacilli > Caryophanales > Paenibacillaceae > Paenibacillus > Paenibacillus sp. ClWae2A. The sequence goes on from NZ_JAULSQ010000002.1 coordinate 380,529, forward strand.
GCGACCTGGACAGCCTGCAGCGCATTGCGCGCGTGCTGGCTGTGGAGCCCGCAGGGATGCGCGAGGACATCGCGCGCCGTCTGCGGGAAGGCGCCAGCTACCCCGCCGCGTACGCAGGCGCGGCGGCGGCGCTGGCGCCCGGCGGCGTCGATGCTCACGACGCCGCTGCACTGCTGGAGCAGCCCAACAATTCGCTTGGGCTGCACTACCTGATCGCGCTGCAACGACTTGGCAGCGCGATCCAGCCCTTTACGGCGGCGCGTACCGGTGCCGCGTATCATGAGGCGACGCCCGGCCCGGGGGCGATCGCCAGTGCCACAGCCGTCCGCCGCCTGCTGATGGCGGACGGGCCCAGCGCCGCCGCGCCATACGTGCCGGCGGCCACTCTTGCCATTCTGCATCGCGAATGGCAGGAAGGGCGCGCTCCCATACACTGGGAGCGCTTTGCACAGCCGCTGTTGCACCTTGCGGCCACCCGCCGTGCCTCCGAGCTGGAACGCATCGCCGAAGTCACGGAAGGCCTGGAACACCGGCTGATCCGTACACTCGCTCAGCTCCCGGAGCCTTCAGTCGAAGCACTCCTGAATGCACTGAAGACCAAACGATACACACGCACCAAACTCCAGCGTATGCTCACCCACCTGCTCCTGAATCACACCAAAGCGGAGTGTTCACCAGAGCAATTGGCTGCCGGACCCGGATATCTCCGAGTCCTCGGATTTAATACTCAAGGGCAGAGCCTGCTTAAACAAATGAAGAAGACTGCATCGCTTCCTGTTGTGCTGAAACCGTCGACGTTCACACACAATCAACTTGAACTGGATATCCAAGCTCAGGTTGCGTATGGGCTCGCTTGTGAGCATAGGGACACACGCAGGATGTTCAGTGACTACTATGAGTCGCCTGTGAGAGTGTAATCCGCTTTTGACCAAAAAACTTCATCTCATATGGAGCTTTTCATTCCACCATTTTCGTATCATTGATTTTCAATTATTCGACACTCAACTATATAAGTAAAAAAAATCCCCTTGCTGCGCGCCGCTCAGGCACATCGCAACAAGGGGATTCTCTCATTAACCTGATACGCTCATTTCTCTTGATCACACTTCATTCGCTGCAATCCATTCTTTCTGATATCAACCGTACTTATTCATCCGTTTCAACTCGACTCCATCTCTTCCCGCCCCATCATAATCCTATGATTTCACGGACAAGGTTTTCAAATACGCCAGCGCATCATCCACCGTGCTCACAGGCACAAGTTTCATTTTGGTGCCGATCTGTTCAGCCTTGGCTGCTGCTTCCTTATAGTTATCCTTCGGCACAAAGAAGATCTCCGCTTCTTTCCGGTCAGCAGCTACAATCTTGTGCACTACACCACCAATGGCACCCACCACACCGTCCTTCGTAATGGTACCTGTACCCGCAATTCGATGCCCCTTAGTCAGATCTCCAGGTGTTAACTGGTTGTAGATTTCCAACGTAAACATCAAGCCGGCAGACGGACCACCAACCTGAGTATCTGTGAAGGAAATCTGTTTGTTCGGATCTTCAGCTTTCACCTTCTGAACCGCACCAATCATTACTCCGAGTCCCGGGCGGGTTTCGCCCGTTTTATTGTCTTTTACCTGAATCAGTTTCACGTCCCGGCTAATGGTCTCTCCACCACGTTCCAGTTGCATTTCGACCGTATCTCCGACCTTTTTATCTTTTAACTGGGCAGAAAGCACCGTATTATCCGGCGTAGCTGTTCCGTTCACTCCCAGAATGATATCTCCTGGAGCAATATCTCCTTCCGGTTTTGGATCTTCGGACAGGCCAAATACAAAGATATGTTCAGGTACAATAGAGTAAGCCACACCAGCCTGTTCATATGCAGCCTCCATTGCGGAGGATTGTGAGTCACTCATGAACCACACCTGTTCGGCAGAGTATTCCGCTTCGCTTTTGCCGCGCAGTCGGTCTTCCTTTTTATCCACTTGAGCATTTTTATTGAACAGAGAGGTTCCTAGCAAAAACACATTGGCATATGTTGCCGACACGGTCGTCATCATGAACACACCGCGTTCTTCCCGGTCTCCGCCCTTAACGGTCACCATTGGTTTTACTTCATCTGCACTGCCAGGCATATATATGATATACGGCGTTGGCATGTACACGGCAACATAGACGACCAGAGCCACCACGATCACAAAGATCGAAGCTCTGAATCCGCCAGATTTCCGAATCCGATTCATCGCATGAGCCTCCGTTCTTTGTCTCTCTATATAAGCTGAACTCTACACTAAAAAGGGATCGTAATTCCACCTTGTGAATACTTTCATTCGTCGGTTAGATTCACGCTCTTTATCATGCAGATACTCAGCTCATCTTGTTTAATCATTTTTTTCAAGTCTAACACTCTGGTCCCTGTGCATACAATGGTACAGGCCGGATAGGCCGCTGTATACAATAGCCTGTCCGGTCAAGGCCGAACCGCCCTTCGGGCGTCATTCGGCCGTCCATAACGATTCAGATGCCAAATCGGCGTTATCTGATATGAGGTGAAACGATGACATTACAGAGCGAGGTTAGAGATTCTGGCCCGTTACGAACGATAATCCTAAGTACCGGCGCTTTAATGCTGGTCATTGCGGTAGTTGCTTCCCCAAAAGAAGCGTTTGATGCCTCTATTCAAGGTCTGGATATATGGTGGAAAATCATCTTTCCTGCCATGCTCCCGTTTCTCATGTTATCCCAAATGCTCACTGCGTTTGGCTTCACCCACGCGATCGGCGCCTTGCTCGGACCGTTAATGCAACGCTGGTTCAGACTCCCTGGCAACGCAGGTCTGGCAATTGCCGTTGGCATGTGCGGTGGATTCCCCGCAGGAGCAGATGCGGTGTCCCGTTTATTTCAGGATAGACAAATTACCGCCAAGCAGGCGGTTGTCCTTGCGGCGGCATCTCATTTTGCCAATCCAATGATGATCATACTGGTCGTTGGTGCTGCTTTTCTTCACCAGCCAGCGGCCGGATATTTTCTACTCTTGGTCCACTGGATCAGCGGCTGGATTGCGGCCATTCTTGCCACGCGTCTCCTGCCTACACCAGGTAACCAGACAAACAGGGTTGGCTCAACAGCTGTGCAAGCAGATAACAGCTCTCTTGGCACTCAGCCTGCAAGTCCTGCAAGTCCTGCAAATTCCACAAGTCGCTCATCTGCACCCCATCACTCTACGCTTAAACGACGCAATCTATGGTCGGAACTGATGATTGCAGCAAGAGAAGCCCATCGTCGTGATGGAAGAGGGTTTGGCAAACTGCTCGGTGACACCGTATCCCAAGCTGTGCAGACCTTGATGATGACTGGTGGATACATGATCGGTTTTGCCGTATTTATCCGGTTGGTCTCCCTATATCTGACTCCCGGGTCCTCTGCTGCGCTGTGGCCAGCCTTCTTTGAGCTTCACCTGGGCACCTATCATTTGAGCCAGACTTCAATTACACCCGCGCTGCTCATACCTCTACTTGCAGCCGTTCTGGGATGGGGTGGTTTATGCTCCCATCTGCAAGTCTCCGCTGTCCTGAAAACAACGGGTCCAAGCAGCAAATCGATGTTGTACTTTGCCGGAGTTCGTCTGACTCATGGATTAATCGCATTTTTCATCAGTCTGTTCCTATGGATGCCGTTCAGCCGTTATAGCACAGAAGTCTGGACCACTTTACAGACGAATGCAGAGAAGGACCTCTCGACACCATTCGGTTGGTTATTCATACATAGTCCAGGTAACACATACCCGATCAACACCATTTGGAGTGTCTTCCCTGCTGCATGTATAGGTCTTGCGTTACTTCTTGCATTGATGATTAGTCTGTCAGGTCTTACCTTCTGGTTTAACCGCCGGTTTTCTCGCTGATTTTCTGACGGAGGGCAGCTTCCACTTCAGGTGAGACAAGATCTGTAACATCTCCATGATAATGAGCGATTTCTTTGACGATGCTGGAACTTAAATAGGAATACTTCGGATTCGTCATCATAAATATCGTTTCCGCATCCGGATTCAACTTGCTGTTGGTCGATGCCAATTGCAATTCGTATTCAAAATCAGTTACCGAACGTATACCACGAACGATGACCTGAGCTTCCTTTTGCCGGACGTAATTGGCCGTCAGATCGCGGAAACTGTCCACCTCCACATTGGGTAGATGGCGGGTTACTTCCGTAATCAGTTCTTTGCGTTCCTCCACCGTAAACAGCGGATTTTTGCTCATATTGTTCAACACAGCCACAATGACGCGATCAAATTGCTTCGACGCTCTGGCGATAATATCGAGATGCCCCATCGTTACGGGATCAAAACTTCCAGGATATACGGCAATCCGTTCCTGTCGATGTATCATTTCAGTCATGAGGAGCCTCCTCTTCCGGTGTAATGGCTTCTCCATCTTCAACTGCTTCAGGCGCATAATAATAGATGGATACTGCCGTCTCCCCATACAAAGCCTTGCGCGTTTGTTCAAACGGGCCGAATTGCTCAGGGTAATCATGTTTGGATTCATATTCAAGCACGATGGTTGCTTCGGGTTCCAGAAGATCCAGTTCGTGCATGGTCAGCATCAACTCGTGCCCGTTCTTCATGCGATATGGCGGGTCGAGAAACACCAGATCAAACGTTGTGCCTCGCTTGGCGAGTGCCTTCAACGCACGACCTGCATCATTACGATATACAGCCGCCTGGTCTTCCAGCTTGGTCGCCTTCAGATTCATGCGGATGACTTCAATACTTTTTGATTCCAAATCAACAAAAACAGCCTTGTCCATGCCGCGGCTTAGTGCCTCAATACCGAGACCTCCACTGCCTGCAAACAGATCCAATGCTGTGCCGCCCTCAAAATAAGGACCAACCATGCTAAATAACGCTTCCTTCACCTTGTCGGTGGTCGGTCGCGTGCCTGTGCCAGGAACAGCCTTCAGCGGCCTGCCTTTTGCACTCCCAGATACCACTCTCACTGACGAGTCACCTTTTCTCTATGTAAGTTTATTGATACGGCTATCGTACCACACTCGGGTTCAGTTTGAAAAATGTGCAGTCTTCATTTCCCTTGGAAAATTGTTGACGAATTGTTGACGCATATGTATAAAAAGGAAACAATCGGGCGATTCTATAATTATCGACATCACAAGTGTCGTAGACAACCGCGGAGAAGACTTACGTTTCCCCATAAGCTCTTCGTCCGGTTTCTCCTCTCCCATGAAAAGTAGGCCCTCGAAAGAGGGCCTATTTTTGTTGTATAAGTTTTCATTTATTTTGTTAGTTATACTTTTCTTCAAAATCACTTATTTCGGCTTCCTCTTCGGTCTGCAACCATCCAATCTCCCTTAGCCACATCCCCATATCTGCGATAAATTCATTTGTGTTTAGATGTTCAATCTTGTATTTCTTGATCTTTTCACTTAAAAAAGAATAAAACTCATGGCTTAATACATACCGTTGTTTGCTTTTGCTTAATGTCTTATACCGATCCTCGCTGACCACCAGATCAAAATAGATGACATTCTCCTTCTTCACATGCCTGACCTTGGACCTTCTCTCGTATTCCTCAGGGAGACACCTGAAAACAAAGAATAGTTCAATATCAACGATTTGATATTTGCTTTCTGCTTGATCAAAAACAGACTGCAACTCATCCGAGAGATTGGCAACCTGCGTTAACCCTGACGTGTCCGTTGATTTGCCCAAGATCATGATTAAGCTCCTTCTTGTTTATTTTCCCAACTTAACAAGACCTTACGAGTTCAGCTCTCGATGTTTCCGATTGGAAAGTCGCAAATTGATCAATGGAATGATGAGTAAAACAACTGGCAAGAGAAGATTTATTGAACGTGTCTTAATCATCATGAAGGTAATAAACAGCACGGCGAGCCAGGTTATAATCTCCGTCATTTCATATTTGGTTAACGTCAGCTTGAATGCTTTTCTCGAAATGAAACGAACCAAGAAATAAGCGATTAGACTGTAGAACAGGATCATTCCCAAGATGGCAACAAGGATTATGAGGTACATATCCACCATAAAAATCTCACCCGACCCTTATATCTTTTCCTTAATTTTACCATATAAGCAATAGGGTGTCATTCCTAATTCCGAACCAGCGCTTCTTCAAGACTGGCAATCTACGCTTTACTTCTCTTCAACAACAATCGTTGCATTATAGATCACAACGCGTTTCCCATTAAGATCGAATAATACTTTATTTCCGTATTCCGTATCTTCCACGTCGATTTTGCCATCATAGGTCTGAATCAATTCACCATTATTGCTGTACACTTTAACAACCCTCTCCAGGCCGCCCGAGTTATTGGACCTCATCGTTTTGAGTGCACGTTCACCCGAAGCGGTATTGAAATACCATATGAAGCATCCAACAATGATGCCCAGAAAGACCAACACCGTCACCCATATACCTGTCTTTGCTTTTCTACTCATCTTGAACCCCCTCTTATGTTTCCTGTCTCGTACATTACGAGGCCGGAGAGAGAACGGTTTCATACAATGCCTCTCAAGCGGTTCGTTGACATAACAAAACAGAGGCCTCCGACGAGCGAAGACCTCTGTTCTTTATTTAATACATTCTTTATTCTGTACGATTCTTTTGCTTACAGTGCACGAATGACGAATTCAAATGTCAGTTCGCCGTCCGAAGGGATCAGGTATTCCGGATGAACTGGAGCACCCCAGCTGTCATCACCGCCAACACCCATTTGTTTACCCGCTACAGTCACAACCGTATAGTGCACAGGTGGCAATTCATACGCATGTTGTGCGTTCTCCAGCTCAAATGCCGTATATGGTGATACATTCAGCTCAACTGGAGTTCCGGATGCCTCAATTTTAAAGCCACGTCCCGCGTTGTCTGTCAATTTGGCCCAACGTACGCCCGTACGGTTGCCTGATTCCTGTGGTACAAGATATGGAGCCATGGTATCAGCTACCTTGCTGCCATGGATGCCCAGACGTGCGCCAAATGCGCGGTCTGCATAATTTTCTTCTGGTCCCATCGCGAGCCATTCCACGTTTTCGTAGTCAGGTGATGTTCTGAAGGACAATGCATGAATTGGCAGGTTTGGCAATCCGGCTGTACCTTTGTACGTATTATGCACGCGTACGCTTCCATCTGCATGAACGGTATAGACCACTTTCACTTGTACATCCTCCGAAATGTTGAGTTTGTACGTGAACTCGATCCGGTATTGATCCGGTTTCTGTTCCGCTTTCCACTCTACAGAACGTGGCATCAAGCTCGCTGCATACCAGGCACCCAGTTCGAAGCCCATCGCCATACCTTTGTCATTATCCGTCATTGCACGCCAGAAGAGCGGTGCAGGTGGTACGGCAATCGTCTCACGACCGGACAATTTCAGGGAAACCAGTGTCCCGAACTGTTTGGAGAACAGCGCATGCGTCTTGCCAGCACGAACACCAATGTTAACGTCACCTTCAACCACCTGTACATCACTTACATGGTTCAGGTCCGTCTGGGCTGCATCATTTACCTGATCCTGTGTGAAAATAAACTGTCCAAATGCCACTTCTTCGCCTTTGTCAGCCCACAGCGTAGCTTCTTTTAACACAAATGCAGTGTTCACAGCGTACTCGCCGCCCGCCAGAGATTCTGCGCCCAGCGGAAGTTTCACTACCGTCTCGCTTTGTGCATCCACGTTCACTTCCAATGTTCCACGCAGCACTTCATGTCCCTCGCGCTCCAGGCTGTATACCAGTTCCAACGCAGATGTATCTGCGAACAGGTTACCGTTCACGATTTTGACGCCTTCACGATCCGGGAACAGCTTGATGTTCTGATACAGGAATTTAACCTCCTGCATTTTTGCAGTTACTTTACGATCAGCATGAACGATACCGTTGCCACAGAACGAATAGTCAGATGGTCGATCACCGAAATCTCCGCCATAAGCGAGGAATTCTTTGCCGTAACGATCTTTTTTATAAATGGATTGGTCGATGTAATCCCAGATGAATCCACCTTGATACATCGGGTATTTGTCTTCCAACTCCGTATATTTGTGCATACCGCCAATAGAGTTACCCATAGCATGCATGTACTCACAGCTAATATAAGGTTTGGTCGGGTTGGCATTCAGGAATTCTTCAATGTCCGCCGGTTTGGCATACATGCGGGTCTCCATATCACTTGTCTCATCGAAACGACGATCATGGAATACACCTTCGTAATGTACCAGACGTGTTGGATCAGCTGATTTGAAGTATTGGGATACTTTGTAGATGACTTCACCGCCATGAGATTCATTACCACAAGACCAGATCAGAATGGACGGATGGTTTTTGTCACGCTCGACCATGGATACAGCGCGGTCCATAACGATATCATGCCATTCCGGTTTGTCCCCTGGAATAACCCATGAAGGCTCAACGGCACCAAGTTTCTGCCAAGATCCGTGTGTCTCCAGATTCATCTCATCAATAACATAGAGTCCATATTCATCGCACAGCTCATACCACAGACTTTGGTTTGGATAGTGTGACGTACGTACGGCATTCATATTGTTTTGTTTGATGGTACGAACATCCCACAGCATGTCTTCCTTCGTAACCGCACGTCCACGACGCGGGTTGAACTCATGACGATTCACACCTTTGAATACGATACGTTTACCATTAATGTGCATGACTTTGTCAATCATTTCAAATGTACGGAAACCAACGGCTTGAGGAACAACCTCAACAAGTGTACCCGCAGCATCATATACACGAATATAAAGGCGGTACAAGTATGGAATCTCTGCGCTCCACAGATTTACTGTACCGATATCTTCACGAAGACTTACTTGTCCATCGTTAACCTTGGATTCAAACGTTTTAACGGTATTGCCTTCACGATCACGAAGTTCAGCCTCTACATGTGCTCCAGCAACCGCTTTTCCTTCCAGTTTCAAATCTAGTTGCAATGTACCGTTCGTATAAGACTTGTCCAGATCTGTGCGAACATGAACATCACGTACGTGTGCAGCAGGGACCGTATACAGATACACATCTCTGAAAATACCGGAGAAACGCCAGAAATCCTGATCTTCCAGCCAGCTGCCTGTGCTTCGTTGATACACCTCAACTGCGAGCTTGTTCTCTCCATCCTGAAGGAATGGCGTCAGGTCAAAGTCAGATGGCGTAAAGCTGTCTTCCCCGTACCCTACGAATTGTCCGTTAAGCCATACATAAAATGCAGACTCTACACCTTGGAAAGAAATATATACCGGATTCGACTCCCAACCTGTTGGCAGGTGGAATGTGCGAATGTAACTTCCAACAGGGTTTTTATCCTGCGGCAATGCCGGCGGACGAATTTCGTTCAGACCATCCCAAGGGTATTGTGTATTTACATATTGAATCTGTCCGTATCCTTGAAGTTGGATATGCCCCGGAACTTCAATATCATCCCAGCCTTCACTGGAAAAATCGGATGTATAGAAAAACTCAGAACGGCTGTCTGGACGAATCGCATAGTTAAATTTCCACGTACCATTCAGATCATAACGCATGGACATCGCGCCTGAACCTACAGCCTCGTCCATTGTTTGGTAATAACGGTGATCGGAATAGGCATGAAGACGGTTCACCTCAAATACACTTACATCTCCCAACCAGTTGATATCTGCCTTTGTTGCTTTCATCGGCTCTCTCTCCCTTTAAAACGTTATAGTTTGACTTATTCAAGGTTTACTCTGGATTTCCTTTTTGCTTTACATAAACAAAAAAGACAGAGGTACGCCATAACAGCGCCCTCTCTTCTTTCCTGCACCCGTCATTTGCACGGATTATGCTGTTTTCATTACTTCACGGAACCTACCATACCTGCAACAAAATGTTTCTGCATGATGAAGAATACGATTGCTGTAGGCAGTGTTGCAATAACGATTGCTGTCATGATCACTCCATAATCCGGAGCATAACCAGCACCAAGATTTGAGATCAATAGCGGAATCGTTTGTTGGTCAGGCGTTTGCAATACAATGAGTGGCCACAGATAGTTGTTCCAGCTACTCATAAATGTAATGATTGCTGCCGCTGCATATGTTGTTTTCATTGTTGGCATATAGATCTTCAGGAAGATGCCGAGTTCACTCAAACCATCAATACGTCCAGCTTCCAGCAAGTCTTTCGGGAACATTTTGGTGTTCTGACGGAAGAAGAAGATCAGGAACGCTGTTGCAATGGTTGGCAAGATAACTGCTGCCATCGTATTGATTCCGATAACCGGTGCAACTCCCGAGATTGTTGCAAACATGCGATACAGTGGTACCATGATTGCTGCAAACGGGATCATCATGGACAACAACAGGATATTAAACACGATATCACGGGACTTCGTACGGAATACCTCGAAGCCATAACCTGCCATGGAACCAATCAACAGCGCCAGAGCAGTCGAGACCACCGAGATAATAGCCGAGTTCCCGAGAGCCTGCACGAGATTTGTCGAATCAAGCAGTTTGTTGAAGTTATCAATGAAAGCTGAACCCGGTAACAATCTGCCTTTGGTTACATCGACGGACGCATTCGTTGAACTGACCAACATCCAGAAGAATGGAAAAATGGATACAAAAGCGACGATGGACAGGAACACATAAGTGAAAACTCGTTTTGCTTTAAATTTAGCCATTTTTATTATCACCTGCCACTTTAAACTGGATGATGGACAATACAATAATCAAAATTACGATGGAATACGAAACGGTTGCTGCATAACCGAAGTCCGGTGAATATTTGAACGAAAGGTTGTAGATGTATTGTGAAATCGACATGGTCGCGTTACCCGGACCACCCTTCGTAATATTCATGATCTCATCGAAGATTTGCAATGTACCAATCGTTGATGTGATCGACGTAAAGAGGATAATCGGTTTGAGCAAAGGTACTGTGATTTTGAAGAATTGTGTAAAAGCATTCGCTCCGTCAATTCTTGCAGCTTCATAGATCGATTGATCGATGTTTTGCAGGGATGACAGATAGAAAATCATGTTATATCCGGTCCAACGCCAAGTAACGGCGATTATGATCGTAATTTTAGCCCAGAACGGGTCTGTGATCCATTGGATTGGGTCGCCTATAATGTGCAGACCCATCAGGAATTGATTCACCATTCCATCTGGTGCGAACAAATATTTAAATACAACAGAGTATGCTACCAATGAAGTTACACAAGGCAAGAAAATCGCTGTACGGAAGAAACTCCGGAACCGCAGTGTGCTGTCATTCAGCAATACGGAAATAAACAATCCGAGAATAATCATTACAGGCACTTGAATGATCAAGTAGATGAATGTGTTTGATAATGCTGTGCGGAACGTTGTATCAACTAACAATCTTTTGTAGTTCGCAAGGCCCGAAAATTCAAGATTGGCACCTTTGCCAGACTTGAATGATAAGAGCAGCGCTTGAATCATCGGATAGAAGTAAAAAGCTACAATTCCGATAACAGCCAGCAAAACAAAAGCCCATCCAGTCAAATTATTTTTCTTTTGGAGACTGTCTCCTGTATTTATGGCTTTCACAGTATGGCTCCTCTCTCTCCACGGAACATGGATAGAACCCACAGAGCCTCTCGCCTTATCCGGTTTGACTTGCGCCAGACAAGGGAGACGGCTCCGAGTTACCTAGGGTTCTATAAGTTACCTTGGGTGTCCTAGTTTAATTGTGCTTCAGCTTGTTTTTGTGCTTCGGCCAAAACTTCGTCAATTGATTTACCATTCAGATACGCTTGCATTTCAACAACCAAAATGTCTTCAATTGCATATGTGTTGCTACCATAGTTTACGTTTGGAATTTCTTTGGTCCAATTTGCAAAATCACTGAAGATTTTTTGACCGCTGAAGAACTCATCTGGCTTGTTGTACGCATCACCATCTGTAGCCGGTTTGTACGTACCAATCGCACCAATATTTGTCAACAAGTCTTGGTACAATTGTTTGTCAGAACCAAATGTTTTTGCCATGAAGTCAGCTGCTTGATCTGCACCAGGAACATTGTTCATAACATACCAGGAGCTGCCACCCAAGTTGGATGCATGTACAGAGTTAGGTTGACCAGCCATTTTCGGCATTGGAGCTACAGCCCATTTTCCGGATTGGGAAGCTTCTTGACGTACAGATGGTGAGAACCAGTTCCCTGTAGGAATTGTTGCTACGCTACCGTTATTGGCGTTGGCAACGAATTGACTCCAGTCAGAGTGCAATTTAACAATGTTGGCATCCATCATTTTTTTGTACGTTTCGAAAGCTTCTTTCAATGCAGGGTTAGTGCTAATGTCAGGTGTCTTGCCATCTTCTGCAGTGTACCATTTGCCTGCTGTTTGGATCATCATGCGAATGATTCCAAGATCATTCGGGTCAAGAGACAGCAGCTCTTTACCTGTTTTTGCTTTTACGTCTTTACCGATTTGGATGTAATCATCCCAAGTGATGTCTTGCAAGTCAGCAGCCTTGTAGCCCGCTTGTTCCAGCAAATCCGTTCTGTAGTACAAACCTGCTACGCCGGAGTCAAATGGAACTCCATATTGTTTGCCCTCATAGGATGTTGGTCCAATTTTGTAATCTGCAAAATCGGAAGCTTTAATCGTAGAAGACAAATCTTTGAACGCATCCGGATACGCACTCAGGAAGCTTTGTGCACGATAGTCTTCAATCAAAACAATGTTTGGAAGACCGCTGCTTGTTCCAGAGTTCAATCCTGTGTTCAGCTTCTGGATAATCGCATCTTGAGCATTCTCAATGATGTTGATCTTCAAATCAGGATTTTCTTTTTGATAAATTTCTTTTGCTTGTTCAAGAGCAGCGACGTTAAATGCTTTGTCCCAAGCCCAAATCGTAATTTCGTTTGTCTTTTCATCTCCACCACTGGCAGCTTTACCTCCACCACCGGATGAACATGCGGACAACAGCAGTACTGTAACGAGCATCAATACCCACATTTTTTTCAAAACATTCAACTCCCCTTCGACCTCTTTGTGTGTAACTTGTTTGCGTTTTCTGAAAGCGGTTGCTTTCGATGTATTCATCTTATCATTCCCATATCTCCATTCGTTAGTAATAATTTTGTGCGGATTTGTCATCTTATTGCCACAATGAAAACCTTTACAGAAACCGTTTGCATTAAATTTGTTTTTTTGTAATTTCTTTTGATTTTGTATTATCTTGATCTTGAAATCGTACAAATATGTGCGTTTACTTCAACTCTGACACAACAAAATCCCCCGTTGCTGTAGAAATACAGCGACGAGGGATCTCAAATTTTGATTGTATTCAATTGAAATAGGCTACCATTTAACTCGTGATTAATGGCAGTGTAACGGTGACTCTTGTCCCTTCCCCGACGGTACTCATAATGGTGACACCATAGGGTGAACCATATAATAACTCAATACGGTCATGCACGTTGCGAATACCGATACCGCTGAATAGTTGACGATTATTCTTCGGATTGGGCAACGTTTCTCCCATGACAAGCCCTTCAATTCCATCACCATTGTCCATGATCTCACAGATGAGTGATTCTCCCGCTCTGGAAACCATGACATGAATCGTGCCCGTCTCTTTTTTGATAAATCCATGGAAAAATGCGTTCTCGATAAACGGCTGGATCACCAGTTTGGGTACATGATAGTGTGTACAATCCGGAGCGACGTAGAAAGCAGCTTTAATCCGGCCACCATATCTGACGTGATTAATGAAGACATAATTTTTCAAATTCTCGACTTCTTGCTCCACTGTAACCGTCTGACTCACATCACTGATCGTATTTTGCAGCAATCCAATTAATGCATTAATGGTCTCCGCAGCCCTGTCTTTGTTGCCTTGTTGCACCAGAACTTTGACAGATGCAAGTGTATTGTACAAGAAATGAGGATTAATCTGACTCTGTAATGCCGCAAGCTCTGCGTTACGTTGTTCATGCTGCGTCTGTACTAATTGATCCACATAATCATGCAGTTCATCAAGCATATAGTTGTACGCATGGCCCAGTTGCCGACTCTCGTAACTGCCACTAACCGGTATATAGTTATCCAGATCACTTTTCGTGATATTAGACATCTGCTTCACCAGTCTGCGCAGTGATTTGGTGATTTGGCTGGTAATCAGAAACACCAGAACAAGCGCACCGATAACGATCGCTGTACAGATCAGCGCAACCGTCTTCATGTCAATGAGCTGTCCCATCGCCATATCTTTATCCACTACATTAATCAGGTAAAACCGATAAAAGGGCAAATACTCGGATAGAATAATGCTATCCTGCCCCATGACACGGGCATTAATACTTTTCGAAACGTCCACACTCAAATCCTTAGCATATGTGAGCAACTCCGGCTGAATTGTACCGATCCAGTCAAGACGGTTTGAAGATATAATTTCGCCCTTTTCATTCATAATAACAACATCATTACCTCGACTCGTGAAACTAGAATAGAACTGTTGGAACTCCACTTCTCTCATAGTAACGTAGAGTGTCCCGTATATGTGATTTCTTGTTCGATCCGTCAATGCCTTTGTTGCAGAGATCATCTGTAGCTCGCCTTCACTGGTATCACTGCGGTAATAGTCAAAGATTAGCCGACTCGGCGATTGAATTGCTGCTTTGGTAATAGGCTCCTGCTTCAATTCGTCCCCTGTCTTCTTAATGTAAGCCGGATTGGTGGAAAAACTTCGTCCGTTCACTCCCACAATGGTAATACCTACTTCATAAGACTCAATAATGGTTTGAACCCGATTCATTGTTTCACGCATATTATAGAAAGATTTGGCCGTTGAGACTGAGTCTGCATCCCCCTCAGACAGAAATCCCCGAATGGCACCACTTTGAGCTACATTATTGGTAACCGCAGCGATCGATTCATTAAAGGATTCAAAATTTGTCTTAATCTGATTTAGCACCTTGGAGTTTGTGATACTGAACGTCTCGGTAAAGAGATTGGTTGACATGTGAATAGTCGTCCACAAGATGAGTACAGAGACGAGAACAATACTGATGACCATAACCAGAAACAACTTGGGAAATAATCCGAGACGAGATAATCTGTTCATCCATTTCTTCATGATTTTATCCTTCTGACTTTATGCCCAGAATTTGCGCCGGTATCGGCTTGGTGATAGTCCGGTGAATTTTTTGAACACTTTGCAAAAGTAACTATGATCGGAATAGCCAACCATACTGCTAATCTCAGAGATTGTTACATCATCGGATCGGAGCAGTTCCTCGGCTTTTTCAATCCGAATTTTATTCAAATATTCATTAAATCCTTCTTTTTTGTGAGATGAGAAATAACTGGATAAATACGATGGGTTAAAATGAAAGTGCTTGGCTACTTCAGCAAGCCCGAGCGGCTGATCAAAGTGCTCATGCATATAATCCAGCAACATCTTCATGTTGGGATCACTTCGTTTTGCACCCGCACCAACGGTGCACTCCTGAACTTCCGTCATGAAATGGTCGAGCACATTCATGACTTCGTCCAGGCTCGAAGCCCCATCCACATTTTTAAAATACGTATATTTGCTCTCTTCCAGCCCCGCAGACTGAACATCCATATCCGCGAGGGTAATGGTCACGTTGAAGATCAAGTTACCAAGAAATGATTTGATCTCAAACACATCGGCAATATAATCCCGCCCAAGTGTGGTAGCATGATCTTGTAAATACTCCCTTGCCGCTTCGACCCGGTTACGCTTCACATGCTGCAAAAACATATTCACATTAAACTGGTAACCTGCGGGATGCATTGGAGGCAGTTCACCATACACCAGGATTGGTCGATCCTTATAATAGAAGCGATATTCCATTAGCTTAATCAGACGTTCCCGGTAGACAACACCCATCTGTTCAAATGAAGTAAAGCTTTCACTAAGCACCCAACCAGGACTGCCTTCTCCTGCTGCATTTTCACTGGCCAACTGTCTGATCCGTTCAAGCATCCATTGATCTCTCGCAGGATCGACATTAAGAAGCATCACAGGAAGTGTACCCTCTGCGGGAACCATTGCACATTCTACTTCAGGCAGATCACTGCGGAGCTTGGATTCAATCTGTTCCTTATCCAGCTTCAGTGGATTCCCTCCAGCACCCATGGGTTTATACACAAGCAAACGAAAGGATTCGTATGGAAAGGTATCTCGAATCATCGGCATTTCGCTATCTTCGTCCAGTGTAAATCCGGACAGCATCTTTTCCATCAGTTGTCCAAGTCTCCAGCCATCGTGCGACGGTTCGAACTGTAGCTCCGGAATTTTACCTGCGGTGCGTTGAAGGACCTGCAATAATTCATTCGTATCCAGCTTTGGTTTCAGTATATAATCGGCTGCCCCGTGCTGAAGCGTAGAACGTACATATTCGAACTCACTGAAGCTGCTAAGTACAATAACTTCAATCTGCGGATTACTGGCTTTTAGTGTACGGACAAACGTTTCACCATCCATGACAGGCATGACAATGTCGGTAATCACAATATCCGGTTTTAACAGATTCACCTGCTGTAATCCTTCTTCACCGTTGGAAGCTTCACCCACAATGATAAATCCTTCCGCTTCCCAGTTCATATGGTGCTTTATGCCCTGTCTTACCAGAAACTCATCGTCAACAATCAGCACCTTGCACAACCGGTTCATGATCGCGACCCCCTTGTCTAATCTTTCCTCTATATCTGTACAGGCTATACCAACTATTATATATCGGTTATAAACACTTTCCAGTGTTAGCGGTTACATTAATTTTAAATTGATTGTACATCTTTTTATATCCTAAAACGACCCTTTAAGCAATGGTAACTATCTATAGTTTACACTATATTTCGACAAAATAAGAAGTCCTGAATCGCCTTTCGAACATTTGGCGAATCAGGACCCCTATTTTCAATCCTTTATTTCGTTTAAATCACTCACTTATGGTTCAATACCCCACTGGAGACTTCCCGCGATATAACCGGTGACTTTGGTCCAGTCCGTATAGGAAGTCTGACTACCTGCAAAAGAATAATCATCCGTTTGCGTATAGTTGGTCCAATTGTTCTTGGAGATGCGAGTATGGATTTCTGTGCTTTGTCCCGCATTCAATGTTCCAGCCGAAGCCGTGAAACCGATCTCAAGCACGTGATCAGCACCTGTCCGTACTGGATTGAGCGCACTGAACGTGCCTGTTACATTCGCACTGCCAGCAGTCGCCCAGTCAGCAAAGAAGTTCTGAGGCTGTTCGCCGTCTATCGTGTAATAGTATCTGATTTTCACATCAGACAGATTCAATGCTGTAGTCCCCGTATTTGTCAGTTTGAATTTAGGGCTAATCGAACTGCCCGTCGCTGAAGTGTTGCTGTTAAACATCTCAATGCGTATGGTTCCAGCAGGTGCAGCTGTCGTGTCTTTAATGAGCAGATTCAAGGTCGCAGAAGCGCCTGCGCTGAATTGAAAGGTTATCGCCGCTGTGCCATTTGGCAGGGAAGCAAGATAGTTTTTACTTAATACGACCTCATTGCCTGTCAACGTGTAATCTGTACCTGAAACCAGCGTTGCATTCCCGTTACGAATGGATACAAGTGTATTGCCGTTCAGCGTTAACGTGATTGGAATATTAATCTGATTGCCTGCTTTACGATCAAATTCGGCTGTAGCCGGTGTAATCGCAGAGTTGGTCACTGGTGTACCCCCGCCATTGTTACCTCCAACACGGTCAGCATACAAAATTCCGCGGCCATTTGTTCCGAGATATACTCTTCCATACAGACGCGGATCACCCGTAATTGTGGTTACACGGGCATACTGATGCTGATCATCATTGATACGAACCCAATTGCCCCCACCGTCATCGGAGCGGAAGAATCCACGTGTTCCATCGATCTGTGCAACCGTGTATAACGCAACAACGTTCTGCCCAGGAGCCGCTTTACCAAAGCCGATACTGTCTGCTTCCTCTACATTGGCAAGCTTCGTGAATGTCGCCCCTGAATCCGTGGAATGCCATAATCCGTAAGGACCTTCTTCCTCACTACCACCTGCAAACCAGAGTTCACCTTCAACACCCGGAACGGCATCCAGATCGGCATTTCCTTCTATCGGAAGCCCAGTCGCAGGTGATGCTGTGAAGGTAGCACCACCATTCACACTCACATAGATTTTACCCGCTGCAAATCCATAGAATATGTTAGGATTGACACGATCAGAAATCACTTTCGCCTGTGCAGGTATCCCCGTACTTGCCGTCCATGAATTGCCGCCAGTCGAATAATGTACGCCTTTATCTGACGTGCTCCATACGAGTCGGTTACCATTCGCAGAGATGGCTACGGTCCCCCCTCCGGTTGTGCCGGCAGGTTCTGCATTGGCCTTATACCACGTAGTGCCTCCATCACTGGACAAACCAATGGATTTTGCATTTGGATCAGCAGCATAATCTGCTTTACCGACGCGAACCATCGTATTTGGACTTAACTCTGCAAAATCCAGACTTTCTGTGGAAGGATAGTTCGGGCTCGTAAATATGGTAGCTGGAGCCTGGTCCAGATTGTTATGACGGAATCCAGAGACATCCCCCAATCCGCTTATCAAATGTGCACCACTTGGCGGGCTGATCAGATCCAGCACAGCAATCTCCTCAACACCCTTCGCCATCACTGAAATATTGATTTTTTCGTCATCATCCCAGTCTGTCAGGTTCTTCGTTCCATAGATCGTAGCACCCGTTCCATACATCATGCGATCCGAATCAAACGGATCAATCTCCAGATCACCGATCATCCAGCCCAGTTTTGGGGTTGTTTCGGGTGGGGCAGGATTGGTGCCAAATGTGAGCCATGGCGCTGCCGAGATATCCTGTGTATAACGTAACTTCCGGTTCGGATATCCTTCAAATTCCCATATGCGTGTCCATGTCGCTCCGCCATCTGTACTGCGGAACAAGGTGGCATCCGGCCACCAGGAATTCAATGTCGCAACCATCAATGTACCTGGATTCTGTGCATCGACAGCCAACCCGCCATATCCAAAATAATTATCCGTGCTGCTGCTTGGAACAGGGCTGATGTTGGTCCATACACCTGTCGACGTGTTCAGTTTCCACACGTCACCTTTTTCCCCATCATAGGGTCCAACACCATCGCTGTACGTAATATAGAGGCTTCCGTCTGAATCAAGCACACCATGATGTGGGATATAACCTGTAGGTTGACCAGCAACCGCTGACCAGGTCATGCCACCATTTGTGCTGCGATACACGCTTTGATCTTTATCCGCAACACCCACATAGATTGTCTGGGTTGCCTGCCCTGGCGAACCTGTTGTTTTGTCAAACGTAATCCATGCCAGACCTACGATATCACTGGTATACTCATTCGAAGGGTCTTGCACATAATTTCCCGGATTCGGGAAGCTTGTGACTTCGTTCCAAGTCACACCGTAATCGGTACTTTTCCATAACCCATGACCACTTCGTGCACCGAAATACAGGATACTGTTATCATTCGGGTCTACGTTCAGGCGTTCTCCCATTGAACGTCCCGGCATGTTACCGCCCACTTTGAACGGAAGTGTTGTGGTCTGCCATGTATCTCCACGGTCCGTAGAGCGCAAGATGGAGCCATTATTTTTGTCCCACGAATTCGTATACGTCCCAACTGCCATATACACCCGATCGGGATCAACCGGGTCCGTAGCCAGTGCGTCCACACCATTCTTGTTCCAGTCATCCCAGCCGACGAAATCCGTTAAGGGTATCCACCTCTCGTCAGCCGCATTCCAGCGATAGGCTCCCCCGATATCCGTACGGGCGTAGATCAGATCCTTTTCCGACTCGTTGAAAATAATGCCCGGTACAAACCCGCCTCCTGCACCAGTCACCACATTTTTCCACTCATAGGCTTCACTCGGTGCCGCCGCTGTAGTTCCAGCAAGTCCTCCCAGCGAAGCGGTTACTACGGCAACCGTCAAGCTCATTATTCGTAATTTTCCCATAAACGTTCTCATATCAACTTATCCTCCTCTTCTACTTCGTTACTGCATTTCGGTCTATCCCCGCTGTCTCATCGTGCTGATGATGGCGTGCCAGACGAATCAATGCATCCCTTGATACAAGAAGCCTCACCCCCTTCCGGTCAGATTTTTAAGCGCTTACATAATTGTTCTTAATTCGCGGTTATCTGGATAATACTTTCAATAAATAACATTCGCTAGCAACCCCCAAACCCCTCTGTCGAAATTCCGATTTTTGTAAAATATTTTCAGTGTTTAAACTTGTTTATACACCAAAAAAAGATGCTGTTAGAACAGCACCTTTCGACATTTATATAAGAGTAAAAATGGAATTTTTTCTTACCTGGCATACCAGGAAGAGGTTCACTACATGACTGGCACCTGTTTATTTCTGGCTACCATAAGCGTGAGTCTCCTGCCCTTTAACCCCCGGTCTGATGACAAAAAGTGAGCCCGCATCCGGTGTCTCTTTCAGACGTTCTTCCTTAATCCCTATACGTGCTGTTGTAATGTATAACTCTTCGAGATCTGGTCCACCAAAACAGCAGGATGTTACCTGATCTGCTGGCACCTCGATCTGTTGCAACAGTTCTGATGTATGCGGGTTCCAGCGAGTGACTCTTCCTCCGCCCCAGTGCGCAACCCACAGCATGCCCTCACCATCAACCGTCATCCCGTCCGGAAAACCGAATTCCTCCGGTATGTGAATGACACTTGTCCGATTATGTATCGTACCTGCCGTCAGATCAAAATCAAACCGGTCAATAGAACGTGTCGGGGTATCAATGTAATACATGGTCTGCCGATCCGGACTCCAGCCCAGGCCGTTAGATGTAGACACACCTTGTACCATTGTGCGAACGGGTTGCCCTTGCTCCAAACAATACAACGAACCGGCTTTGCTCTCATTATTCATGCTCATCGTGCCTGCCCAGAAGCGGCCCTGCGCATCACATTTTCCATCATTAAAACGATTGGTATCCTTATTTTGTTCAGGGTCCTCAATGGCAAGCAACTCACCCGTATGCAAGTGATACGTATAGAATCCACTGCGTAAAGCAACCACAACTTCGTCACCACGATAAGGAACAACAGCCCCGACATGTTCACCGACATCATAAGCCTGATCCTGCCCTGTAGCCGGATCATACACATGCACCTTGAAGCTCTCAATATCTACCCACAATAATCGATTGTTCTCCGCATCCCAGCTTGGGCCTTCCCCCAGTAATGCCGGGGTTTGTACTGCTACAGTTACGTTGCTCATGCCATCACGTCCTTATTCAGATTTGACGCCGCCTGACCATTCGAATCCGATGGCATCCAAGAATGCTTTGGACAGTACCATATGACCCGTAGCATCCGGATGTACCCGGTCATAAGTCAGCACAGACGTATAGAAATGATCCCAAAATGGAGCAAATGCAGCCTGTGTATCCACATACACTGCATCATACTCACTAGCTACCCTGCGTACCGCTTCTCCGTAGATATCCATCGTTGCCCGCATCGGATCTTCCGGATTGGCCTCAAGATAATAAGGCGTCATCAGTACCAGACCTTTCAGGTTGGGACGAACCGAAGCCACCAGTTCACGTAATGTGGATTCGTATTCTTCAAGAAACACATGTGATTCTGTTGACAATGGGTTGTCGAATTGACGCCATACATCGTTAATGCCGATCATGATCGTCAGCCAGTCCGGTTTAAGGTCAAGCACATCACGATCCCAGCGCTGTTTCAGATCACGAATCGTATTCCCACCATTACCCACATTCTGGATACGCAACATCAATTCCGGATAGATGGACCGCAGCAGGGCATAAACTTGCGCAACATAACCGTGGCCCAGACCTGAACTGCCTTCGCCTACAGGATGTTCCCGACCACAATCTGTAATCGAATCGCCAATAAACAGAAGCTTGTCATTTTTCTGCAATTTCATCGTCATTTTCTCCTTCGCTCTAAAGCGCTAATATACTTACCAACCTTGATTCTTGAGCCATGTGAGACACAGATCTGACCATACCCGAATCGCATGGTTGTCCTCAGCCAATCCAAGTCCATGAGAGCCTTTCTCAAAAACGTGCAAGTCATAGGGAATACCATGCGCACCCAATGCAAGTGCGTAACGCAAGCTATTCTCTACAGGCACTGCCTGGTCATCGCTGGTGTGCCAGATGAACGCTTCAGGAGCATCCGCTCTCACCTGCTGCTCCGCACTGAAAGCCTTGATCTGCTCGGCAGACGCGTCAGACCCAAGCAAATTTTCACGGGAACCGGCATGTCCATAGGACTCCATCGTAATTACCGGATAACAGAGAATAACTCGGTCCGGGCGTGAACTTTGGCGTTCAATGAGGTCCTCATGATCCGGTTGTCCCTCATCATACAGCGTTCCCAGTGTTGCTGTGAGATGTCCGCCTGCGGAGAAACCAAGTACTGCAATCTTGGCAGGGTTGATGCCGTACTGCTCGGCATGCGCACGAACATAACGTATGGCACGCTGACCATCTGTTATCGGTGCAGGATGCTGGTGAGGCGCCACCCGATATTTCAGGACAAATGCACTGATGCCTGCACGATTCAACAATTCGGCTATTGGAGCACCTTCATGATCAGCCAAAAATCCATAGCCACCCCCTGGACATACAATGACAGCGCTCTCGGAACCAGGCTGAATAAAAGGAATCAAATGTGGCATTTCGTCTTCATGGCCCTGGGCTGCATAAGGTGCAGCATGATCCCATAAGGGTATAGTTGTTGTCATCTTCAATCATCCTCTCCAAGTAGAACGGAACCATGGGTCCGTTTAAACGTTTTCGAATCTCAGGAATCGATACCATCATAACGGTAATGACCCTAACGCATCAATACCTTCCTGGCATCACTTTTTGTTCAATTGGGTACATGTTAGTACAAATTACGGAACTGTTCAGGAGTCACCCCCTCAATCCTGCGAAAGGTGGCAACAAAATGACTTGCATCTCGAAACCCTACCCTAACTGCAGTTTCCCTAATCGTGGGTCTATGGTCTGCGGTCATGATTTCCTTGGCTTTGCGGATACGCAGCAAAATGAAATAACTATAGGCTGTCATGCCAAAGGACTGCTTGAACAAGGTGTTCAGATGTCTGGATGAGATCCCCGTTACGGCAGCCATATGTTCGAGCCCAATCTCGGGATTCGCATATTGCTGTTCCATGAATGCAATGAGCGGAGCGAGTCTCTCCACGGCATGTGAGATGGAAGAACGATTACCCGTCATGCCATGTTTTTTGAGCAAAATCAGAAATCGGTATATATCCGCTGATGCTTCGAGTCCCGACAAATCTTGATCACTGCTGATTGAATCCAGCACTTTCTGGCCGTAATCGTTAAATGGGCTGCTCTGCTCCCACTGATAGAACGCCGCTTCACCCAGACTAAGCGACTCCATGATTGCCGGACACTGGGAACCACCAAATGTAATGTAAAGTGTCTCCCACTCTCCTTGAGCGCGCACATATTCATGCGGTTCATTCGGCGGCAGCAAAATACCGGATGCTTCCCCCAGTATGACCGTGGACCCGGCAAATCTGAATTCACCGGCTCCCTTCACGGTCTGAAGCCAATGGTAACAGGGGTACCCCACAGGTCTGGACACTTTCTCCTGATTGCCGTTATAACCTAGGCTCTCAATATAAAGGGGCAGCGGCTGATCACGTGATGTCATGAAATATCGTTGATGTCGGGGTGAGATAAGCATGGGATGCCTCCTTGGGTATAAGCTGAAATACACTTCCGTATTCTTATATCAGTCATTACTTTTATTATATTTTAAAAGTCATATGTATCATATAGTATAGGATTATTCTTATACAAGAGGTGAACACATTGATTAGCAGCAAACTACCCAAAATGTTCTACGGCGGCGATTATAACCCGGAACAGTGGGACCACGAAACCCACCTTGAAGACCTGCGCATGTTCCAATTGGCAGGCATTGATATTGCCACAATCAACGTATTTTCATGGGCACTGATTCAGCCTGATGAAGTTACTTACCGTTTTGAAGAACTCGACCAACTGATTAATCGTTTATATGAGAATGGTGTCTATATATGCCTTGCAACGAGCACAGCTGCCCATCCGGCCTGGATGGCGAAGAAATATCCAGACGTGCTTCGTGTAGATGCCGATGGACGCAAACGCAAATTCGGTGGGCGCCATAATTCCTGTCCCAACAGCCCGACCTATCGCAAATACGCTGAGAAGATTGCTGATAAACTGGCTGAACGATACAAGGATCACCCCGCTGTTCTGGTATGGCACATCTCCAATGAATATGGCGGTGACTGTTACTGTGACAACTGTGAGAAAGCGTTCCGCGTGTATCTGAAAGAACGCTATCAGACTCTGGAACAGGTCAACAAAGCTTGGAACACCAATTTCTGGGGGCATACCTTCTACGATTGGGACGAAATTGTATTACCGAACAACCTGAGCGAACACTGGGGCAACAACAATTCAACGTTCCAGGGAATCTCACTGGACTACTCCCGATTTAACTCCGACAGCATGCTGGATTGTTATCTGTTGGAATACGATGCGATCAAAAAACACATCCCGGAATCCGTTGTGACTACCAATCTGATGGGATTCTTCAAGCAATTGGACTATTTCAAATGGGCAAAATATATGGATATCGTCTCCTGGGACAGCTATCCCGGTCTCGCAACCCCCGTCAGCTTCACGGCAATGGCTCATGACCTTATGCGCGGACTGAAAGATGGTCAACCGTTCATGCTGATGGAGCAAACACCAAGTCAGCAGAACTGGCAGCCGTATAACTCACTGAAACGTCCAGGTGTAATGCGTCTGTGGAGTTATCAATCTGTTGCGCACGGGGCCGATACGATCATGTTCTTCCAGCTTCGCCGCTCCATCGGTGCCTGTGAGAAGTATCATGGTGCAGTTATTGAGCATGCTGGGCATGAGAATACACGTGTATTCCGCGAAGTCGCTGAGCTGGGCAAGGAATTGCACATCCTTGGAGATACCACGCTGGATGCATCTGTTGAATCCAAAGTAGCGATTGTGTTCGACTGGGATAACTGGTGGGCCATCGAAAAATCAAGCGGACCTACGGTTGCCCTGAACTATGTGGATCAGATCCATAAATACTACGCAGCCTTCTTCCGCCGCAACATACAAGTAGATATCATCAGTGTGGATACGGATATGAGCAAATACGACATTGTCCTTGCCCCTGTTCTTTACATGGTTAAACCAGGGTTTGCCGCCAAACTGGAGAAGTACGTTGAAGCAGGTGGAACATTCCTGACAACCTTCTTCAGTGGCATTGTGAACGAGAACGATCTCGTGACCACAGGTGGATATCCGGGAGAGCTCCGTAAACTGCTCGGAATCTGGGTGGAAGAGATTGATGCCCTGCTGCCTGAGCAAAAAAATAGCATTGTCCTCAAAGAAGCCTACGGTGATCTTCAAGGAGAATATGGCTGCGGTATGCTGTGTGACCTGCTGCACAGTGAAGGAGCTGAAGTCATCGCGGAGTATGGAGACGACTTTTACAAAGGCATGCCTGTTGTGACACGTAATACCTTTGGTCAAGGTGAAGCCTGGTACGTTGCATCCGACCCGGATGAACGTTTCCTGGATGGTTTGCTGGGACAGCTTGCAGCAGCCAAGAACGTAGAGTCCCTGCTTGAGACACCAGATGGTGTTGAAGTAAGCGCAAGAACCAAAGACGACAAACCCTACCTGTTTGTCATGAACCATAACGCAACCACGCAATCCTATGATCTGGGAACAGCTAAAGCACGTGATCTGCTCACCAATCGCGAGCTTTCGGGAAATGTTGAGATTGAAGCCCGCGGGGTGCAATTGCTCGAAATGAAATAAGCGATTTCGCTTAATTGTAATAATTCGGAATAACACTATGCGATAAAAATGCCCGTGATACAAAGTGTCACATATTCATTCCTTTTGTACTTGTTATTGTCTTCAGCGAGGATATTGGTATAGATTTCAGACCTTTATCGTCTTCTTCAAGCCAAAAGCTGCTACTTCCCGTATCCGTCTACACCGGATGCGGGTTTTTGGCATTATATGTGGTCTTTTTGATAGAAGGAAATATCAGTATGCAAAGCGAATTGGACGAGACACACATTTTAACAATGCCTGCCGGAACATGCTTGTGAACCCTGTTGCTGATTAATTATAAAATTATGAACAGCTGAAATATTGGTGACACTTATGATGTCACTTATTCGTTGTTACAATAGATGTATAACTACGACATCACTTTCCGGCGGCGCAGATCGAAACGGAGTGGCTGACATGAACAGAACAAATCGGCTTGCTGCCATCGTAATGGCATTACAGCATGGTCACGAAACGGCACACTCATTAGGCGAGAAATTTGAAGTTTCCCGTCGCACGATTCTCCGGGATATTCAGTCCCTCTCCGAGATGAATGTGCCCATTATTGCCATTTCCGGTCCGGGAGGCGGTTTCAGACTTATGGAAGGTTACGTATTGCCCCCATTACAGCTGGACCCGGTAGAGGCAGCGACGCTCATATTCGCTCTTGAGGGTCTGAGTCACTACGCGGACACCCCCTTTCATGAGAAACGCTGGACCCTGATGAATAAAGTTAAGGCCATCATTCCGGATGATATCATGTCCCGAATTGATCCTATGCTCAAACAACTGCATCATCATATTCCAGACCGCAATTACATTCTTCCTCATCTGGACGCACTGCTGGCATGCCTACCCGAACACGGGTGGCTGAGTGTGCTGTACCGCTCCGTATCGCGTCAGCGATGGTTGCATATCTGTCCCACACGGGTGTATGCTTCCTCTGGTTTCTGGTACTGTGAAGCATATTCCCTCGAACATAGTGAACAGCGTCTGTTCCGGGTTGACCGAATTATCGAAGTCAAGGCGATCGAACCACAGGATGCACAGGTGCTTAACGAACAGGCGGAGCAACAGCAGAGTAAGCCGCTCCCTCCAGAACAGCCGCCAACCCTGATTAGGGCACATCTGAGTTATCGGGGAATGATTGAAGCCGAACAGGACGAGCACATCGGCGAAAAGATGACTGAAATTGCCCCGGATCTCTGGGAATTGTCATTCCTTTGTCCACCAGGGGAATGGGACTGGGCCGTCCGATTCTTTTACCGATTGGGACGTGAAGCTGAAGTGATTGAACCCCTCCAACTTCGCAGTGAGATTCGTCAGCATGCCGAGGAAGTGAGCCAAAAATACCTTGCTTCAACCAAGTCGTAGCCTGACTACACACAAAAAGGAGCCTACTGATATCATGACATATGAACCCGTTATAACGTACGAAGAAGCAGTACAGCGTATCCAGTCTATTGGGCTGCTGCCTCTGGCCCCCCTATTTGCCGAATATCCTTCTCTGTCATCGCTAACCCCCAAAGAACATTGGCACAAGGATGATGAACTCGATCCTTGGTTATGGCGTTCACGCTTGGCTGAAGAGGGCATTGCTGCATATGGAAAATTTGTCAAAAAGAAAGCGCTTCTTGTCTCATCTGAATACTTCCCTTGGGTACACAGACTGCTTGCCGACTCCAGAACCATCAAGGAACAGTATGAAGCGGGTCTGCTCTCCCGTGAAGCGTTCAAACTCCATGCGTTAGTTGCAGAACAGGAAGGCATCGATGGACGTGCTTTGCGATCACAAGCCGGTTTTGGGGCAAAAGAGGACAAAAAAGCATTTGACCGTGGGCTTCTGGACCTTCAGGGCTGTGCAGCCATTGTGATCAGTGGAACCAAAGAAAAAGAGGGGCTCGCAGAAGGCAAAGTCGCATGGAACAGCTCCGCATATGAGACCGCAGATCACTGGATGCAACGTCATGGCATTAAACCATTTGAAGGCAGCGTAGAAGAGGCACGTGAACTGCTGGTTACGCAACTACAGCAACATGCTTCACCCGCCGCATTATCAAGCATCACCAAAGCACTTGGCAGCCGATGAATCTAAAAAAAGCCAATCCCGGTTGTAGTGCAGATTTCAACCGGAATTGGCTGTGGTTCACCCTATAATGCAACCCAGACGATTAACAGCCTCCATCCTGAATGGATTTAGAGAATTACGCCATCCTTGAATATGGCAATCTCCCGGAATCCATGCTGCTCACTGAGTGTATGTGAACGTCCTGAAGCAATGTCAATCAGCTGGCTGAACAGCTGTACTTTGACCTCATCCATCTTCTGCCCCTCCAACAGCTGGCCTGCGTTGAAGTCAATCCAGTGTTTTTTGCGATTCGCCAGATCGGATTGAGTCGCAATCTTGACGGTAGGTACCGGACCTCCGAAGGGAGTGCCCCGCCCTGTTGTGAAGAGTACAATATGTGCGCCGGCCGCAGACAGTGCCGTAACAGATACCAGATCATTGCCAGGTGCTTCTACAATGTTCAGACCGGTTTGAGTTACACGTTTGCCATAGCGCAGAACGTCAACTACGGAAGAACGTCCTCCCTTTTGTGTACATCCAAGTGACTTTTCCTCCAGCGTTGTGATACCACCAGCCTTATTACCAGGTGAAGGATTCTCATAGATGTTCTGGCCATGGTTTACAAAATATTGCTTGAAGCCGTTCACTAAATCCACCAAATCGTGAAATACCTGCTTATTGGCAGCCCGGTTCATTAAGATCGTCTCCGCACCAAACATCTCAGGAACTTCAGTCAGAATAGCCGTACCGCCAGCAGCAACCAGCATATCAGCAACTGCACCGACCAGTGGATTGGCTGTAATGCCGGATAAACCATCGGAACCACCACACTTCAGTCCAATCTTGAGTTTGCTTAGCGGAAGCGGCTGCCGTTGTTCATGTTCGGCGATCTCCACAAGTTCTTCCATCAGCCGAAGCCCTTCCTCAAGCTCGTCATCTGTTTCCTGTGCTTTGAGAAACCGTACTTTACCTCGGTATTCCGGCGCGATACATTCACGGAACTCGTCAACCTGATTGTTCTCACAACCCAGACCAATCACCAGCACGCCTCCTGCATTCGGATGCTCCACCAAGGAGGCTAGCAGCTGTTGTGTATACTTCAGATCATCACCAAGCTGTGAACACCCCAATGGATGTGGAAAGTGAAACACACCATCTACCCGGCTTCCAAACTGGGACTGACCCATGCGTGCCAAAGCTTCACACACTTTATTGATACATCCAACCGTATTCACAATCCAGATTTCATTACGAATACCTGCTTCACCATTGGGGCGCAAATATCCATCGAATGAGCGTAGATGTTCCGGAGGCATGTCCGTCTGAACCTGGGCTCCCGGTTGGTACTCATATTCAAGCAATCCGTGCAGACCCGTCTTCAGGTTGTGACTATGAATCCAGCTTCCCTGCTCGATCTGCTCTTGGGCAATGCCGATGGAGAAACCATACTTCATCACATCATCCCCTGGCGCCAGGGTATGCACAGCAATCTTATGTCCCTTCGGTACGTCATCCAGCAGTGTAAAGGAAACACCGTCCGGCAGTGTAATACGTTCTCCTTTGACATAGTCCCGAAGCGCTATAATAACATCATCCTGCGGTTGAATGGCAATCCAGTCATTGATTGTAGTTGTTTTGTTCATTTCCCTTCACCTTCCAACAAACCGATTTCACGAACAAGTGCTGCACGCAGCCCTTCTCTTGCATCCAGATTTTCGCCCCAGATCAGGGTATCCGACAACACAGCCGCTACCCGGTTATCCAGTTGCTTCTGATCCCTGTTAAGCGTGTCATAACCGTCCCAGTGTGCAGCCAAAGCAGCCAGGACATCCGGGTCATCCCGCAGCAGAATGTCATCCCCATTCAGTCGTTGTGCCTTGTAACCTTCTGGCGTATTTACTGGACGATAGAGACACAATAATCCAGCAAACCCTTGAACTAAACGTTCTGGCCATCTTCCCTGATTTTGCTCGTAAGACAAAAGTGTAGGCAGCACACGCACCTTGAATTTTCCGATCGTATTCAAAGCAATATCTTGCAATTTGTGATCAATATACGGGTTAAGGAACCGTTCGAACACTTCTTCTGCATACTGGTCCAGCTGATGATCAGGCATATCCAGAGCAGGCAGGATCTCCTGATGCACAGCTTCCCTGATCCATGAGCCAAAATGCGGATCTTCCATCGTTTCTCTCACATGTTGCTTGCCTTGCAGAATGCCGAGGGATGACATTAAGGTATGTGCCCCATTCAAAATACGAACCTTGCGTACCTGAAAAGGCTTCAGATCTTTCACCCAATGTACATTCAGACCTGCCTGCTTGAGAGGAAGTTTTTTGTCCAATGATTCATCACCCTGAATGGCCCAGAAATGATATGGCTCTGCCGTATTAATCAGCTGGTCCTCATACCCCCAGCGATTCGTCAGGGAATCGGCTTCCTCCTGGGTCGGCGCACCTGTGACAATTCGATCTACCAGATTGTTCAGGAAGTGATTATGGTTCTCGATCCATGAGCGGAAACCATCTGAATACCCATAATCCTCACTGTGCCGGAGGACACAGCTGCGCAGGACATCACCATTGCCTTCAAGCAGCTCACATGGCAGATGAATCAAACCTCTGGATGGATCACCTTCAAATTTCAAATATCGCTGATGCAGGAAAACCGTTAATTTCCCTGGAAATGATTGAATGGGTTCACCCTCGATATAGTCCGCATACGTATATTTCAATCCTGATTCGGTTGTATTGGAAATAACGAACTCAAGTGAAGGCAGTTCCGCCAAGTTCAGAAAGGCATCCCATTCCTCATACGGATTGATACACTGTGAGAAAATGGAGATCAACTCTGTCCGCTCAACTGGCTTCCCTTGAGACAGACCTCGCGTAATCATCGTATATAATCCGTCCTGATCACGAATCTGCTCCAGCTTGCCTTTGCCTCCCGGACGTGGTTGGGTAACAGCTACACTTCCATGGAATTTGCCTTGTCTGGCACTCTCATGAAGCATCCAGTCTGCAAATCCCCGCAAGAAATTACCTTCTCCGATCTGCAAAACCTTCACGGGACGCTCCATAATCTCCTTGCACTTGCGCTGACCATCGCTCCCCAGTAAATTCAGCTTCAACCTTGGCCGTTTCGTGCTTGCCGACATGGACACTCACCTCATCGATTATTTGTACTATCGGAATGCAATGCAAAGGCTTCGCACCCTTTTATTGTAAACGCTTTAAATTCATTGTATCATCAATAAAAGGAAATTAAATTGCTTATATTGCGGTAAATATACTCTCTAATGACCAGATATAACATCTCGTTGAAGACGTTGGTCTGGAAAGGAGCATCCATGGAGCGTTCACCTGTTCGTACGACTATTCAGGCAGAATCAGGTATTCCGTTCCGCCTGGTGTACAGCGACACCAAATCCCCTCAGAACGAATTGCCAGATCACCTTCACGACTGGCATGAAATTATCTATGTATATCGTGGACAGGGAAGCATCTTTATTGATACGGGTCTTGAGAATATGCAGGAAGGAGATCTGTTCATTATACCTGGTAGCACGGTTCATCGAGCCTTGCCGGATGCGGGCAATCCTGTTACATCTTCCGCATTGTTCTTCAGCCCGGGATTGCTGGCATCCACCGCCGGAGGCGCTGCTTCTTCCTTGCTGAGTCTGTTTGAACGTTGTCGCAGACAACGCGTGTATAAGAGACATCTGAACACAGAGGAGCAATCTCAGGTAGCCGCCCTTATTGATGACATTCAGGCCGAATTTCAGCTCGGTCATCATCTAAGCGCACATGCGGCCCTGTTAAGGCTGCACCTATTGCTCATTTTTCTGGAACGTCTGGAAGCCGCGGGACCTGCGAATCCAGGTAAATCCGCTCCGGGTCCCTCATGGCTCTCTTCTACGATCTCTCATATTGACGATAACCTTCGGAATGGCCTTTCCCTGCATGAACTGGCTCAGTATGCCTCGGTATCCCCTGCCCATTTCAGTCGTGCCTTCAAACGATACACGGGAATGACTTTGACGGATTACGCATTAGCCCGAAGGGTCATTATGGCGAAAGAGCATCTGGTGCAAGGCGATGAGACGATGGCAGCCGTGGCCGATGCTTGCGGGTTCGACAGTCTGCCCCACTTTTACCGTCAATTCAAAAAATTAACCGGTACAACTCCCGCAGCTTATCGCAGAACCATGAACAGTTCACGTTAAAATAGAACCAGTCCAGAACATAGGTCCACGACTCTAGGGCGTGTCTGAAAACTCCGCTAGTTTGGGACACGCCCTAATCATATATATCCACATATTCTTTCATATGGAAGATGTGGTATGATAATCTCGGTTTGTATTACATCATAAATGGAGTTGAACCTGTGCTTATTAAATTTCTTATCTTTGGTCTTCTATGGCGGATTGTAGGTAATCCGTTCATTGCCATCCTCATTTTACTCGTTATACTGTATTTCCTGGATCGTCGTTACGTTGGGGTATTCCCAAGCTTCACAAAACCTCTCAAACGTATGCGTAACATCTCACGGCTTCGGCAGCAGCTAGCCATGAGTCCCAATGAAGTTTCTTCCAAGCTGGAACTGGCTCGCCTGTTAATTGAGCGCAAGCGTTACAATGAGGCACATGCCTTATTGCTTGAACTGGAGCGGCCTTACGAACAATCAGCTGAGTACTGGGAGGCACTGGGGACGACTGAGCTTCATCTGGGTAACATCGAAAAAGGCGAACGTCATATTTTGCAAGCCCTCGAGATCAACCCCAGAGTCAAGTACGGACGCCCGTACCTAACCCTTGCTGGAGCCTTCAAAGATACGCATGAGGACAAAGCGCTGGATTATGTGCATCAGTTTCAGGAGATTCATTCCTCTTCCAGTGAAGCTTATTATCTGCTCGGCTCGGTTCACCGTTCCCTCGGGCGCAATGCTGATGCAAAACAGGCTTACGAGCAATCGTTGAACGTTTATCGTTCGTTGCCCAAATACAAAAAACGTCAGGAGCGCCGCTGGGCTGTCCGCAGTTGGTTCCGCAAACGTGGATTGTAATGTCATCCGCTATACGCCGTAATCTTCATATATCACTTTTCTAACCAATAAAAGTGCACTGATCTCTGCCCTCATATGAGCAGAAACAGTGCACTTTATTCATAACAGCGATATTAATATACCAATATCTCACGCAATCGTTCTTCATGAACGGACATCCAGTCGATTCGCTGTTTGAGTTTCACAATTTGCTCCACAGCCACTTCCGGTTCATCTGTACCCTCGAACATCCGACTGATGAAATGCATGACCACATCCAGACTACGCAGCAGAATCAATCGAGGTATGGCCAGCAACTCTTCAGGTTCCAGGTTGACCTGTTCCCGAAATCCCCTGATCAGTCCCTCCTGTGCCTGCCACATCCAATCTTCACTCTTGTCCATGGTAAGGAGGTCAGACATCGGAACAGCCAGCTCCATTACCCGCAAATCCCATGTCGCAAATTCAAAATCCAAAATGGCACAGATTTCACCATCCTGCTGATCTGCCAATACATTCGAGGCATTCACGTCCCCATGAACCAATTGATGCGGCAACTGTTCCATCCCTCGCAGGGCTTCAAACAAATCTGGCAACGCATTCCTCAGTTCTTTCAACTCATTCGCACAGGCGACCAATTGCTCCGGCGGCGATGTGCATAGCTGTAATAATCGTTCTGGAGTACAGAGCGGATACGCATCCTGAATTCGATAGTATGGTGGATACACAGGTTCAAGTGATATATCCAGCGTAGCCATAACAGAAGACAGGGCACCCGCCGCTTTACCGAGCCCGATCAATTGATCTGGTGTATGCCAGGTGGGATTGACGCCTTCCCGATAATGAAACAGAGTCACTATTTTGGTATGACCTGTGAGGGTATCTTTTACAGGAAGGAACGTACCTCCCTCACCAGATAACCGCCTTACAGGTGAAGGTGTATCAAGCTTAAAGTTCGAACGTTGGAGGGCTTCCAGCACCTCGTGTTCAAAGGCGATTTTCATCGGATCATTATGTGTTTCATATTGTCTCATGACGTAATTAGTCCCGTCTACATGGAGCATGTAAGTAGAATTATTCATCCCACCCTTTCCACGCTCGCCTTTCCAGTCCGATGTGAAACCATATAAGGCCAACACTTCGGATATACGCTGCTGCTCTGAAGGATGGAGGGAACCGGAATCGATGTTTTGCACCAAAAATTAACCCCTTTATCTCACAAAATGGAACTGTCTTTTATTTATCTTAAAGGAAGTCCATCGCTCGGTCTAGTTCAGTTCCGAAACTATCAAGAGAATGGATAGTATCCAGTCCGATTAAGCTGCTCTGCAATGACACGATATCCTCTTGCATTGGGATGTACTCTGTCCCAGAACAACAGTTCACGCTCACGACCTTCAAACCTGTCATATACCTGAGCACACGCATAGTTGCCCGATCCCGCTCCATTCAGAAACGAATTATATTGGCGCACCCAGTACGCAGCTTCCGTCGCTTGTGGATACGGGTTGTACAATCCGATGGATCGGACCATATACTCACTGTTGCCCTTTAACTGCCGAATGTGCCGCATAATCTGGGATACATTACTACGGGTTTCTCCGAGCACCTGTGTCATTTTGCTGGCATTTGGAATGCCATTACTTGCTTTGAACGTACGAATCAGATCATTCCCGCCAATGGAGATGGTAATGATATCCGCTTCACGGAGCGATTGCCGCACTCGGGGATGCGAAGAGATCATCTGCAACATTTCCCCCGACGTCAGTCCATTCACGCCCATATTTTCCATGGATACAAACGTACGAACATTCATTTCTGCCATTCGCCGATATAAAGGAACAAAGCCGGTGCCCAGCAACGCTCCTGTACCTACCGTTAATGAATCCCCTATAGCCACATATCGATATACCATCCCGTCGCCCCTCTCTGCTGTGATTTCTCTGAACAATAATGAACTGCTCTATATCTTATGATGAGTGGCAAGACAAGGCGCGGGATGGTGTCCTTAGGCATGCACCTTTCTTTTGCATAAAACCATATTTCTTCTCTGTAAAGGTAAAAAAAGAAAAAAGCCCTACCGCATAACGCGGCAGAGCCTGATTCATTGCAATGCATTACATGCCTATAGTCCGATCCGAATCAACGGAATCTGATTGTTCCTTGTTCGGGAACGGCCACCAGTTGGCCCGGCCAAACATCTTCACCATCACTGGGACGAAGAATGGCAGGAACAACAGAGAATACAAGATCAATCCGCTAAGGACTACTGTGGCAATCTGCATCATCGAAAGAACACCGGATGGATACATGGCAGCAAATGTACCGCTCAGAATGACCGCTGCAGATAGAATAACGGTGCCCATGTTCTTCATCGCGTACAACATCGCATCCTGTACTTTCATGCCTTTGTTCTCATTGAAACGGTCCATCAGGAAGATGCTATAATCCACACCAAGTGCAATCAGCATAACAAATCCGAAGAACGGAGTAACCCAGCTGATGCCTGCGAATCCGAGGATATTAACAAAGATCACTTCGGTTAACGCCATCGATGTGAAATAAGCCAGTAATAAGGAAACGATCAGATACAATGGCATAATGACCGAGCGAAGCAGCACGACGAGAATAATGAATGTACCTGCCAGCATCAGCATTACAGTACGTGTATAGTCGTTATTGGAGATCTCCTGCAAATCTGCAAACGTACTCGTAACGCCACCTATGGCGATGTCTGCTTTTTCAAGCGTACTGCCTTGTACCGCACGATGTACTGCGGCCTCAATGTCAGGAACACGATCAATGGCTTCTGTTCCGTATGGATTTTCGGTGAAAATAACATCAATCGTCATCGTTTTCCGATCTTTGGACAAATACGTATCAAATACCTGTGTGAAGTCTTTGCTGTTCAGTGCTTCATCAGGAACGTACCAGCCTGCCAGATCGGAATCTGGTGAATTTTGCAATTGCGTCAGGTAGTCCTGGGCTGAATCCAGTCCCCCGGATACCTGTTTAATACCATCGACACTTTGATTCAAGCCATCTGTCAGTTGTTTCAGCTGACCACTCAGATCCGAGAAGCCTTGCTGAATTTTCTCCTGACCACCCTGAAGCTGGCCAAGTCCATCCTGAATGGAAGGAATTTCACTAATCACTTTGCCCTGACCATCCGCAGCCTGTTTGAGACCGGATTGCAACTGACCAATTCCCGTTACAATCTGGCCCAGACCATCGGCAAGCGCCTTTTGTCCGGCTGCTGCAGAGGCAAACCCTTCATTGGCCTGATTAATTCCAACAGCGGCTTCTCCCAGCTTGGTCTTAATCTGACCCAAACCTTGCGCAAGCTGCGCTGTGCCAGAACCTGTTTCACCAATCGTACCTTTGATACGCTGGTAATCAGCATCTTGCTGTAATTCAGGATACCGCTCTTCAAGTGCTGTGAAGGATTCGGACAGGCTGGTTAGAGCTGTTGAAACCCCGTTTAGCTGTTGTTCCAGTTCGCGGGTTCCATCCCCCAGTGCAGCGACCCCTGCTCCCGCCTGACGATAGGCTTCAAGCAACTGATTGTTCGCCTGCGCAAGCTGATCTGCACTCGTTTTGGCTTGCTGGAGCCCTGCTTTCAGATCCCCTGCACCTGCCGAGCCATCTCGAATGCCTTTTTCAATCTGCCCAAGTCCCTGACTGAGCTGCGTGATACCCGATTGCAGCTGGGAGGTTCCTTTGGTAAGTTCACCTGCTCCATCAGCAGCTTCTTTTAACTGTGGTTCATTTTTACTTAGCTGACTGCTGGCATCACTCAGGCCATCACGGATTTTGTCCAGACCCGTCTTGCCTTCACCCAGTCCATCCGATAATGTTCCGACTTGCTGTGTAACTTCAAAATCTTTAATCTCATCACCCGTAGGTCGTGTCATACTGCGGACACCAGAGACTCCAGCTACTTTCTCTACTTCTCGGCTAATTTTCTCGGCAACAGCCATATACTTCGCATTATCCATCGCTTCATCGTTCTGGATGACGATCTGACCCGGCAGCGATTCACCCGGACCGAAGCTGTCAGAGATAATGTTGAATGCTTTTACGGAATCATATTTCTCACCAATCTCATCGAGACTGTTGAACGACAGTTTGCCATCGTAGGTTGCCAGAAGTGGTGCACAGACAGCTGCAACGATGAGCAGCGCAGCCCATGGACGTTTTAGTGAAAAGCGACCAGCTGCACCATAGATCTTGCTCTCCGCATGTTCAAGTGAACCCTTTGACGGCCAGAATAACTTCTTGCCCAGCACCGCCATAAAGAATGGTACGATGGTCACCAAGGCAAGCATCATCACAGCAATACCCACAGCTACGGCAACCGCAGAGCGGTACAACATAAACTGGGCAAACCCGATCGCAATGAATCCAACCAGCACGGCTAGTGCTGAGAAGAGTACCGTTTTACCGGCAGTACGATAGGTGGCAATGATGGCATCCCACGTATTCTCATGATGAGCCAGTTCTTCCTTGAATCGACTGATCAGCAGGATGCAGTAATCCGTACCAATCCCAAACATGACGGCGACCATAAAGATCTGTGTAAACGTGGATATCGGGAAGTCCAGCCCATCCACCAGGAATGCAACAATCTGTTGCGATACAATGTAACTGATCCCCACCGTCAGCAGCGGGACAAACGGAGCTACAAACGAACGGAAGACCAGGAACAGAATGAGTAAAATAAAGACAACTGTAATATATTCCGATTTCTTAAGCCCCTCTTGTGAACTTTCAATGGTGTCCTCATCAATCAGACCTTTACCGGTTATGTAGTGCTCCACATTGACGGACTTCAATGCTTCATTCAGGTCTTCCCGCATTTCCTTGACCGTACGATCTCCCTGATCAATGGATAGCGATGTTAGAATCGTTTTGCCATCAGCCGAGATCATCTTCTCGGACAATTCAGGTTGAGAGAAAGGTTCCAGAATGGACAGAATGCCCAACTTCTCCTTGTCGGCCTCCAATTGCTTAACGGCCTTCTCTGCCTCTTGTTTCCCCGTGGTACCCAGACCTTCCGGATTATAAAATACAAGGGCAATCTGGCTGCCTTGCTGCTCTCCTTTTTGTGCTGCAGCTTCATTCAGAATCGCCGCTGCCTGTGTGGAAGAATAGCCTTCCGGAACCGAAAACTGTCCCTTTTCTCGAATCAGTTCACTCATGTTAGGGGCGGTAAACATCAACACGGCAGCTACAACAACCCATAGCCCCATTAACCACCATCTTGCTTTTAGTATCGTTCTCATTCGTTCTCCCGTCCTCCTTCATGCGATAGCAAAGCTGCAAGCTTCTCAAAAGATTCAATGAAAATTCGAACCTCTTCCGGTGTAAAATGAACCAGATACGGCTCCAGAATCTGCTGTATTTCCTGTTCAGTTTCCCTGTACACCTGTCTTCCGGTCTCTGTCAGCGTCAAATACACGACCCGACGGTCACGTTCATCTCCGGCCCGATGGACCAGATCGCGATCTACCAACTTGTTGACCAAAGCGGTAATGCTGCTCTTACCTATGCACAGAAGCTCTGCCAGATCAGAAGGTGTGCAAGACTGCTTCTCATTAATGAGTCGGAGTGAACAGAATTGATCCATCGTCAAAATCTGCCCTACACGTTCACGTATTCTGGTATCAAATCGTTTAGTCATCAGAAAAGATGCATCCAAATAGCGATTAATAAGACTTTTAGCATCCGGTGTGCTCATTCATCATTCTCCTTTCCGAATCAATATAGTTCACTTAACGAACTATTCTTCTGTGAAACTATTCTATAATGAAACAATCTTACAAAGCAATACTTTTTTCCTGCTTTTTTGATGAAAACGACAAAAAAACAGGACGTCCGACTCAGCTCATTGCCAAATCCAACATCCTGTAATGATTATAATCCATATATTTCTTAAAGTAATAAAAGGCCTCTGTGCTACTCTTCGTCTGTATCTTCCTCTTTTTCAAGCACGCAACGGAATCGCTCCACACCTGGGTATAATTCACCCAGACTATATACGACAAACCCCGTATTCCGATAAAACTCGACGGCTTCCAGGTCTGTCTCCGCAATCAGTCTATCAGGATTGTATGTTGCCAACAGTTGTGAGATCATACCACGTCCATAATTTTTAAAGCGGTTTTCAGGCAAAACCGAGATATGATGAATGGTAACCTCACTTGTTCCTGTCTTCTCATATCCAATCAGACCGATCAATTGTCCCTCATCTTCGTAACCGCCCATTTGCAATTCGTCTTTCTCTACATATTGTTGCAACGCACGGTTCAAATGATCCGGATCAGGAAAGACCGAGTAGGACAACAGTTCCTGTACTTCCGGCTCCTGTATGCGTGATTTCAGATTAATTAACACCTTGATTCCTCCTATACCTTGCTTGTTTCCGTTATCGTATTGTAGTCGTTAGCCTCTAAAAGTTCAAGTCGTGTGCCGATTCAGCTCTGATTGAAGCACAATTGGGATGTTATCCGATACGTTGATCTGCGCCAAATGATAGGCATCCAGCAGTGCGCCCCCAACTGCCGGCAAGTTACTGGGTATGTATTGAATTTTTTTGCCTTCGCGCATATTGGCAGCATCCAGTCCTTTCTGAACAGCCTCCACCATATATGGTGATTTCAGACAACTTCCGGTAAGCGTCATGGACACTGTGAACTGATCGAAACAGGATGCAAGCATCAGGATGCCCACAACAGCCGTGTCAGCAGCCGAGTCGCACACCCTAACTGCGAGGGGAATATTCCGATCAGCAGCTTCAGTCACCATAGATGCCATCTGACCAAATTTCCGGTTGGTCGCCTGTTTATTTTCGGCAAAACCCGCTATTCCCAGCGCAACGAGCTCTCGAATTGAGGCAACATTCCAATATTTCAACACCTGCTCAATCCATTCTTCATCCTGCAACTCATAACGTCCCGCGAGGATCGAATGAACTGTGTCGTAAGCTAAAAAACGTGCTGCTGTCGGCGCATAATGACCGAACTGATCGTTGCGGAGCCAAGCTCCCTGTTCGGTTCTGCCAAGGATCAGGGAGCCCGTACCTCCAATGGCCACAATGCCTGGCTCACCGTTGAAGGCCGCTGTATGCGCGATATGTGTATCATTTACCGCACTGATTCTGCCTGTAATCCCCGTACGAGCGAGTAATGCCTCCGCCCAAACTGTATCTTCAGGCCGATTCAGACCCGCCATTCCTGCCTGAATGGCAGCGATCTGATTTGATTGCACTCCAGCCTGAGTTATGGCTTCAGCGATACCCTCCAGCACATTTTGCTCAGCATTGGTATCGTGATAGCGGTTGCAACCATACTTTTGCACATAGGATAAAATCTTCCCGTTTTGATCTGCGACAGCCACACGCGTGTGGCTCCCTCCTCCATCCATCCCTATTACATATGTATTCATTCTTAACGATCTCCCTTCCGACCACACATTAAGAGTGCCGGGTCCATTGTCAGGTCCCGGCAGAGAGTTTATTGCTTTTGCACAGCGAAACGAAGCAGTTCACAACGAAATTGTGTCGGTTCATCATACTTTTCCTCTTCAATCGTCTGTGTAACATGTTCCTGAAGCAGAATATTCCAGCCTTTGTAGGCATCCTCCAGCAAAGCGATCGCTTCAACTGTCGACAAGTTCAGTTCAATTAATGGTTCAATATCCTTGCCTGTGTTAATTTCTTTCTCCTCCACATTGGTGCTCATCGTAATACAATGAATGCCACCTGTTCGAGTTCCCGCTTGTAATCGCTCTAGCGCTTCCATGAAAGCTTGCTTATTCGATACATGTTCCAGACATGAGCAAGCAGCTACATAGTCAAAATAATCCTTCTCAATTGCATAATGCTCAACGTCTGCTTTTACAGCCTTCACGAGATGATCAACCTGATATTCTTTCGCATACTTGCGAAGTCCATCTACAGCCTCGTCCAGCAAATCTACACCGATGACTTCACTATTCGTTTGTGCAAGACGCTGTGCAATCGGTATCGTATGCCTTCCTACACCGCACCCTAGATCGAGGACACGCAGTTCCTCCTTGTGAGCAAGTAAACGTTCCAGCATATCCATAACCATAGGCATTGGCCTGGACATCCAAGTACCAGAGGCGAATAATTCATTATTCTGATAGAAGTTGGAGTGATAACCTGCCTCTGCTTTTCGCGCAGCCTCAAATTGTTCATTTCTCATCAAGACACCCCCATAGTTTAGAAGTTATTTCTGTCCTATCAATGAATACCCACAATACAATATGGGAATCAATTGATTACGGATTCTGGTTGCGACAGATTTTTCTTCATAAAGGATTCCAGTGCCGCCTCATATCCGGTGCGATCGACTTGAAACGCTGTACCATGACCCGCACGGGGGACGGTCAGCAACTCCTTTTCGGTTGGGCAGGCTTCATACAACCTGTACACCATTTTCGTTGGTACAAACGTATCAGCCTCTCCATGGATGAATAACACGGGAACGTTAACTTTGGCAAGCTGCTTGAGAGCCGAAGCCTCTCTAAAGGAATATCCTGCTTTCCACCGGGAGATTAGACTTGTGACAGGTATAAACGGAAATGCAGGTAGCTTGTATAATTGCTTTAACTGGAACGTCAGTTCTTCTTCCACGGATGTATACGCACAATCAGAGACAATCGCTTTAACCTGAGTCGGCAGGGCTTCACCACCTGTCATCAGTACGGTTGCTCCTCCCATGGATATGCCGTGCAATATGATTTCCCCTTGTGTACCCACTTTTTCAAGCACCCAGTTGGTCCATTGGACATAATCCTTCCGATCTAACCAGCCAAAACCGATGATATTACCTTCACTCTGTCCATGACCTTGATCATCTGGCATCAGTACGTTATAACCGTGCTTTTCCGCATAAAACCGGGCAAATCCAGCCATTTCTCTGCCTCTACCCGAATAACCATGTGCCAGAATAACCGTCTGATCCGACCCTTTATTGGAACCGAGCCATGTACCATACAGTTTTAATCCATCATGTGATTGAATAGATATCTCTTCTGTAGGCTGAGCATCCAGCCACTTCAGGTCAGAAGCACTGCTAATGATTTCATTGTCCGGTTCAGGCATCAGATTCGGATTATCTACCAAAAACGTTTTTGGCGTACGGCGAATGGCCGTTTTGAAAAAATAAAGCCCACCTGTCCACAGAAGAGCAAGAACGATCAGTACCAATGCTGCAAGTACGTAGAATAACATGAACGGGTCCTACCCTCTTTCCTTATTAAGATATGTTCAATCCTTACTTACTCGTTGCAGTGACGCACATGCTGCTTGATAGGCGGGTAACAAAGCATCCAGCAAAGGTTCTGCTTTCCGTGACTGACCTTCCTTGGCAAACTGTTCTATCTGGGCAAACAAAGTTGATAAATAACGAATCCCCAGACTCAGACTCCCTGATTTCAAATCATGGGCTACCTCGGTTGCAGCAACATGGTCTCCCGACACAATATGTCTACGCAGCACCTCAATCTTGCCAGGTGTCTCGGTACGATACATGTCCAACAACATACCCAGGAGTGTACGATCGCCATCGGTGTTTAATTCCGCAATCTCATGTACAATGCTCATATTTAGTACCTCGGTCGGTTCGGAAGATTGCTGCCACTTCTGGATCATCTTACTCAGAATTTCCAGCGTGAAGGGTTTGCCAATAAAGTCATTCATCCCGGCTTCCATACACTTGTCTTTCTCTCCCTGCATGACATTACCTGTCATTGCAATGATTGGTGTGGTATGACGCATTTCATCCATTTCTATCGAGCGGATTTTGCGTGTTGCCTCCAAACCATCCATCACTGGCATCATATAGTCCATGAGAATCAAACTGTATTTTTTGCTGAGAAAAGCAGCTATTGCCTCTTCCCCATTCACTACAGCGTCCACTTGGGTTATTCCCAGTTTTTTGAGCTGCAACATAACAAGCTGCCGGTTGATGACATTATCATCGGCCAGCAATACAGATACAGAAGGAGCTTCATCATCCATATCCTGCCCCTGATGCTCTTGAGCGGAAGCAACAGACTGGTTACCGTCTTTCTTACCAAGTGTAAGTTCGAACCAGAATGTTGATCCTTCACCCTCCTGACTGTCTACTCCAATCTGACCTTCCATCAGTGTAACGAGCGACTTGCAGATCGATAATCCAAGGCCCGTTCCTCCATACTCACTTGAGCGTCCTCGTTCAGTCTGCACGTAGGGTTGAAATAACTGGTTCTGATCTTCTTCCGAGATACCAATCCCCGTGTCTTCGACTTCAAGTCGGATCATTTGTGTAGTCTCATCATCTTTCATAAGGGCGACTCGTATCCGCACCGTACCTTCTGATGTGAATTTGTTCGCATTCTGAATGAGATTGATCAGTATCTGTGTAATCCTCGTTGAATCCCCTTCAAGAAGAGTAGAGATTCTAGGGTCACAGTCTATCGATAACTGATTTCCGTTCTTTCTGACTTGGGGTTCGAGCAAACGAACAATATAGTTTATCGTCTCTTGAATATCCACTTCTCCCAGTTCAAGTCGCATCTGCCCCGCCTCAAGTTTGGACAGATCCAGAAGATCCTGAATCAGCTTAAGCAGCAGTTTGGCAGCATCCTGTATAACGGAAACGGAATTTTCCTGTTCTTCAGACAATGGAGACAACTTCAGCATCTCAGCCATCCCCAATATGCCATTTAATGGCGTACGAAAATCATGACTGATGCCTGCAATAAATGCGATTTTTGAATCACCTGCATCTACTGCTTGCTGACGTGCAGCTTCAAGACTGTTATTGTTCTTTGCAAGCAGACGCTGGAGTGTCACCATTTCATTATTCATATCTGAGAATTCCGTAAGTGTGCGTTCCTCTTGCTCTTTGCTCCGGATCATCTGATCCGATAACTGCTCAATCGTTCTGCGTAGTCTCTGTATCTCTCCGTTCTCATTAGACATTACATCATCCCTTTCTTAATCCCTAACCATATCAAGATGATTACATGTCGCTGGCTGAGCCAGTAATTGTTCTGCAACCGCTACCGCTTCATCGGCTCCTGGAGCATAACCGTCAGCTCCTATCGTTTTCCACAACTCCTGATCAATATTAAAGGGATATCCCCCAACCATAATCTTCACATGTGCCGTTGCCGGATGATGACGGATCAGATGAATCAACTCTTTGGCCAGATGAAGGTGATACGTCATCGTAACTGAAATCGCAACAACATCGCCCTGATGCCGCTCTATAGCCTCTATGACACTTCCATTGGGAACATTGGCTCCCAGATAGTGCGTATCCCAACCTTCCATCTCGAACACATCTGAGAGCATACGCAGTCCGATCTCATGTTGTTCACTGCCTACAC
The DNA here is from genome assembly GCF_032452295.1 of Paenibacillus sp. ClWae2A. Lineage (NCBI taxonomy): Bacteria > Bacillati > Bacillota > Bacilli > Caryophanales > Paenibacillaceae > Paenibacillus > Paenibacillus sp. ClWae2A. The sequence continues at coordinate 424,986 of NZ_JAULSQ010000002.1, forward strand.
AGGTAGCCACTAGTTTTTTATCCTGACCCGTATGAATCAACCAGCGGGAATAAAGACGTGATATGAATGACTGGGTCGCTGCCGTACAAAAGTGTTCTTGCCCCACACTGATACGATGGCATTGCCACAATCGTCCAATTTCATATTGGGTGGGCTGAAAGATATATCGATAAATATCACGAATCGTCACCCCGGCTTCTAACTGGGCTTCAATGATCTCAAAGGCTTCTTTCCGTTTATTCTCAAGCAAGCACTGCAAGTACGATTGCGCGGCATCTCCATATGGCATGGATTCGTTGATGTAACCCGCCTGTGACTCCATATGTGTTGTTCTATATATTCCCATCTCCAGATACTCGAGCAGAAGCGCCTTTGACGGATGGTCAAATTCTTCTTCCAATGTCTCTTTGATCAGATTGAGATTAATCGCCAGATCTTCTGGTGATACCTTATAACCCTCAAGTAGAACTTTCAGCCAGGCAATATAATGAGTAAACAGACCTTGACTCTGTACGAGCGCACTTTCTGCCAAATAGTTCAAGCTATACTCCGAATCCTGTTTGGTGCGCATTTTTCCATTCTCGCCAAATCGCTCAAATAAATCGGGCTGTCTGAGATACTGTTTCTCCGTTATTTTATCAGCTAAGTTCGCAGATTCCTGGAGCAAACGTTCTCCTGCTTCTTGATGACTCATAGATGCACCTCTCCTCTACCCGCATCACATCTCCATCATCATTCGTGACTACTCCAGAATGAGATCGATGTTAGCTAACTTGCAATCGGGATAGGTTCTTCTACTTGATCCAATCCATCCATTCCGCTCTTAATCGTTCTGTTCCATTATACATGAACTTTCGATGCTCATGTTTTACACACGATGAATGTATAGAACAATCTTCCTATATTATGGAGGGCCTTGCAAGCCAGTCAGCCAGTATTTTTCGAGTTCCACAAAAAAACTGACCTGCGTTATGAACGCAAGTCAGTTTTCCCTTCTGCCGCCAGTCCCAGCTTCTTCAACATCTTAATCGCATCCACTTTCTCGGAAGGGTCAAGTCCTTCCAAAGCATCAATGATGACCTGATGGTGTTGAGGAAATATCTGTGTGAACAATTCTCTTCCTTCATCCGTTAACTCAGCATAAATGACACGCCGATCTTCCTTGGATGGTCGACGAAACAGCAGATTTTTATTTTGCAACTTATCTACAACATACGTAATATTACCACTGGACATTAGCACCTTTTCACCAATCTTTTGCAATGCCTGCGGTCCCTTATGATATAACAAATCAAGCACACCAAATTCTGACGTATTCAGTCCGTTACTCTGGATATCCCGATTGGAACGTGAGGTCACAGAATTGTAGGCCCGAACAAGAACCACGAATAATTGTAAAGACAGTTCCCGGTTGTCCTCCGTGTTCAGCATTTCAATAATCCTCCATCAGTTGTTTACATTTCGGCTCGTATGAGGGGCCAGCTTCTGCTGCCACTCCTCACGGAGCATCCCCATACGAATTGAATCATAGTATTGCCCGCGAACGATACGACACTTCCGCATTCGCCCCTCCACCTGTAATCCGGCTTTTACAGCCGCACGCATCATTCGTTCATTACCGGACCAAGTAGTCAATCCAACCCGAACCAAAGGCAGCTGTTCGAACAAATGACTTGACCACATCACAAGTGAACGTGTCCCAACCCCGCGTCCCCACTGGGCAGATCTGTATATTACAATCCCCATTTCCAGCCACATGGATAACTCATCTTCTATGTAATAGCTGATTGTGCCCACAATTTGTCTGTCGGATTCAATGATACGGATCGATGCCGGTTTGGAATCACTTGGATCAACGTCCATACGTTTGAGCATACCTTGTTCGAAACTTTCATAACTTTCGTGTTTGAGTGGGTAATAGGGTGCATCCCACTGCTTCCATTCAGGTACGTCATCACTGTAGATCAATTCATAGAGTTCTTTCAGATCCTGTTTCTCCACACACCGGAGAACAAGTTCACCATCCACGATTGGTAGTTCTTTCATACGATGCAACGCACCCTCTTCCATATTAAGAACGATGAAGCTCTTCGATACTGCCGTCCGCATTGGCAAGAATGACTGTACTAGCCATATCAACAAATAGTCCGTTATCAACAACACCTGGTAGCATGTTCAATTGAACATTCAGGTCCGCAGCATGATCAATTGCTTCCAAGTGACAATCTGCTATCAGGTTTCCGTTGTCTGTCAGATAACGTTGCTGTCCATCCATACGCCACTGTGGTTGACACCCCAATTTTTCGAGCGCCTGGAAGGTCCACTCAGAAGCAAATGGAACAACCTCAACCGGAAGCGGAAATTTGCCCAACTTTTGCACGGCTTTGCTGCCATCCGCTACAATAATCAATTTGTCACTATTGGCCGCCACAATTTTCTCACGCAAAAGAGCCCCGCCCCCTCCTTTAATTAGGTTAAATTCGGGATCTACTTCATCAGCACCATCAATGGTCAGATCCAGACGTCCAATCTGGTCAAATGGGATGATGGGAATCCCCCATTCACGGGCAAGCTTGTCCGATGCCTCTGAAGTGGCAACCGCTTGAATGTTCAATCCATCACGTACCCGCTCACCGATTCGGCAGATGGCATAATAAGCTGTTGAACCTGTACCCAATCCAACCTTCATTCCATCTTCAACATATTCTGCCGCACGCTCTGCTGCTATCTGTTTAAGATTCATCTATAAACCCCCGCTGCTCATAATTTGAGAAATGCATATGTAGTTATTATAGATAAAACCGCTTCCGATGTATATCCGTGCCTTCTGTTGCATCTTTGCCATCTTATTTTTGTATTTGTTGAAGGATGTATTTTTACCCACCATGTTATAGAATACAGAATGAAGCTAAAAAATGGGAAATTTTAAAATAAACAGTTCTAAATACCTATAAACCATCTGATATGTCCATAAATACGTAAATTATTAAAAAAAATTTAACGATACTATTCAATTTAACGACATTTTATACGACATATTAATTATAGATGTGTTTTAATAATTAGACACCTATGGTTCATACGGTACATAAGTCTCTACGAAAGCGACTGATAAACCAAGACCATGGTCGCATAAATTTCCTTTGGAGGGGATCACGGAATGTTCTAGTTCACTGTACCAAATCAACCCTAAAGTTTCTTAATTTAAAGAAGATCAGGAGTGGAATTTAGTGAAATCATTAAGTTGGAAAAGCATGTCGTTTTTCTCCAAAAATTTGTTACTCTCATTTACCAATATCGTTATCATCGGGGTAGCACTTATCGCAAGCAGTTACTATTTTCAAAAAACAGTTCTTGTTGATCAGCTGCATGGACAGGTGGAACAAATTACCAAAAAGTGGGCTGAAGATATCAATCCTGCCGAGGTACAGGCCGCTATTGCAGAAGGTAGCTATGATGGAGCAACACAAACGAAATTACGAGCGTATTTCGATGAAATGCAAGAATATTATCCTAACATTGCACAAGCCTACATCTTCGGTGTTGAGCTCGGTGGCGATAACAAGAGATTAACTTCCCTTGTAGCGATGCCGACCAACCTAAGAGAGGCTTTTCAAAGTGAGAACGTAAATATCGGTGACATGTATGAGCAGCCAGTCGTTGTAGCCAATGCACTGAAAGAAATGCTGAATACGGATCGCCCAACATTCACAACATTCTATTCCGATGATTTCGGAACATGGACAACCATTGCATATCCAATTAAAGACAGCAACGGTAAGATTTTCTCATATTTTGCCATTGATGCAGATGCATCAGCCGTACCCGCAGGACTTAACTCCTTGCTTAAAAACGGAATTATCATCCTTGTGGCCTTCTTGCTGTTATTCCTGATTATCCAATACCTTGTAGTTAAAAACACACTTTCCCCTATCCGTCACTTGATCAAAGGAATTGATGACGTCAGTCGTGGTAATTTGAATGTCAACATTCCGACAGGCAAAGACGATCTGGGACTCGTTAACGAGAAGTTCAACACCATGGTTCGCAAAATCAACGATACTATCGTTAAAGTGCAAATCACATCACAAGAAGTAAATCAGTCTGCCAAAGAGCTATATGAAGTCTCCGAACGCAACAGTGAGAATGCAGATTCTATCAATAACAATGTGACTCAAATCACTTCCAACATTCGTTCACAGGAACAGGCAACCCGGGATAGTGCACGTGCCATGTCCGAGATGGCTACCGTAATCCAGACCATTGCCAGCAGTTCGGCAAGTGTAGCGGATGAAGCCTATGAAATGGAACGTCGATCGCAACAAGGTAACAGCGTTGTCCGTCAGGTATCTGAACAGATGAATCTGATTACGGAATCGGTTAAGAATACCGCTTCTGCCATTGAGGTTCTGGAGAGTCGTTCACAAGAAATCGGCGATATTCTCAATATCATCTCGGGAATCTCCAGCCAGACTAACTTGCTTGCGCTTAATGCCTCCATTGAAGCAGCACGTGTTGGTGAAGAAGGAAGAGGATTTGCAGTTGTTGCAGGTGAAGTACGCAAACTTGCCGAGCAGTCTGAACAAGCGACCAGCCAGGTTGGTGTATTGATCCAAGAGATCCAAGCTGGAATTAAACAAGCTGTACGTGCTATGGAACAAGGTACGTCAGAGGTAGATACAGGGCTCAGCGTAGCCGATCAAACAGGACAACTGTTCGAAGATATTTTAGAAGCAGCGAAAAAAGTATCCAATCAGATTCAGGAAGTATCAAGCGCGACGGAAGAAATCTCTGCGGGTACGGAGGAAATGACCGCTACAGCGGATGACTTGTCTTCAAGCGTAAGTAAAACAGCAAACAGCAGTGAACAAATCTCCTCATCTGTTGATGAGCAAAAAGCATCTTTGATTACACTGGTAGATTCCTCCACACGCCTTAACAGCATGTCTGAGGAACTCCAAGAACTTATCTCTCATTTCAATGTAAGCAAACAATAATTCAAATCCACAAACATTCGGTTTGAACCAAGGAGGATTAACTGAAGTGATTGAAAACCAACCATCTTCTTCCCAATCCATGGAATCTAGCTTTCCAGTTTTGCAGATTCCACTGGATTTTGGGCGACGTCAACAATCATTCTCTTATCAGTCTGCTCAAATCACATTACATGCTTCTCTGAGTCGTGATCTTAAACAGAAGTATGGAGAACAGATGGTGTACCCGGTACTCCTCTCAGCTTATGCAGCCTTGTTATTCCGATTGTCAGCTGAACAGGAACTTGCCATAGGTATACTTGCGCCCGATCAGGCAGCTTCCTATCTTTCATTACAGATTCAAGGCAAATTGACCTTCAGCCAACTATGTCATCAGGTATCAGAGCAGCTCAAGATTGAATACACGTTGCAAAACGGTGGATACCCTGAAACGTTTTTTATGCTGAATAGCGTGCAGTTGCCTCAAGCTCCTCAAATATTAAATTGGAATGTTCGAGATGATCAGAATATGCTCATCCTCGATCTGTTCTATGATAGTTCACTGTTGAAAGAGTCTACCGTGCTGAGATATGCAGAATATTATCAGACTCTTCTACTCGCCCTCTTGCGTGACGGTGAGAAAGCAATCGGTACGGTAGATATTCTTTCCGCCTCAGATCGATTGCTTTACCGTGAAATGAATGATACTTCCGTTCTCGAACCAGAGAATCAGACGGTTCATGGTTGGTTCGAAGCAACGGCAGCAGCATATCCGGATTCACCGGCGATAACATCGCCATCCAAAAGTTATACGTACAGAGAATTAAATGAACGAGCTAATCAGGTTGCACGTGTTCTGTTGTCCAATGGATTGCAGAAAGGTGAATTCGTCAGTATCTTTATGGATCGAAGTCTGGAGACCATCATCTCCCTGCTCGGTATTCTAAAGGCAGGTGGTGCATATGTTCCGATCGACCCTGAGCACCCACAAGAACGTAACAGTTATATTGTGGAAGATACAGCGTCCTCATTCGTGCTGACAACGGAAGCTTCCTTTGCCCAAGCTTCCAGCTTGTTCTCCAGTATAGCTACGGTCCGTCAAATTCTCGCTGTGGATGGTCGTTTAGCCGGATTTGCAGCAAGTAACCCCAATCTGGATATTCAGCCAGATGATCTTGCGTATATTATCTACACGTCAGGGTCGACCGGTAAGCCCAAAGGTGCACTGATTGCACACCGGGGCGTAACCAATCTTGGCAGTGTGGTTCAGCGTGATTGTGACATTCAACCAGGTGATGTATTAACCCAGTTTGCTACATACAGCTTCGATGCATCCGTGTGGGATACCATTGGCGCCTTGTTCTATGGAGCAGAATTATATCTGTTGTCTGCGGAAGAACGTGTATCCGTTGAAGAATTCGCAAGTGCAATTGAACGGACAGGAACAACGATCATTACGATACTGCCTACGATTTTCTTCAATCAGCTTGCTTCCTATTTATCCGATGAAGGTTTCCACAAGCTGGCCAAAGTCAGAATCATTACTGTAGCCGGGGAAGCGCTCTATGGTGAACAGGTTCGTGCCTTCCAGCGCAAATTCGGAAACCAGATTGATATCGTTAATGTGTACGGACCTACCGAATGTACAGTAGCCACAGCCACTCACCGCATCAGTGAGCAGGTTCCGGAACATGTGGTGAACATTCCCATTGGTAAACCGATTCATAACTATAAAGTATACATTGTGAATGAAGAACAACAACTCTGTCCGGCAGGTGTACCTGGTGAGGTATATATTGCTACCCCCGCACTGGCCAAAGGTTATCTGAATCAGCCAGAACGTACAGCGCAAGCATTCATTGAGAACCCGTTTGCGATAGGTGAGAAAATCTACAAGTCTGGCGATATTGCCAAATTGCTGGATAACGGATTGCTGGAATATGTTGGTCGCAGTGACTCTCAGCTAAAAATTCGTGGTCACCGGATTGAGATCGGGGAGATTGAAGATCACTTTGCACGGCTTGATCAGATCCAGAACGTTGCCGTCATTCCGAAGAAAGAATCTGACGGACAAAATATGCTGGTTGGTTACTTTACATCGAAGGATGGCAGTACCCTCTCTGTTCCGGACATCAAGGCAGAACTGACGGAGAAACTTCCTTCTTATTTTGTACCGAAGTGGATCTGTCAGCTGGATGAAATGCCGATTGCACCGACTGGGAAAATCAATCGCAAAGCGATGGTATCCCTGCCTCATGTGGAACGGCATGAAGATCGCCCTGACCGGGTCATGCCTGAGACGGAGACGGAATCCATTATCCTGGACGCATGGAAAGAAATCCTTCAGCACGATGACTTTGGTGTCGAAGACAGCTTCTTCAGTATCGGTGGTGATTCACTCCGGGTCATTCATGTACTGGTCATTCTGAAGCCATATTATCCGCAGCTGAAAATTGCCGACTTCTTTGCCGAGAAAACAGTCCGCGCTCTCGCTCGTCGCGTGGAAGTATTGTCTCTCAGTGCTGCAGAAGTTACGGATTCAGTGGTGACCGAAGGCATGATTACACAATTATCCGAACACCCTGTGGAGCTAACATCCCAGTTGGGTTATCCGCTCATTCGTGAACCTGAGCATGTGTTACTGACCGGAGCGACTGGTTATCTGGGCTCTCATGTGCTGCAACAGTTAATTCTGAATTCCAGTACACGAATCTACACCCTTGTTCGTCGTCCATCCAATGGAATAACTGCAATGGAGCGTTTGACTAAAGTGCTGGAAGGATATTTCGGCAAACAACTGACTGACCATCTCTCCGCTCGTGTGGAGATTATTGAAGGGGATCTCGAACAACCTAATCTCGGTCTGTCGGTTGAACAAATGGCTTATGTTCAGGAACGAATTGACCGTGTCATCCACTGCGCTGCAGACGTACGTCATTTCGGAGATGCCGATCAGTTCGCCAAAACAAACGTTGAAGGAACGGTCGCATTGTTAGACTTGATTCGCAGCAAACCAGGTGCTTCCTTCCACCATGTATCCACGATGGGTATTCCGGAAGATCTGGCACTCAGCGGACAATGGGAATCCTCTCTGCAATACGATCGTTTCCCGGCTGACTTGCATGTGGACAACCTGTATTCGGACAGTAAGCTTGAAGCTGAGAAAGTGCTCATGATTGCCGCACAGGAAGGTGTGCCTGTCAGCATCTATCGTGCAGGTAATCTCACTTGCCACTCCGAAACTGGACGCTTCCAGTCCAATATTGATAGCAACGCCTTCTATCGTATGATCAAAGCGATGTTATTGCTCGGCAAGGCTCCTGCGGCTGACTGGATGGTTGATTTTACACCAATCAACTATGCAAGTGAAGCCATAGTTCATCTGGCCTTACGTCAGGATACCGCCGGTCGTGTATTCCACATCTGTAATCCGGAGCCGATCCGCTATGATGAGCTGATCCGTTCTGTGAATCGGGCTGGTTATGAAGTCGAAACGCTACCTTTAGCGGATTATACACGTTGGTTGTTCGATGCGAGTATCAGCAAGGAGCCAGAAGCTCTTCAGTTGGCTATTGCGCAGCTTGAAGGCGACGGTGCGAAGGATTCAGCTTATGTCTATGCTTGCCCTGTCACAACTGCTTATGTGGAACCAGCCGGTATCTCATGTGCGAGAACAGATGATCGCTTCATCTCTGCCATGTTAGACTACGCTGTTCAGATTGGGTATTTCCCCGCCGCAATTCGGGACCATAAGGGCACTTCTACAGCAATGGAGTAAGTTCACTCTATCATCAGCATTTGTTAATAAATAAGGTCACACGAAGAGAAGCCATCTATCGTCATTCACTGACGATAAGATGGCTTCTTCACTTCGCATTTTTGGATCATTCTTTTAGACCCATCGGATGATTGCAATAATGGCGAGATGAGCTGGATAGAAATAGCGCCAGACCCAACGTGGCCCCTTCATACGGAATCCCGCTTGATAATACTGAGCAATAGCAATGCCGGCGGTTGCGAGCACACTATACATTTGCACAGAGCTGTTATGCAGCAGAAGATATAGTGCATTTAACAAGACATGTGCCACGACAAGTACAGGACCCTGGAAATAACGGAATAATAGAACCAATAACAACCCGTACATCCCGTAATCCATTTGGCTAATTTCCATGAACCAACCTGCTCCAATTACAATCGGAATACTCAGTAGTTTGGATGGCAATTTATCGATAACCAATAGTACCAACAGGGCTGACCACAACGTCCATACCACGTTCAGAGAATAATGATTAAACGCAGCCATGAACGGCACCTGTGATATGATCGCAATCCAGAACAGCCGCCATATGTATTTTTGCACGTCTCGTGTATGTTTATAACCGATATACACTGCAAAAGCATAGATTGGAAAAGCAATACGACCTATAATCCTCAGTTCTATAATATGTGGAAAAAAGACAGCCCCTATATGATCAATTAACATCGTGATCATGGCAATCCACTGCATCATGTTGCGACTCCCCTCCCTCGTTCCCTACTACAGATATGCCATTCATTTTTATAGTGCGTCTTTTTGAGCAACCTCTTATACATTAATTTCATAATACATGAATTTGGTATCCCGTGCATATCCTTCGGATTCATATAAAGCTTGCGCCTGCGTGTTACTTAACTCAGTAGAGAGTGATATACGGAGAACTCCACGCTCAGATGCCAATCGCTTGGCCGCTTGCAGCAGCTTCCTCGCAATGCCTTGCTGACGATAATCAGGATATACAAATAGATCATTAAGCACCCAGATAGGCCCCATCGATACCGAACTGAAACTGGGATACAGCTGAACGAATCCGGTGCAATTCTGGCCCTTCGAGTTTGGATCCGGTTCTGCTACCAAAATCACCGATTCATGGCGTTCCATTCGTTCTCTAATATACTGACGTGCTGCCTCAATGTCAGCATTTTGGTTGTAGAACATCCTGTACTCATTAAACAATCGTCCCACTTCATTACAATCAGGAAGATCCGCTTGTCTGATTCGGTGCTGCATTTCACTCAACTCCTCTGGGATGGAGACCATCGTCCCATCGTTTGTATTTCTTTTAATTGTAAAACAGTCCTTTCCTTTTCCCCATTCATCATCTGCATCAAAGTTTGTAGTATCTTGGCATTGAGCTGAATATTCATTCATACACGCTTCCAGTTTGCATCTTGCTATCGAGTCCATGCCAATTCTTTACGTTTTGTTATATTGACTTCGTATTGGCAAACATAAAAAGGCGACCAAAGCATCCGCTGCTCCGTCGCCGTAAATATTCAGTTCGATTCAGCATTATGTTGTTGCTGACCAGGATCAGCATCAGGGAAAATGACGCCTTTCTTCAAAATCAGATTGGCATATTGCGCGCGCTCACCTGTTGCAACAATCACATAGGCATTCGAAGCCCGTTTATAAAAATCAAATCGCTCTTCATGATCGAAAGCATCCGTAATGCCTTCGTATTCTTCAATCAACCGGCGATAGTCTTCCCATATGATCGGTACCACCTGATCCCCTTTCACAACCTGCATAACAGCAGCGGGGCGTTCGGCATAGGTATCCAGTGGATATAGTTGCAGGATGGCTTCAAGCAGTTCGACGACTCCCAGCGCATCACAGCGTACCAGTCGCTTGGCATGACTCGCTGCCGGGAAATTGCCATCAGCCAGAACCAGCTCGTCCCCATGCCCCATTTCAGACATGATTTTGAGCAATTCTGGAGGAATTATTGCGGGTATATTCTTTAGCATACACAGCTCTCCTTGGTCATCTCCAACATCAGTTAGAGCAAATTGGTTTTCTTCATTTTTCAAAAACTCTAGACATTGACTCCATAGAAGCGGTTTCATCTCCATTCTACCAGTATTTTTGGATCATTGCATAGCGTACACGTATGTTCAATATTTGCTTTTTTCATTTTGACAAAATTACTTGTCTAACATATACTTGTTATAACAAGTAATTGATTGGAACATTTTATTATGGGAAGCGAGGTCTAGTAATCATATGGACTATACACTAGAGCAATCTGTTGGATTCATGCTGGGTTTCACACATCGTAAGGCTGTGGCTTTACTTGCGACGCGATTCAAACCTTATGATATTACGACAGAACAATTTTCTGTCCTCTTTAATGTTGACCGCGGTGAAGGTGTGAATCAGAAGGAGCTCGCTGCACGTGTCTTCAAAGACCAACCCACCACGGCCCGGATCATTGATCTGCTTGAGAAAAAAGGCTGGGTAGAACGCCGGACCAGCGAACAGGATCGCAGAGCCTATCTGTTATATCTCACCAAGGAAGGCAAAGCGTTAATTGATATCCTCGTTCCGATTGAAAGAGAAATGAATAAAGAACTTGCTGAAGGTATATCTGAAGACCAGATGGAAGCATTTAAACATACTCTTTCCCTCATTAACCGCAACTTGTAATGAATCACAACTCAGGGGGAATACATCATCATGAAAGAACAATCTACACAACAAGTTAGACTCTGGACCACCGATTTTATTCTGCTGATGCTGTGCAACTTCTTGTTGTTCTTGCAACTGCACATGATCGTCTCACCACTTCCGTCTTACGTTCAGGAGCGATTTCACGCTAATGCGTTTGAGGTCAGCCTCTTCACCTGTCTGTTTGCACTAAGTGCCATTGCAGCCCGTCTCTATTCCGCGAAAGCATTGGAGAAGGGCCTTCGTAACGCCATGATCTATATAGGCCTGTCCGTAGCCCTGCTGGCAACGCTCGGCTATTATTTTGCTGCAGGCATAGCCGTGCTCTTGTTGCTGAGAATGTTATTTGGTATCGGGTTCGGTATGAGCAGTACCGCTTTTCCAACGATGGCCTCGGACATTGTGCCCGTCAAACGAATGGGTGAAGGTATGGGTTACTTTGGTCTTTCGACTAGTCTGGCTATGTCTATGGGCCCAATTATTGGGGTTACTCTGCTCCAGGGTGCTGGATTTGTAACCCTCATGTTATGTACTGCGGGTGTCCTCGCTGTGATCTATCCACTGAGTTATTCGCTGACACGCAAAAAAGCAGTCAGAACTGATAACAATGAAAATATCATGCCACAAGTTACAACAAGTGCTTCAGGATTTAACCCAAAACAGAAGACACCTTTCAACCGCAAGCTGATTCTGCCCAGTGTGCTGAATTGCCTGTTATCCATCACCTATGGCGGGCTTGTCGGATTCATCGTCTTGTATGGCAAGGAAGCCAATCTGGCCAATCCTGCGCTGTTCTTTTTGTTCAATGCACTCGCCGTGTTATTGGTTAGACCATTTGCAGGGCGAATCTATGACAATAAAGGTCCAAAAGCACTGCTCATTCCAGGGGCAATATTCATTGCTATCGGCCTCGTTCTGCTCTCATATGCAACCTCCATGTCGGTCCTGTTTATTGCTGCCTTTATCTACGGGATCGGTTATGGTTCCATGCAGTCGTCTCTGCAGACCTGGATGATTCAAGTTGTATCTCCTGCTCAACGGGGGATGGCTAATGGCATGTTTTTGAACTCGCTGGATCTGGGGATTGCAACCGGTGCCCTTCTTCTTGGCGCCATTGCGGCCATAACCAGTTATACCGATATGTACCGATATTCCGTGATGTTTATGATTCTGTTCTTGCTTATATATCTGATTCAGGGTAAACGAAGCGGCAGCTTCTCCATTGAAGCCCATGCTCTGCTTGCTCATACTCATATCAATGCAACGGACTCTGAATCAGATCAAGATCAATCCAAGAGTTCAGAATTTGTAGCCGGCAACACCGAAACTAGCCCGTCGAATAAAAGCAAACACGAATGATTGGTTAAAGTCATTCTGCTCATAGAAACGAGAAACGCGTTTACACCGAGAAAGCAAATTCATCCGCTTTCTTAGGCGTAAACGCGTTTTTTATTGGAACAGATCTGAATGTTAAACAAAATTAAGACTGCTTGAGAATGAACGCAACATACAGCACCGTCTATCTAAAATGGACTTTTCTTGCGACCTATGGGAGCATACCCTCTACTCGTCTCGATCACGTCCATAGATGTTTCATCCTTTTTCCGCTCGCTTCCTGAAGTAGGTTGGTCCCCCTTATCGGGCTTGACTGCGAATAATGTGAGCAATCCGCCCACTGCGCCAGAAGCGGCGAGCACACCAAAAAGCAGGAAATGATGAGAACCGATCAGCAAAGAGACGACAGGTGGACCCAGAGATACCCCAATGAATCGCATGCTGCTGAACAGTGCCGTGATTGTGCCCCGCTGTTTCTTGTCCACGCCTTCTGTAATCAAGGCATCCAGACAGGGTAACGTTGCGCCTATTCCGGCACTTCCCAATGTGAAAAGACCTACTACAACATAGATATTATCAAATAAACCTATAACGCCAAGGGATACCGTCAGAAGCGCAAGTCCTGTGAAGCCAAGCCATTTCATTCGCGTTTTGTTCTTCCCAATCCACTTCCCTGCCAGGAATGAAGACAGACATAACGCTGCCAGCGGAATCGCAAGGACAAGTCCTTTAAAAATACCTTTCAAGGCAAATTCGCTCTCCAGCGTCTCGGATAGATAATATAACACACCAAAAATGACAAACATGCAAATACCACCGATTGCAAACAACGCATACAACCAGCGTCCCTTTTCTTTCAACACGTCACGAATCGATGCAAAAAATTCAGGAAAGGTGGGGGGCTTTTCTTTTTTCCGAGGAGTCTTCACCAGGAAAATAACAAGGACCAGCGAAAGCACACAAAGTATAGGAATAGCCATGAATGGCGCATACCACAACCAGACGGCCAGCGCTGCACCCAGAATCGGACTTATAACTTTACCAAACGTATTCGAGGTTTCAATGATACCCAGACTTTTGCTTACTTCATTCTCATCATTGAACATGTCCCCAACCAATGGGATAACAATGGGAAATGCACCGGCAGCACCTATTCCCTGCAATAACCTGCCACCCAGAATGGTCCAGTAGGCTATGTTTCCGTTCAGCATCCATGCTGCCACACCAGCGACAGCACCTCCGACGGCTGCAATGACGAGGCTGGGAATGATAATTGCTTTTCTGCCAAAACGATCCGACAAGTACCCTGCAAGAGGAATAAGCAGGATGGCAACTACAGCGTAGACTGTAATGAGCATACTGACCTTAAATGCAGATACCTTCAACTCACGTTCAATCTGTGGCAGGATCGGTATAAGCATGGAGTTACCCAAGGTCATAATTAAAGGGATGGAAGCAAGTGCGACGAGGTCCCACTTTTTATCGTTCATACCACAACCACCTTTACAGATTCTACACACAACAGCATTATTGTGCTTGTTTCGGAGGTTGATTATTCAGGACATGTTGGATGTTACCGCTTGTTCACACAAAAAAAAGCTGACTGCACGTATTCGTGCAAGACAGCTTCTTTGGTTCAATGATGTCTACAACTATAACAATCTAAAGTGCCGTAACGCTGCTCCACCTTTGAAAACAAAATACATCTCATTCACCTTATGTGGCGCCTGCGAATTAGTTATGTCCAAGCTGCTTCCATTGCTCCAGTAAATCCAGCGTACGCTGGCGATACTTCTGACCATCTTCAGGTTGATTGACCTGATGTTCATGAACGTAGGCATTAAAATACGAAGACAGTATTCGGTACGCATGCCTGCGTGTCTGTCCTTCAGCAGACGAGTCCAGAGGACGATCATATCCTTCATGAAAAGCCGCTGATTCTGTCGACAATATGGCTTCAAACTCCCTGTCGGCAAACATGGAACGATCTCCGTCAATGATCGCCGCAATGTTCAGTTCACCATTTACCTGATGAACAAGTACATTTGCTTCCCACAGGTCATTATGAACCAGTACCGGACGGGTCACTTGATCAAATAAGTCTTTATTTTTGATGAAAATAGCAGCGATCTCTTCTCCCACACCTGACATATAATCGGCTCGTGCCGCTTTAAGTGCTGTTTCTTCTGCAAAAGAGTGTAGCACCTCGGACCATTGATCCGAGCCTTTAATCGTCCCATCTCCCTGCGGTCAGCCAAACGATGTACCCTCGATCTGATGCATGATGGCGGTATAGACGCCAAGCTGATGATACAATCGCTCTTTGTCTATGTCTGAAATCGATGCGTGATCCAGCTGCTTACTCGGGATAAACTCCATAAACATGTACGTTCTTGGAATGATGGATCCGCTGTCATCACAGGCGATAATGTTTGGAGCAGGAATGCCTGCCTTACGGTAATATTCATACACGATCGGTTCAGCCGCCATCATGGTGCGTTCGAACGAAAAAAGGGGATCACTCGCAGAACCCGCTACCATCTCTCCACGCTCTGGAGCCAAACGTAAAATCACATCCGTATATGTTGTATGTTCAAGTTGAATCCGATAGGTTGTATTAAAAAGTCCACCTTGCAGGAGACCAAACGCCTTCACTTTGGTATCGCTTCCAAAATTAATCTCTACCAGTTGATGTAGCATCTCTGCTGATATCGTACAGTGCAAACCCGAATTCATTGTACTCATTTCATTCAATCTCCTATCATCGTAGACAAACAGACGGCACCTTTCGGCACCGTCCTTTTCTTTTACTATATCATTTTACAGTTGGATTGTAAGCGCGCTTGCGCCTGTGGCTGCCGTAACAACGACACCATTGGCACCAGACACTTGGGAACCACCTTCAACGCTGGATACACTCTCAATGCCGCGAAGCACCAAGTTCCATGGTTTTCCTGCACCTTCAGCACGAACGTCCAGTACTGATCCATTACGTGTAACGTTAACTGTCAACTCCTGTTCAGCCGCTTGGTTCACAACGACCGCTTGAGCCGTTTGACCATCAGCCAGTTCGAACAAGTGCAAGGACACATCATTTGCAAAATCGTAATCCGGTTTACTATCCACCGCACCCACAGCGATCAGACTGTTTGGCTTAATCATCATTGGCAGTGTTTTGAAGTCATGGTTTTCACTGATCCAGCGTCCACCTTGTACTTTCGCTCCTGTCAGATAGTTCGTCCAAGTTCCTTCAGGCAGGTAATAACGCACATCGCCTTCTTTGTTAAAGATTGGAGCCACGAGAATCGAATCACCAAACATGTATTGGGTATCCAGACTATAGGTTGTTGGGTCCTCTGGGAAGTCCAGCAGCATAGCGCGCATCATCGGAATACCTTTTACCGTTGACTCCACCGCAGAATTGTACAGGTACGGCATCAGGCTGATTTTGAGTTTGGTAAAGTCACGGACAACGTCCACGGATTCCTCGTCAAACAACCAAGGCACACGATATGAAGTGCTTCCGTGCAAGCGGCTGTGTGAAGATAAAAGTCCGAATTGTACCCAGCGTTTGTATACGTCAGGGCTCGCTGTACTTTCAAAACCACTGATATCATGGCTCCAGAATCCGAAACCGGAAAGTCCGAGCGAGAGGCCACCGCGAAGCGATTCAGCCATGGATTCATACGTGGAAGAACAGTCACCGCCCCAGTGAACCGGGAATTGTTGCCCACCTGCTGTTGCAGAGCGCGCAAACAGGGCAGCTTCGTTTTTGCCAATCTTCTCTTCGAGCAATTCAAATACAGCTTTGTTATAGAGCTGTGTATAGTAGTTGTGCATTTTAACCGGATCAGAACCATCGAAGTACACAACATCTGTCGGAATTCTTTCACCGAAGTCGGTCTTGAAGGAATCTACACCTTGATCCAGCAGGACTTCCAGCTTGCTCTTATACCAGTTCACAGCATCCGGATTTGTGAAATCAACCAGAGCCATACCTGCTTGCCACATATCCCATTGCCATACGCTGCCATCGGCTGTTTTCACCAGATAACCGTTCTCCATACCTTCATCGAACAAATAGGATTTTTCTGCAATATATGGATTGATCCAAGCACAGATTTTAAGACCCTTTTCTTTCAGACGTGCAAGCATGCCTTCCGGATCCGGGAACATCGCTTCATCCCATACGAAATCAGACCATTGGTATTCCTTCATCCAGAAGCAGTCAAAATGGAATACAGACAGTGGAAGATCACGTTCAGCCATGCCATCTACGAAATGGTTAACCGTTGCTTCATCATAATCCGTTGTGAACGATGTTGTCAGCCACAGACCAAACGTCCATGCCGGTGGAAGCGCTGGTTTACCTGTTAATTTCGTATAATTATCAAGTACATCCTTTGGATTGTCGCCGCCGATAATGAAGTATTCCAACGTCTCGCCTTCTACGCTGAACTGCACTTTAGAAACATTCTCAGATGCAATCTCATACGACACGCGCTCCGGATGGTTTACAAATACACCATATCCTTTATTGGACAGGTAGAACGGAATGTTTTTATAGGACTGCTCACTGCTTGTACCCCCGTCCTCATTCCAGGTATCGACGATTTGGCCATTCTTAACAAACGGCGTGAAGCGCTCACCAAGTCCGTAAACGTATTCACCAATACCAAGATCCAGCTGTTCGCGGAAGTACGCTTCCTTGCTTGGACCTGTAATATAACCTGCCGCTCTTTGACCGCTACCTGTAATCCGTTTTCCTCCATACAGGAAGCTGACGTCCCAACCGTTTGTTTTATCGATTTGAACTTCCAGATTGCCGCTTTTCAAAACAGCCCCTTGTTCATTTTTCGAGATGTCAACGTTTGCATCTTGCGTGTTAAGCTCAAATACAGGCCCTTTTTTCACTCCGCCTTTATGGTGATTCAAGGTTACACGGATAACGTTAGGCAAAGGTGAGCTGTACGTTGCTTTCAGCAATGTACCATTCAATGTGTCGCCTTTGGTACGAATATATTTAGTTGCCGCATATACGGTCACAGAATTGTCTTTTTGCACAATATCACGAATGTCAGTCGGGTTTTGAATGTGGTACCCTTCACGAGTCATCCAGAATCCATCAGTAAATTTCATGTTTTCTTTCCCCCTTTGGTTATATTATAATAATATTGATATTAATAACGAATTTCTTCTCTTATTTTGACCAAATATATCACAATTTTGATAATAATCATCCGATTCTTGAACATCATCGCCAATCCATGGAAACGATTACATTAATAATGATACAAAAGGAGAAACTGATATGGAACGTGAACGATTACGGGAAGACCGGATTCACGGCAATGCCATGTATCCCGTCAGTGTGTACCCGGATATTCAGCAACTGAACGGAGATAGCATTCTGGATTGCCACTGGCATGATGAGATGGAGTTCACCATGGTGACCAAGGGCTGCGCCGTCTTTCAGATCGATATGAACACCGTCGAGGTCCAAGCTGGAGAAGCCATTTTCATCAATCGTGGCGAGATTCATGCGGGGTATCTGAAGGGTGATGTTCCCTGTATATTCTCTTCCATTGTATTTAATCCCGAGCTGCTTGGCAGCCGCACCTTCGATACGGTCCAAGAGAAATTCATCGGTCCACTGGTACGCAAAAGGGTGATTCCCCCCAGTCATATCAATGCAGATGAGGATTGGGGACAAGAAATTCTGGATCTCCTGAAACGTATCTTTGCGGACCATGCTACCCGAACCGAAACGTGTGAAATGTCAACAAAAGCGTACCTGTATCTCATATTTGCCCGTATGTTCGAACATATGAGACCTGCTCCCCTCAAAGGCACCGTGGCTACTGGGAGTCATGACAAGGTAGAGCGCCTGAAATCCGTGCTCGGGTATATCCACAAGCGTTATCCTGAACCATTAAAGCTGAAAGAACTGGCCGATGAAGCCAATATGAGCGAAGGGCACTTCTGCCGTTTCTTCAAACAGATGGTGCAGAAAACCCCGGTTGATTACATTAACTATTACCGCGTTCAACAGGCCTGCATTCAGCTTGAGAATACGGATCACAAAATTGTTGATATCGCCATGGATGTGGGTTTTGAGCATCTAAGCTACTTCATCACTACATTTAAAAAGCATAAAGCCACCACACCTTCACAGTATCGCAAAATGTTCTATGAGAACGTAGCTATGGAATCTGCCTTGGTTCAGGTGTAAAGAAGAAGGTGCTCACAGCTCATCAGCTGCAAACCCCTTCTTTATCTTCTTTATCAACTTTCCAGCCAACGAGTAAAATAACGATCTGATCTGAGCCACATTGTCTCAGTTAGAACTCATCTCACTCGCTGCTATCAGCCTTACGCTTTGAAGCTAAACATTGGCCTCACTTTTTCAGTGTCTTCCATGAAGTATACTCATGTACGGAGAACCCGTTAAAGGACGCATGTACTGAAGCCATTTTTTCGACCAACTTCAACTGTGCTTCCATATAAGCAGATCCCTCTTCATAAAAAGTAATGAAGTCGCCTTCTTTACTTTGCTTTGTTTCCACGGCGATCGAGATCGTCTTGCCGAGCAGAGCTGCTTCTGCAAGTTCATCCTTCGCTACACTATAGATTGCAGCAGCTGTATCGCGGTAAGCCATAATGGTGATGGAATCAAACTTGCGAATCATCCAACTGCTTACGGCCATCGTGGAACCCGGAATCTTGTAGTTATCGAGCCAAAAAGGCAGATCAGCCGCTACCGGCATCTTCATCCGTGATGCTCGCTCAACAATATACTCCACATTGCCTTGCCACTGGGTAATTACACTGGCCTGATTGGTTTTCCATTGCGGGTGCACATGCGGCTCAATATCCAGATGAATACCAGCAAATTTCTCATTGGACAACGCCTGCGCCTGATATGCCTCGATCCAGTCCAGGAAAGATGCAATCTGCTCCCGGCTTTCCGTCAACCCCCAGGCTGATCTTCCATCCATGACGTCAACCGCTATGTTCTTGGCTCTCGCCTGGCGGATAAAACTTTTATACTCAGGAATTTTTATATCCCGGTTCATCTGCAGATAGATCGTATTGATTTTGTTCGCTGTAGCGTAATTTAACACCTCTTGAGGATTACTTCGGATCTGGGTGGTATCCCATACCCAAGTCGCTCTCACTGGCACATCAAGTTTTCCATGAATCGTTGCATAACTGTCGACTGAACCATCCGCTATGGCTTTGGAAGAACAGGCTGTACTCGCACACAGGATCAAACAACTCAGTAATACGATAAAACGGTAACCCCTTTTGCTTTTCATATTTGTACACTCCCTCTGAAGTTATCAGCTCTGACGTGCAAATCTGGATGAAATTGTGTCGTTTCATATTCATTTAATGGATACTTATTAGGTACGACGAATTCGGATTGCTTTTATATGCAATATCATCTTTAAGACTTACGACGAAAGAATCATATAACTATATTTCGGGAATTCGTAGTTCTGTATGTATAGTTCAAAAGTCACAATTATTCATTATTTTCAAATTCAATCCTTATTCCAGCATGACTTCAGTCATTATTGCCATATGTGCACCAAGCTCCAGAAGACCTAGAAAGCGTTTTCTCTCAAAACACACCAAAAAACCGCCCTAAGGCGGCTTTATATGGAACCCTATTTAATGATGTCTAGTCGACATTTCCGTTCATTCATTACCCGATGGAGCTACCGGTGTATTGTCAACCACTTCATCGAAAAGAGACACCAGTTCAATACCTTCTGCCGAGATCCGCACAAGCCCCTTGTCGGACAAACGTAATTCTGGAATCACAACCAGCGCGAGCAACGAAAGCGTCATGAACGCATTATTCAACGTACATCCTGCGGACTGTAAAGCTTCACTGACTGCTGCCGATTGGGCTGCAACGACTTCGAATGGCTCGGTTGACATCAAACCTGCAATCCGCAGCGGGAATTCGGTTACACCTTCCGCCGTTACCACCGCGACCCCGCCCTGCATACGAATGACACGATTACCGGCTTCAGCCATTAGCGCATCATCATTACCGATAATCAACAGGTTGTGACTATCATGAGCAACTGTCATCGCAATCGCCGCAGGTGATGTGAAGCCGATGCCTCCAACAAGCGCTACCGCTCGGTTCCCGGTTTGTTTGTGACGCTCCAATACCGCAATTTTGCATACTTCCCCTGAAGTTGAAACCACAACCTTACCGTTCTCTACGGTAACAGGCAGATGTTTCTCCTTCGTATCCACATGGTTCTCTGTGACATGAATAATTTTGGCACCAATCGTACCCTCTGTAATCGGTGCAGCCAGTTCCAGATCTTCTGGCTGAATATTAGCTTCTAACTTCACCGTGTTCAGCGCTTCCTCCGGGTACGTGAAGCTGTCCCAAACCGCCGTCATTTTCCCGTTCTCCGCTACAACTTGCCCGGCAGCAATCGTCATGCCCACACGTACATCCGCCAACCGGCCGTCCAGCAGAATAATATCGGCTATGTTGCCCGGAATAATGGCACCAATGTCGCGCGCAACACCAAAGCGCTCAGCCGTGTTAATGGTGGCCATCTGGAAAGCCGTAACCGGCTTCACCCCTTGAGAGATTGCTAGACGAACAACAAAATCCATATGTCCTTCTTTGAGCAGCGATTCAGAACTTCGGTCATCGGTCACCAGCATCATCCGGCGTGTATCCAGTCCAAGCTCAGTGCAGGCTTTGATCGTTTCGGCCACATCATGCCACGCCGAACCTTGGCGCATCTTTGCGTACATTCCGAGTCGCAGACGTTCAACCACATCTTCCTTGGTCACACATTCATGATCACCTGTAACGCCACTCGCTGCATACGCTGGCAGACGCCAGTCATCTGCAGCCCAGGTAAAGTGACCGTCTGCTACTTTACCTGCCCGGAGCGTTGCCTGTATCTCACCAATCATCGTCTCATCCCCATAGACCACCCCAGGGAAGTTCATCACTTCACCAAGACCAATCATGTCCGGACCCCAGGAAAGAGCCTCAGCTACCTCTTCAGGCCCGATATAAGCACCCGTTGTCTCCAGTCCTGGATGGGTGGAAGGCACACAGGAAGCCACCTGCATATAAGCTGCCATCGGTGTGGTCCGCGCTTCATCCAGCATCAGTCTCAGACCTTTGAGACCAAGCACGTTAGAGATCTCATGTGGGTCAAAGAAACCTCCGGTCGTGCCTGAAGGCAATACCGCTCTCGCAAACTCGGTTACTTTCATCTGTGTACTTTCGATATGGCAGTGTCCATCCAGCAGACCAGGAGCGATATATTTACCGTTTGCTTCAATGATCCGGGTATGTTCTCCGATAGTGTGGCTTACATCTTTACCGACATAAGCGATTCGAGCTCCCTGTACAGCTATAGACATCTCAGGCAAAATCTCACCCGATATCACGTTTACCAGCGTACCTCCCCGAATGACCAAAGTCGCCGGCAAATCTCCCCGTGCTGTAGCGACCAGATCAGGTACACAATCGGCCATAAGTGGCCGTTCAAAAGATGATTTGTTCATATTGTTGCCTCCTTTAATAAACGAACCCAAAAAAAATATATTGTTACGATTATATGAGTCCGGACCTCATGTGTAAAGAAAAATCACATCCATTGTGCTTGAATACAAATTATCAAGTCATTTTTATCCACGGGACCCAATCCTTACGAATTCACGTTAGGTATTTTTATCAATACGATCACCTATATGGCTGTAACCTCATCACGTATAATTCCCTCGCTAAGCTAGCTTCTTCCCGATCTATGTATCATATACAGAAAGACTCCCGTTCCATTGAACGGAAGCCTTCTTCATGCACATGAACGTGTTATGTCAGTCCACTTGCGCAGCAGACACCTTGCCAAGATCATACCATTCTTCCGACTGGGCGGTAATGAACGGACTCGGTGTGCCCACACAATAGACATGCAACAAATGCATCGCTCGTGTACAAGCCGTGTAGAACAATTTGCGTTCATGCTCCTGGGCATACTGCTCTGCAGAGCCGTCATAGATCAGGACAGCATCGAATTCCACACCTTTGGCCAGATACGCCGGGATGACATGAACACCCCGCTCAAAAGCCAGCGTCGTTTTTTTGATTAACTTCGGTGCTGTGGGCAGTGCCTTGCTCAATGCAGCATGTACGTCTCTGCTCTCTTCGGCGGTCTTGCAGATAACTGCAACTGATTCATATCCTTCCTTAATCAAGTGCTGGAGGTCTGTCGTGATGACGTTCATATGACGCTCGGCATCAGAAGAAACGATCACTTTAGGCTTCTCACCGCTACGGTTAAATGGAATAATCTCTTCCCCACCAGGCACCATGCCACGGGTAAACTCCACGATCTCCCGAGTAGATCGATAACTTCTCGTCAGCTCAATGACCTCTGTATTGTCTGGACCGTACAGATTAGTCAAAGGTCCTGTTCCACTAAGCACTGAAGAGTGGGCATAGATGGCCTGATTAAAGTCACCAAGGGCTGTTATTTTCGCCCGTGGGAACAATCTCTTCATAAATGCCAACTGAAACGCAGAATAATCCTGGGCTTCATCAATGATGACATGGCGAATATTGGAGTTAATATGGAATCCAAGCATAAGCTCACGCAAGTACAAGTATGGCGTAATATCTTCATATGCCAACTCCTGAAGCTTCAATCTGCGTAAAGTCATCTTACAGATTTCATCCCATTGAGCAGGGAGCGCTTCGTCACCCAGCAATCGCTCCATCTGAGCCTGATCGCTGAACAGATGTGCATACAATTGTCTTATATCAACGAATCGTAAGGACTTGATCCATTTCCGCAACGGTTTGAGTCGGTCACTAACCACCATACGTGCCAGAATTTCTCTTTCCTGCTCGAAGTCATTAAACGTATGGGTCTTCCCTTTTTGCTTGCGCTTCAACCGTTGATAGGCACGTTGCAGATCCTCCGGCTCCATCAGATCAAGCTGCTGATCCACCCAAGGCGCATCCAGTTCACCTTTACCAAAGGCAGACAGTTCTTTCAGCATCCAGTCCCGCAACATCTCCAGTCGACTCACCAGCTTAACGGATGACTCGAAACTGTAGAATTTCTCAGCCATAGCCTCTGACGTGACAATCGCTCGGCCCTGGAAGCGAACCGGCTTGAATTTCATGCCACCTGATAACATGCTTTCCTTATAACGTGTAATGACTTTCAGGAAAGATTCGGATGACTTGAAGCGAATGCTGGACATGCGCACATCATAATCGGGATCTTCCGTCCCCGTAAGTACATATTCGAGCTGAATAAACGGATCTTCCAGTTGATATTCACGACCCAAACGGCGCTCCAGATACTCCTGGAAGGTCGTTTGCAACATGTTTTCCTCCCCAAGCTCAGGCAGTACCGTGGAGACATAACTGTTGAACATTGGATTCGGTGAAAAAAGAACCATCTGATCCGCTTGCAGATGCTCGCGGTATTTATAGAGAAGATATGCTACGCGCTGGAGCGCGGCGGATGTTTTGCCACTCCCGGCTGCGCCTTGCACAATGAGCATACGTGTCCGGTCATTGCGAATAATCCGGTTCTGCTCCTTCTGAATAGTCGCTACAATACTCTTCATCTGTGCATCCGAAGTTCGGCTTAGCACAGCCTGCAACAACTCATCACCAATCGTAACCCCCGTGTCAAACATAAAACGGATACGTCCGTCCCGAATGACAAACTGCCGCTTCATCTCTATATCACCGCTGATCTCCCCGCTTGGTGTATGATATGTGATCGGCCCCGGTGCTCCGTCATAATACAAGTTAGAGATTGGTGCACGCCAGTCATAGACCAGAAAGGATTCTTCCTTCTCATCCAGCAACGATGCAATACCTAGATAAATCTGCTCAGCATTTGGATAACCATCTTCCTTGAAATCAATGCGGCCAAAATACGGTGAATGATGCAGTCGTTTCATTTTGTCCAACGCAGCTGCAGTATTCAGATGGCTGCGCTCTCGATCGGACAGTACCTGTGACTGCTGCCGCATGCTGGTTGAAGTCTCCCCGACATCATCCGCTTCACTGAAGTTCATCGTAACTTCGTCCCAGAAGTCTTTTCTCATGCCAACTACTTCGTCACGGAAGGAGCCTACTTCATCTTCTAACGTTGTGATCTTGCGCTCAATCTGATCGGTCACGGTGTTGACCCGTTGTTGTTCCTCATTCCATTGCTGATCTGTACTCATATGTTAATAGCCCCTCTTTCCCCGGATTGTGTCCTCAAAATCCCATTTGACAAGCCCGAAAAGGCAATGGTATAATTATTAGAAAGTAAACATTTTAATTATATGTTAATTAGTTCTAATTTTCTGAAAACCATTTTTTATTGTACCAGTGACAACGTCCCGATGCAAGCGGAGGCGTTTTTTGTTGTTTTCTTCTTCATTATTACCCAATCACCGGGTCCTCAACTGACTTAGCTACTCCTGCCTACTTTCGTAATTCTTCAATTGTCTCTTTCCAGCGTGTAATTGCTCCAAGTTCATCTTTTAATTGAAAGGTTATTCCTGAAGTGATCTCCGCATATGGCGCGTGATCCACACGTACATGGAGCACTTGTGCTTCAAAACGATCTCTCGGATGAACAGCCCCCTTCATCTCAGGCAGCCGTTCTACTTCTATACGGATATGCAACAATCGATGTCCTTGAACCGCAATCAAGGTAGCCTTGCCTGTTTTGCTCATGTTCATACTGGTCTGTGTCCCTTGCCATAGAGCCAGTCTAAGCTGATGCGGATTTATCGCAATCACTTCCCCCATACTAATCATCGCCTGATGCGGCCATTGATCCTCAGATACGGTCAGCAGTTGCATGGCTTCATGCTGTTTATGCTCCAGATTGGTCCCACTCAACCATTCCATTAGTTCAGCGTCCAATTCTTCTAAAATCATATCTCTATCCCTCAGTTCGTTAATATTCATTCCTGCCATTCAGCCTTATGTATGACAAAACAACCCGGACACGATTGTCCGGGCAATGTTGTAGTTCCATTGTATCTGATCACGAAGCAGATACACAATTCGCACTTAGAGAGGTTGTTCAAAAAGTCTACTTTTGATTACGAATCATGCCTAAGGCCACTTAAGCCAATTCAAAATTTTGTCCTGTGATTCTTTGTCTTCACTGGCGCTATGCACATGTTCGGCAAGTCGATTCAGACGTTCCAACTGATATCCATAATCATAAATGGCAGCAGCCACGATGGACAATCGTAACATCCCTTCCTTGTCGAGATCAAACTGGGTGATCGCCTGCTCCATGAAACGGTCATTATCCAATACAAACTGTGCGGCCTCTTCCCCATTAGGTTTCAGCTTATCCTCGAACTTGAGCAGTGCATGCTCATGGAATTTGATAACCAGTTCAAGATGTGAGTCAAAAAACTGATCCATGGCCGTTGTCCGCGGTGCCTGGAAATAGTGGCGTTCCACCGAATCCAGCACCTCATATCCTTTTTGCAGACTCAGCAGCATTTGTTTATAGACCACCATCTGACGAGTTTCGCTGAATTTCGAACGTTTCATCTTTTTCTGTTCCTCTTCGAACAAGTTATACTTGTCGGACAGAGACTTAATGGAACCTCCCAGGTTGCTTTTCTCCTCCCGGAATACAACTTCCTTGATCTCATCCGAGATCGAAGTTCGCAGAAGCAACGACATACCGCTGAATACACTATGGATCTGCTTCACGAACTGAACCTTCGGTTTCGGAGGAAATACCGTAATGTTGATGAGAAACGCCGATACAATACCAACCAGTGTCAACAGAAAACGATTGAGTGCAAAATGCCAGTCACCCGAGGCTTCCATAATGGATACAACCGTGACCAGTGTCAGGCCAACCGTTTCACCCATATTCAATTTAAGACAGATCATGATGACAAGTACAATAATTAATCCAACGGCGATTGGCTCATTGGACAACACCATGCCCCCCACCAGGGCGACAATAGCTCCCAGCGTGGTCGTTTGCAACTGATCCAGGAAGTATTTCCAGGAACGATAGATGGAAGGCTGCATGGCGAATATAGCCGCGATTGCGGCAGGCACGGGAGATTGCGGGTTCAAGAACAGGCTGCTTAGGTACAAGGCAAGCGTGACCGCGATCCCCGTCTTAAGTACACGTGCACCAAACGACATGGTGGTGACCCCTCCTCTTTACCGAACCTGAAATTTTACATTTGATAATCATGTTCATTATTACCCCATATTTCTTTTTTTGCCTGAATTCATTCAGGAGAACGATTTATTGTACCATGTAAGGTCTTTCGTTGCCATGTCATAAGTCAGAGGTATTGTGAAATTGATTTCTTTATGTATGTTAATACACATTATTAACCCAAAAAGAAGCAAATCTTCAAAATGGATTTTCGCCACTTCAAAGATTCGCCTCTGTTACTTATGATACCTCTGTGGAATGCTCATGCTTATTATGCCTGCCTAACGGTCCGTGCCCTCCCACTCCCTTTTGAACTGGTCCACAAACTGCACCATATAATCATGACGCTGTTCCGCCAGCTCCTTGCCATAGGAGGTATTCATCAGATCCTTGAGCTTGAACAACTTCTCGTAAAAATGATTTATCGTTGTGCTGCGCCCATTGCGATATTCCTCACGGGTCATCTGCTCCCGTGGGGAAAGGGACGGATCGTACATCTCGCGCCCTCTGGCCCCTGAAAAGGCAAAGGTTCGCGCGATCCCAATCGCACCCAGCGCATCCAGACGATCTGCATCCTGTACAACCTGTGCTTCAAGCGAACTGACCGCAGGACGCTGGCCTCCTGCATATGAGATGGTGCTAATAATACCCACAACCTTATTACGTGTATCCGGGTCAAGAGGCTGGGTATCCAGCCAGTCATTCAGTTTGGTCATCCCGGCTTCCAAGCTCTCATTCAACTTCTCATCTGGTACATCATGTAATAATGCGGCCAGTTCGCAGATAAATGGATCTGCACCCATGCGGTGAGCGAGTTCGACCGCAAGTGCGGTTACCCGTTCAATGTGCGGCCAGTCATGACCATCACTATGTTTGGAAGAGTCACCTTGAACAAAAGATCTGGCGGCTCGCAGAACTGCCTCTCCTGCCGTTATTTCATCTAGATTATGCATGTGCCCTAATTCTTGCAGATTCGGGCCGGCAGGTTGATGGGGGTTCTCTGACATCTTACGATTCCCCGCCTTCACGGGCCTGTTCACGAGGAATACGTCGTGCCACACCCGTTTTAACAGCTGCTTCAATCACGCGACTGCGCATCGATTTGACCACTTTATCATTGAACACACTCGGAATAATGTAATAACGTGTACGCTCTTCGTCCGTAATGGCAGAAGCAATCGCTTGCGCGGCTGCCAGCTTCATTTCTTCATTAATTTCAGTGGCTCGGCAATCCAGAACTGCCCTGAAGATGCCTGGGAAACATAACACGTTGTTGATCTGATTCGGATAATCGGATCGTCCTGTTGCCATTACCGCTACAATATCTTCCACCAAGGCAGGCATGATTTCAGGTACCGGGTTTGCCATCGCAAACACGATTGGATCTTCTGCCATGGTCTGTACATCTTCACGAGTTAACAGATTCCCGCGGGACAGGCCAATGAACACGTCAGCTCCGCGAATGACATCACGCAGCGAGCCAGTCTCCAATTCCGGGTTAGTACGAGCTGCATAGTCGCTCCAGACTTCATTCTCATAGGTTTGTGTCCGTACTATTGCACCCTCACGATCGACACCTATAAGTCGACTGGCTCCTGCAGACAATAATATGTTGCTGCATGCTACACCTGCTGCACCGATACCACAGACAACAATTTTCACATCTTCAATGGACTTGCCCACCAGTTTGAGTGCATTGATCAGACCGGCATATAACACAACCGCTGTGCCATGCTGGTCATCATGAAATACCGGAATGTCCAATTCCTCATTCAGACGACGTTCAATTTCGAAACAACGCGGTGACGAGATATCCTCCAGATTAATGCCGCCAAAACCAGGTGATATCGCTTTCACAGTACGTATGATTTCCTCGGTATCCTGTGTGTCCAGGCAGATTGGGAAAGCATCCACACCTGCAAACTGTTTGAATAACATCGCTTTACCTTCCATGACAGGCATCGCTGCACGAGGACCAATATTACCAAGTCCAAGCACCGCACTGCCATCAGATATGACGGCCACTGTATTCCGTTTAATAGTCAATGAGAAGGCTTTGCCAGGTTCTTCTGAAATGGCTGAACATACACGAGCCACATCCGGGGTGTACACACGGGACAGATCTTCCCGGTTGTGAATCGGGGTCTTGGGTGTTACTTCAATCTTACCGCCCAGATGAAGCAGGAACGTCCGATCCGATACGTTTATAATGGACACACCTTTAAGCTGGCGCACCCCTTCTATAATTTTACTGTTATCTTGTGCATCTGTAACTGCGACCGTCAAGTCGCGCACGCTCACATCCTGATTGGTGGAAATCACGTCGATGGCAATGATGTCTCCCCCAGCTTCCGAGATGGCCGAAGCCACTTCGCCAAACTTGATATCCTTAGTTGTCATTTCCAGTCGAATAATAATGCTGTTACCATCCAGATTTCTTTGATTCATTTCCATTCCTCCCAGACTGAAAGTCTTGAGTTACATGTTACGTGTTTGTCTTCGCTGCGCGGACACGTTTATCCTTTATCTTGTCCAGAAAAAGTGGTTCAACAGCCAAATACATAAATAAAAAGATGCCCTGAACACCAATGTCAGGCGTTCAGGGCACTCTTTTTGTATCTTAACTCCGTTGATAAAGTAAGGATGGACCTATATTATTTCCGGACAGCAGGTCTGCGCAGAACACAAATGTCATATGGCTTCAAGCTGAGACTTGTTTCCACAGCATCACCACTGAGCAGATCGGTATAGGACTGTCCATCTAATTCAACCAGCTTCTCATCTGGTGTGTAGTTCTGTACAAACACATAATCTGCCGTACCATCTGTACGCGTATGTGCCGTTGTTCCGGCAGGCAGCTCTGTTTCAAGTCCACGCTCAATGTTCAGGTCAGCGATTAGTTTCGCATAGAAATCATCATAGAATGGTGCTTTCAGACGTGTCGCTACATAATATGCTTTTCCTGAACCCAACTGGTTAACCGTCAATGCCGGACGACCGGCATAGAAGTCAGAACGATACGTAGCCAGTGACTTCGCACCTTCCAGATGAATCAGATCACACAGTTCAATTGCATCATACGCTGTATTGAGCTGAAGCTCATTGCCCTTCTCCGGGATGATTCCGTTCAGATCACGATCATGTAATCCGTCAATTTCCTCAGACCAGATGCCAAGTGTCTTACGCAGTGGGCCTGGGAATCCACCCAGGAAACACAGATCGTTTTCGTTAACAATACCAGACCAGTAAGTTGCTACAAACGTACCGCCTTGTTCTACAAACTTCTCAATGCGTTCCCCGACACCTTCACGTACCAGATAGAGCATTGGAGCAATCAGCAACTTGTACTTGGAGAGATCTGCATCCATATCGATAACGTCTACAGCGACTCCCTTTTTCCAAAACGCTTCATAATGCTCTTCCACGGTCTGCTCATACTTCACACCGATATTGCGCGGCCCCTGTGAATCATTAACGGCCCAGCGGTTTTCCCAATCAAATATGATTGCAACTTCTGCCGGAACCGCTGTTCCTACAATGGCTTCCATGCCTTCAAGAGCCGTTCCTACGTCGGTAACATCTTGGAACACACGTGTGTGTTCTGTTCCAACGTGGTCTACCACCGCACCATGAAGTTTCTCACTGGACCCCCGGCTCTTTCTCCACTGGAAGTACTGAACACTATCGGAACCGTGTGCCACAGCCTGGAGAGAAGAGAGCAAATGCATACCCGGTTTTTTCAGCTTGCTGACATCTTGCCAATTCGTTGAACTTGGAGTACTCTCCATCAGCAAGAACGGCTGACCGCCTTTGATGGAACGAACGATGTCATGCATCATGGCGATACGGGATGCCTGTTTTGCGTCGTCATCTGCATCATGCCAAGTCGGATAACTGTCCCAAGAGAGGAAATCCAGAATATCGGCGAACTTCCAATAGTTCAGACCGCCATAGAATTCCATCAGGTTGGTTGTGACTGGCAGATCGGGATTCTGAGCTTTCAATGGTTTCGTTTCATGCACGATAAAATCAGCTGTCTGATCCGTAACGAAACGGCGCCAATCCAGATTCATCGCGTGTACCTGTGTCTCACCGTGCGGAGCTGGAGATTCCACTTGACTCCAGTCTGTAACCGTATGGCTCCAGAATGTCGTCCACCACGAATGATTGAGTTCATCAAGGGTTTGATACTTCTTCTGAACCCAACCACGGAATGCTTCCTGACAATAATCACAATGACAGTCGCCGCCGAACTCGTTTGAGATATGCCAGCCGATTACAGCAGGATGATCCGAATAACGTTCCGCCAGTCTTGTGTTGATCGCAGTAACCTTCTCACGGTATACCGGGGAAGTATAACAATGGTTGTGACGGAAACCATGCAGATTGCGAACACGCTTCTCGGATACGCGGAGCACCTCCGGGTACTTTGCGGACATCCAGGCAGGTCTGGCACCACTTGGTGTAGCGAGGAATGCATAGATGCCGTTTGCTGCGAAACGATCCAACACCTGATCCAGCCATTCAAACGTGTATACGCCCTCTTCCGGCTCAAGGGATACCCATGAGAAGATACCAATGGACATCACGTTACACTTGGCAAGCTTCATCAAGCGAATATCTTCTTCCAAAACTTCAGGATAGCGGAGCCACTGCTCCGGGTTATAGTCTGCGCCATGCAACATGTGCGGGGCTTTGGAACTTACAGGTGGAAATTTGTATGTCATAAGGACAACTCCCTTGCTTTTTGAATTACAATTTTTATTTAATACAACAATATTCAAGGCTCAAATTACCAAGCATCATCTGGCATGACTTCATGTTTTTTATCAGATACAACTTGCGAACCTGTATGATATTACACGCATGTCACGGTAGCTGATTCTTCTTCAGTAGCGAGTGCTGAAAACGATTCCAACTTCCGACCTTTAAAATCAAACATGGTGAGGTTGCCCCAGTTATTCGGATGTCCGACGGACCATTCTTCTTTACTTGGTATCCAGGCAGGTTCCCAATAATAGAATCCGTGCCCCAAACCACCAGGAACTTCGCGAATAATCTGCAATAGATCCTTCAGATATTTGGTCTGTCCCTCTACACTTGCAGGGTATCCTGGTAACAACATATCTTCCTGATTCAAAATCCATTCAATGCCTTCCGGCTGCTCCAGCGTCCATGGATAAGCGGTTTCAACTACATTGATCGGTTTGCCATAACGCTCAGCCAGATCATGAAGATTGTCACGTAACGCATCAAGTGTGCCATGCCACCAAGGGTAATACGAAAGACCAATGATATCAAACTCCACACCCAGTGCTTCAAAGCGATCGTAAAACTTACGGCTCTCGGCGTTATCTCCACCACGATCAATATGTATCATAATCTGAATATCCGCGTCAACGGATTTGACCGCAGCAATTCCGTACTTCACAAGACCTGCAAAACGCTCCCACTGTTCATCCGTATCATGCTCTTCTCCACCGACACGTCCCTCATTCCATAACATGCCTGGCGTAATCTCGTTGCCGACCTGCACCATGTCTGGAAGCGCATCATGTTCTTTCAACGTTCTCAGAACGTCAGCCGTATACATGCATACTGCACGTTGAAGCTCTTCATAGGACAGATTCTCCCATGCTTTCGGCTTCCATTGATTGGCTGGATCAGCCCAGCGATCAGAATAATGGAAATCAAGCAAAAATTTTAAGCCCTTTTCCTTAATACGTTTGGCGATCTCCACCGTCCGCTCCAGATTGCAGAATCCACCAACAGGATCATTCCAGATTCGAAGTCGTATCGCGTTAGCGTCATTAATCTTCAGGATGGACAGCAAGTCTTGTTGCTTGCCATCCACATCACTATAACTCCCGCCATGCTGTTCGATTTCATCCATAAAGGACACATCCATTCCCAGAATGAATGTCTTTTCCGTCAAGTTGCTCACTGTATCAACCTCCATTAATTTGGGGTACAGGCTCAGCCTTTAACTGAGCCCAACGTCATACCTTTGACAAAGAAACGTTGCAGGAAAGGATACACAATCAAGATCGGTGCACTTCCGATGAAGATCTGAGCTGCCCTTACCGTAGTTTGAGAGAGAGCTTCCATTTCTTTTGGATTCATGCTCATGCTACTCATATCACGTCCAATAATGACCGTTTGCATAAATGTAGCAAGTGGGTAATCCTTGGCGTTATTCATGTAGAGCAATCCATCAAACCAGGAATTCCAGTGGAACACCATACTGAACAATGCAATTGTTGCAATGGACGGCATCGAAATGGGAAGGAAGATACTGAACAATGTTCTGAAATGGTTAGCTCCATCCATCAGTGCCGCTTCCTCCAGTTCTTTCGGAATACCGCGGAAGAAGTTCAGCATAAGAATGACAAGGAATGTGTTAACTGCCCCTGGGAGTACCAGTACCCAGAAGGAATCCATCAACCCGATCTTCTGGATAACCATGTAGAACGGCACCAGTCCCCCGTTGAAAATCATACTGAATACAAAAATCCAGGAGTAGATCGTTCTGCCTTTGAATTCACTATTCTCTTTGGACAACGGATACGCCGCCAGGAACGTAATCAGCAAGGTAATAGCTGTACCAATCACTGTACGTAGAAGTGAGATCCAGAGCGAGTTCAAGAAAATTGGATTGTTCATCGTTTTTTTGTAAGCCTCAAGTGAAAAACCTACGGGCCAGAGATTGACCAGATTGGCGTCGGCAGCAGCCTTTGTACTAAAGGATACTGCCAGTACATGAATCATTGGTACGATACACATAATGGCGACCAAAATCAGAAAGCAGGTATTGACTATATTAAACACGCGATAAGGCAATGATTTATGATACATCGTGGTCCCTTCTTTCTCTGTTCATTCGTTTAGAATATGCGATATCCAGCGTATTTTTTGGCTAAGCTGTAAGATACAAGTATCAAGATCATACTAATAACCGATTTGAACAATCCGATCGCGGTTGCAAAGCCCATCTCACCATTTTGCATTGCGGAACGATATACGAATGTATCAATGATGTCACCCGTTTGATATACGAGCGGGTTATACAAGTTGAATATCTGGTCAAATCCGGCATTCAGTACGTTACCAAGCGCCAGTGTTCCTACAACCATCAGCATCGGCACAAGCGAAGGGATTGTAATGTGAAGTGTCTGTTTCCAGCGTCCTGCTCCGTCAATCTCCGCTGCTTCGTACAATGCTGGATTAATTCCGGCAAGGGCAGCCAGGAAGACAATCATGTTATAGCCAAATTCTTTCCACACATCTGTCAGAATGACCGTAGATCGGAACCAACTGTTGTCTCCCAGGAAGAAATATGGCCCAAGTCCGAAGGTTCCCAGAACCCGGTTAACCAAGCCGCCTGTTGACAAGAGATCTATCAAAATCCCGCCCAGAATGACCCAGGACAAGAAGTGAGGTAAATAGACAAGCGTTTGAATCGTTCGCTGTATAGCCATCTTGCGAACCTCATTCAAAAGAATGGCAAAAACAAATGGAACAAATAAATTAAAAATCAGTTTAAGTACAGCAATAATCAATGTGTTCCAGATGACCTGTAAGCTGTCTTCACGTTCAAACAGATATCTAAAGTTGTCCAGCCCAACCCATTCAGAACCGCTAATCCCAAGCCATGGCTTGTAGTTCTGGAACGCCATAATGATTCCGCCCATAGGCACATAACTGAAGATAATCAGAAAGATAATGGCTGGCAACAGCATAACGTGGAATGGCCAAGTGCGTTTCAAAGTTCTCATGATTGCTCCCCCTGTATTTCTTCCTACTCAAGTACTCCCTGAGTGGCTTATAATGCGATTATATCAACCTTTTACGGGGTCCAAACAGCACATAAAAGCAATATAAATGGCACAAATTCAACCACTTTGCCTTAGCTTGAATAAACAAAAAAAAGCGCCCAGACGTTAGTCGTCTGAGCGCTGCTTGTAACTATTTTTTCACACTGTCATACCATTCGTTAACCTCTTGCGTAATCTGGTCACCGCCACCCGATTTCCACGTTTGTACAAAGGTATCAAACGCATCAACCGGATTCTTGCCATAGATAATTTCGTTAAATGCCTGATTCTCGATTTTGTTCAGATAGTCAAGCTTCGATTTCATCGTCTGTGTTGTCGGACCTGTGAACATGTTCTTGAAGGAAATTTCTTCTTGGCTCAGCAACACTTTCGCTGCTGCTGGAGTCTCTTTACCGTAATTGACAGCAACATCTTTTTCAAGCTTGGTTTCAGGCTCTTTGCCATTGGCCAAATTCATCAGAGCTTTCATCTGTGCATCTGGAATACGAGCACCGTCACGAACAAGCAAATAACGTACAACGTTCACATATCCGCCTTCGATCTCGTCAATCGGCATTTGTTTTCCATTTGCATCCAGTTGATAATCATAGCCTGCAAACAGACCGTTATCATAAGGGCTGCCTGGTGCCGGGTCTGCATAATTGTCGAACAGGTAGTTCTGATACGTAAAGAATGCTTCTGGGTGTGCCATATCTTTTTTGATCAATGTAACACCATTAACGAACTGTGTTCCGTGACGCATCGCTTTGCCTTCAGGACCGGTAGGAATTTCAATCGGTTTCCATACCGCACTCGGTACATTTTTCACTGTATCAAGAAGTGGCCATCCACTCATCCAGTAAGGTCCTGGAATAATGCCGGCAGTTCCTGCAACTGCTGGTTCTGCTGTTTTGTTCTCATCCCATAGAGCTGCTTCCTGCGGGATATACCCTTTTTTAAGCCATTCGCTCAATTTGGTCAGACCTTGCTTCATACCCGGATTAATGGAGCCATACTCCAGCTTGCCATCTTCCCCCAGATTCCATTGGAACGGCAATGTTCCATATGCTCCAAAGATCCAAGATGGGTCTCCCATCCATGTATTCATGGAAGTTTTGAAACCAATGCTGAGCGGAGTGACTTTATCAGGAGCCAAGCCGTCCGGGTTATTGTTTTTGAATGCTTCCATAACGGTTTCAAGCTCATCGATTGTTTTTGGTGCTTTCAGATTCAGCTTGTCCAGCCAATCCTGGCGAATCCAGAGCAAGTAATCATTGTTGTATGCGTAGTCCAGAACAGGGATACCCATTCTTTTGCCATCACGACTATATTGGTTCCATACGTTTGGATCTTGTTCAATTGCTTTTTTCCATGTGTCTGAAGCATACTTATCGAACAGTGGACCTACTTCTTGATACATTCCAGAATCAATCAGATCCTGAGCAAGCAGATTGTCTCCCACGTTTACAATATCAGGCATTTCTTGTCCTGATGACATGGCAAGACGAAGTTTGGTTGCAAATGCTCCATTTGTGTCTGTTACTGACCACAACGATTTGATTTCAATACCGAATTGATCTTTGGCCCACTTGGTTGCCACGTTATTTTCCATGGATTCGCCATTTTTGAATTTCAGTTCTGGATCAATTCCCCAGGCTGTTGTAATCGTAACTGGCGGATCGTATTTCTCTTTGTATTCGTTTTCAGTTCCTGTTGTGTTTGACGCTGCATTATCTCCGCCTCCACTGCCGCCTGAACATCCTGCAAGAACGACAGTCAGACACAGCGTTGTAGCGAGAAGCGACAAGAATCTCTTTTTCGTTGATTGCGCTCTCATGTTGTTCCCCCTTAAATCGTTTTGGTTACCCTTTCATTATAGGCTGACCAGGCCCTTGAGCCTATGATACGAAATCAAGATTTCTGCACCTTTGCCAACCTATATTCTGGAATGTTGTTGTAATTATGCCTGATCCCGAAATTCATTTGGTGTCATACCATAATGTTTTTTGAACATTTTGCTGAAATATTGCGGATTTTGATAGCCAAGCTCACTTGTAATCTCGTATATTTTTTTGTTGCTATTCTTAAGCAGATACAGAGCACGTTCCATGCGCATACGAATCATGTAGTCCCCAAGACCTTCCCCTGTCTCTGCCTTGTAAATTTTTGATAGATATACGGGGTGTAGATATACCTTGTCCGCAATCATCTTCACCGACAGATCCTGTCCTGTATCTCTTGTCACCAGCTCCTGAACCTGTTTGATCACATGTCTGCGACTCTGCACACCTTCCTGATCGGACAACTCTTCCTGAAGCTTCGCCAGCATCTCGGTTGCCCAGCGCCGCAGCTTCTCGGGGGATTGAATCAACTGATGGGCAAGGAGCAGATCAAATCCCGCATGATCAATCTCATGCACCAGATGCCCCTGTTTATGGGCGATATACATGAATGCATTGGTTACCGACAGATACATCTCATACACATGTTCTCTGGACAATCGTACCTGTTCTGCCGCGTCAAAGACCGTGTTCAGCTTACGTGCCGCCGCTTCCCATTGCTTGGTCTCAAGCAATTGCGGAAGCACAGGCGGTTTGTACAGCTCTTCGAGCGCCTGCGTTGCATCATTCTCCGGTCTTTTGCTGAGTGCCTGATCCATGTCCATATATATAATCTTGTGTTCTTCCGGTCCTGAAAGGACAAGGGAACCCAGACTTTTTCGATAAGCTGCTGTCAACTCATTAAAGGGAAATGACGGTGTAACTACCATGGACAGATCTCCCTGTAAATATCGAATGACATGCTCACGGAAAGTTTCAGCTGAGATTCTCAACGTCTCCAAGTCCATCTGCGGAGCTTCGATCTGTTCTTGATTTTGCAAAAACATCACCAGACACTCATGGGGTCCGCGACCAAACCACACGTTAAATTGCTCGCCGAGTACTTCCTCTGCAATATTACCTACCGCAAAATCCATCAGATCCAAAGACTGCTGGTCCATTGATGAGAAGCGTCCTGTAAGGCGAATCAGCATCATCACAGCCGATTGTTCCGGGTCAATATGAATCTCATATTGTTGCAGTTGTTCCCGAAGTGCCCGCGCCGTGATCTCACGCCCCAGCAGCAGATCATGCATAAGATTTTCCCGTAAAATTTTATAATCCGACTTCCGACTGTATAAGAGCCGGTGATATTTATCGAATTCATCCCACTCATCGCGAAGAGATGTGATGGCTGCCGACACGGAACTCATAAATTCATCATCGTTTACAGGTTTCAGGATATAATCCGCTGCCTGCAATTGAATCGCTTTCTTCGCATAAGTAAAATCACTGTGACCGGTCAGCAAGATACAGCGAATGTGGGACCAACGTTTGCTCACCTCTGCAATCAGATCCAGTCCGGACATGCCAGGCATGCGAATATCGGTCACCACGATATCCACTGCATTTTCCTCCATAATCTCCAGCGCTTCTTTACCGGAAGCGGCACGAAGCACAGTCGTTACTCCAAGCTCTCCCCAGGGGATCGTAAGTTCCAGACTTTCTGTTACATACGTTTCATCATCTACTAGCAGTATATCTATCAAGCAAGTCACTCCCTATCTCGTTCGTTATACAATAAGTTGCATTTTCCATCATGCTCTTACATGTTCTCGATGTTATCTTGGCTATCCAGAAGAAACTCCCGCTCAGCAGGCCATGACAGTGTAACCCGTAATCCACCAAGTTCCGATTCCGTTATATCAAGCCCTGCCTGCTCCCCATATCGAAGCTGGAGTCTCTGATTCACATTCCACAGGCCACAGCCCATCTCCTGATCCATTGTTCCCCTTAGCTTATTGAGAAGCGCCTCACGTGCCTCCTGTGTCATGCCATGCCCATCATCTTCAACCACAAGAACCATGACACCGCCCTGTTTTTCCCCGGATACTCTTATTTCTCCGGCTTCCGCGTCCGCTTCGATACCATGAATCACCGCATTCTCCACTAGTGGTTGCACGATGAGTGGCGGTACCTCCTGTCTTAACATCTCATCTGACAGATCAATCTTGTAATGAATCCGGTCCATACGCATCCGTTGGATCTCCAGATAACAGCTGACAAATTCAATCTCTTCTGTCAACGGTACCACGTCCCGCTCCTGTCTTGTCGTATACCGATAATATCGCGATAGATTATGCGACATCGCTACAACCGCGTCCATACGCTTCAGCTTCGCCATACTCGTAATGAAAGAGAAACAATTATAGAAAAAGTGCGGGTTAATCTGCGATTGCAGCTGCTTCAACCGGGCTTCACGCACATGAATCTGTTCCAGGTAAACGTGTTCAAACAACTGCTGGATCTGCTCCACCATCAAGTTGAACCGTTCAGACAGGAAACTGAATTCATTGCGGCCCTTCGGCTTAATCCTCACTGAATAATCTTCCTGCTTCAACCGCTGGAACCCGCGAATGAGTTGTTTCACTGGTACCTGCACCTGTACATATAACAAATACGCCACACCAAAACTCATTAACAACAAACAAATCATGGAAGAATAGAACAGCATATTTGATTGATGAATGGGCTTCAGAATATCTGACAGGGGCATGTAGTCCACCAAATACCAGCCTGTTGTACTGGATTTCACGGTATTGACCATGTAAGGCTCGTTCCCGATCACTACTGTACGATTATCAACGTCCTGAAGTTTATGGACGGACAGTTCTTCCATCAACTGATTCGTTAATGAACGATCTGAAGTCCGATTATAGATAACCCCCGACTCTTCTCGGAAATAGAAGGGATCATGCCTGCCATCGTCTTTGAATTTGTCGAGCATATCCCGAATGTTGTCACTATCAAACTCCAGTTTAATAATCGTTTCCGCATTATTAGCCGGGTCTTTAATACCGTACGGAGATACCGTAATCCAGCTAAACATGAACCGATCATCTTCCCCATCCTGGATTTTGCGTACATCCCAGCCGGAACTTATATTCTCTCTTAGCGCTTGTTTATCGTAAGAACGTGCGTCCCTTTCGGAAACTACCCTGCCCAGCGAAGGAGAGTACAGATATAACTTTGTGGCCCAATTGGATGAGCTTTCCTGAATACTTAGCTTATTCTGAATACGTTTGACCAGGTTGATCGCATCCAGATCAAAGTAGTTACTATCCGCATAGATTCGCCGGAAGCTGGCAATATCCGGATCATGGATGAGCAGATTCGGCCATGAGGATAACAGTTCGATGTGTGTGTTCACTTGATTTTGGAAAAATTCAAGCTGGTTACTATTTGATCGATTCAACTCATCTCTGAGAACAGCTGTTGTTTTGTGATTGGAGTACCAGTACAGAAGCACTACAGGAATCAGCATAATCAGAATAAGAATGACCATTTTGGAAAACAGGTTTGTCCGATATGACATCTTTTCATCTCACCTTGTCTTAATTTGTCGTGACATTAATTGTAATGATGTAAGCGGTAAAGACAAACTATTTTTTTGAGACAAACCGATTCATTATCTAGCGTAAGCGTTACCAATTCAAGGGGAAAGGAGATAAAACCAATATTTCTGCACTAAATGCAACTTCCACGCACAAAAAGAGCCAGCGATTAGCCAGCTCTCTACCCTGATTTAAGTATATGTCTTTGATCTTTTTATTCAACTCAAACCTTATTTCACTTCTGTTTATGTAATTATTCTTTATTTCTATAAAAATATCAACTATGGAATATCGTAATCAAACACCGTATTCGCTCCATCCACGCCTACATCCAGCACAATATCCATAAGTTTCCCACTGACGAACAGAGGGGATTCCGCTTTCCCGTAAAACTCCAACTTCCCCGTAAACGTTCCATGACGTTCAATTCCAACATGTATTGGCTTTAATTGGACAGATTGTAAAGCTTCCAATAGTGGATCGTCCTTAAACTTATAACTGCGAGCGAGATCAGGCAATAACACGGCGGATACGGGATCTCTGCCATAATTTTTGAGTGTCAGATCACAGGTTGCTCGGGCCTCACCCGTTTTCAGCACGTTAAAGGTACAAGAACTTGCATTCTGCACATAGGATACCGCATCAATGCCTGTGGCTCCCCACTTGGCTATATACATGAATTTATCCGTCATATACGAATAACTGAGAACAAGAGCGAGAACGACAATCCACAACCCTTTCGCAAGTCCCGGAAACGACCGACCAATCTCTTTGCGAGTAAGATAAAAGCCACAGGCGAAGATCCCCAATCCGAGGAAAAGTGTGATATGTACACCACTTAAATAAGATGTAGTATACGGTGATATACCTATTGCTGACAGCATGGTATCTCCAACAGAAAAACCAAGGTGATGGTTACATGTAAAGATGATAGCAAAAAGCAATAAAGACCCAGAGAACACAAGCCTGGTTCTCGACACACGAACACCCCCTAATCAACCACCTTATTATATCATATTTTTCCTAATTATAATTAAAAATCCAAATCAAAAAAACAACAATAAAAAGAACGCCTTCGGTTGTTCACCGAAAACGTCCTTCATATTCGCACCGACGAGAGCTTGTAGAACACAAGTCTCTCTATCATAGCTGACGATCATTTATTTCTGAGCAAGGAATGCATCGAGTTGTTCCTGTTTGGCTGCAATAATTTTATCAATTCCCGCTGCTTTCAATTTCTCCAGATATTTCGGAATCATCTCATTTGGATCAACGGCACCCGATGTCATACCCGGCTTGAACTGTTTATTCACGTTGTTGACCGCAGCAATTTCATTTTTGACAGATTGACTGTTGAATGTAAAGCCCAGTGCTGGAGACTTCACACCTTTGGCGTTAAATTCTTTGAACTTTTCCCACTTCTGCGGATCTTCATTATCCCAGAGGAAGTTCAGGAACTGGTTACCAAGCTGCCATTGGGCACCTGGGTTGTAGGTCCGACTGTTGGCATCAACACCTTCAGGGAGAGTAATGATGTTATCCTGTCCGTCTTTTTTCACATAATGGGTGCCTTCAATTCCGAAGTTCAGCAAGTTGTTAATTTCCTTGTCGGAATGCAGCAGGTTAATGACCTGCATCGCTTTCTCCGGTTGCTCGGAAGAACGTGAGATCGCAAGCATCGCTCCAGATGCATCACCCGTCGTGATTGTCGGCTGTGTCATCTCAATCTGAGTCAGTGGGAAACCCACATACCCTTCTTCTTCTTTATCCTTGCCTGGCTTCATGCCATCTGTCCAGAGAAATGCTTTTCCAGCCTTCGCCTGATCTTTCGGGAACACATTGGATGTAGCAGCATCACTGTTGATATATCCTGCTTGATACCACTTGCGAGCGAGTTCAGCCGCTTCTTTGAATTCAGGGGTCTCCACTTCATTCAGAACTGTTGTTCCGCCTGCTGTTTTGGAGATCACTCCAGGTACGGAAGCATCACCGAGATAATCCCAATCCAGATTCTCCAACAGCCCGTTACCATTGGTGTTGGACATATAGAACGGTGTAATGCCTGGCTCGTTTTCCTTGATTGTTTTGAGCAGGGGCTCCAGATCAGCCCATGTCTTTACAGCTGTCAGGTCCAGCTTATACTTGTCAGCCAGATCTTTACGTACCAACACACCACGTGTGGCAGCGAGTTCCTTATTCGTAGGAACCCCGTAATTCACGCCGTCCACCTGGGAACCTTCCAGAAAGGCAGGGTCCAGGTTTTTCTTGATATCCTGACCATGTGCATCAAGCAGATCATTCAATGGCAAGAATGCGCCTTTAGCTACATTCACCGTATAGTTCTGCCAAGCTGCTGTGAAGATAATGTCTGATTTTTCACCTGAGGAGATCATGAGATTCAGCTTGTTATCCCACTGACCCCAGTCAATCGCATTAATCTTGAGCGTAGCCCCGATCTTCGGTTCCATCTTTTTGTTAATCTCGGCTTCCACCAGAGCGACATCCTTCTGTGGTGTCCCTGGGTAGAACAGTGTCACTTCATAGGGTTTGCCCCCGCCTTCACTTGCTCCTCCGCCTTCTGCGCCAGGTGTTGTTGTTCCACCCTTGTCTGATGAGCAAGCTGCCAGCACCAGGCTCAGCGCCATAACCGTTGCCATCATGCGTGACCATACCTTTAATGATCTAACCAATTGAACCCCTCCTGTCATGTGTTGAACCATACAACCGATTTCCCCAATTCACAAATAAACCGATAACTACTTCTGTATAGGCCCTTTCAGTCCATCTTCATTTACCTTGCCCACTCCGCTAACCGGTTCAGAGTTATCCCTTCACAGCGCCAACCGTAAGACCTTTGATGAAATAACGCTGGAAGAACGGATATGCCAGTACAATTGGACCAATACCGACTACAGCCATCGCCATTTGCAGAGTTTTGTTAGGCAGATTCAGCAATCCACCCTGCGACGAAATCTGTGAAGAGACGTTGGAGTTGGTTGTTAAATATTGAATATCGAGCAGCGTCCGGTACATAAGGTACTGAAGGCTGATCGTCCGGTTATCTGAGATAAAAATCATACTAAGGTACCAGTCATTCCAGTAATTCAGTGTACTGAACAACGCGACGGTTGCCATTACGGGAAGAGAGAGCGGAAGTACGATACGTGCAAACGTTCTCAATTCTCCTGCCCCATCAATCCGAGCCGATTCCAGAATGGATACCGGAATGGAGTTCGCGAAGAATGTACGCATAACCAGTACAAAGAATGGAGACAGCAGTAGTGGCAGAATGAGTGCCAGTATGGAGTTTTTCAGATCCAATACGTTGACATAGACCAGATACCAAGGTACCAGACCTCCATTGAACAACATCGTGAAAAAGATGAAAAAGGCGAACCAGCCCCGGTAAGGCAGATCTCTCCGTGAGAGCGGATAAGCATACAATGCGGTCAGCGCAACACTTGTAATGGTACCTACAACGGTAACGATAAAGGATATACCATACGAGTGAAGGATCTGATCCATATCTCTGAACAGAAAGTCATAAGCCGTCAGGCTGAACTTCTCTGGAATAAGCTTATATCCATTGGCAATTACGGTTGTCTCGTCCGAAAATGAGATGGCGAAGACAAGCAGGATCGGCACGATACAGGCAATGGCATAGAATAGAAACATCGCATGAATAACGGATGCGGAACGCTTTGATACGGCTAGTGGATCACGTGATTTCACAGCTGACTTGCCTCCTCTCAAAATAATGCATTATCTTTATCTATTCGCCTTACGATGGTATTGGATACAAGAACCAGCACGAATCCAACGATTGCTTGGTATAGACCGGCTGCTGATGACATCCCGATATCTCCACCGATAAGGAACGTACGATATACGTAGGTATCCAGTACATTTGTTACAGGGAACAGTGCTCCCGATTCCAATGGAACCTGGTAGAACAGACTGAAGTCTGCATAGAATATACGGCCAATCTGCAATAACGTCATAATGACGATCAATGGGACGAGAAACGGAATGGTGATGAAGCGTATCTGATGCCATTTGGTCGCTCCATCAAGCACAGCTGCTTCATAATATTCTTCATCGATACCCACGACAGCTGCCAGATAGATGACGGCATAATATCCAATATTCTTCCATGTGTTCACCAGTGGCAAAATATACGGCCAATACTTCGGCTCTGAATACCAGTCGATCGGCTGACCGCCGAACATCTGTAGAATCGTTGAGTTCATGAAACCTGAATCCTTGCCCAGGAAAGCCAGTACCAGATAACTGACCACAATCATGGACAGGAAATACGGTAATAGCATAAGGGATTGATATAACTTGGACATTGCCTTGTTCTTCACTTCATTGAGCAGAATAGCAAGCCCGACACCTACAAAGAGATTCAGTGCAATAAACACGGTGTTATACGCGAGTGTATTTCGGGTAATTTCCCATGCATCACTGGTTGAGAACAAATATTTGAAATTGTCCCACCCACTCCATGGGCTACCCCAAATACCATCAG
Source organism: Paenibacillus sp. ClWae2A (assembly GCF_032452295.1). Classification (NCBI taxonomy): domain Bacteria; kingdom Bacillati; phylum Bacillota; class Bacilli; order Caryophanales; family Paenibacillaceae; genus Paenibacillus; species Paenibacillus sp. ClWae2A. The sequence goes on from NZ_JAULSQ010000002.1 coordinate 469,788, forward strand.
CATAGTTTACATTTTTGAATGCGATCAGAACGCCGAACATCGGCATATAGTTGTTCACCAGCAGAAACAGGACCCCTGGCAAGAACATGAGATACAGCACCTTGAATTTGCCAAGATTGTACCATACAGACTTGCGCTTTCGGACTGATCCTTCCGGTATTTCCGATATCCGTACTCCCTTACCCGCCTGGGGTTGTGTCTTCATAACGTGTTCTCCCTCACTCCTCTTGAATTCTTCCTCAGGATGAAGCTCCGTTGCGGCTCCTGTGGTTCAAGTATACGGCGGGGCGAGTAAGACCTCTATCTGCTGTGGTGACCTGTTGACTTATCAAATTATGACTTTAGTACCAAAAAAAACAAAAGACGCAGCATGCTGCGCCCTGATTTATACGGTACGTGACTGTTTACGAAACTCCTGTGGCGTTATACCCGTGCACTTTTTGAACATTTTGGTGAAATGCGAGTAATTATAATACCCCACCTTGCCAGCGATATCGGTCACCTTGACGGTGGACTGGGACAGCAACGTCTTCGCTTTAGCTACTCTGCCCTGCAGGATAAACTCAGATAGGGACATCCCCTTCTCTTTCCGAAACAGACGCGATAGATAAGCGGGATTGAATCCGGCAAAAGCTGCAAGTTCCTCTCGCATAAGTTCTTCACCAATATGAGTTTCAATATAAACGCACAACTGATCCACAATGGTCATAGGGCTATGATCGTCCGGGTACAACACCGGGATAACGCGATCAATTAGATCCAACGTCCACTGCTTCAACTGTGGCAACGATCTTGTCACGACACTCTCTTCCGGCTCCCGTTCACCCGGATAAAGACTGCGTATTGACACGTTTTTCTGATGAAGCAGCGGATAGACCACATGCAGCATGGCATGATAATAGAGATGCAGCATCTCAGGAGACAATCCCTCCTGGGCAGCAAGTAACTCAAAAATCTCATCCACACGTTCTCGCAAATCCCCTACTTTACCCGTCTCAAAAAGAATAGATAATTCCGAAAACCATGGAATAGGCAAAAAGCGATCTTCCTGATCTCTTCCCCGCTCATCATAGACAAAAACTTCTTCAAGCTCCTTAATATTGCGCCGTTCCATATCCATCAGTTCATTTAACATACCTTGCAGCTCAGTTACAGTAACCGGGGCACCAACATAACAGGACAAGCGGCAGTAGAAATACGTTCCACATTCCTGAATATACCCCTGACAACGTTGTGCCACTTCGCTCGTACTCGGAATGATGCCGTCTTGCTCGTAAGCAAGCACAATATTCAATCCACTTTGATCCTGAAACACCTCACCCGGTTTGTTGCCAAGCAGGATCTCCCTGGCTGCATTACGAAGGGCATATTCCAGCACCTCTTCGTCGCGCAGGTCAAACTCACGCACCCACTCCTCTACCGAGATCACAATGGGTAATACACGGGCCTGGGGATCAATCTCGGCACCATATAATTCCGCGAGCTCTTGCAGCCGTTGTTTGGTTAATGTGATACGCTGAGAGATGGCATCTTTCCAGAAGCGTTCGGTCAGTAACGGTTTATGGGTTTTCCAGCGTTTGTATACGGTCTCATATACTTCGTTGGTACGGGTACGCTGCTCTCCATCCTTAATCTTCTCGACCGCCTGAGTTACTACCTTAATCAATTGATCGGCTGGAGCCGGCTTCAATACATAATCAAAGCTGTTTAGCTTGATGGCTGTCTGAGCATAATCGAATAAAGCATGCCCTGTCAGGAAAACGGTCAGTATGCCTGGATCATGTTTCAATACCCAGCTTTGCAGGTCAAGCCCTGTTTCACCAGGCATCTCGATATCACAGATCATGATATCGATAGCATTTGACTTTAAGATCTTTCTTGCCTCTTCGGCATCACAAGCACTGAATACCTGGTCGACGCCTGCTGCTTGCCAATTAACTCCTTCCACCATCGCTTGTAACGCATACACTTCATCATCCACGATCAACAGGTTCCGCATGGGCTCCCCCTTCTTCCTCTTCGGTCTGAGCGGGTAAATCAATAGTGACTTTGGCGCCATGATCCGCCTCATTTCCAAACTGCAAACTGGCTTGATCACCATACTTCACTAAAAGCCGATGAGCCACGTTCCATATACCGATATGCTGTCCACTCGGGTCTTCAGCGTATTGTCCATGTTGCAGACGCTCTAACAATTCTTCATCAAATCCAACACCATTATCGACAATCATCAGTTGAAGCACCATCCCATCGACCTGACCGGATGACTTCTCACTGAGGCGCGCCACGATCCGAATGACAAAGGCTTGCGTCCGGCGCTGAAATCCATGAATAATGGCGTTCTCCACAAAGGGTTGAATGGTTAATGGAGGAATCACATAATGTCCCAGATTCGGTTCAACATCCAGTTCAAAATCGAATCGGCTTGGAAACCTCAGCTTTTGGATTTCCAAGTAATGACGAATGTGCTCCAGCTCTTCATCCAGACGAATAACACGTTTGCCTGCACGCAGACTGAATCGAAAATAATCGGCCAGATGACCAGCCATCTGCTGTACCAACTCATGCTTTTGCAAGGAAGCCAGACTATGAATAATATTGAGTGAATTCAGGTAAAAGTGAGGATTGATTTGCATCTGTAGTTGTTTGAACTCTGCCTCCCGCGTCCGCAACTGTTCCTCATACACATCAATCTTGAGATGCCTGATCTCACTGGTCATTTGATTGAAACTTCGTGTCATAAATTCAAGTTCCGAAGAAGATGGCGGGTCCAGCTTCACATCGAGATCTCCGCGGCTCACCCTTCTCATACCTCGAATCAACGCATTCATCGGGCGGAATAACAGATGCCGCAAAAAGATCAGTGCAGTAACCAGAATTACTGCCGCACCAATGGGAAGCAGACGAATGATCTGCTGGAAAAACGGGAGGTTACGCATCATGTCTTCCTCAGGCAGCAGCACGATATAATTCATCTGGGACATGGCCGAGGCAATACCCAACATCAAATATTGACGTGCTTCTCCCTTGTTCACAACTTCAGAGATAACCTGATACGGATTTTCCAGGCCTGGAAGATGCGCTGCAGCCAGCTGAATCTGTGCAGTATTCAATGTGGAATCCGATAGTGCCCCACCGTCGGTTCCAACAATGACTGCGCCTCCCCGATCTCCAGATTCAGTGAATTGTTGTGTATGATTCAGTGCATTCATATCGACAAGTGCACCTGCATAGAACTGCTGGTTGATTCGCACCGTTTTCACCAGTGCATTCCACGTCCCGCCACGCACGATGCTCCATTCCGGCTTCTGGATATCCCCTTCCAATTGCTTCATCTGGACTGGCATACTCTCCTGCACAACCGACTTTTTGACATCATAATTGCCTGAAGTGGCGAGCAGCAAATCATCATTCACGGCATCGTATAGAAAAAAAGAATCGATTAGATTATAAAAACCGATATCTGTCATGAATTTGTTCATAATCCGTTGCTTTGCAATGATATAATCGCCACTGCCGTATTTCAGAAAAAACAGAGAGATAATATCCGGGTCCCGCTCCCCCAGACTATATAAATACCGATTCGTCTCCTGTAATACACGTTCATTCTGCTCTACACTCTTGGCGAGATGATTCATATTGGTGAGGGATACTTTGTCACGTACGACTTTCATGGCATAGACGTTGTTATAATAAAGCAGCATGAATAATGGCAGCATGATCAATGTAAGACCCACAATAAATTTAAAACGAAGTGAACGGATAAAATTCATGGATTATGGATTCCCGCCCTTTTAGTTCAACATATTTTTTCTATTTTCTTCCTTATGATGGCATGTTTATTGTAATCACCCCTGCTTGCCATTGTCTATGCGGTCCCGTGACCTGCAAATGTCAATTCTGGTGACTTCTATCCGCTCCAAGTTTGGATAACGCGCTTCATATTGTAATAAATTCTCCAGTTGTAAAAAAAATCCTTCATTATTACGCTGAAGCTTCTCCCTAAAAATAAATGCTGCGGCAAGCCCCGAACTCCACGAACGCCCGATCTTGACATGCATACGATATATCACTCCTCGGGTTTGTCACCAGGATGTAGGGAGGCCTGTTCGATGAATATTCAACTCACTGCGTTACATTATGTCTATCTGGCGTTTATCGTCTTGATCATCGCCGTAATGATCCGGCGCAGGGACACCACGATCATTTGTGTCGCGGGTATTATGACCATTGGACTTCTGGCAACCGAAACCTTAAGTGGGTCAGTTACTGGGATCTTCAGCAGTTTTATCTATGCAACAAAAGAATTGCTAAGTACGATCTTCATCATCTCGATTATTGTGGCGATGAGCCGTGTTCTGATCAGAACCGGAATTAATGAGGTCATGGTAACACCCGTCACCCGGTTTATCCGTTCTCCTCAGGTCGCATATTGGGGTATCGGATTGATCATGATGGTCGTATCGTTATTTTTCTGGCCATCCCCGGCCGTAGCACTCGTCGGTGCAGTACTGCTTCCTGTAGCCGTGCGTGTAGGTCTTCCTCCGATTGGAGCTGCCATTGCCATGAACCTGTTTGGGCATGGGATAGCACTGTCGGGAGATTATATTATTCAGGGAGCTCCCAAACTTACGGCTGATGCAGCGGGACTACCCGTTACTTCCGTCATGACGGCCAGCATTCCTTTAGTCATTGTCATGGGAACCGTATCTACACTTACAGCCTTCTGGATGCTGCGCAAAGAGATGAAATCAGGCTCACCTGTTCATTCCCCAAACACTATATCAGATACCGTGAGCACGGAACCTTCTTCCTCATCAGAGGCTGTGCCCACCACTCTACCCGCTAATCAGCCTGTTCAACGTCAAGTCATGTCACCCCGTCTGCAAAAGGTTTTCGCTCTGCTTATCCCTCTGTTATTCGCAGTTGATGTGATTCTGATGTTTGTATTGAAGTTGCAAGGCGGTGACGCAACAGCTCTGATTGGCGGGACCGCTGTGGTCATACTGATCGCTGTCACCCTTGCCGCACATCGACATGCGGGACCAGAGGAAACAACCAATTATTTAATTGAAGGATTTCAGTTTGGTTTCAAAGTGTTTGGACCGGTTATTCCCATAGCCGCGTTTTTTTATCTGGGGGATGCTGCAATTACGGAGTTGTTCATCAATCCTCTTCCTGAAGGTTCACACGGGATCGTGAATGATCTCGGGGTCGCACTTGCCGGGCTGGTACCATTGAATGATACGGTGGGCGCAATTACAATGACGGTGACCGGAGCAGTGACCGGAATGGATGGTTCGGGGTTCTCGGGGATTTCGCTGGTTGGCTCGATTGCGTCCATGTTTGCAGGTTCGGCAGATTCCGCACCTGTACTGACAGCATTAGGTCAGGTCGCAGCCATATGGGTAGGTGGTGGAACCTTGATTCCATGGGCATTGATTCCTGCTGCTGCAATCTGCGGAGTCAGTCCTTTTGAACTTGCAAGACGCAACCTGAAGCCTGTACTGTTGGGACTCACGGTAACGACAATTGTAGCCATCTTTCTGATCTGACCAAAGGTTATGTTAGACAGTTCAAAAAGAAGTTCGTGAACGCGCCCAGTTACAGAGATCTTCACGTTTCATCTCGGCCAGATGCAGCATTTCCACATATGGATCTCCCTGTAATCCAAGTACAGAAGCAAAAGCAGGCTCCGTCTTCCATCCTGCCTGTTTCAGTCTGCGGATCTCACGATGTCCCGCGTCTCCCCACAGTTGTAACAATCTCCACTCCACAATCATATGTAGGTATGCATTCTGCCTGTTAACTGGCACGGATTGGGCAAAAATCTCCACAGGCCAATGTCCCACTTGCAAATTACAAGTCACATAAGGACGTTGGTCTGGAAGATCCCCACCACGAACACATCGAAACTCACCAACGGCTCCGATCTGATCATGTATTTCAGCTTCAAAGGCATCCAGATCCTCTGCATAACACAGCAGATCCAGATCACTGCCTGGAACATCAATATCAATCGGTACAGTTCCTGCCGGATATGGGTGATAGTCAGCTAATATATCGAGCAATCCACTGCTCTGTAACACGCGATATGCGTCCTGCTGACGTGCATTACAAGCCAGATGTGCCAATACTTCTGCGGTAGTACTCATCTCCCCGCCTTGGGCCACTGTTAGTTCGATCCTCCTGTAATGACCTGTTTCACACGTCCCACTTGGCCGCTTGTCAGTCGTACTTTAATTCCGTGTGGATGTGTAGGGGACTTGGTTAATAGATCCTTCACAATGCCACGTGTCAGCTTACCCGTAGCTTGATCCTGCTTCAGTACAATATCCACTTCAAGACCAGGTTTAATATTTACTCGTTGTTGTCCATTCATCATACTCACTCTCCTCTATGTCGTAATTCATATCTTGGTTCAAGTAGCTCTTCATCACAAAGCTCCATCTATTGTAGACGTTTTGGTTTCAAAACAAAAGGGATACACACAACAACCTCCCGCTCCTGGTTTCATGTTCATATCGTGATCAATATAAAGAAACCGCAGGTCTCTACATACCGAGGCCTGCGGTTTTTAATTGATTGGCAATATTCAGGGATTCACGTGCTTCAACGAAGAAGAAGGTGAAGTCCCATCCTTCGCAGCTTCACGTGCCTTCACTGCAAGCAGCTCAGACACCGTCACGAATCGATATCCCTGCTGCTGTAACTTGGGCAGGATCGTTTGGAGTGCAGCTACCGTATGGGACTTGCCTTCCACCTTATCGTGAAAGAGTACAATATCCCCATTACGTGCGTTATTCAGTACTTTTTTAACAATGGCCGATACACCTGGAGAAGCCCAGTCCCGTGTATCCTGATGCCAGGACCAGAGTACAATGGTATACCCTTTTTGTTTGGCAGCCTGGATGACCATGTCATTGTAATAACCGCCCGGTGGCCTGAACAACAGGGGACGCTCCGCACCTGCTTTAATGATGGAACTTTCTGCTTCGTTCATATCCTTCATGTACTTGTCCGCACTAGTCGATCGAACTGCATACGTGTGCGCATACGTATGATTGGCGATTTCATGCCCTTCGAGCTGTTCCTGCTTAATCAGTTCAGGAAATTTGTCTGCCCATTTGCCAAGTACAAAAAAAGTTCCTTTGGCATGATACTGCTGTAGCAAAGCCAGAATCTGCGGAGTCTGAATCGGATCTGGTCCATCATCAAAGGTCAGGGCGATGAGTTTATCCTGTGTCGGAACTTCCCACACGATCTCTCCTCGTTCCTCATAATACTGACGGTTCTTCTGTAAAGGCTTCGCATAGGCAGAACTGCTACCCAGCAAAATAATTAGCGTGAACATTCCGATGACTCGGGCTGCCTTCAGGTTCATGTGGTGTCCTCACTTTGTCTTCATACGTAAACTCCCTGTTAGCATTTCCCGATTCACCCGAACTCATTAACGAAAGATCTGATCCACGACTGCAATTTCCTCAGCAGTTAATTCCACATTTAATGTTTGCAGATTGTTAATGACCTGCTCCGGTCGCTTGGCCCCCGGAATCAATGCATCAATGGAAGGCTGGGTCAGGTACCAGGCCAGAACCAGATGAGCGACCTCAACATCCTTGGATTGTGCTATGCTGCGCAGTTGTTCAACTTTATCGAGATTTTCAATGAAAGCTTCACCTGTGAACAGCGGGTTCTTCGCCCGTCCATCCGGAAAGGTTGTATTTCGATTATATTTACCGCCCAGCAGTCCCGCTGCCAGTGGGAAGTAGGGCACAAAAGAAATCTTATGCTCAGCCGTATACGGCAACAGTTCTTTCTCCGCTTCTCTTTTGAACAGATTATATTCAGATTGCAGTACGTCTACATGCCCGTCCTTGTTGGCTTCACGCAACTGATCAATGGAGAAATTAGATACGCCAATGGCACGAATTTTACCAGCGTCTTTTAATTGTTTTAACGCATCTACTGCTTCATCCTTAGGCGTATGTTCATCCGGAAAATGGATGTAGAACAGATCAATGTAATCGGTTTGCAGACGTTTTAATGCCTCATCCACAGCTGTTTTCAGAAAAGCAGGTGAGTTATCTATGACAATCTTTCCATCCACAAATTTATGAGCTGCCTTGGTCGCAATGATGGTATTCTGCCGCTGACCCGTTTCCTTCAATACTTCGCCGATCAGTCGTTCGGAATGCTCCGGTCCATAAATGTATGCCGTATCCACAAAGTTAATACCTTGTTTCAAAGCTGTACGAACCACTTCCTTACCCGTCTCATCATTCAGCATGTCCGGATAGATATTATGCCCTCCTACAGCATTTGCACCCAGTCCAATGGGATTTACGACCAGATCGGTCTTGCCCAACCTTATTTGCTGTTCTGCCATGTCTCCTCTCTCCCTCACTGATCAATATAAGTACATTTGGTAGTGACATGTTTCTTGTCCCATATTATATCAAACCGTTTAGCATATTTAAAATATCGGATTTATCGGATTAGGTGTTTTTCAACGCAGTCGCTTCCACGTCATTGATAAACCTGCGCAGCTTGGCAGCCACATCACGATTAATCTCACCATTTTCATACAATTGTTGCACTGTATTGCGCTGTTCCTGAATCGCCACCATCTGTAATTCAAGCTTCTCCTGATTAAACGGATCTTCCGTTTTCCCTTGGTTCCAGGTTCGCAATTTGGCAATCACACGCTCATACTTGGCGATGACTGACAGAGCTACGACTCGATTCCCATCGTTCATATGGGCACGTATAGCCTTAATTGCCGCTTCAGAGGTACGTAGCTTCACCTGACGGAACAGTTCTGCATTTTCAAGCATGAATGGTTGACTCGGCTTCTGGGATCGATTGGTGAACAGATGACCCAGCACACGCCCGATCTCGCTGATTGATGTCATAATCTGAGTGTCTGCGCGATTGGCCAACATCATTTCCTTGCGATCCAGCCAACTGTCACATTTGAAGGCCGCATCAGAAGCAATTGCATTTTCGTCCAGCATCGCTTCGATTTCTTTGCGTTCAGCACGGGTAGCAATCAGGTTAATAGCCGTTTCTTGTTTCTGGATATCTTTTCGTTTACCGGCGCTAAGCTGACCTGCAGCCTGCCTAATATATTTGGACAGGTCGGAGACAACCGCCAGTGCCGCAGCTTTGTTCTCATCGTTCATTTCGGATTTGACAGCTCGTATTGCCGCATTCAGCATAATGTCATGTGCTTTACGTTCTGACTTCTGCGGTGTTTCTTCTGTGGATTCCCCATCGTCCTTGGCCAGAACTGGAAGAAACACGCTCGCCGCAATCAGAGAGAAGAGGATGACCCCTGCCGCCAGGAAAATAATCAGATCCCGTTCAGGGAAAGGTGATCCATCCTGAAGCACATAAGGAATGGAGAAGGCACCTGCTAATGTCACAGCTCCCCTCACCCCGGAGAGAGAAATGATCGTAATATCCTTGAATCTGGGTCTGCCAATAGAGGATCTGGTACGCAGCAATTCATTCCCTTGCCAGAACAGATAGATCCAGAGAAAGCGCAGAACCAGCAGTAGCACCGAGATCACGCTTACATAGCCCAACACCTGCAGATTATTAAACGAAACATTTTCAAAAATGGTACTCAGCACATCCGGGACCTGCACACCCAGAATAACAAACACCAGGCCATTTAGTATAAATAAAATGACTGACCATGTGCTCGCAGATACCACCTGCATTTTCAACTGAACCGATTCAGCGCGGTCACGCTCAATGGCGTGGATAATACCGCCTGCCACTACCGCAAGAATACCGGATACCCCAATTTCTTCACTCACCAGATAGATGATAAATGGCGTCAGGATTTGCAGCAGCATATGAATGGTTACATCTTCCATGCCCAGCCTGCGAATCCACATCCCAAGCCTGATTAACAGAAAAGATAACAATGCCCCGACGAGAAGTCCGCCAATTGCAATCAGAATAAAACTGAAGGTTGCCTGCGCCAGGGAAAACACACCTGTAACCGTTGCTGCAATGGCAAATTTGAAGGCGACCAAGCCGGATGCATCATTCATTAATGCTTCACCTTCAAGAAGCCTATGTATACCTTTGGGCAAATGTACCCGCCCAGCCATCGCGCCCACGGCCACAGCGTCTGTCGGGGACAATATGGCTGCAAGAGCAAAAGCAGCGGGTAACGGTATCGTAGGAATCAACCAATGAATAGCATATCCCGCTACAACCACCGTCACGAACACAAGTCCCAGCGCAAGCAGAAGTATAGGTGCACGCAGATTCCATAATTCATTCCTTGGCGTTCGCTTACCATCGTTGTATAACAAAGGTGCGATGAAAAGTACAAAGAACAATTCCGGATTCAACGGCAAGTGTACGCCTGCAGGAAGTAAAGCTATGGCTACACCAAGCACGATTTGAATGAGCGGCACAGGAATAAAAGGTACAAACCGGTTCAGGATATTGGATAAACCGATAAGTACCAGTAAGACAAGTACGGCTATAAATATTTCCATAATGACAATCCCTTTCCGCTATAGATGTGGTGAAACCTTTGTTGTATAGGTTTATTTTAACATAATCCAGACTTTGTTATAAAAATGTTGTCATATTCATATACCCGCTTGACCGGCTTCAGACCAGTCTCAATGAAAGAATTCTGATGGATTCTGTATATAAGATGTTACAATATGCTCAGGACAATACCCGTTTGGAAAGGAACTTGCATCTATGGCATTTGGAATTAAACGACAAGAGCTTGCTGCGTGGAAGGAACAAGTGGCTCGTGGTGAGATTGCGTACCTCACTCATTTCTGGATTGACAACCGATTCCCCGGCATCACCAGTGTCACCAAAGTTGGCTGTGCAGATCTGGAACGCCTCGAACGTTGGTGTCACGATCATGGGCTGGACCCGCGATACATTCATCAGCGGCAGCCATTTCCCCACTTTGACCTGATGGGCCGCAAACAAAAAGAAGTTTTGATTCAGGAAGGCTTGATGGATCATGTGGTTCGCTTTCATTTGTAAACAAACTCAAAAACGCCAGTCTTCAAGGCTCATCCCCCCGCAATTAGGGACGAACTCATGAGGACTGACGTCTTCAAGGAATCCAGTCATATATGGATTATCGGTGGATCTGCTCAAACGACTTCATGTTCTCCAGCAGTTTCAGTTCAATTTTCTTCAACATACCGAACATCTGCTGTTGCTCCTCTTCGGAAAGTGCTTGCAACAACTCCCAAGTCATTCGGCCACGATTCGCATTAATCGTCTTGGCAAGCTGCGCCCCTTCATCCGTTAAGGACAGCCACACAATTCTCCGATCTTCTTCACTCCGCACCCGCTGGATCAACCCTTCTGTCTCCAGTTGGTTCAGTACAATGGTGGTTGCGCCGGAAGATAAACTGAGTTGTCTGGCTACATCAACTGCCATGCAGCGTTTTTCACGTAAAATCATGCCCAATATATGACTTTTTGTCGGATTTAGTTTACAGTTGGTTTCGGTCTTCTGCTGCTGATCCAATACTTTGTTTTTATATCTGAAGAAGGCCTCCAACAATTGATCTACATTTGCCAATTGAGAGTTTCGCTCCGTATCCGGGCTCATAAACGTTCCTCCTGCCTTTGTTCATAACCTACCTCATATTGTAACATATTTACACTATGATGTTTGTGAAAAATGCGCTTGTATCACATACCCTGTATTTGACTGCAAGACTCTTGTTTTATTTTAGGTTTCACCTATTGCATTATGGCAACGGGTTTGTTTATAATAACCTATATCTTTAAAGTTACTTTTAGTTACTTAATGATTTTAATAAATCTGTTGTTATAAAGTAAACAAGAGCCATCAATATATTGCAAGGGACTTATGCACATGAATCAGAATTTACAATCACCATTAAAAACGGATGTTTGCATTGTGGGCGCTGGGCCCGGCGGTGCCTTACTTTCTTATTTACTGAATCAAAAAGGAATATCCACGTTGCTCATAGAGCGGCAACCCCACCTGCACAAGTCGTTTCGCGGGGAGCTGCTTAATATGGACGGAGAAGCGATTCTTAATAAACATGGTCTATATTCACTCATTCAGGAACGCGGAGCACTGCCATTGGAACAGATACAGTATTGGGAGAACGGGAACATTATTCATACCGTTTTGCCAGGCAATGGAGAATCTCATGTGGGTATTCATGTCCCCCAAGATCATCTTCTGGAAGCCATCGTGTCGCATGCTCAGCAGCATAGTTCCTATGAACAAGTACTATTCAATACGATGATGACCGGTTTGCTACGAGACAAGAACGGCCAGATCGTTGGTATTAACATCCGGCAGAACGGCGTACCCGCCTCCATCGAAGCGTCTGTTATTGTTGGTGCTGATGGCAGATACTCTGCTGTACGCAAACATTCCGGTTTGACCCCCGAGATTCGCAAGCACGGGTATGATCTGTTATGGGCGCGCATTCCGGCACCTGTAGGTTGGGAACCCGCTGTTCGAATGGCCAGCATGGATGGTCAACAACTCGCACTGTTCTCACAATTCGGCGGTTATGTTCAGATCGGATGGAACATCCCCGAAGGAGCATACTCCAAGCTGCGAGAGCAGCCGATTGCTCCTTTTGTAGACAAACTTGTATCCGCCTTTCCTTGCCTGTCTGATTCTGTTGCTGCCAACATTCAGAGCTGGAGTGATTTTGTTCTGTTATCTGTCGAAAGCAGCTATAGCCAGTCGTGGGCACAAGACAATGTTGTACTCATCGGTGATGCCGCTCATACCATGACGCCAACCGGTGCATTTGGACTTAATGCCGCGCTCGAAGATGCGGATGTGCTCTCGGAAATACTTGTCCAAATGGCTGCAGATCAATTCAGTTCTACTGCACAACTTCAGGAACTTCAGACGATCCGCGGGGCAAAGGTACAGCAGCAACTTGCTCGGCAAGTGGAGATGGAATCCTCTTTCCAACAGCGTTATGAATCGTTTCTTTAAGGCCCGATAATGCGGAATTCTGCCGACATACACAAACAGCCGATCACTTCCTCATGAAGAAGAATCGGCTGTTTGGCTTGTTGGTTTATCTTTTTATGTAATTCCGCACCCTTCTTCATTTTCGTTTGCGTGGAGCAAACGTGTCTTCTCTGGGTGCTTCTTGTACAGTATCAACGTCCTTCGGATAGGATGAGATGTTATCTTTTTCATATACTGCTTTCTCCAGATTACTGACGCGGCGCAGTACTTGTTTGCTTTTACGAACAATATATACAATACCAATAATCAACAGGATCAGCATCAGCATGAATATAACCATCTCCGGATAAAAGACAAATGACATAAAATGACCTCCTTTTGAAAACGATTGCTTTCCATCATTCTAACCTTAATATGCCAACATGTGAACCCGATTGGACGTTTCGCTTGTGGAATAAGGACAGGATCACCTGACACAACGACATGAACTCACCTGCTGCAAAAGCAAAAAAAGGTGGCATCCCTGATCAGGATGACCACCTTGAACCTCGAATAAGATTCGAAGTCTATTATTATTATTTTATCCTTCTCTGCCGTTCATGGCACTGACCCGAAGTTCCGTCAGGGGCAGAGAAGACTGCTCTGGATGACGCAGTCTTACCGTCCGACTCTCGCCGGGGAGCAGATCAAAATAATTGTCGCTGAATCGGACACGCCCAAGGGGAAGCTCCAGCTTCACCAATCGTGCAATCGCCCCACTGGCCGTAACCGTTACAGCCTGTTCCTCTTCATTCACATGTACACTCAATTGAGATTTCGGCAATGCCACATCCTTAGGATCACGCAAGAAATACCGATTAATCGGCGCCGCAAATCCTTCGGATACCAGCTCAACCATTACTTCCTCCGCACGTCTGCCCTGTAGCACCTCTGCTTCAGTTAATTCAACAATACACAGTGAGGATTGTGATGTTACTTCAACAGCATGTGCGCTGGAATAGATCTTCTCTCCATGTAATGTATAAACATTGAACCGAAGCTCGCCATTCAGCACGTCCCGTGTATCGTTCACGACCCACAATGCAAGCGGCTCCCCCGGCTCATGCTCCAGTGACAACAGGACAGGATGAAAGAATATTTTCCCGTAATAAAAGGATGCCTTCGGTAGCAGTTCATAATCAATCATGGACCAGCTTGTTCCTGGCCAACTGTCGTTCAATTGCCACACGAGCGCACCGCTGTTACGGTGATTGATGCGGCGGAAATGTTCAACTCCATAGCGCAATCCTTCTGCTTGAGTCAGCATGGAATAATTCATGTACTCCTCTATATTTTGCGGAATGCCTGTGTAACCTTCCATCAACAAAATACCTTTTTGGTGATTGGTATCCTTGTTACGGTAGGCCATCTCTGGACTGCCCCAGTAAAACTGCCCTGTGGGCATATTTTTCTCCAGCGTGTAACGATTGGCAGAAGCATGCATACCAAATTCACTGCTGAACAACGCATGATCGTTTTTGTAATTTTTGAACGTCACACCTTCGATACTGTAGTCCAGCAGCGGTGGCTCTCCTTGCTTCCTTGGATAGACCGAGCCATGCCATACCTGCCAGTTGTGACGATCCCCGACATCGGGATCATTGGCGTCCTGACCGTTGCTGTCCCCGAACGGCGAAGAAGGCCAGTACGGACGTGACAGATCCAAGCGATCTAACACTTCAGGGATCAGCTCATGATAGATCAGTTCTCCATAGAATGGACTAGTAATATCTCCACTTGCAGACTTCATATCATAGAGCCAGTCTATTTCATTATTACCACACCAGATGGCAAGCGAGGCACGGTTACGCAGGCGCAGGACATTGTTTTCTACCTCTTGCCGTACATTATCCATGAAATCACGATTGAAATCCGGGAACAACGCGTTTGCGAATGCAAAATCCTGCCACACCAACACGCCTTGCCGATCACACTCATCGTAGAAGACATCCTTCTCATATATACCACCCGCCCAGACGCGCAGCATGTTCATATGTCCTTCTACCGATAGCTCGACAAGCTCCCGATACCGGGAGTTCGGGATGGCACCAATCAGATGATCAGCCGGAATCCAGTTGCCACCCTTGGCATATACTTTGACTCCGTTCAGAATAAAAGTAAATGCATCCTCACCCCGTTCATTGTGAAGAGCCAGTTCAATCGTTCGTAACCCATAAGGCTCGCTATAACGATCCACCTCAATGCCATCTGCGTACAATGTAACCTCAAGCGTATACAGATAAGGCTCACCCAGATCATGGGTCCACCATAACTGAGGTGATGTGACGTTCAACGTGATATCTGCCTTGCCACCTTCTACAGGTAGCTCAGTGGCATTTGCTGCCTCATGTCCGTTGCGATCCAGCAGACGAACATTACAGGACGCAACCACAGCCTGTTCACGTTTCTGTCTGCTACGGAAAGACAAGACGGATTTCACATCCGCCGTGACACGCAAAACAGCCATCTCAGTACTGACTGATTCCGTGCGAGCATACACATTTTCCAGCTTGGCGATTGTTCGTTTTTCCAGCCTTACCCCACCCCAAATGCCCACCGTAACCATACGTGGACCCCAGTCCCAGCCAAAGTTCATCGCTGCTTTGCGCAACCATGGCCGTTCCTTCGTATACGAGGACCAGTCAAAGGTTTCTTTGTCCCGGTGATGCAGGTGTAGCGGATCGAACTTGACAGCAATCGCATTCCAGCCGCTGCGTACCAGAGACGTGACGTTAAAAGTATGTGACATAAGCATATTTGCCGTTTTTCCAACTTCATGGCCATTCACATATACCGTTGCAAACGTATCCAATCCTTCAAACACCAATTCAAAGTGCTCTTCCGCCTCTGCATCTCTCACCAGATTGAAGGTTGTGCGGTACCACCATTCCTTTTGCTCAATCCAGCGACTTTTGGCATCATTATGACCGTAATAGGGCGGATCAATGATACTGCGCTCAACCAGTGCAGCGTGTACATCGCCAGGCACTTCAGCCCCAATCCAGAAACGGTCATCCAGCGCAGCATCTGCCACATCCATTGCCCGTTTCTCCCCAACTTCAAAATGTTGTATCTTCCATTGTCCCGATAAATCCTGACTTGAACTATGGGTCTTCATCAGTACGCCCTCACTCTCCAATAACCCTGAGTAATAAAATATCGAAAACGTTTGCAGAAATGCAAGACATGTTTCCTAATCTGCTCATTTCTAACTTCCCGAAGGTTTGAACGACAACGCCTCTTCGCGATATTCACTCGGGGTTTTGCCCGTATGTTTTTTGAACAGTCTGCTAAAATATTTCACGTCTTCATAGCCGCTGATTGCAGCGACTTCGCTGACCTTCGCTGGAGACACCGCGAGCATATCCATCGCTCTTCGTATACGCATATCGGTGACAAAATCTCCGAAGGTCACACCCATTTCTTTTTTAAACAATTCACTGAGGTGACCCGGATGCAAATGAACATGTCCAGCTACCAGCTGCAAATTAATATCCTGCGCCAATGAAGATTCAATATAACCGATAGCCTTCTGCACATGGGCAGCCTGTCCCTGACCCATTCGGCTATGATAGACATGCATCAGACCATACAGATGATGAAACAGCATATCCCCGAGCTCCGCAGCCTCGGCATCCGGTTCCGGCAACCAGGGCTCGAGCCTTGCGGGTTCTTCACGCCCTGTGGCTCGCATTGTGCGAGTCAGCCAGCGATGACCTGCAATAACGGCCGAGTGCAGACAAGCACTGAACGATTCTGGTGTGACCTCCGGTTCTGTAATCAGATTAGCCACAAGTTCCCGCGTCCATGTCGTTAACGTGACTGAATCATTATCCAGCAATATTGTTCCAAGTCTGGTCTCCTCTTCGTGCGTAAGTACCGTTTTACCACCTTGGCGATCCTGAACGTGCTTATAATGCCATACTTTATAATCCATCAATCCCCGATAGCGGAATGCAGCTGAAGCAGTTCTGTAACTTTCATGCAGATCTGCATATCCATGCACAGGCAGACCTACCGCTGCGCGCAGGGTGCACTTCAACAATTGTTCCACCCGACGTAATGCACTCTCCAGCCTGAACGGATATTCCTGATCCACAGGCGGCCATGAAACTACACAGATAATTTGCTGTTTCTCTACATGAGCAATGGCACCAGGTAGCATATCCTCCAGGGTATTCTGCACTGCAAATCGTAATAGCGCATCCGAGGATTGATCCCAACCCTCTGCTCGAAGAACAATGACTTGTCTGAGAATCTGTTCATCATCAAGGCCTTCAACCGCTGCCTCTAGTCCAGCATCAGATCGCAAAAATGAAGGGAAATGCCCCGAAGCGGTGTCACCATCAATGATCCACCCGGCAAATAACCTCTCTCGATTCTCCCGCATAAGCTGTCCCTCTCTGGACTTCTCTGCCCAACGTTCCGTGATTCGCTGTTTGGCCTGTAACACGGTTTTGATAATCTCTTCCGGCTTGCTTGTTTTGAGCAGATAATCTGTAACACCTTGGCGAATCGCCTGCTGCGCATAAGAAAAGTCATCGTATCCGGACAAAATAATGACCTCCAGTTCAGGTAGCAATCGCAGGCTCTCTTCAGCCAGTTCCAGTCCTGATCTGCCTGTCATCCGAATATCCGTCATCAGGATATGTGGACGTTCCTCAGCCAAACGTGTTAACGCCTCCTCTGTCGAGGCAGCAGGTTGAAGTAGTTCAATTCCGAGTTCATGCCAAGCGATAACGCTGGCAAGCCCTGTACGGATAATTACTTCATCATCAACAATTAATAGTCTCATGGCGACCCCTCCAAGATTGGAATGGAAAACGAAATCCGGGTACCTCCCCCAACCCTGCTGTCTACTTCAAGCTGTGCATCCGCTCCGTAATGGAGCAGCAGCCTCTCATTCACATTGCAGAGCCCATAACCGCCTTGGTTTAGCTTTTTATCCGGCTGTTTTCCCTTCCATTCCCTAATGCTTATCCTTAATTGCTCCAGCCTGTCCGGCTCCATGCCGACACCATCATCCAGCACCAGCACATTCATCCGTTCATTATCCGGGTCCTTGCGAATCATTATGGTGATGGTACCCACCCCTGCTTTGGGCTGAATGCCATGAATCATGGCGTTCTCAACGAGCGGTTGCAGTAACAACTTCAGCATCATTCGCTTCTCAAGCGCTGGATCTACGATGTAATGCAATACAAATTGATCAGGGAAACGAATCGACTGCACACGCACATAATGGCGAATATGAGCAATTTCCTGTTCCACAGGGCAGTAATCCTGACCATTGTTTAAGCTGATGCGCAGAAAATCACTCAGGCCCTCAACCATATCCGCGATCCTCTTTTCTTCAGACATCAAGGCAATCCAGTGAATCGAAGAGAGCGTGTTATACAGAAAGTGCGGGTTAATCTGCGCCTGAAGCACGCGAAGATCCGCCTCTTTTTTGCGAGCTTCACCCCGAATAACCTCTTCCTTCAATAACTGAATATGTGCACCGAGCAGATTGTAACTCTCCCCAAGCCTGCCGATCTCATCATCACTTTCAGATCGAAACAGCGGAAGAGGTCGTTCCGGATCAATTCGGGACAGATGTCTGGTAAGCACACGAAGCGGCCTCGTCACACGCCGCACAGTAAACCAGACCAAGCCAGCACTGATCGCAGCAGACATGGCAACGGCGCAGCCGGTCAGAATAAGGATATACCGATTCTCGGACTTGTACTGGTCAAATGGGACTGTTCCAACCAACGTCCAACCCGTTAATTCTTCAGGATAATAGAGCAGCGTCCGTTTATCGTCACCACTGCCATACGTGGTGGTTCCGCTACCGCCATCCTGAATCAACGTTGTGACCCCTGAATCGACATCCTCCAGCTTAAGTCCAAGCCGGGATTTGTCCATCGAAGACAGAATCTCTCCAGAACTGCCGATGAGTTCCAGTCTGCCTTCCCCTCTGCCTAATCCCAGAGCGGCCCATCCCTTGGATATGGCCTTCTCATCCAGACTTATGGCTAACCAGCCGATGGGCCGATAATCATGGATACTACGAATCGGCCGTACCAATGTGATCACATTTTGTATACCCGCGTAATTCTGCACCGGGTATACCCCCGTCCATTGTTTAACTGCTTCACCGCTTGGAACAGAGGGATACGAAAAGTTGGATTCATTGGATTCATACCAGGTAGCGGTCGACAATGTGGCATCGAAACGTCCCGGATATATGGCGATGTTGGCAATATATTTCTTGGAAGCAGCCAGATTGGTCATCCTGCCCAGGATATCCACCCGGTCCAGCTCGTGGTCCTCATTTTGGCTAAGATAGTGCTGGATATCCCGTTCTCCAATCAGGAAAATGGACAGGTTCTCGGCATCTTGCAGCATATAACGAAGATTCGCTTCCACCTGTTTTAGCGTATCCATGCCGGACAGTTTTGTTTTTTGCTCTGTAATGCGGGAAGAGATCAGAAAGGCGAACAGACCCAAGGCCAGCAATGGCACAATCATTGAAGCCGTCACGACGACCGATAGCTTCCTTTGTAACGAAGATGTGAGCCAGCGTGCCAAACGTTTCTCCTCCTCTGGATGCGCTTTCGCTTATCCTTTGACAGCTCCGGCTGTCATGCCTTTCATAACTTGTTCCTGGAATATGAGATACAAGATAATGGTTGGAATGACCGATAGTGTCATGGCGGCAAGTGTTAAGCCGTAATCGGTTTGATACCCATCCGCAAAGTTCGCAATGGCCAGCGGTAACGTTTTCAATCCGGTTTTGTTGATGAATACAAGCGCAAATGAAAAGTCATTCCACGCATGCAGGAAACTCAGGATCGTAACCGTAGACAACGCAGGTACGGACATCGGTAACATGATCCGGGTAAACAGCCCCCAAAGTCCTGTTCCATCAATAAAAGCTGCCTCTTCAATATCACGTGGAACACTTGTCAGATAAGCAGTAAGCACAAAAATAGCCGTAGGCAATGCAAAAGCCGTATAAGGTAATATTAAGGCCCAGTACGTATTTAACAGGGACATCTGTTTCATTAAAATAAATAAGGGGACAAGCGTACTATGGATCGGAATGAGCATGCCCACAACAAAGAAGGTCATAATTAACCCTTTCCAGCGAAACTGGAAACGGGCCAGGATGAAGGAAGCCAGCGCTGCAATAAACAGCGTCAGAATAAGTGATCCCACCGATACGATTAGTGAATTGCCAAAAGCAGTCCCCAGCCTGGAGCTTTCCCATGCATTGCTGAAATTGGCAACATTCCAGTTTTCCGGCAGTCCAAAGGGCCTGCTATAGAAATCTTCATTTGTTTTGAATGCACTAATCACGAGCCAGTAGAACGGATACAATGTTAAAATACCATAGACCGTTAGCAGCGTCCAAACAATTCCACTGCGGAGGCGGCGAATCGGATGGCCCGAGCCGCTTCGTGGTGATGGCATGGATACAGGTGTCACGCGCATGATACTCCTCCTCTCTATTGATTCTCTTTTCGTTTGCGACTGGTCGCCCACTGGCTTGTTCCGATCAGCAGCAGGGAGATCAGTACGATGGTTGTTGAGATCGCACTACCGAAACCATATCGGTATGTTGTAAAGGTTGAATTGTACATATACGTTGCAAGCAGTTCCGTCGCATGTGCCGGCCCCCCCTTGGTCATGATGTAGACCAGATCGAATGATTTCAGACTACCCGAAATACATAGAATGATCGCAACCTGAACCGTACCCCAGATCATGGGTAAAGAGACGGATACCAGCTTCCGGATTCCTGAAGCACCGTCTATTTTGGCAGCATCATGAATCTCGCCGGGAATATTCTGTAGTGCGGAGATAAAGATAATCAGATACAACCCGACAAAGCTCCAGAGCAGCGGAGGTACCAATGAGAAAATGGCAATCTTGTCATCGGAAAGCCATTGCAACTTCCAACTTTCCAGCCCCAGTGCGTCCAGCAGAAAGTTTAATATCCCGATCTGCGGATGATAGATATACTGCCAGATCATACCGATAACGACAGTGGATAACACCATCGGCAGAAATACGGCTGAACGCAGAAACCGCTGTAATGGATTGCTTTTGTGTAAGATGACCGCCAACATCAGCGCTAACGGAATTTGTCCAAATACCGATGCCAACACAAAAATAACGTTATTTTTCAGTGCCCGCCAAAATACAGGATCATGCCAGATCTCTACGTAATTATCCATACCAATATATTTGGAGGCCCCGATGCCGGACCAGTTGAAGAAACCGTAGTATGCCGACCATACGACAGGTACAAATACAAATAATGCATAAATAATGACTGCCGGGGCCAGCCCCAGCATAATAAAACGCCGACTGCGCAGTGCGTTCATCTGTTCACTTCCCTTCCATAAATGCCTTTACCAACTTAAACTGACCATGCCATCCATACTTAAAACCCCTCCCCTGCCGGGAAGGGGTTTTAACGAATCGTTACTGACTAACAGCATTGGCTTGAGCCGCCTGAATTTTGGCTGCAATGTCTTCGGCCTTACCGCCCATTAGCAACTCTTGCAAAGCATTGTTAATAACTTCAACCGTTGCCGATCCCAACTTGGAATCGTATACAGGCGTAATCTTTACTTCCTGCATCAGATCATATAATTCAACAAACAAAGGATGCGCCTTGGTTTTGTCCAGATCAATCTTGTAACTTACCAATGTGCTGCTATCCAATGTGGCCTTCTGACCATCTGGTCCTGCCAGTGCGTAGAACAGCTCCATCGCTGCCTCTTTTTGAGTACCGCTCAGCTTTTTGCTTACACCCAATCCGGTTCCCACAACACCGGATGTTGTTCTTGGTTCTCCCTGACCTCCGTCCACTGGAGGAAGAATCGTAATATGTGTGTTGTTCAACACCTCTTCAGGTGCATTGTTCACCAGATTCGCCAAGGCCCATCCGCCGTTCATGACCATCGCTGCCTTACCTTGAAAATAAAGCTGCATCATCTGTGTCTCGTCGATACTGTTGAATCCATCCTGGAATGCTTTGGTGTTGCCAAGCTCCTGCATCTTGTTCAGGGCTTCAACAAATTGTGGATCAGTGAAGCTTGCACTATCTTGTGCCGCCGCTTTCAGGAACCATTCTGTGCCGGTAATCCGGTCAGCCAGGGTACTGAATATGGTCGATTGTGCTACCCAGTTGGCCTTGTTGCCAAGCGCCATAGGAATGACTTTATTTTGATTAAAAGTAGCAATCGCTTGTTCCAGTTCCGCCCACGTCTCAGGCACTTTCACGTTGTACTGTTTGAACAAAGCTTCATTGTAATAAATGAAGGAACTCGGCGCCAGATTCATGGGCACGGAGTAGATATTCCCGTCCATGGTGTATCCGTCCAGTGCATTCGGGATGAAATTATCTTTCCACTCCGGCTTTGCATCCAGCTCTGCATTAATGGGCTGTAACAGATCTCCTTTTACAAATTCCTTAGTCATGGCATCCGGCCACATCACGAACAGGTCGGGCATCTCGTTGGCAGCTGCCACCGTGCGAAGCCGGGTTTTGAGACCATCTGTTGGCAGGCCTTCATCCACAACTTCAATATCGGGATGCGCCGCGCGAAAATCTTCAATAATTTTGCGCATCGCAACCGCCTTTGCATCCTGTCCGGTCCAGTTGTGCCAGAGAGTGACGGTTACTTTGTCATTGCCGCTGCCTCCTTCTGAAGTGTCCCCGCCAGCACAGCCAGCCAGAATAATGGAGAATAATGTTATTGCCAGGAAACCTGAAAGCCATTTTTTCAACATCTCTATAATCCCCCTCGGCGATTTGAATACACTTATTGTAAATGGTAACGCTATCATACCGTAAGGTGACGATCCACGGATGCAGGGGTGAAAAATATCGGTTCCCCTGTTTGGGATTTACTTTGCTGACTTATTTGTTCATAACATATAAAAAGAGCCCTCACAATGAGAACTCTTTCTTGTTGCAGCCGTCGGTAGCTTCACCCCAGGCTATATATAATGAATAAGTGCTAAATCGTATTAAACATGGATTGCGTATTATTGGATACTGTTCTTCACCAGTTCTGCAAAAGCTTCGGACCCTTGCGTAGTGAGATGAACGCCGTCTTTTTCAAAATATTCGTCATGTCCTTCACTTGCACTGTTCCAGTCAATCAATGAGACATTGCTGTATTTGGATGCAGCCTCATTCAACGCCCTGTTCACCGTTCGTTCCCATGGACGAGGTACGCGCACAGTAACCAGATATACCTGATCCTCATCCTTCAGATAATCAAGCACAGCATTCAAGTTTTTGGAGTTAAAGGAACCATTCGTCCCGAGCTCCAGCACCACCTTGCTGCCCATTTGGTTGTTTCGCTTCAGCCCTTCCAATACATCACCAGCCTGCCACATCTGACGGCCGACATGTCCGTCCACGTACACTCCAGATATACTTTGCTCCAGATACGGTTTTGCATCCAAAATCACCGAATCTCCAATGACGGTATAATGAACCTTGCCATCTTGGGCAGGAGACGCTGTTTCTTCATTGTCCTGAGATGAATCAGGTGCATCATCCGTATCATCGGATTGATTCGCTCCGGCGTCATTCGGTGTATCATTCTCGTTAGTCACGGAGTCATCAGCCGGCTTATCTTCAGACTGACCGTCCTTGCCAGGATTCACTGAATTGTCTTGGTCACCAGGTTTCGAGTCTGGAGCAGACTCTCCTGTTGGCTTCTCATTTTTCCCCGGATCATCTTTCGTGCCTGCTTCCGGTTTATGGGTATGAGCATCGTTCTTTTGCCCAGAGCCTGACGTCGCTGTAATAGCTGGCAACACATCCTGTCCCTGTTCCTCCGCTACGGAATTCTCTCCATTCAATGTGTTGGACATCGATACTGAATGGGAGTCGGAGTTCGCTGCATGTGAGACCATCATCTGAGATACCGTATAGGACAACAGCAGAATTGTCATCAACAGCCCTGCCCGCTTCCACCATATGTTACGTATACCGATCGATGACTGCCCTCTTCCCCATAATCGGGACCAAGAATCACGGAATCCATTGTACCGAATCGGATTTTCAATATATTTAAGGGACAATGAGGCCAGTACAACCGTTGCAGCAACCTGTAAAATGATTCGTACAGGATGTGCTCCTCCCGTATCCACCGTGGGATTGGTTAAAATAATAACAGGATAATGCCACAGATATAATCCGTAGGATCGCTCTCCGATCCAGCGTAATGGCTTCGCTCCAATGATACGTGCCAGGAAAGACGATGGGTGAGCCAACACCGCTACCAGCAACGTTGTTGCAATAGCCTGAAGCACCATACCCCCTTGATACAGAAACGGATCATATTCACTGCTATTCAGCATCATGTAGATTAATAAAGCGAGCGCAGCAAGTCCCGACACATCGAGCACAAGCCGGTTCATGCCAGGCAGAGAGTTCGATAGCTTGCGACTAGGCCACACCACGGCAAGCGCAGCACCAGCAAGCAGTGCAAATGCCCGCGTGTCTGTTCCATAATATACACGGCTCGGGTCCAAATCTGGATTATACATGATGGCCATTGCGCCAGCAGATAATTCAGCTGCGACAACAATGAAGACGACCAGCCATCCCTTTCTTTTGAACACGACGATTGCTGCGATCAGTAGAAGAGGCCATATAAGATAAAATTGCTCTTCCACAGCCAGTGACCAGAAATGTCCAAACGGTGATGGAGGGCCAAAACTTTCGAAATAGGAAACGTTGTGAAAGATATACCACCAATTGCTTATGTATAATACACCCGAAACGATATCACCACGAAGCGCAGCAAGCCGGGATGGGTCTGTACAAGCCAACCAGATCATCACCACAGCTGTCATGGTCAGCATGCCAGGAAGCAAACGCCTTACCCGTCTTACCCAAAAATCACCGAGAGAAATGCGTCCATGCTCCTGCCACTGTGACACGAGAATATCTGTAATTAAATATCCCGAGAGAACAAAGAATATCCCTACACCGAGCAGTCCGCCCGGAATAAAATCCAAATTCAGATGATACGCGATTACCGCAAGTACAGCGATGGCTCGCAAGCCGTCAAGTCCGTTCATATGTCTCTTACGATTTAACGATTGTGACATGCATGCCCCTCCTTGTTAATGTGAGTCAACAACATCGGTGTTGGGGGCATAAAGGAACTCCTGATCGTTCTGGTTGTCATTAACATACGTATTGCACCTTCCATCTTTCATTTACAACATAAGAAAAGCTCCTGTTCGAAGCACTATCCGATGATGCTACATTCTGTGTGGATTCTATAATCTTAAAGAAGACGTATTGCCTGTCCATTAAGTTTGATTATTAAAATATTCTTTATATTCATTCGTAAGTTCACGTTTAGCATTATACGCCCGTATTAAGCCTTATACTTTACAGGAATAGTTACAAACGATTAAACCGATGTAACCTTTCCTGCCAGCTCATATAGCTGTAAAATCATACTCTAATTTTGTCGTTAAATATAGTACTTTTCATCGAGTGGCTAAAATTACCTGTCCCGCTTGCGCAAACCAGCATACCCACGCACACATCGATTGAAACAATTGAATTCATAACAAAAGGCTGCCGACTTGCTCAGCAGCCAATATCCATTATAAACCTATGTCAGACCGGATTGAAAGTTTTGCTCATAATTGCTTCTTCTTGCCTAGGACCCTAGAGGTGGAACGGGTGAATCTTTTCTTCTGTCCTCGCATCCATGATCCGGTATGCTGAACGCCCTGTGTACATTGGGATTTGCAACTTCTCCAGATCAACCATTCCGTTCTCCAGAAAGTACTTCTGATCCTGATATCGCTGCAATACTTCGCCTGCAATCCATTCATGGTCACCATATGTTGTAATCTCCATAACCTTGCATTCATAAGCAAAATAAGCGTCTGTCAAAATGGGTACACTTACCTTGATTCCTTCCTCATACGGAATGCCGAATCTTGTGAATTTATCCGTATCTCTCCCACTGAACGTTCCTGCAGCTTGAATCCACTCCGATCGATGACCTGGTAGGAAATGAACACCGAATACGCCACTCTTCTCAATGAGTTCATAGGAGTATGTTTCCTTACGAAGTGAGATGCCATATACGCCTGGTGATGACCCGATGTATGTATGCCATCCGGACGCCATCACATTCTGGACTCCCTCATGACGTGAAGTCACCACCGCTACCATTCCAGGATAAGAATAAAATATGGGTTCTTCTATCGGCTGACGCATCTAATCCCCTCCTTTTTTCAATTTGGATGAGAAAAATAACTGGATAATAAAATATAGTTATTTTCATCTCTTGGTATAAAAATTAATTAAAATATTCATTATTCGACAATTAACCCACTGCTTTTAATATAATTATGCAGAATTTTCTCATCGTTAAACAAAAGACTAAGTCGATAATTCTTTCTCCGGATTACATTAATATCGTTTTGTGGCAGAGGTAATAACGCACGATATCCATCCACATAAACTAATGAAAAACTGTCTATATTTATTCCGTTGTTCACTATTGTATAATCAACTTTATATGCATTAGAATCAGGGTGCTTTGTTGCCCAAGGCTCATCAAATGGGTACTCTTTATCAAATTCGAACCAAATAATTTTGATATTTGGATTTTTAAGATAAATCATTTCTTGTTTCTCATCATGGGATATCCATTCAATTTTCTTACTATTGACAACTAAATTGATTATTTCAGATATTTCGTTTTCTTGAAGTTGATTAACTAAATAATAGTCTTTGTTAGGATATACTAGAGCCTTGCATAATAAAAATAATTGATGGATATATTTTCGAGCCAGATCATCTTTTCCAAGGATGGAAAATGCAGAAATCATATTGATTAGTCCATATCTTCCACCTTGTTTTAATATAAAAGTAATAATTTGCTCTTTTGTACTATCATCATCTAATAGTGTAGATGTGACTATGTGAAAATAGTTATTAATCTTACCACCATGTTGTTCAGGGAAAGACGCTTTTTTCAATACTTCAAAGATCTGTGTCAATTCACTATCCACAGATTTTTCGATCTCCACAAGTGTTTTCCATGTGTTAATTTTAGAATAATTTATCCCATGAATTTTACAACTATAGTACTCATTCAATTCAGTAGGCGAGATATTTTTCAAATCTACTGTAGGTGAATCTGTTTCAAAATTACTAAATATATCAACTGACATTTCGTTATAGATATCATTTAATATAGGCGAATCGGGAATACACAATTCTAAAACGTATTTAAAATATTCAAGATTTCCTCCTTGATCAGTTGTTGATTTCATAATGGTTAACATTGAATACGTTTCGTTTAGCAAAACTTTTAACTCAGACTCATCAAACCAATTACTTTGATGTCCTAAAAAAATACACCTTGGTAATAAATATGATATTATATCGTCTTTTCTGAAAGCAGGTCTGTAGATACTGTTATTGATTGCTTTTAGCAAAAACTCGTCAACTTTTGACATATCGAAGCAGGACATCATTGCTGCAAAAAGATAATTACTATCGGTGTTAGTATCATAATAGGATAGGTTCTTTAGTTCTTCTTCATTAATATTAACTAACATTTTTATGTTGGTTATACTTTTAAACAAGGTTTTATTCCTTAGAAATACATTGTATAGAACTGTTGTTATAGAAATCACACTTTTATAGTCCAGCAAATTTTTCAGGAATTTTTTAAGCTGATTCTCATCAAACTCAAATCTAGATATTATCTCTCCTATTAGTTGAGAATTGTTATACGAAAACCAATTATCATAAATGAAATTATATTTTTTCACACAATCTATGATTAATTCCAGAACACCCGATTTGTTTTTTTGAAAATCAATAATAGTTTTTCTGATCTCAACACCTAGAGCATATTCACGAGAACATAGTCTTTCCTCATTCTCTAACAAAATCGTAATATAGCTATTAGCCTCAAGATTACGTTCCCATGTTCCGTAATGATTTTTATTTACTTCATTGAATCTTTCCATCAAGAATTTTTTATCTTCAGTTCTACTTCCAGCTAACAAATTATGAACAATAATTGAGTTGAGCTTATAGATTGGTTTTGTAGAACTATTGAGTCTCTCTCTCAAAATATTCCTTAGTTTTTGAAGCGTTTCTCCAAATAAATAGTATATATTTTGGGTTCTTAGAAGTGTAAAGCATAATACCTCTAGAAGATCGTTACCCAGTTCAGGTATAATTTGCTCCAATTGATCCACGTAAAATTCGAGACCTATTTCGAAATAACCAGAAGTTTTCATCGCACTATTTTGTCTATATAGATAATTTAGCTCAGAGTCAACATTTTCAAGATTAAATTTACTAATCACATTAGTATATATTTTTTTAAATGAAGCTTTATCTTGTTTACATTTGTAAAACCAAAATGCACAAGGATTCAATTTATAAGCTTCTTCTTCAAAATCATCACTTAAATTGTATTCCGCTTTTAGGAATAAACGAATATCTACATTCTGACGAAGAATATATTTTTTAATGAAATCCCAATAATTATTTTGAGAAAGAAATGATTTAATCCCGATTCCTTGGTTATTCATAAATGATTTTAGATCTTTGTATTCTTTAGTACAAATGACATCTACTAATTTGTCTGATTGTAGATAGCTTTCATCACCAACACCATAATCACTCCTCTGGCCAATTAATCCATTTTTAAAATGGTACCAGTAATCTCTCCCTAAGTAAGCTTCGAAGAAACGTAGAGACAAGTTCTTAAGAATATCTCTATTTCTAATACTTTCTTTCAATTCTTGGAAAAGAAAAATATTGAGTACAAAATCTTTGTCTGGAAACAAACCCAATTCTCTCAATAAAAATGGATCATTATAAAAATTATGTTTTATTTTCTTATAAAGAAAGTACTCATCAAAACGTTTATGCTTATATGAGTATCTAACTTGAATTTTCTCTCCATGGGCTACATCAAAAAATAATTCAGATAGAGAATTAATTATCGAATCTATTTCATAGTAGGTGAGCTTGCTGTACAACGTACTAATAATATTCTGAAAATCATTTACGGTTAAATTGAGGCTGTTATTTAACTGTAAAAAATAGGAGACTTCTTGAAGTATTTCCTCTATACTAGTAATCTTTACTTCAGGCAAATTCAAATTTTTAATTTTTTCCGAGCTATTTAATAAGCTATAAAAAGTCTGAGAAATCAAATCAATTTTAGTTGTAGAGTCATCAACATTTTCAATATACTCCCATAATAAATTCACTGAAAATATGTCATCAATCTCTATTAGCAAACTCTTGATCTTACTTTTGACACTTTCATATTTTTCGCTCTTAGACTGTACTGCTTTAGCAACAAAGTATTTATCAATAAATTCATGATTTAAAGCATCAATTTGGTAAACTTTCGGATCAATTTCCCTATATAAGAACGTCAAGTTAGGAGAATTTAGTCGTGAAGACACAATGATATTTTCAGTATTTTTTCTTCTTTTTAGAATTTTTATAAAAGAAATAGTTTTATCAACATCTGAAATACTAATTTCATCTAGCCCATCAAAAATATATAAGCATTTTTGTCCATTATCACCAAAAGGAATTGAATAATCTTTCAATCTGTTTCTAATAAGTGATTCTAAATCACCCATTATACATTCTCTTAATCTAATATATATAGGTATAGGAATAGATTCATTTGAAACTTTATTAGTTTGGAAGTAGTTTTCTAAAAATTTTTCCGAACTATACACATAAATTTTCTTTAATATTTCTGTCTTTCCAGTACCGGCATATCCCAGAATTACACTGAAATTATTATTTAGAATTTCCTTCTCAATCTTTGTATACTCAAAGCCATTAATAGATATATCTAAAAAAGAGTTTGATTTCAAAAAAGTTTTTTCTTCTACTGTTACGGAAGAATCAATAAATGCAATTTCATTTTGCGAAGAAAAATACATACGATATATATCATGATTCTCAACTTCATTAAGTATATGGGTAAAGTTTTCTTCCTTAATCCAATGTATAGTTATATTCATTCTTCTAGCTTCTTTTTGAATCATAACTCTTGATGTTGTTAATTTATCATTTAACAGTTCTTCGCTTGTACATTCTGGTTTAATATTTAGATTTGAATAGATATAGATCTCATCTAGTTTTCCATTATAGAGAGTGAAAGCTTTTTTCAATGAATTATATACTTGGTCATAAAATAAAGTCGAATTATGACTTGTAGAATATTTACATTGAAATCCATAGAATTTTTCACCTGATTTTACAGGTTCTGTTTCAAGACCTGTCTGGTTATAATTCACAGAAAATTCATACCCGCTTATTTTAAATTCACGCATAAATAAGTGTCTACACATTCTTTCAAACGCCTCTTCTTTATCAGCATTTTTAATATTAAATTTGTTCCAGTTTACATCAAACATAAAATCCTCCTAAAACTTTTATATCAAACGAGCTTCATATTTAGATGGTTCATATAGAATATTTGTATCAACGTCATTTACAGAGTTAATGCACGAAGATAACTAAGTAAGTTGTATTTATCAAGTATTGGAGCTTAGCTATCCTTTATTTATAACCTAATAAAATATTAGACCATTGTAAAATATCAAGTTATGGTACTGTAGTTCGATTAATTACAATACTAAAGTACCATAACCAAAACAAAATATATGTCGTTAATTGTCGTTCTAATTGAGATTTAATTGCATTTACTGTACCCACAGTTACTGCATGTTCTGCATCCTTCCACATTCATCAGGGATGCCGAGCCACATGAAGGGCATAAATCTCTCGATTCGGTAAAGGTTTTCTGATCCTCCACATGTGGATAAGCGCTCTTCACTTGGTTCTGTTCTTTTGATGCTCCAGTTTCATTCTCCTGCAAATTGCTCTGTACATGACTTTCCAATGCTTTGGCGACTGCATCAGCAATTGATTCCACGCGGTTAGCTCCAAAGCCAATCGCGCCCGAACCACCGATTCCCTTGAGATGTTTGATCAACAGTTCAACCTTGTGCCCGTGATCTCCGTATCGAAGGAACAGAGAGCATACTCGACCGAGTGCTTCAGCCATCGCGAACACGTCCGATCCCGCTTTGCCCACGTTCAGGAAGATCTCACCCGGCGTTCCCTCCAGATCATTGATCGTAATGTAAGCCATGCCGAATGGCGTATTGATTTTGTATGTCGCACCGCGCAGTACTTGAGGACGGCTTCTGTATTGTTTATCCAGCACTGTAGTAGAGGAAGGGACTTCATCTAAAGAATGGATGTCAACATCAACCCCGCTATTGGAAGCTCCCACAGGTGACTGCCCTTGCTTCTCTTCCGCTTCCCCCGTGTTCTGATCTACAGTCTGGGACTCCTCTTCCTTCTTCGAAGTGGACAACACCTGCACATCTCTGCTGCCGTCACGGTATATGGTTACACCCTTGCAGCCAAGGTCGAAGGCAAGTTCGTACAACTCAACCGTATCCTCCACTGTAAAATCAGCCGGGCAGTTGGCCGTCTTCGAGATTGAGCTATCCACCCATTGCTGGATCGCAGCCTGCACCCGAATATGATTCTCAGCCGACAGATCCATCGCTGTCACATAATAGTCTGGTAAAGCTTCACCCGGATGCTCATCCAGCCAATCTTGTGCAATCGGTACGAACTGTTCATCATAACCCAGACGGCTTTGACGGAAATACTTGAAGGCGAAATACGGCTCAATACCTGTGGATGTACCCACCATCGTACCAGTACTTCCCGTTGGCGCCTGAGTGATCAGCGTGACATTTCGAATGCCCTGTTTGCGGATGGCCTCTCCCACTTCAGGGTACGTCGCAACCATGTTTTTCATGAATCCACTCTGTAAATACGATTCAGCTTCGAAAGCTGGGAAAGCTCCCTTCTCTGCTGCAATCTCTGCCGATGCCAGATAGGCCTCCTTCGCCATGAATCCATACAGTTTATCCAGAAATTCAAGAGATTCAGGACTGCCGTATCGAATACGCAGCTTAATCATCAACTCTGCCAGTCCCATTGTGCCAAGTCCAACCCGACGTTCACGCTGCTGATTCAGTCGATTTTCCTCAAAATGATATGGTGTTGCATCGATGACATTGTCCAAAAATCTAGCCGAGATACGAGTGGTTTCCGCCAGTTCATCCCATGCCACATCATGATTCATTTCATCGTAGAATTTGGACAGATTGATCGCTGACAGATTACATACACCCCAGCCAGGCAGGCCTTGTTCCCCGCAGTTATGAGCAACAATTCCACCAGCGATCAGGGAGTGAGTCACAGGCTCAGTTATGTCATATACAGTTACTTGCTCTCCCTTTTCTATTTTTTTAACTTTCGACATATACTTTTCTGATTTTCTAGAAGGTCTGGCGATTCGTTCTAAAGCATCCTGTTTTCTTGTTACATATTTAAAACCAATCTTCTCTTTAAACACAAGTAAATTGTTCCCTGACACGACCAATTCGTAGAAACCATTACTGGAATATGTCCTGTGATCTCCATCTTTTGTTGTGTATTTAAACATGGCTTGTGATGACTTAGGGCGTGCGTAAATAGAGCTGTTGATTCCATAGTTCAGCAAAAGTAGTTGAACGCCCTGCAATAGTTTTTTGGAAGATGAAGTCAATCTTGCGGTACGATGCATCTCATCTCTTTCGTATACAGTACCATCCGCACTAAATAAAGCCTGTAAAAAAGCCGTAATGGTTTTTTTAGATGAAGTAAATATCATTTCTGGAACTTCCTTCTCAGGTCCCTTAACTGCCTTCACACCTAATCTTACAATTTCTTCAATCAGCTTTTTGCGCCACCAATACACTTGTTTTGTTCCATTCGTTCTTTGATATACTTTTGCTCTTACGCCTGATATTTTTTCTCCAGCATCAATCAACCGTGGAATAACTTCCTCATCCTCTGCACCAAAAACCATACCAACCTCACCACGCTTAGAGACCCAGCCATCTCCGGTTAACCATCCCAGGAAAAGTCCCCATTCCTCTCCTAGCTGATCTTCCTTGGCAAAAGCTCCTTCGGCCGATTGGATATAGATATAGTCTTCGGAGGTCAAGTCTTTAGCTTGTTTCCAACCTGAATTAGTATATAACTGATGGTCAGATGTCAC
Organism: Paenibacillus sp. ClWae2A; assembly: GCF_032452295.1. Taxonomy (NCBI): domain Bacteria; kingdom Bacillati; phylum Bacillota; class Bacilli; order Caryophanales; family Paenibacillaceae; genus Paenibacillus; species Paenibacillus sp. ClWae2A. The sequence goes on from NZ_JAULSQ010000002.1 coordinate 502,992, forward strand.
GCTAATTTCCAATCCATTTTGAAGGTGAATTCTTAACGTCTCTTTTATTCCGGTTGGATAAACGCTTGCTGTTCTCAAATGCAATCCCGGAATTTCATATGATCTGCCACCTACAATCTTTGCCTGCTCAACAAGACGATGATCTGTTCCAACTAGAAATGATTTGCCTGCTGTCCGGTTATATAGTTCTTCTATTGTTATAAGTCCGTATTCAGTTGTAATTCTGGTCTTTGGATGAAAACAAGGATTAGTACAGATGATCGGGTTAAAGTACCAGCTGTTGGACATCTGGTTATAGTACTCCATGAATACTACACCAGGCTCTGCTGATTTCCAGGCTGATTCAATAATGGTATGCCAGATTTCGCGCGCCTTCAGTGTACGATAGTGCACGACCGAATGACCTGCGGCTTTCCACTGCTGGATATCCCCGTTCCACTCGGTGTCGTAGTCCGGATCGTTCGTATCGGGGAAAACCAAATCCCAATCTCCGTCCTGCTTGACAGCCTCCATAAATGCGTTGCTCACACATACAGACAGATTGGCATTGGTCACCTGCCCCATCGTTTGTTTCACGGTAATAAAATCAAGCACATCCGGATGCCAATCATTCATCATCAGCATGAGCGCACCCCGGCGGCTTCCGCCCTGTTCAATCAGTCCCGTCGTATAACTGAACAATCCGCCCCACGATACGGAACCGCTGGATGATCCGTTGACACCTTTCACCACCGCTCGGCGAGGACGCAAAGAGGATAAATTAATGCCAACGCCTCCCCCTCGTGCCATAATCTCCGTCATCTCGGTCAAGGTTTTCATGATGCCTCCCCGACTGTCTTGCGGAGACGGAATGACATAACAATTGAAAAGTGTCAGCTCATCGCTTGCCCCCGCGCCCGCAGCAATGCGGCCTCCGGGTACTAACTTCCAATCTTCCAACACGGAGCGGAACTTGGACTCCCACGTTGCCCGCTGATCGGCTTTGGATTCGACAGAAGCCATCGCTTTGGCAAGACGGTCCCACAGCTCTTCCGGTGTTTTTTCTATGTTGAGTGTTAGTTTTTCCACGTTTGTCTCGATCATCTCTCCGCTTCGAGTCCTTACTTGTACGAGCTGACCCTGACGTTCAATGATTTCGCCCACTTCCTTGGTTGGGAACTTGGGATCATCCTTCGTTAATACCAATACCACATCTCCGACCTTGGCATGATTCGAATCAGCGTCCTTCCAGGCGTATCGGTCCAGAAATATTTTTTCGCTGAGTCCTTCTAATTGGTACGATCGTTGGTTCGATTTCATCGCTACGTTCAACCTCCCCTGAATAAGGCTCCATTTTCATTATAAGAGTAAATTATGATGAAACACCACATATAGTGATTTAAACTAAGTATAATACACCATATATTGATTTTCCATATGACTTTTATCACAGACCTTATTTTATAGACTCCCCTGCTCGGACAAACTTCTTCACACACCCTCATACGCATGAATACGATATCTGTGAATTTTTTGGGACAAAAAAAACACGTGCCTTTACTAAATTTCTGGGTTCAATATAAGTTAAACTAATCATTTGCACGTCAACGGAGAGGACAGAAAAAACCTGAAAAAGCGAAGCGTTCGCCTTTATCCCCGGATTTCCCCTCCAGAAAAGGGAATCAAAGAAATCTGGGGATAACAGCGATTGGAAGGTTATTCTGTCATCGTAGTGTTCGTGCAAATAAACTGTAGTTCAACTTATATAGTTATGAACTGACTCTCATTCGTCCATACTATTACCTACGAATAAAACGTCATCACGTATGGCAGGGGAGGAAGCACCATGAACCGGAAAAACCCGCACCACACGAATCAACCAGTAGCCGAACTGCCCGTTCCGTTGGAATTTGATCGGAGCTGGATCAATCAGTTGGAATCACGACTGGATAAAGGAGGTCCTTGGGGGGATTATCGACTCTTCCAACTGGGCATCCAAGCCGAAGAAACCAATCTGATTCCCAATTTTGACGAGATCCAGTGTTTGAAGCATCTACAAGGCCTTACTCCACTCCCTCACCAGATGGACACTGCACGCAGAGTATTATTTGAAATGTCAGGCCGGGCCATTCTCGCCGATGAGGTGGGTCTTGGCAAAACCATTGAAGCCGGTCTCATTCTTAAAGAATATATGGTTCGGGGTCTCGTATCCAAGGTACTTATTCTCGTGCCCGCTTCTCTTGTGCTGCAATGGGTACGGGAGTTGAATTCGAAATTCGGCATCCCTGCCATTGCCCAGAAAAAGGCCTATTCCTGGCAAAATGAAGTGGTTGTTGCTTCCATGGATACAGCCAAACGTGATCCGCATAAAGATATGCTGCTGAATACCGATTACGACATGATTATTATTGACGAGGCCCATAAGCTCAAAAACAAGAAAACAACCAACTATCAATTCATGCTGAAATTGCGCAAAAAGTATTGTCTGCTGCTCACAGCTACACCTGTGCAGAACGATATGAGCGAGTTGTTCAATCTCATCAACCTGCTGAAGCCCGGTCAACTGGGTCGTCAGGGTGACTTTGCGGCCAACTTTGTCGTTGACAAACGAGTTCCTAAAAATCAAGAGCAGCTCAAGAACGAGTTGTCCAAAGTCATGATTCGTAACCGCCGCGGTGAAGGCCCCGTTCAATTTACCAAACGGAACGTCTCCAACGTGAATCTGCAACTATCGCCCGAAGAACAGGCGCTTTATGATGGCGTGACTTCCTTTGTCAAAGACCAGTACCAGGAAGCTGGCGGCAATCTGAGCAGCATGCTCTCCCTTGTTACATTGCAGCGTGAAGTGTGCAGCAGTCGGGATGCTGTATTCGTGACGCTGGTTAATCTGTCGAAGAAACTTCCGCTGGACTCTCCCCTTCGGGACAAGATTTGGGAACTCGTTGCCCATATTAAAGCGATCAAGGAAAATACCAAAGCCGAGAAAACGATGGAACTGGTTCGGAACATGAATGAAAAAGTAATTATCTTCACCGAATATCGGGCCACGCAGGAATATCTGCTAAACTATTTCCGCAACAATGGGCTTACAGCTGTACCCTATCGGGGTGGCATGAATCGAGGCAAAAAAGACTGGATGATGGATCTCTTCCGCGGGCGTGTGCAGGCCATGATTGCAACCGAGGCAGGTGGCGAAGGCATTAATCTGCAATTTTGCCATCATATGATCAACTTTGATCTGCCTTGGAACCCTATGCGGGTAGAGCAGCGGATCGGTCGGGTACACCGGCTTGGACAGCAAAATGACGTGAACATCTTCAATTTATCCACGACCGGAACAATAGAAGAACATATTCTGAATCTGTTGCATGAGAAGATCAATATGTTTGAGATGGTGATTGGGGGGCTTGATGTCATTCTGGAACGACTGGAGAAGAAGGAGTCCATTGAGAAAAGTTTGTACAAAATCATGTTGGAGTCACAAACGGATGAAGATATTCGCCGTAAAATGGATTCACTTGGACAATCGCTGAACTCCATTCAACGTGAGGTTGCCGATGAAGGCCCTGCCGTATCCGGGTTGTTAGATCTTCGCAAAGGAGGTAGTTGACCCATGACCATGTCTCCCCATGAAGTGCAGGCATATGTTCTCACCTATCTGGAAGCACTCGATTGTCAGATTATGGAGCGTTCGCCTGCCCATGTTACTGTTAAACTTTCGCCTGAGGCAGACAAAGCGCTGACCAATCGCCCCTATTATTGGGGGTTCGTGGAGCGAACCGGAGCACCCGCTGAGACGATGTCCTTTACATTTATATTCGATCCTGACAGTTATCAGCAGGCCATTGAAGCAGCAGAAGCCAAAACAGCGCAAGCATCACCTGACCCTGCTCAAACGAATGGCGTAACCAACGGCATTCCTCAAGGCGAGCCACCGAAAGAAACCATTCTGGGCCGTTATTTCGGCATTACTCCATCCATGCCACTACTGGGACCAGGAAGGATATTGCGTGAAGAAGTGGTGTATGGCAGTCGCAGGCTCCAACAGATTTTCGGCGCAGCGCGTGAAGGCGGTGCCTTCGTAAACCTGTTCGAACAGGCTGCCAAACGGCAATTGCGCGCTACAGCGCCAGCCGTATATGAGCCTTGGCTCGGTGTCTGTTTCAAGGTGGAATTCGCCTGTGATTTGAAACGGGAGGAATTGCATTTTCTCGGCATCTCCCTTCGCTCGGGTGAAATTATAGAAAAATTCGGCACCAAGCTGAACCGACGTGATCTCAGTCCACGTCTCGCGGAGAACATGCATGTACAGACAGCTAAAGTTTCGTTATTTGATGCCGGAGCTGCTTTGGAATCTCATTTGACAAACCGCTTGCTGGAACTCGATTATAGCTGGGCAGAGAAAGCCCAAGAGCGGCTTGATCTGGAGCTGGACGTGCTGGACACCTATTATGAAGCGGTACTTCGAGAAGATACGCCTGAGGTAGAATCAACAGGTAACATAGCCTCAGGCACGGAGAATGTCCATTCTAACCGCACGCCACCTGTACCACTGAAAAACGTTCTGGATATAACTAACGCTAAACCCATTGGAGCAGATGTAGAACTGGCCGCAGAGGCCGTAGTACCGATCGACACCGAGACAGATACCGAAGAAGAGAAAGCAAAACAGGCGGTAATAGATCGTGAAGCTATGAAACTGCAGTATGAGACACGCCGGACCGAGATGATCTGGCAATATGAACCCAAAGTGAAAGTGACTGCCATTAGTAGCGGCATGTTTCACTTAAGATAGACGAAGACACTACTTTTCCTGCAAATGCTGGCAAAAGTAGTGTTTATTCATGATCAGTTGCCCGACAGGTTGCGGCAACCTTTGCATAGCCTGTCCCCTAGAATGAAACTAGGACCCGCTCAGGTAACGGATAAATGAAAAGTAGGTGTGAATTTGAAACGATTCTTTCATACGTGTTGGAACAACGCTCGGAAAACAACCTGTATGACCTTGGGCTTGCTCAGTTGTCTTGCCCTGTTCTCCTTCTGGTCGATAGCCAATGCTGAAGAACAACAAACGTCCTCACGATCTCTCGCATCATCAACAGAATATAGTCCAGAACATCATGCATTCCAGAATGACAAGCTAGCTCCCGCTGCTGTACAACGGTTTGCAGAGCAACAAGCTGTTACACTCGGTACGGCGAACGCCGAAGCAAATTGGACGAACGCCGATCTGGACTTCTACCCTCTGGGGCCGGGTACACATAGCTGGCTGGTGCAAGCTGCATTGGATGGGAAACCAATCGGATATATGATTATTACGGCCACAGAGCAGGGTCAGATGATGCTTAGTGAATATGGTCAAGGAGAACAGTCACCATACAACCATGATCTTCTTGGACAAGCCCTGAATCGACAACATGTGAACCTTGAGACATTACTTGCTGGCGGAGGAGAGCTTCATCTTGGTTATGCTCTTCCCCTGCTGGCTTATTGGAAAGTGGAACAACCTAACCATCCTGCACTTTATATTGATGCTACAAACGGAGATGTACTACCTTCAGAGTTTCTGAACATGCTGGAGGGTGATTCCAAACAAACCTCTGCCAGCATAGCTGATTTATCCACAACGCCATCTTTATCAGTCGATCCACTCCATCTGCGACCCGTCTTCAATCCGGCTGACAATCTGTTGTGGATTACCTCCAAAGCTGTTGCTGCCGACCGGGCACAAGATGTGATACAACACGGGGAGAATCAAAAGATTGTTTTCTCAGCGGATGATCGTAACGTCGTATACGGTGGTCCTCTACCCGTTAGCGGTTATCAGCTATGGCATACAGATCAGGAAGCAGAGTCCATTATATATGTAGCGCTAGGTGGAAAAACATCCATTCAACGCTTTGTCCCTTTGAGCACATTACAACAAGACGGTCAGTTTTACATCTTGAAGCCTTGACCATCAGCTAACTCTACAGATCATTCAGATAACGTTAAAACAATAAACATTCCACAACAAATAAGACGCCTTCCCATTTTATTATGGGATTGCGTCTTTTGGTTTTACATTATTGAAATAGGTAAGCGATAGTTACCCTTTGCCCGAAGAACTTTGTTTATGAGACTGTGTATCGAGTTCTTTTTCCTTTTTCCCCACCCACAAGGATACAGCGAACGGAATCATGCCAAACCACTTCATCGCCCACGGCTCTTTCCTTTTGGTGCGATCTTTCCGCTCATCCTTCGGCGTATCGATATAATGAACAACACGCTGCGTAATGTATTTTACCAATTCATCACTTTTGGCCATAACATCTGCCTCCTTCGCTCCTGCACATTCGCGGAGCTTACGATAGTTCTATTGTGTTCAAGATGTGTAATGGTTAAACATTTTTTTATTGAAAGTGGTATGAAAAACCTCAGAATGCACAGTCTAATGCCAAAGGTATCCAACCAGTCATTAATCTGCATTCGATACCTATTTCATGAAGGAGTGTGTATCCCATGTATAAGCTGCTGACCGCTTCGGTAGTCTTGCTAATCAGCTTCAATTGCCTTCCCATGCTGCCCCATGTCGCTTATGGAAAAGCAGCCTATCTTGATTTTGCCGTATCTCAAAGTTCAGATCATTCCACTCCATCCCAGGACAGTCCATCCATGCTGCCGGTGACCGATGGAGAGGCGTATCGCTCAAGTCATCATGCATTTGCAGCACCGGTTATCCTGCTCGATGTAGGCCATGGCGGTATTGACGGTGGTACGTCAGCCCAGGGTGTACTGGAAAAAGATATCAACCTCGCCATTAGCCAAAAGGTCTATCTCCTGCTTCGCAGCAAAGGGTATGCCGTTATCATCAATCGACTTGGTGATTATGCACTTAGTGATGAGAACCGCTGGCTGAAGAGCCGTTCGCGTCATACCAGAGATCTTGCCCAACGTAAGAGCCTTAGCGAAGAAGTAAGTACAGATATCGTGGTCAGCATCCATGCGAACTGGAGTCCCCGATCGGCTGCACACGGCCCGGTGGTACTGCACCAGAAGGAAGGCAGGAGTTATTTACTGGCTCAATCCATTCAGGACGCCATGAACAAGTTGTTCGGAACGGGGCACGGGGTCGTGTGGGGCAAGCCCTTTTATTTATTAAATTACGTGAAGCAACCTGCCGTCATTGTCGAAACCGGATTTTTGAGCAATGCCGAAGATCGAGCCAGAATGAGTGATCCCGCTGAGCAAAAACGAATCGCCCAATCTATTGCGAGCGGCATTATTTATTATCTGTCGGTAGTGTAGGAGCAGCACGCCAGTTCCACATATCCCGAACCAGATCACCAATTCCTACAAATTGAACCTGATTTTGCAGACGGGAGACGGATTCACGAATCACTGCGGATGTATTCATCCCCGAATGACCGACATGACCAATGACAACACAGATATCCTTGTCGATCGCACGCTGAGCTGCCAGATCCAATTGCTTGCGAATGTGTTGCTTGGAGTTTTGATCATCTAAGAAAATGTCATTACCTACAGGTGGCATATTTTTGGAAATGGCCAGTTCCCCCACTACGGTGCGAAAGTTCGTACGGCTGTCTACAAAGAAAAGGCCCCGCTCCTTGCATACATCGAGCACAATTGACATGATGCGTTTGTCCGAAGTAATTTTGGAACCCATATGATTGTTCATGCCAATGGCGTGAGGCACATCATCAATCGCTTTCTCCACGCGTGAGCGAACTTCTTCATCGGTTAGATTGGATGTGATTGCACCCGGGCCCAGCCATTCAGGTCTTCCTTTTTTGGGTTCCATGGGCATGTGCACAATCACATCCATCCCTTTTTCATGTGCAGCTATCGCATCTTTCTTCGTTGTTGGCAAAAAAGGCATGACTGCTACTGTTAGTTTAACTGGCATCGCCAGGATCTCTGCCGTACCCTTCATGTCATTCCCAACATCATCGATGATAATCGCTAACCGTTTGTGATTCGATGATGTGGACTCTGAAGCTGCCGGCTCAGCAAAAGCTGTTGCTGCTGTTCCTACAGAAAACATGTTTACAACACAAAAGATTATAAGCCATCGACATCCTGAACCTAATACATAGCTGCGGCCCATTTTTTTTCGAATCATAGATACTGCCCCCTTATTAACTTGGTGTTCTCATTGTTTGATTCAGACGGAACTTATATGTAAAGAAGCGTTTTCCCAATTCATTCTAAGACAACTGCAATGCGAAAAAGCCTGCACCCATGCAGACTTTACACGTACAGACCTTTATGATTTTAGTTCACAGATACAGGAAGGGTTCTTTGGCATCAATAAAATGTACCGGGATATTACCCACCAGCGGCTGCAGCCATTCTGTCATATGTTTCATGCCCCACTCTTCGCTTCGTTCATGACCAATCACCAGCATTGCCTTGTTCATTCCGAGCATCGTTGCATCGTTCACATATGCACAGAGCGTCCATTCTGTGATTTCACCACAGATCATAACGTCAAGCTGTTGTTCCCTCATCAATTCCATCGGCATGGATTCTTTGCCTAATCCCAGACTACCCCCTCCAACCAGAATGCCAATTCGAGAACAGGTCATGTCAGGTCGTCCCACAACTTGCAGTACATCCATCTTCAGCTTTTGCTTCAACATTTTAGCCAAATCACTCAGTTGCATCGGTTCAATCTCGTATATCCAAGGATGAGGATAGTCCACCTGTTTTGACTCCCAGCCAAGCTCCCGAAGCAGTCCTGTATAGATTCGATCCGGCTGAGCCATATGCATATAGTCGTGATATCTCCAAATGGCTATGCCGTAATTCTCAATAAGTTTACGCTTGGCTTCATACACCGAATCATGATGTATCCAATTCAATTGGTCCGCCCCGGTATAAAAGGTAGGCTCATGCGTAATAATCAGATTAGCCCCTGCGGCATGAGCCTGACGGATGACGTCGATGGTTGCCATATATGTTGTGACAATGCCAGTAACGACGCTGTCCCCTTGTCCAGTAATGAGTATATCCCCGGTTTCCGGCAATCGTTGACTCCCGCAGGAATCTTGTATGACGATCTCTATCACTTGCTGAACATTCATGATTGTTCCTCCTTTTTTTAACTTTTATGATCCAGCAATTAACCTTTCACTGCGCCAACAATGATCCCTTTTGTCAGATATTTCTGCAGGAAAGGGAAAACGACCAGAATGGGCAGGATTCCGATAATTGCCATGGCCATACGAACCGCTGTACTTGGAAGTTCGGCTACATTCGCTCCAAGCATGGTGCTTACCTGACTCGATTTCAGAAATTGGATATTATTCATTAATCGAATCAGCATGTTCTGTATCCCGTAGTATTGCGGTTTCGTAATAAAATAAAGCGCATTGATCCAGTCATTCCAATAGGCCAGACCCATAAATAGTCCGACGGTTGCCAGTACGGGCACGGACAAAGGCAGCATCATCCGATAGAAAATGCGGATTTCGGAGGCGCCATCGATCTGGGCAGATTCAATCAACTCAACAGGCACATTGTTTTTATAGAAATTTCGGATCAGCAGCACATAGAATCCGTTGGTGAGCAGATTGGGCACAATGAGTGCTGCCAGCGTATCTTTGATCTGAAAGTATTTGGTCCACAGAATGTAGGACGGTACAATTCCTCCGCTAAATAACATGGTGAAAAACACGATAAAGGCAAGCATATTGCGATATTTGAAATCCTGGCGAGACATTGGATAAGCTAGCATGCTCGTGATCAACAATCCCAGAGCTGTTCCCAGCGTAGTCACGAGAATGGATACACCATATGCCCGGACAAAGGTTGCAGCGGAAGACCACATGTATATATAAGCATCCAGACTCAATTTCTCCGGGAAGAAACTGTATCCGTTACGAATTAACGAAGTTTCGTCGGTCAATGACGCCATGAGAATCAGAATAAACGGCAGAAATGCAAGCAACGTAAATATTCCCATGGCGATAATGGAAAACACATGAAATATGCGTTCACCTTTGGTTTGTATCACAGTGCTTCCCCCTAAAATAGTGCGTTCTCAGGATTAACTTTTTTGACAATCGTATTTGCAACCATGACCAGAATGAATCCGACGATAGATTGGTACAATCCCGCAGCGGCTGACATGCCGATATCATTCACTTGCATCAGTGCCCGGTACACGTACGTATCAATCGTCTGGGTTGTGCTGTATAAAGCTCCTGCATTCATCGGCACCTGATAGAATAGGCCAAAATCGGAGTTAAAGATTCGTCCAATGGACATCAGGCCCAGAATAATAATGGTTGGTTTCAGCAAAGGTAGCGTAATCATGCGAATCTGCTTGAGCTTGCCTGCCCCGTCGATTTTCGCAGCTTCGTATATGCTCTTGTCAATACCGGATATAAAAGCAATGTACACGATAGAGCCGTACCCTGCCGTTTTCCACAATTGAATCAAGACCAGCAGATAGGGCCAATACTTGGCCTCCGAATACCAGTTAATCTCTGGAATACCGAGTGGTTTTAAGATGGAATTATTGATGAACCCGCTATCTGCATTCAGGAACGCATATACGATGTAAGAAAGGACAACCATCGAGATGAGATTTGGCAATACAAGTCCTGACTGGAACAGCTTCGACCATACGTTTTTCAACAGTTCTGACATCAGGATGGCAATAGCAATGGATAACAGGGTGCCAAGGATGATAAAGGCGATATTGTATAACAGCGTGTTACGTGTCATGATCCAGGCATCGCTGGTCTGAAACAGAAACCTGAAATTGTCGAAGCCTACCCAGTCACTCCCGAATATGCCTTTGGCATAATTCACATCCTTGAAAGCAATAAAGATGCCCGCCATCGGAAGATAGTTGTTAATCAGGAAATATAACAGACCAGGGGCAGCCAGCAGCAGTAAAGGGAGCGTTTTTCTAAGCCCTCCGGATTTGGTTTTCACAGTCATTGCTCCATTCTCCTCCTTAATGTTGAGCAGGTACATATTACACCCTGTACACCACTCAACATTAAACGTTAGTGCACATTTTATTTTTGCTCGGCAATCCACTGATCCAGCTGTTTTTGTTTGCTTGCGATAATATCGTCAGCACCCGCATCATTCAGTGCTTTCACGAATTGGGGAATGGTCGTATCCGGATCAAGCACACCCGTTACCAGTGCAGGCAGATATTGATTGACTACATTCGTTACCGCACTCATCTGTGTCTTCACTTCACTCGGGTCAAAGATAAAACCGAAATAAGGGGATCTCTCCGTCTCCTTGTTCTCCTTAAGCTTCAGTTCAACATCAGACCAATTCACACCTTCAAGCTGATATTGCAGCGATTCCGAACCTACGATGCCTGTACTCAGCATGGCTGTATACGGGACACTGGAGGCATCCATGCCATCAGGGAATTTCACGTGATGCTCATCCACCTTGACATAATCCTCACCTTCAATGCCGTACAAAATGGTATTGATCAGCTCCTGATCGGTATAGAGCATATTAAGAAACTTGACCGAACCCTCGGGGACTTTAGTTGTGCTGGATACCATCCAGCTCACCAGATTAACCGCGTTGGTATCGAAATAGTACGGTACCAAACGTTTCATTTCCAGATTTTTGCCCGTCTGTGCGCTCAGTGCCTTGGCTGCTTCCATGCCGCTGTATCCGCCGAGGAATGAAAATCCGCGTCCCGAAGCTATGGTATCCGAGAAGCCGATTGAAGTCGTTGCAGCATCCTTTTCGAGGAAGCCATTGTCGAACCAGTTTCTCATCATTTTTGCACCACTTTTGAACTCATCCGTATCATAGAAATTCCGGACTTTTCCATCATCACCAACAACAACACCTATACCGGTCGTATCAGACAGAAAGTCAATCTTGTGCAGCCCTTTCAGTGCAAGAACCAAATTGGTGTCACTTGGATTTACATTCACGGGCCCAAAAGGAATGACATCCGGATTATTGTGTTTAACCGCTTCAAAGATATCGGGAAGATCATCCAGAGAGGTGAGATCATCCACAGTAAAACCCGCATCCTTCAGCATGTCGGCATTGTAGACGATGTTGGTTGGAAGCGACATGCCTTTGTTAACCGGAATTCCGTAAATATGTCCGTTCATCGTTGTGGCATCGAGCAGATTTGGGCCAAAATCCTGCTCCAGAATCTGTGTTAGTTCCTTGCCGTACTCTGGCAGCAACTCATCGAGCGGATATACCTGATTTTTAGACACGTAATTCGTAAATTGTCCCAACGTTGTGAAAACATCCATTTGCTCACCGCTCTGCAAGGCAAGATTGACTTTCTGAGCATAATCGGCCGGGCCGTACAATCTGAAATCCACCTCCACTCCAATGTTCGGAACGGTAATCGCATTAATGGCAGCGGTAACCTTGCTGATATCATCCGGAATACGATTGAAGGAAGGCATTGCAAACACCACCTTGTCCACTTTTTGCGAACCTGCCGCTTCTTCAGCAGTTGAAGATGATGTATCTTCGCCGCATCCTGCCAACAGTGAACCGCATAACACCAATGACAGCAGGGTACCCCATATTCTCTTTGTTTTTGTCATCTTGCTTCAGACCTCCTCTTGTCGAACTTGTATTCGTTTTCATTTTATAAAATACAGAGGAGCACGGCTTTAACAAAAACGGACTGTTTTTTCATAAATACGGGTTCAATGTTCATGACAGCAGGTACAACAAAAACCCTGCTCCTGATGAAGCAGAGTCTCCGGGATTCATGCGATGCACTGCTTGTATTCAACCTTTCTTCTGCACAAGACGATGCCTCGACCTGTACGCATTCGGGGTTTCGCCTGCAAGCTTTTTGAATACGGTGGAAAAGTAGGAGATGTTCTCATACCCGGTCTCCATGGCAATCTGTCCAATACTTAAACGGCTGTCTATTAACATAAGCTTGGCGGCTGCAATCCGACACTCATTGAGGTATTCCTTCATGGTCATTCCTGTCTCTTGTTTAAATACTTTGGCTAGGTAATCCGGTGTCAGGAATACGCTGGCAGCGACATCCTCGCGGTTCAGGTCCTTGCTGTAATTCTCGTGAATATAACGTTTGGCCTTATCCGCAATACCTTCCGAACGTTGGGTTTCCTTCATAGTTTCGATGGTGCGTTCGGTGATCAGATGTGCCCATTTCATAAAATCAAAAATGCTGTGCTCCGACTTAAGATACAGCTGCTGGGCGAGCGAATCAGTGAAAAGCTGATGCGCCTGCACATTATTTCTGGCCAGTATGGCATACACGACCTGGAGAAAGTCTTCCCGAATGACATGTAACATTTCAGCATCCAGCTGATTTTTGGCAGCGAGCTGCTCCAGATCCTTTTTCAGCCGATTCACGATCTGAGCCTTCTCGCGCTCCACAAATAAACTTGTGTAACGCGGGGTATCGAGATCAAATCGCTCCATGCGCTCACGTGAGAAAACAGCATTCTGCCAATGCACCTTGCCTCTGAACATGATATTTGAACCGTCCATGCGTTCCAGCTTGGCCTTCAATTGGGCAAGTCCCTCAATATGTATGGGCTCGCTGATATAACAGGTACCCACACATTTCAAATACTCATTCATCAGTTGAATCAGACGTTTCCCCCGCTCTTCCAGCTGTATCCGGCCTATGTTACGCTCATCCACCACAACAGCAACATACAGCCTGTTGTTTTTCTGATAGGATACTACTCTGTCATAATGGAGACGCAACAAGATGATTTCCGAGCTGAGATTGGCAAAGGCATAACGAAATGTACTTTCGTTCCATCGCTGATCGATCTCTGACAAAAATACACTGACAAGCAGCAGTACATAGCTTTGTTCTGTCTCAATAGTTAATTCCCTTTTGTGAATCTCTCCCTGAATCAGATCCCGCCGCGGTGAGATGGATGCCATCAGAATATCTGTCCAGAAGCTGGACTCGACAAGTCCCTTGTTTTTCAGCCAGGCCATGCCAAATTTCTGATATTCCCCCAGTTTCCTTCTCCACTTCAACCCACCCACCGCCTTCAGCACAGCCGCTTCAAGCTTCTCCTGATTCAAAGGCTTCAGCAGATAAGAGTCTGCGTTATAGGATATCGCTGTTGAAGCAAAGTCAAAACTTTCGTGACACGTAAAAAAAATAAACGCACAATCATATCCCCGCTCTCTGATCCACTGGATCATCTCGATGCCCGAACCGCGCGGCATCTCAATATCGCATATGACCAGATCAGGAATACCTGCTGCAAACAGCATTTGTGCATCTTGAACACAGTGGGCCCGGGACACCTCTGAGAAACCATATTCTCCCCAAGGGATAATGTCTGTTAATACTTGAACTGTAGGAACATCATCATCAATAAGCATACATTTCATTATGCTCCCCCTCTTTCGGATCTGCTTACAGGAATAGATTCGGCTAAGACGGGTATCCGGATATCAATCTTGGCACCAGAGGATTCTGCGTTAGAGAGCATCACCAAATCATCCTGTTTGTACAGCAATTGTAATGTTTTCCGAATGGTTGCGACACCCACGTGTTCGCCTTCCCGCCCCTCAAGTGTACCCTCTTGTAATCCCTGAAGCCATGCGTTCGGGAACCCGTCTCCATTGTCTTCAATCACGATATGAACGTAAGTCTCGCCTGCAATCATCTCCATGTTCACTCGAATAAAAATGGATAACAGCTCCCCATATGTCAGCGCATGCTTGAAACAGTTCTCCACAAACGTCTGGATTAATAGCTGCGGGACACGAACAGCCTCAGCTCTCGGTTCCACATCCGTCATATAAAAAATCTGATCAGGATATCGAATTTCCTGCATTCGAATATAGTTTTCAACATGTCTCATCTCTTCATCGATACTAACAAGCATCAGCTCTGCCTTGAACATATACCGAAGATGCCCGGATAACATCTGGATCATCTGCCTAATCTCTTCATTCCTGTTCTGATACGTAAGGCTGGATATGGTCGATATGGCATTCAGGTAAAAGTGGGGTCTGATCTGCATCTGTAATACCTTCAGCTCCGCCCTGCTTTTCTCAATGCGTTCCTCATAGGATCGAATCTTCAAATGGGTGATCTCGTGCACCATCGACTGAAAAGCTTGGAACAGCTTCATAAATTCAAGTGAGTATTCTCTGGAAGGAGGGGGGAAGGACGGCTTTCCTTTCTCTACCTCTTTTGCAGACCGGACAAGCTCGAGAATAGGACGCAACATCTCTCTGGCAATAAATCTCATGACGAGTGGCACCACAATAATGGAGCTTGCTCCAAGAACAATGATTAGCCATTGAATAAGCTTTAAGCCGGAAAACACGCTTTGACTGGCAACCATGTGAGTTATTTCACCAAATTCGTCAACCGATTTGCTTACAAAAAGATATCGTTTTCCCAGTTGCTGCTCCGCAGTATCCAAATAACCTCCCGTAGTGATCTGCCCATTGCTGGTCGTTGTCAGAATGCGGCCATCCTGACCGCTCAGCACAAATGAACTGGCAGGTTCTCCTTCACTACTGGTCAGGGAAAGCAAACTACTCGCTTGAACACAGGTTCCAAAACTCACATCCCCGTACGTAATAAACTTGAATAGATAGAAGGTTCCGTTCACATTCATCGTGTTCCACTTCACATCCTGATCTCCCGACAGCTGGAGCGCTTGCCAGTTCTGTTGCTTCAAAAAATCGGACAACGCCACCTTATCCGCAGAGTGGATTCGATTGCCAAACAGCGTCAAGAGTCTTTCGCCACGAGCGATTTGAATAAACATGCCATCACTGGCGTAGTTATTGGACATCTTCGATTTCAGCGCGTTCATTAAACGCATATCCTTGAAGTAATCCCCTTTTTCAGAGTCTATGTATTGAGTGCCATAATCACGGGCAAAATCAGCTTGATTCTCAAAGACTTCCATCAGATCCTTAGCATAAATATCCAGATTATTGTGAATAGATTCAGTATAAATGGCCAGTGTGTGCTCCGAGTTGCTGACAATATGGTTCTGTACAACCTGAAGTGAATAGATGTTACTCAAGAGAAGTGCCGCAAAGAGAATAACTAGAATAACAGTGATCTGGGTGTACAATCGAACTACGATGCTTCTGCTTCTCGATAACCGTCTTCCCTTCATGGCTTTCCCTCTTCTCTTGTTTTATCGCATAATTCACACAGCCCCTGAACAATCGCTGCATTACTCGCGACCCTCAGAGGCTTGGCTTGATACAACTGTTATATTAACTTACGCTTTCAATCGACCGTCTCTCCCGCCCATTCCAGCGCACGGGCAATATAATCATTCCAGAAATCCCAGTTATGCAGCCCTGGGCCCTCCGTGTAGATCACGGGAACATTCTCAGTCCGC
The DNA here is from genome assembly GCF_032452295.1 of Paenibacillus sp. ClWae2A. Classification (NCBI taxonomy): domain Bacteria; kingdom Bacillati; phylum Bacillota; class Bacilli; order Caryophanales; family Paenibacillaceae; genus Paenibacillus; species Paenibacillus sp. ClWae2A. Next base: position 519,329 of record NZ_JAULSQ010000002.1, read on the forward strand.
AGAAAATCCCGGAAGCGTTGATTAACATCCAGCAAAAAGTCCTCTGTTCCACAGGCCATATAGATTTGTGGGATGGGCATCCCTTTTTCCTTCAACTGCAAGACCAAAGCTTCCGGATCTTTATCACTGCCCTCAAGCTGATTCAGATCACCAAATACTCGCCGGAAATAGCTGTAATCGGCTATCCCATCATTATATCCAGGCTGTGCATTTGCTATTTTGTAGGAAATAAGGGCTGAAGATAACGCGATAATACCGCCGAAATGTTCGGCATATTTCAAGCCGTTTCGGATCGCCCCATACCCGCCCATGGATAAACCACCAATATAAGTGTCTTCCCGGCGTACGGAGAGCGGAAACAGTCCACGTGTGAATTCTACCAGTTCCTTGCCTACATATTGTCCATGCAGATCCCCCTTATCCTCATCATCCAGATAAAAATGATTTTCACCTGCCGGCATAAATATAGCCATCCGGTATCGGTCAGCAAGCTCACGTATACGCGAGAAAGTAATCCAGTCCCATTGACTTCCCGAGTATCCGTTCAGCAGATATAGGGATTTAAGGGGCTTCTGTCCGTTCATCGATTCAGACTGTCCCGGAATCATGGGTGAGTCCACTGGCAGAAGGGCGTTAAACGACACTTCTCTGCGCATGCTTTTTGAAAAGAAGTTTACCTGTACTGTGGCCATATATGCAACCTCCTGATTTGGGTCAAATCCGATATTCCGCGAACTCACCAGAATCTTCGGTATAACTCACGATGGATTGATACGTTTTGAGGTCAACTGTCAGTCGGCATTGCTGTTCACCCAGAATCCACGCCAGACAGATGATATCATCCGTTGATTCAAGCACACTGAACTGCCCTTGAAACGCCTGATGTGTATTCCGAAACCGGATTAACTCCGTAAGGCGAAGCACGACCTTTTTCTCCAGCTGCCGCTTAATTTCCTCCATCGTATAGTTCTGGCGATTAATCTCTCTTCCCTCACCGGTCAGTGCAACGCGCTCCAGATCATTTACCCCGGCGAAGAGTCCCACATAATAGACCTGGGGAATGCCCGGAACAAAAAACTGAATGGCTCGCGCCGCGAGGTAAGCATCGTCATCTTGATTTAAGGCACTGTAATACGTGCACCGGATCTGATGTACATCAAAGCCGTCTTCCGATTTGTGTTTATCCGATAAAATCAGACTGAGGTTGGCTCCACGCTCCAGACACGTATCCACTACCCGCTGTGCATCCTGCGTTTCGATTAATCCATCGAGATCCGGCTTGACGGGAATACCGTCATGACAATCCAGCATCGTAAACTGTTTGGCAGGTCTAGTCTCCAGATAACGGCACAATTCACCGCCAGAACGGTTAATCAATGCCTCCAGAACCCGGTATGGCAGTATAAAATCGTATATCCAGCAGCCGTATTCCGCCAGCTTGTACTGTATGCTGTAATGAGCATGTACCTCGGGCAGCAATTCAATCTCAAGCTCATCGGCTAACGCCTTCACCCAATCCAGGAAAACGTAAATATCCGGTTCAACAAAGAAACAACTGGTTCCCAACTTTTTAATTACGTAACCAACCGCATCCAGCCTTACAATTTTGACATTGTTCTGTTTGAAGTTCACAAAAAAGGAGCGAAGCAATTGTTGAGTGACAACAGCGCGAATATCAAGGTCAATCTGTTCCGACGGATCAGTTTTCCCAAAGGTGGTCCATACCTTCTCTTCCTGACCATTCTCCTGAATGACAAAACTGGAGTACGGGACTTCACGCCGTAAAAACATGTTGTCGATATGCTCTTGAACGGGATTGCCATCTTCCCACACCTTATCCAGCGTCAAGAACAAATCTGCATATTCAGATGCACGCCCTTTAACCAGAAAATCCTGAAAATAGGGGGACTGCTGTGAAATATGATTAACCATCAGATCCACTAGTACATCCGTATGCTCGCCAATGGAGCGAATGTCATCCCACGAACCAAACGCGGGATCAATCTCCAAATAGGTCAGTGGAGCAAATCCGCGGTCTCCCGAGGAAGGAAAGGGTGGCAATATATGAACTCCCCCCGGGAACAGATCGGCAAAATCCGTTCGCAGCAATTGGTCCAGCTTAGTCAGACTACCTCCAAGTGAATCTGGATATGTTATTAATTGAACCTGATTTTTAAGCATAGGATGCACCCTCTTCTATTCCAAACTCTTGTCTGATCATCTTGAGTGGTGGCAGATCCACGATGGCACCACTGTATCGTAATTTATAGGCACTGACAGCAAACCCCGACTTCAGTGCTTCGTGGAGCGTGTAACCCTCCACAAGTCCGGTATAAAAGCCTGACCAGAAGGCATCTCCGGCCCCCGTTGTATCCACGACCTCTGTTGCACAGGAAGCAAAAGTCACGATCTCTTTGCCATTCGAGACCATCGCTCCGTCTTCCCCCAACGTCAGAATCACCAACCGGGCCCCCAATGCCAAAAATCGTTGCATATGCTGCTCTGGCGTTGCTTCTCCAAACAGACGATCCGCATCATCCTTGGATGGTTTGATGAAATCCACCTGCGGGATCATCTCTTTGACATAAGCCACACCATCTTCTCCAGGCTGCCAAATCATTGAATGGAAGTTCGGATCAAATCCGATATATATCCCTTTCCTTCTCGCTTCAATCATAACTTTTTCCACCGTATCCCTGGCTGGCTGTCGCGATAAAGGCCAACAGGAAAAATGAATGATCTTGGAATTACCCAGCAACGACTCAAGTGATGCATCGTAATTCAGTTGATAATCAGCCGCCCGATAAAAAATTGGGACGGGAGTTCCCTTGCTTTTACTAACCACAACCATGCTAGTAGCTTCATTCACACGTTTAATGCTTTCTGTACTCATACCCGCCCGCTGAAGATGTTGCAGTAAAAATGTTCCAAATCCATCCTCTCCAACGGCTGAAACAATACGTGACCGTATCCCGAGCCGATTGACATTAATCGCGATGTTGGAAGGTGCACCTCCAACATAACGTGTATACCCGTCAGATCCTGCATGATCTCCGTATTCATTGGATATCAGATCCACCAGCAACTCACCGATAGCTAACAGATCATTGGAACGATTCTCAAAAGTAATTCTTTCATCCAGCTCAAACATAGTCTTCCCTCCTCAAAGCACTGCCAGCATCATCTAAAAAGTAACAGCATGACAGAACAACCTTATTGTAATAACGTTTCCTATCTGATGCTTTAATTAAGACGGGCTCTTTTTTTAAATATCAGGCTTCCTGTACGCTCGGACCAGACCCTGAATGTACTCCGACCGGATACGCTGGCTGATGTCCGCTTCGGGAACGACATGTTCAGAAGCATGGTAACAACCCGGGTACAGATGAAACTCAACCTCGACTCCAGCCCTTGCCAGCCGGGTGACATAATCTAACGTCTCGTCACGGAAGAGATCAAGTTCGCCAACACAGATATAGGCGGCTGGCAAATCCGTCAGATCGGTCGCAAGGCCAGGGCTGGCATAGATTGGAACGCCCTCGGTTAATTCCTGCCCCAAATACATGCGCCATGCTTCCAGATTGTTTGCACGATTCCACACCGACGGGTGCGTAATCTCATAACTGGACGGCGTCACATTGCGATGATCCAGCATCGGATAGAGTAGCATTTGAAACATGATCCCGGGACCATGACGATCTCTCGCCAAGAGTGTAAGAGCCGCTGCCAACCCACCACCCGCACTGGCCCCACCAACGGCAATGCGATGGCAATCCATTCCCCACACCTCAGTTGAAGCGGATATCCATTGCAGCGTGCTATAACAGTCTTCTAACCCTGCAGGATAAGGGAATTCAGGGGCCAAGCGATAATTCGGGGAAACCACAATACAGTCCGCAGCGGACACAAAGTCGATACAAAGCTGATCATCCGCTTCGGGGCTGCCTAGAATCAAACCACCGCCATGAATCCATAGTAGCGTCGGTCGTTTCCGGGTATCAGCAGAACGTGGCTTATAGAGTCTGAGCTGCAGCTCGTTCCCGTGTACCCCGTGGATCTGCAGGTACACAATCTCGACAGCTTGGGGTTGCTGTACCGCCTGAGGATGTATAGCACGTATTTGCATTAAATCTTCGGGAAGTCTGAACGGTTCCAGTATGGATAATCCTGCCCGTAATTCCGGAACCACACGCTTCTCAAACTCCATGGGTTATCCTCCATTCTCATAACTACCAAATACTGGGGCTTCGCACACTTCTTTGATACATTATCATCACATTTATTCCTACGTTGCATGGCCCTTCAAACGTTCTTCAATGCATTCAAAATTCAAATGAACATAATGCAGGTGGATGATCTGTCCTTCAAATACAAAATGAATGCGATCGTAATGCGGTGAATCAGGCATACAGATACAGATCTCCAAGGTGGACGAATGGATCCATGCCCCTTTGACAGATGCCAGCCTTCCTGAAGGCAATCGGGCCTCTCCCCATTCATAACGACCTGACAATCCTTGTGTACCCCCACCATCATCCTTCCATTCGAAATACCATGATTGGTCTGTCAGACTCAGGGCGATACACTTCAGATTTTGTTTGTTCGGCTCCAGCTTATAACGTCTGGTGCCTGTAACCGGCATAGACTCATGAATACTTGTCTTATGCCCCACTTCCAAGTTCGCGAGTCTCTCCGAAAGCTGCTGTTGTGAAGACAAATTCGGAGCCAGAGCAGCATCCTGCATCGCAGGTAGTACATGTGTCCATATTGCATCCAGTACACGCTGCATGTCGCTCAGTCCGGCTTGGATCGCAATCACCGCATTCCGCTCCGGGAGTACAATGCAGTACTGTCCAAATGCTCCGTCTGCCCTATATGCCTGATGACGACATTGCCAGAATTGATACCCATAGCCTTGTTGCCAGTCTATATTCGCATCCTCTTCACCAGATGAACTGATATTGACACTATTTACTTGACAGGAAGTGGCCTGCTGTATCCATGATGGCAACAACAGCGACTTACCGTTCCACTGCCCTTGATTTAGAAGAAATTGACCAAACTCAGCTACATCTCTCGTTCGAAGCGATAGCCCCCAGCCACCGATGTTTCCTCCTTCAGACGTTTGCTCCCACATGGGCCTCGGAATTCCCAAGGGCTGAAACAGTCTGGACTGCAGATAATCGGCAAGGCAAACACCCGCGACTCGTTCCACCAGGACACCGAGCACATAACTGGCTCCCGTGTTGTACAGAAAATGTGTCCCGGGTTCATGAACGAGAGGCTGGTCAAAGAATGCCTGGATTTCATCACCATCCGTTCGGTCACCAATCCGCAGTTCGGCACGGTAGTCCATAAATCTGCCTGTTGTACCCAATCTTGCGGTATCGGTATCATGACCTGTTGTCATGGTTAATAGATGGCGGATTCTCAGCTTCCCCATGTCTATAGATGATTGCGCTGGCTTAACCTCGGGAAAATAATTCAGGACCGGGTCCTCCACTGACAGCAAGCCTTCCTGCACGGCAAAGCCGGTTGCAATCGAAGTAAAACTCTTGGTGAGAGAATATACAGCATGCGGCATCTCCGGACGATAAGGCTTCCACCATCCTTCGGTAACAAGATGGTCATGTCTTTTCAGCACGAATCCATGAAGCTCAATGCTTTCGGCTTCAACCCATGCCAGAAAATCGTTGATACCTGCTGAAGTTATCCCCTGTTCTTCAGGTGTACTTGGTGGATAGAATGTATTCCGTTTCATTGTGTTCTCCTTCCTGTTCCTGCAGCATAACTCTTATGTCAACCGGTTGACATATTTAACACACAAAAAGTGTGCCCTTTCCAAAGCACTCCTTCTATGTGGTTTCCCGTTCAACCAACTGGACCGGAAATAGGTTCATATTTGGCACATCTTCTCCATTAATTTGCTTCACCACCAAATCGATAATCCGTTCGGACATCTCCTCTATGGGCTGTCTGACACTGCTTAGACGTGGACTTAACAAAGAAGCAATTTTGACATCATCATAACCAATGATTCGAATATCCTCGGGAATCCGTCTTCCTGCCTGACGAGAAGCCTGCACAACTTCGGCTGCAATCACATCACTGCTTGCAAATATAGCATCCACATGCGGATATTCGTGAAGGAAGCGAATGATCTCTTGTTCAATCTCCTGTTCATCCTTAACAGACGCATCCAGCTGCAAATGAATCGGGTCGTAGCCCGCCTGAGTCACGACTTCATCATAGCCTTGTGCTCTTCCGTTCGCCAGCAACGCCACATGATGTGGACCACCGATACCTCGATAGATAAATGCAGGCTGTCTGCATTTCTTATCAAGCAGCAACTGCGTCGCGAGTCTGCCCCCCATCTCGTTGTCCGAAGAAACCACCGGAATATTGTCTGCCACCTCGCGATCCAGAGAAACAATGGGCAGATTAAGATTCAGATAATGCTCGACATCAAGCACAGAGCTGCCTGTAATGATGGCGTCAACTTTGTTTTTTTTCAACATATCAATATACTTACTCTCTTTGACAATGTCACGATCCGAGTTACAGAGCAGTAACTTATACCCCTGTTTATCCGCATAATACTCGAGATAATACGTCAGCTCACTAAAAAACGGATGGGAGACATCAGGAATAATCAATCCAATCATATTCGATTTTCTCCGAAATAAAGCTCGTGCCATCTCATTGGGCTGATAATCAAGCTCTTTCATAACACGATATACATTCTCACGTGTTTTCTCGCTAATGTAACCTCTATTGTTTAACACACGCGATACGGTTGTGACAGACACTCCCGCCTTTTTGGCTACATCCTCGATCTTGGGCATATCCGTTAACCACCTTGCTTTTTTACTCATTATAGACTTTTCATTCTCCTATTTCATCCATCCCCCTCTACATACTATTTCAATGCACCTTCCGTAATGCCCTTGATGATCTGTTTCTGAAGCAGCAAATACATGATCAGCACAGGGATAATCGTCATAATCAATCCTGCCATCAGGGGTGCATAGTCAACGGAATACGAAGAGAAAAAGTTATAGGTGGATAGTGGTAACGTCTTGTGCGCGGGTGATAATAACACCAGACTTGGCAGCAGATAATCATTCCAGATCCACAAGACGTCCAGCACAATCAGCGTTACAAATACCGGCCTTAACAGGGGCAACACAATCTGGAAAAAGGTTCGAACCCGGGAACTTCCTTCAATAAACGCAGATTCTTCAAGCTCAAACGGAATGCCCTTGATGAACCCGTGGAACGTAAATACGCCGAACGGTACACCAAAGCCAAGATACATGAAGAGCAAAGTAACCTTGGAGTCGAGCAAGTTCAGGTTGCCATATAACATCACGAGAGGAATCATTAACACCTGAAACGGCAGTGCCAGTGAAGCCAGCATGGCATAGAAGAGAATACCGTTCACCCGCCACTTGAATCTTACAAACAGATACCCGGTCATGGATGAGAAAAAGAGAATCAGTAAAACCGCACCAACGGTGATGATGAAGGAATTCATGAATCCGTTCAGGAAATCCATATTATCAAACGCGCTCGCATAGTTGCCAAATTCAATCCCGGTAGGCAACGATAGTGGATTCTCCACAAATTGCTGGGTTGACTTGAACGAGTTCATAATGATTAGCAAAAACGGCGTCAAAAAAATAAACAATAGCCCATACAGCAGAGCGGTCTTCAGCTGCGGAAGAAATCGACGGGCATTCATCAGGACTCGACCTCCAATCTCTTAAGCAGATAAGATTGAGTTAACGCAATAATGGCGACCACAGCAAAGAGCACTACGGCCTCCGCCTGCCCCACTCCGTACTGGTTGGATAAAAATGCTTTTTGTACAATGTGATACGTTGCCAGTTCTGTGGAGTTAAATGGTCCTCCCTTGGTCAGAGCCAGGTTAATATCATAGGTCAAAAATGATCTGGAGATGGAAATGAATACGCAAATTACGATGGCAGGTATCGTTAACGGAAGCATAATTCTGCGGATGGTCGCCAATCGGCTCGCTCCGTCTATGCTCGCCGCTTCCAGCACATCATTCGGAACACCTGCAAAACCGGCAATATAAATAATCATCAAATAACCGATCAATTGCCAGGATGTTGTGATGACAAGTGCCCAAAATGCCGTATCCGTATTGGTTAACCATGATGTTTCAAACCAGGACCAACTATATTTGTCCCCTAAATACGGAAGAACCTGTGAGAACAACGTTTGCCAGAGATACCCGAGAATGATGCCTCCGATCAGGTTAGGAGTGAAAAATCCGGTTCGAAGCCATTGTTCGCCTCTGCCGCCGCCTGTCAAAACCAAAGCAATAAAAAAAGCAGCAGCGTTTGCAATAAGGACCGTAAAAAAGACGTACTTCAGGGTGAACCACAATTGTGTCCAAAACACGGTATCCTGCATAACTGCCGAATAATTCGCAAGACCGATAAAGGTGTTGTCTCCTGTACGAACATCCCAATTTGTGAAGGTAAGATATAAACCAACGATAAAAGGGACAACAACAACTGCTAGAAACGCAATAACGGAAGGACCTCCAAAAAGCAAAAATGTGCCTGCATTCCTTATCCGTATTTTTTTATCCATGATGACCTCCTGTGTCCCCCTAGTCGCTTTAGGAATGAAGGATGAACACACTGAGTTCATGCCCATCCTTCTGGTTACCTTGCCTGTTCATTCGTTATTTCCCTGCCTGAGTTCCCCAGTAGGCTTGAACCTCGTCAATCAGTCCTTTTCGATCGATCACATCCACCAAATATTTCTGCATCGATGCTCCGGTCTTGGCCCAGTAGTCTTGCGGCAGATAGTTAATGACACTGATATTCAGCACCTTGCCCTCATCTACGTACTGGTTAACCGCATCGGAGAGAATGTTAGTGCCTTTCACTTTGACATCTTTGTACGGCAACGCCAGACCCATCTGGCCTACAATCGCCTCTTGCCCTTCATCACTCGTTACAACCCATTCAATAAATGCTTTGGCAGCAGCCTGCTGTGCTTCGGTAGAACCTGAATTATCAATAGCAAACAGCTTTGGCTCACTATAAGCAACCTGTGTATTGCCATAATCATCCGGATTGTTGCTGATCGGTACAGGAACGATGCCGAACTCTTGATCACGACCTTCAAGGGTGCCAATTACAGCCCATGTCCAGTCACCCATGAAATAGAAAGCCGTTTCTCCTTTCGCAAAATCTGCGCTGTCCTTGTTGTAATCTGCCACAAGCGGATCCTTGCTGCGGGCATTATACTTTTTAAGCAGATCGAACGTGTCCATCAATCCGTTAAATGCAGCGTTGTCTGCAAGGGAAGCCGTCCCCTTTTCCAGATCCTCAACGAATTTACGGTTGTCATCTACATTGTTTGATTGAAGCGAGTACGTGAGTCCCAGATAATGCGCTCCAAGCGACCAGTCAGCACCATGAATCATAACCGGAGATTTGCCTGCGGCCTCCACTTTTTTGAAGACAGCCTCCAGATCATCCCGGGTCTGAATCGATTTGGGGTCAAATGTTCCGCCTATGGCTTCTTCAACCACACGTTTGTTATACAAGAGTCCGTATCCTTGCGCTGTCCAAGGTACACCCAGGAATTGGCCATCAAGCAAAGCACCTTCTACCGCACCGGGCTTCGTTAATCCCTCATACTTTGACTTTTCGGAATCCAGGTTCAGGAATTTATCTTTATATTGCAGAATCGTGCCCGCATCCAGATTGGCTATGGTCGCCGGATTTCCAGATGCGAGTAAAGATTGGAACTTCTCAAGCTGTGCTCCGCCAATCGGTGTAGGAATCAATTCAATAGTAACCTCGGGATTCAGCTCATGGTATTTCTTAAAAAGACTTTCAAAAACCGAATTAACCTCTGCAGATGTGTTGAAAAAGGTAAGCTTCACCTCTTTGGATGAATCACTTTCGCCGTTTGACACTGTCTGATTCGGTGAATCTGATTCCTTGCCTGATGAACAGGCCGTAATCAGTAATATAAGCAAAATTACGCCAACAAACGAAACCCATTTCTTTTTCATGCTTAACTTCCCCCCAGGTGTTTGTTATGAATGCGCATACATTTCTGATGCAGCTTTATCATAAGCGCTTGAGAAGCGATGTGTCAACCGGTTGACATAAAAAATAAATTGATGAAATATCCCTCTATTTTTGGAATAACTCATGGATTAGAAGACCCTTCCAATGAACGGTTTTTTATTCTTATTTTTTTGATAAAATAATGATGAATCTCTTAAAAAAAGATAATAATCTACAAATAACCTGTAATATGTCAGGTATTTTTCTATCAAAAGATATAGTAAAATTTACTATTGAAAACATTATTTTTCATTAAATTCACTTGAAAAGGATGTGATCACAACATTATCATCACTGCTTGGCTAGTTTTATGAACACGCTTTCATTAAATAAATTATTTCGAGGAGGTTGAATATTTTGAAGTTGAAATGGACATGGAAAAAATCAGTCAATGTTCTTTTGGCCTGTTTAACGGCTCTGCCTCTGATGTTAACCCCGACACACGTGTCAGCAGCCAGCGATGCCAACATTAATTTGTCCTCGGAAAAACAACTGATCAAGGGCTTTGGGGGCATTAACCTTCCTGCCTGGATTGGTGATCTGACTCCCGCTCAACGTGAAACTGCTTTCGGTAATGACCAGAATCAGTTAGGCTTTTCAATTCTCAGGATCTACGTCGATCCGGATTCCAATAACTGGTATCGTGAAGTTGCCACAGCCAAACGGGCTATTGAAAAGGGGGCTATCGTATTCGCATCCCCATGGAATCCTCCGAGCAGCATGGTTGAAACATTCAACCGCAATGGGGACACCAATGCCAAGCGTCTGAAATACGACAAATATGCCGCATATGCGCAACATCTGAACGACTTTGTAACCTACATGAAAAATAACGGCGTAGATCTGTATGCCATTTCTGTGCAAAATGAACCGGATTATGCTCATGACTGGACCTGGTGGACTCCACAAGAGATCCTTCGATTCATGAAAGAAAATGCCGGGTCCATCCAAGGTACCAAAGTTATGGCGCCTGAATCCTTCCAGTACTTAAAGAACATTTCCGACCCAATCCTAAATGATCCGCAGGCACTTGCCAACATGGACATTCTGGGAGCACATACGTATGGAACCCAGATTTCGAATTTTGCATACCCTCTCTTTAAGCAAAAAGGAGCCGGTAAAGAACTGTGGATGACTGAGGTGTATGTTCCGAACAGTGACAACAACTCAGCAGACCGCTGGCCTGAAGCACTAGACGTTTCCTATCACATGCACAATGCCATGGTAGAAGGTGATTTCCAAGCCTATGTGTGGTGGTACATCCGCAGACAGTATGGTCCAATGAAAGAGGACGGTACCATAAGCAAACGTGGTTATAATATGGCTCATTTCTCTAAATTCGTGCGTCCAGGCTACCTCCGAGTGGATGCAACGAAAAATCCGGATACGAACACATTTGTCTCAGCCTACAAAGGTGATAACAAAGTCGTCGTCGTGGCAATTAACCGTGGAACTTCGGCCACAAGCCAAAAATTCGTTCTGCAGAATGGTAATGCCTCCACTGTGTCCTCATGGGTTACGGACAGCAGTCGCAACCTGGCAAGCGGGGCTTCGCTTACCGTATCCAATGGAGCCTTCACGGCACAGCTCCCGGCTCAGAGCGTAACAACATTTGTTGCCAACATTACTGGCGGGAATAACGGCGGAAATACAGGCAGCGGTACTACTTATGAAGCAGAGACCGGAACGACACTTACGGAAGCTGCCATTGAAACGATCTATCCTGGTTACACTGGTTCCGGGTATGTCAACTTCAATGCGATGACTGGTTCAGCCATTCAATGGAACGCCATTAACAATACTACCACAGGTACCAAAAACGTAAAGTTTCGTTATGCACTGGAAAGCGGAACCCGTAACCTCGACATTTTTGTTAACGGAACCAAAGTCATCAGCAACGAGCCCTTTCCGGCAACGGGAAGCTGGTCCACTTGGGTTGAAAAAACAATACAGGTCCCCATGAACACGGGGACCAATACATTGAAAGTGGTTACCACCGGAACGGAAGGACCGAATATTGACAGCATTAATATTACCGCGGCGCAATAACCGTTCCGTTTGGCTGATGGAAGACCATTTGCTCTACTTGCAGCGAAGCACTAACCTCTTGGATACTCAAGTCTAATGTTAGTGTTATATCAAAAAATGCAATAAAAATACTCCTTAAGCGTTAGCTCAAGGAGTATTTTTATTAGATGCGGTCGAGAGGACTCGAACCTCCACGGGGGGTTAGCCCACACGGACCTGAACCGTGCGCGTCTGCCAATTCCGCCACGACCGCATATCGTATCTACCGTGATTAATCTCGGCGACAAGAAATAATATATCATGCGGAACCTATCATGTCAACACTGAAAATAATAACAATAAAGCACGAACCAGACGTCCATGTCGAATCGGGCTTTACCTTTAACTGCTAATAATTTGGTTCATTAAAACGGAGGCATACTACAAATTACAGCTTGGATGGCCAGTTGCCATACCAGGCATAACCGCCTCTTCTTTCTTTATCAATATCACTTAATTTGTATTTAACTACCCCGTCACGACCAATAAAGATTGGTTTATCCGTTCCTATTTCATAGAAGCGTGCCCAAATCGGAGCCGCATTGGAATCAGCGATAATTTTGCTGTCCCCATTTGCTCTTTCATACTTGTAACCCGTAATTTTCACCTTGTTAAACCAAGCCTCCGCTCCTTTAATGGATGCGGTAATTTTAGTGTTAGCAGGTCTGGTTTTCAGGAATTTAACAATCGTCACACTCTCTCCAGCTGTCAGCGATGGTACTTCGTAGATTCTTGCGCTCGCTGGTTTAAGGGAACTGGAATCATGTTGTTGTCCCCATGCTGTCAGCTTTCCCCCTGAAACAACTTGTGTATTCAGAATCGCCTCCACACCTTTGGCAACTGAATTTTTACTTCGGTTAGCAAGTGTGCTGTCGATAAACGAGAAATCACCTTTGCGTGCTGCTACTTCATCCAGCATGATCATTACGTTAATCATGGCATCATCATTGTAAGTAATGTGCTTGTGATATCCAGAGCTTTGGTAAACTTGTGGCCATCCGCCGTTTGAATACTGCATGTTGATCAAAAAGTTAATTCCTTTGATTGCAGCTGTGGAGTATCGCGGATCATTCGTCTTTTTAAATTCCTTCGCCAATCTTCTAATTTCTGAGTATGTAGCCTTGTTGTCTATCGTGGACTTCGCCCACTCTCCACTTGTCTGTTTATAATCCTTCCTCCAACCTCCATCCGGCAGCTGGTTCTTCAAAATATCAGAAATACTCGCTGTAGTACCCGATGCATCCGCAGCAGATACCGTCCCTATAGGGAGAACTGCCATTCCAATTGCTGAGAACACCATCGTACATGCCAGGACAAAAGTAATTATTTTCTTCGCTTTCAAATGTAACACTCTCCTAGGTTCGTTTTTATAAATCTCCCACTTCTACTTTACCTATGATACGTGTCCCCAACCCCCCCTTTTTTTGTATTTTCGCATAATAAAATCAATTTAAATCCAATATATGGATTGGATAATCAGATAATATGCAAAAAATCGATTTTTGTCAATATATGCAACTTAATGAATATAATCTCTCTAATCCTACATAACGGAATAGTTCTTTTAACTCATGACAAACCTATTTATTTATCCAAATTCATCTTAAACGAATCAATAATGACGTTTTTGTCATGAATGATACCCAAACTTGATCCCTTCTTTCATATAAAAACCTTAATTCCGCTAACATTGAGGTATTAAGAAAGGGTTTAAATGGGTTTGACAATTACGCATTTATGCAATATAGTTTCAAATAGTTACAAAAACTTAATTATTCATTGCCGAGTTTCATGTTTGAAAACGGGGGAACCATTTTGGGTGAATTATTCTTATACATAGGAAATATAGGGAACCTTCTACCGAACCCTTAGCTAACTCCGTAGGCATCGAAGGGAGAACATTGATTTTGAAAAAACTGATTATCTCCATTTTTGGAGCAGCTGTATTATTTACATCCGGGGCAACAAGCACAGAGGCAAGCAGTATCAACTCCGTAGTGAACAACATGACAGGTATACCTTACAAATGGGGTGGCACGACTGTAGCCGGCTTCGACTGTTCCGGGTTTATGAGATATATTTTCAACAAATACAGCATTGAATTGCCACGTACTTCGCAACAGCAAGCCAAAGCAGGTACTCCGGTAGCCAAAAGCAATGTTCGGACAGGTGATCTGGTGTTCTTTAATACAACAGGCAAAGGCATTTCACATACAGGTGTATATATCGGCGGCGGACAATTCGCTCACGCCTCCAGCAGCAAAGGTGTAAGCATCACGAAGTTATCGAATCCATACTTCAATGATCGTTACGTAACAGCACGTCGGGTAACTGGACAGTTTATGTACGATAAAATGTTGGGTAAAATGTAATTCACACACAAAAAGGCATCGGTTATTAACCGGATGCCTTTTTTGTACTTAAAAATGTATGTTGCATTGCTTACTAATGCAACGCCTTCTGCACTCGCATCGCACCCTGAGACAGGGCATGTCCTCCTCCAACAGCTCCGGCCACGGCTACGGTCTCCATGATCTCCTGATCTGTGGCACCCTTGGCACGGGCTTCTTCTACATGGTAGAAGGTACATACCTCATTGTTGGCAAACAATCCAATGCCGAGCGCAATTAATTGTTTTGTCTTCGCATCAATCACGCCAGGTTGGAAACATTCTCCGGTAAACTCATGATACGACTTCACCACACCTGGCAGTACATCGCTTAATGCTCCAATCTGATCCTTGTAGGCATAAACTTTATCATTCATCAATGTCATCGCTTGTAGCACACCCTCTCGGCTATAGTTACAGATCTTCCTCACTGTACCTATCTTCTCTCCCAAGTGAGTCAATTATGCCAACAAATCATGGTAATTCCAAACATTTAACGCTTATGGCTCTGCCATAATTATAAACTGTTACTCACTAAGTGGACTCTGGCGCGGCTCGCTGAACAGCTGATATCGGTAACTGCGATCCAGCTTGACGACACGTCTATTCTGACGACGGATAAGTACCTGCTCGCCATCCCAGGCAACAACAATCCCGGTTACATCGTTTGACTCCAGCTCGTCCCGTACTACTCTTACTTTCTCACCTGACAGACGCAGGGCGTCCAATTCTGTATCACTGATCATGTTCATGGCTCCTATATTCCAAATTTATTTACAAAAAGAGACCTAAATGAAATGTCATTTAGGTCTCACGTGACTGTATTGGACTGTCATGTCATTCGAAATTATGTCCCGACTGAAAGTTACCGCTGCGCGTGCTCTTTGCTGTCGTTCTTCTCGAACCAAAAATCAAGCACTTTGGCGGACATCACACGTTCTTCAAGGTACTCCACTTGATGCGGTGTAAATTGTTCTTTCCAAGAGAAGGACAACTCTTCGCACAAGCCTACAATCGTCAGTAATTCTGACCAGGCAACATAGCGTTTGTACCAGAAAAATTGAGGATGTTCAATCATATAGGGATAAAGGTCATCGAATTCCGTATGTTTACAATCCAGGGCACGTTCAAAATGAACTTTCGATTCCGCCAGCTTATCATTAAAAAATTGTTCTGTTGCCGGTTGGTTCCCCATGGTGTTGCCTCCTCTCCCTAACATAACCCCATTATAAATGAAATCCGCGGTCATGCAAAGGCATTGTTCAAAAAATAGGCCCTATTCCTTTAAAATGTCACATTTCGTTATCGTCAAATTGTACCGTACCATCGTTCAGGGAACGAATGCGTACCAAGGCTTCCACCGGAATACCCTGTTCACGAATCGTGCGTGCCCCTGCCTGGAAACTTTTCTCGACCACAACGCCGAATCCGACGAGTTCCGCACCGGAACGCTCGATAATTTTGATGACGCCACGAGCGGCATCTCCATTGGCAATGATATCATCGATGAACAAAATACGGTCATTCTCATGAATGAACTCACGGGATACCATAATGTCAGTTACAATTCCTTTGGTAAAGGACGGTACACGTTCGCAGTAAGCATCAGGATCAGCCAGAAGTGTTTTTTTGCGACGGGCGAATACAAGTGGTACCCCAAGTTCATAGGCCGCGGCAAACGCAACCGGAATCCCTGAGGATTCTACCGTGATTACACGAGTCACTCCACTTTCACGAAAACGGGCAGCGAACTCCCGTCCCATCTCCATCGTTAATGCAGGATCAATCTGGTGGTTCAACAGACCATCCAGCTTTAATACTTGATCCGAGATAACCACACCTTCTTGTAAAATTCGTTGTTTCAATAATTCCATGATTTGACCTCCCAAGCCTATCCTATG
This sequence comes from Paenibacillus sp. ClWae2A, assembly GCF_032452295.1. Lineage (NCBI taxonomy): Bacteria > Bacillati > Bacillota > Bacilli > Caryophanales > Paenibacillaceae > Paenibacillus > Paenibacillus sp. ClWae2A. Next base: position 535,810 of record NZ_JAULSQ010000002.1, read on the forward strand.
AGGTAAAAGTATCATATATCTATCTATAAGTTCAAGCGAAATTGCCTGGGCGCTGTCCTTGGGACGCATTTCAAGCCAAAGCTCATTATCAATTGTCATGACTTTCGTGGGTCAAGCATACCTTGTACCATGGTACCCGCATGTCCAAACTAAACAGGGGCCTGAGAGGGGAAACACATGAAACAGGCATTTCGGGTGCTGCAGATCGCATTTACATACATCGGAACGGTTGTCGGAGCCGGCTTCGCTACAGGACAGGAAATTTTGCAGTTTTTTACCCAGTATGGCAAATGGGCCACCGTCACCATAGGCTTATCCACCATGCTCTTTGTCTGGTTAGGTACCAAAATGATGCTGATCGCTCACGATACCGGGTCCCGCTCTTATGAGGATCTGAACAAACATTTATTCGGCCACAAGGCGGGCAAATGGATCACCTGGGTGACCCTTCTCATTCTCATTGGCGTGAACAGTGTCATGCTTGCCGGAGCAGGTTCCGTTTTTGTCGAACATCTGGGTTTGCATTATCAGACAGGTCTGATCGTCACACTTGTAGGGACATACCTGCTTCTCGGTCGAGGCATTCAGGCTATCCTTCAAATGAATAGCATCGTCGTGCCCATGATGCTCCTGTTATCCCTGCTCATGATTACCAGTACCATCCATCATCCAGGTGCTTCCCGATTCATCACACTGACGACAGACTCAAACCCTATTCAAGTATGGCTGTCTCCACTGTTGTATACTTCATTTAATCTGGTGTTGGCTCAAGCTGTTCTTGTGCCAGTAGGTAACCAGATCCGTAGTCGGAATGTGCTGAAGTGGGGTGGAGTATTGGGTGGAATTGGCGTTGGTTTCATGCTGATGGCAGCTCATTTTGCCATGTCAGCACAGATGCCCGGCATCATCCAATTCGAAATCCCGATGGGCAGCATTGCCTTTCAACTTGGATGGGCAGTGCAATCTGTATATGTATCCCTTATTTTCATGGAAATATTCAGTACCTTTGTAGCCGATATCTATGGGATGACCTTGCAACTCAGACAACATATACGTGTCCATCCCCGTTTCATTACATTAACCATTATGATGTTGTGTTACTCACTCAGTCAGTTTGGATTCAGTTCCCTGCTGTCAATCCTTTACCCTATCTTCGGAAGTATGGCATTAATCTGGGCTGCCAAATTGGTACTGAACCGCTGGGGCACCTTTCGTAAACGCAACAATATATAAATCTCACGGTCCATGTACTTCATGAATATGAGCATCCGTTTGCCTTCTAGCCACATTTCACCGCGGGTTTTCTTTCCTTAAACATGACAAAAAGCCGCTGTTTAGCACAGCGGCTCGCACTTTTCTCTCTCCATTTTAGGCTTTGCTGGGAAACTGAAGATACATCTTTTTCAGCTCATTGACCGATCTGCCGAGCGAGTAATGTGTTTTGGCTTTTTCGCACGCTGAACGGGCAAGTTCATAACGATAAGCCGGGTCCAGCATCACCTTCTCAAGCGCTTCAGCCAGTGCAGAAGGATCTTCTGCCGGTACAAGCAACCCATTGCTGCCGTTCTCGATCTGTTCCGGTATACCACCTACATCCGTACCCACAAGGGCAAGACAACTCAGCGCCGCTTCAGCGAAGACGGAACCAAATGCTTCTGCCCGTGAAGGAAGTACAAAAATATCAAAGAATGGCATGAATTCCTCAGGGTGCAGTGTGTAACCATAGAAAATGGTCTCATTATAGATCCCCAATCGCTGCGCCAATTCTTCCAGATCAGGACGAATCGGTCCATCTCCAATAATATGTAACACATAATCATGACCTCGGCCCTTCAGTTCCGCACAGGCTTTGAAAAGAATATCCAACCCTTTCGCCGGAACAAGCCGACATACCGTGACCAGCTGTGGTATGGCATTATCATGAGGGATCGGCTTAAACCGCTTCTCATCAAATCCATTGGGAATCACACCGATGACATCAGGTTCCTTCACGTAGGGAGCCAGATAACGACGGAACGAATCCGACACCGTCAAGAGACGCTCTGCCTGGTGTTCCAGCTCACCATATATCGCAAGAAGAAAACGATGCTCCGGTCCATCCGTTTCAATGCGTCCATTAAGGATTAATTCTCGTTCATAACTGGAGTGTATCGTCTGAATGAGAGGTGTATCCGGGAAAACCGTTTTCATCGCAAGTCCTGCAATTGGGTGGTGAGCATGGATCAGATCATAGGGCTTCTGAATACGCAGTTTGGTCCACCATAGATAATCACGATAAGTTTGAATATATTTTTGGACAACAGGACTATCCTGATATTCCGTCCAATCAAACGTTTCGAACTGAACTTCCTCTCTGCCCTTGTTGCGAATTCGCTTCGGCAACGAGAACAGATCCATTTCCCACCTTGGGGTTGTAAATCTCTCTTGCATATAAGGAATCATAGAGGATACACCTCCGGGCTGCTCCGGAGGAAAGAAAAGCGCCTGCAGCAATTTCACCGTTAGTTTCCCCCTTTCTAACTTACGTACTGCTCTAATATCCATTATGACATAGGGAAGCCGGAACATCTATATTACGATAACTCGTATATACAACATATTCATAAAACATTCCCCTCAGAAGCAAAAGCTTTATAATCCAGCAGTCAACCGCTCGCGCTTGTCGTCAACATATTCATTGGATAACCAGAATTTCAGCTCAGTAGCTCCACGGGCTTCTCATATGTACTGTAACCATCTGTCTCTCCCAAAAAAGTATACCCGTTCCGCGCGTAAAAGGAGTTCAACGTAGCATTGCTCGCTCCGCAGTCTAACCGAACCTTATGTTTGCTTTCAAAATGTATGCCGGTGCTGGACCATTGCAAAATGGACCGTCCCAGACCACTCTGAGCATATTTTCTTCGAATCGCTAGCCGGTGCAGATAAATTGCGCCATCCTCGGCATGAGCTTTTGGACCCCAAAGATGAATGTCCCACGGGCTGGGCTGAACCATAAGGATAACCATCCCCGCTACGTCCGCTCCTTTTTTAAACACAAACACATCCCCACGCCGAATCGCCCCTGCTGTATCGTGTGAATCTTCACCTTTAAGCAAAGCGTTCCATTGGGAAGAACCCTGGCTCTGTAACCATTTGGCTGTCTCCACCAACAGCGACATTACATCGTCCGTATCTTCGGGCTTCGCCTGAACCGCTTGAAAACCATCGTTAATATAATCGCTACTGATCCTGAATGAGTGCATCATTGTTCTCCTCCGCTTCCTGATCTCTGTTAAGCTAATGGTACTATACCGGGAAATGGATTTTTCGTCAAAAAGAGAACAAAAAAAGGTAAAAGGCAGCCGCCTTTTACCCATCTATTCTGGCTTCATCAATAATCTGATTTCGATACAACATCGTAAGGTGCAGGGTATCAAACTCCATTTCCTTGTCCAACTCCTGCATCAACACTTCGACCAGGCTCTTTCGCTGCACGCTGGTTCCAGGAACCTCGTAATCAATATATCCCGTCAGATCGGATTGAGAAGTGTCTATTGTTGCTGTTCCCACAGGCAATCCACCTCGTTCCTGAAGAAACAGCTCATATACCCGGAACTCCCGATCCTTACGCTTCAGCATGACATAACATGCTTCTTCAGCAGCTTCCAGCTCATCCAGATCCGATTCATCGGTATCCTCAAACTCCTCGGAGAAATCACGATGTATCCACTCTAACGTCTCGAGTTCGTTGCCCTGATGCCACATGCGGATCGTAATCGTATCGATGATATCCTCATCCAGCTCTCTGACCAGCAACTCTGCCGCGGCTTCCAATTGATTCTCTTCCGGCTCGTCATACCAGTGTATTTCACCTTGTACATCAGCGCCATATTGTTTTAAGGAAGCTTCTGCAAGTTCCTGTCCTTCGACATCATTGAATATATACGTCGATATGCTGCGTCCCGCGCTTACCATTTCCATCTCCAGAACCTGATCCCGATCTTCATATGTAAACGATTCGGCTTGTGAAACAGGGATTACCTTACTTTCACTGCTGTCTATATCGTCATAACTGCCTTCGACATGAATCGTATCTTCAGACGGCCACACTGTCTCTGACTCAGGCTTATGCAGAACCGAATGTAGTGAGCCACAACTGACCAGCACTTCATAATATGCAGCTTCCAACGCATCTGTAAGAGATCGGACATAGGCATGCACTTTCTCCACGATCCGTTGCTCTGTACCATCTGGCAGAGACTCCTGCTCAATCTGGAGACTACCTGATAAACGATCTCCTTCTCTATACACAAGGAAAAGTGAGCCTGTATATTGTCCATTAACCATCACGTCTTGTACTTCTCCACCTGATGTCCGCAGGTCTGCAACCAGTTCCACATCATATTTCACCACGTGTCCTCCTCCATTCCTAACGTTATTCTCTTAGGATGCCCCTGAGGACGGTAGATTATGAGGGAAGCGTGCATTTCAAATATAAGATGTAAGGTTAGACGGATAACACATATTTTTGGATTGCGTGTGCCACACCTTGCTCGTTATTCGAGAGTGTAACCTCGTCCGCAGCAGCTTTCACCTCGTCCGGTGAGTTATCCATGGCAATGCCTTTGCCCGCAAAGGTCAGCATCGTAATATCATTGAAGTAGTTACCAATCGCCATGATCTCCGAAGGCAAGATTCCCTTCGATTCGGCAAGCCTTTTAAGCGCAGCGCCTTTGGACGCTTCGGGATGCATCAGATCAATAAAAAAGTCACCACTCCGTGTCATATAATAAGGCAGATTCCAGGTAGACCATTCCTGAAGCACTGCATCCATCTGTTCAATCGGACCAAATGCAGTGAACTTCGCCAGCGGTTCTGTCATGTCAACCCACTTGGGTAACTTCAGTGGCTCGGCCATAAAGTTGTAATACATCTCACGCACCTGCAAACCCAAACCTTCCGGTTGATCCACATATAGACCAAATGCCGTATTGATGTCAAAATGTACTCCATTGGCTCGACAGTACGATATGATCGGCTCTAATCCTTGTCCATCTAATGCAAAATGATGAACCACCTCACGGGTATCCACTTGCGCCGTTACGGCACCATTATGTGTAATCACATATCCATCCAGTCCCATCTGCTCCATAAAAGGAATCGTGTTGGCAGGACCTCTACCTGAACACAGGACGATCTCTGCTCCCTGACGGGAAGCTTGGATCAAGGTCTCCTGAGTCCATTCGGTTAGTTCATGATGATCATTCAGCAGTGTTCCATCTACATCAAGTGCAATTAATTTATAGGTCATTCTGGCTTCATCCTCATCTCTGTAGTAATCGCACCCACCCAAACCCTCCCTTCCGAGGGAGGGCCCCAGAGGGCTCTGCCCTCTGGACTCCCGTCTTGCTCACCGGTGGTAGGTCGGGTCTTGCTATGTCACGGTTGTCGTAGGAACGCTTGTTGCCGGGCACACCGCTGGTCAGCGGCGGTCCCGCCCAAGCTTAACCGGGACCATTACGGGCAGGGCTTCGCTCTCGGCCCGGCTCCCATCCTCCGCTTCGCGAAGGACGGGAGCTTTCTCGCCTGCGGCGTTAGTATCGGGGCTTCGCCTCCCTCCACAACTCCCTGCTTCACTTCGTGAAGGACGGGAGCTTTCTCGCCTGCGGCGGTTAGTATCGGGGCTTCGCTTCCCTCCACGGCTCCCTGCTTCACTTCGTGAAGGACGGGAGCTTTTACTTCCGCAGAAGGTTCAACTCGTCTGCGGTTAGTTCACGATAGCTTCCGATAGCAAGATCGGAAGCTAGTTCCAGCTCACCCATGGCTACGCGTTTCAGATAGATCACTCGCTTGCCTACCGCTTGAAACATACGTTTTACCTGATGAAACTTACCTTCGTGAATAATAAGCGAGATCGATGAGATCGTGCCTTCTTCCGTTTCTTCCTGACCAAGTATAGTCAGTTCGGCTGGCAACGTCTCGTACCCGTCATCCAGCTGTACACCAGCTTTGAACCGTTGCACATCCGCATCATCCACGTTTCCCAGTACACGGGCTTCATAGGTTTTGGGCACATGCTTGCGTGGAGATAACAGATCATGCGCAAGTGGACCGTCATTCGTGAGAATGAGCAGTCCCTCCGTATCCTTATCCAGTCGTCCCACAGGAAACGGATTGAAGATCCGATCCTCTTTCCGCAACAGATCCAGTACCGTCTTATCTCTGTTGTCCTCCGTAGCAGACACAACACCCGGAGGTTTATGCAACATCAGATAGATCATCTCCCGATAAACAATCCGCTCGCCATCGGCTTCGATGACGTTAACCTCGGGATTCACCTGTACACCACTATCTTTCACCGCTTTGCCGTCCACACGGATTCTGCCTTGCTTCACCATCTTTTTGAGTTCACTTCGTGTTCCCACACCCATATGGCTTAATATTTTGTCCAGACGCAGCGTTTGTTTGCCTTTTCCACTCATACCGATGTCCACCTCCACCCTGCCGGATATTCATTCTTCAGTACACCATCCAGCCATTTTCCCCAGCCAGCGGCATAACCATCTACACATACAAGAACGTACCCTTTGGCAAACGTATCCGCCTTGAGAACCACTCGTTCTTGTTCAATATTTAATGTCTCACCCTTGAGGTATCTCACGGCTTCGCCATCAGCGGATGACAGATTCACGCTTCGCCGTGCCTCAGATGCATTCAGAGCGCACGCAAGCGGGTGTGACGGAACAAACCGTCCATTCTTGATCGTACCCATGAACCAGCCTGCACGAATGACTTTCAGTCCCTCCAATCGAGCTGCACCGACCAAGGATTGATACACACGATCTCCATAACATACCGTTTCTCCAGTTAAATCAATCTCCAATTGTTCTTTCATAAACTGACTGTAGATCGCAACAGGATCCATACTTGCCAGATCAGCTCCGCGTCCCTGACCCCGTTCCGATTTACGTCCACCGTGATCTTTACCTTTTTTGCTCTGTCTACCCGGATTCTTGCTGCCACCAGCCTGTCTGTCATGGGACTCTCGGGATTCGATTCGCAATAAACGTTCCTTTTTACGATCAGCCTTGGTCATAGCAATTGAAGAAGCAGCAATAGAGTGATCCTTGTTCCCCTCTACTTCAATCCTGGACACATCCACGACCTGTCCACACTCCATTGCTCCTTCTTTAACTACTCCAGATTGATCTGTTTCTAATCCTTGCCCTGCACGATGCTGTAACACAGCAACATAATGTCCTTCCCCTTCCAAAAGGTGAGGCCACAATCTCGCGGTACCACGCGTTTGATCCAGTACAGCTTCCGTCTCTTCTGCCTTCTCCGGCATCATCTGACGTACCCATTCCGGACGTCCTGGAGCAAACCCCGTCTCTTCAGGAATGTCCATTACTACGAAATCATGGTTTACATTCAGGAACTCCGCAATCATCGCTTCATTTTCCTCCGGCGCAAAGGTACATGTCGAATATACGATGGTTCCTCCCGGGGCCAGCAATCGTGCCGCAGTCTCCAAGATATCCCGCTGCATGAGCACACATTTTTCCACCGAATGATGTTCCCATGATTTCACCATGTCTTCATCTTTGCGGAACATCCCTTCACCTGAACAAGGCGCATCGATTAATACTTTGTCAAAATAATGAGGAAATGCATTCGCGATCCGCTCGGGCGACTCATTCAAAACAACGGCGTTACGAACCCCGTACAATTCCACGTTCTTGGCTAGCGCTTTTGTGCGTTCAGCATGGATATCGTTCGTGACAAGCACACCCTTGCCTTGCAGCTTTGCAGCAATCTGTGTTGTTTTCCCTCCCGGAGCAGCACACAGATCAAGCACGCGATCTCCAGGCTCCACCTGCAATAATTCAACGGGTGCCATAGCACTTGGTTCCTGTATATAATATAGACCTGCATGATAATAAGGGTGCAGCCCAGGTTTAACACCATGAGGTACATAGAATCCTGTCTCATACCAGGGAATAGGTCTTAGATCAAACGGAGCAATCTCATCGAATTGTTCCATCGATATTTTTAGCGTATTCACTCTCAGTCCCGCATGGGGAGACTGTTCATACGATTTCATAAATTGTTCAAACTCATCGCCCAGCAAACTTTTCATTCGCTCAGCAAATATCAAAGGTAACTTTACACCCATATTCCCACTCATCCTGTCTTGGTAAGATTGCAATATCGTTTTATTTTATCATATCCAAGCTTTGCTTTCCTATCATATCGTATCTATTCCACTACAGCGTGTAATGTAGTATAATGGCAAGTAGATTGATTCCTGAGCAAAAATCCGGGTGTTTATGCATATTATCCCAACCTTTATTTTTGCCCAAACTATATTTCGATATGATCGATGGGGGATGTCCAATGAAATCCAAGAAGAAAAAGAAAAGTGCTGCGATCCTTATATTCCTGGGTATTTTAATCATTATGATTGCAGCATTGGTTGTCGTAGACCAGAGTTCCAAGAAACAGATGGATTCAGTGGAAAATGCCTATGGCATCGCTGCTTCCAAGCTTAATCCAGCTACACGGGAGCTACTTAGTGATCCCAACTATCAACAAATTATTGTACCTGCTGATCTCAAAGCCAAAATCGATAACAAAGACAGCTTTTTTGTTTATTTCTTCGCTTCCGATTGCTCGCACTGCCGTGCCACAACACCTCAGTTGATGCCCCTGGTTGACAGTGAAGGTATTGAGCTTCCGCAGTTCAATCTGCGTGAATTCGAAGCAGGATGGACCGATTACAATATCGAGTTCACCCCTACACTCGTCTATTATGAGGCTGGTGTCGAGAAAGACCGTATGGTTGGCGGACTGCAAGAGAATGGCAGTGACCAAGGCTACACGCTGGATGATTACAAACAATTTTTCCAAAAATATAAAGGCAGTGCCACTCCTTCGGCAAGCTAAATGATAGATCCGTTTCCACAGTATCTACAATCAGGCACTTGTATCATCAGACACTGTTCTGTTGAAGGACAGGCTGTGCCACCTGCAATCATCTGAATATGACGCAACATTCAAAAACACCCCGACCTTTCCCTTTACAGGAATAGTCGGGGTGTTTCATATCCATGGAACTTCATATCCATGGGATGCTCATTTGAATGTTAACGCTGATTACAGTTCATCTTTTTCTCTGATCCATCGCCTTCATCTTCTCTTCGTATATTCGCCCTCTGGTAGGACTCCGGCGTTGCGGAATATTAGGTTTTAGTTCAAGCGATCTTCTAGATATCTCTTGTTCTAAGACCTCATCAACAATTCGTATGGACAAATCCCTGTAAGTCACAGACTGAGCATCTGATCCGGACAGTTGCTTCACGATTTCCTGTACATTTCGTACCAAAACCTCAAGGTCAATGCCCAGAACCGTAGCAGGATAAGGTTCCAGAAGATCAAGTGAGCTCTGTAACATCATCGTTCCTCCGCGAAGATTGCCATTCCTGAAGTGGTATAAACCAACCGCAATTTGCAACAATCCTTTATAGAGAGAATCCCGGTTCCGTTCAAGCCACAATTCTTCCAGCACCTCATGGCACTCGAAATAATCCTGATCCCGATTGAAGTAGATTAAGTAGTCAACGTACAGTGGCTCATAGATGCTCATCCGGGTTTTCGCCCTTTCTGGCGTTGTTCAGAAGTTTCTTCACGTCATCTAGCAAGTCTTTGAGCCCTTCCATATCATGTCGTTCCCAGTAATCGTTAAATCGCTTCTGTGCTTCAATCGCTTCACTGACAAGGTGGTAGAAGTATAATTGATGAATGATATTCAATGTTCTTGAAACGATATTCGAATCATCTTCAAAGGCCTTCTGTGCCTCCAGAATTTGCAGACGAATCGCAGACATCTCATTATCCAGTATAAACGCGGCCTCAGCCGTTTTTTTCAGCCTGGTTCTCATCTCATCAGGTAACCCTTCCCGAAATTTGTAACTCAGCGAATGTTCAATGGTAGCCCAGAAGTTCATGGCAAGCGTCCGGATCTGTATCTCAGCCAAAACTTTCTTTTGTCCCAGAGCCGTCTGAACGGGATACTCAATAATCATATGGAAGCTGCGATAGCCGCTCTCTTTGAAATTCGTAATATAATCTTTCTCAATGAGTACCGTGAGATCCTTGCGGCCTCGAATGTATTCGGCAACCCGACGGATATCATCTACGAACTGGCACATGATACGGATACCTGCAATATCCTCAATGCCTGTCTCCACGTCATCAAGCGACACATTCAGTCGTCTGGATTTCTCCAGAATACTGGATATTTTTTTGACACGACCGGTAACGAATTCAATCGGGGCATACTCTTCCCTTTTTTTCAACTCCGCCCGCATTGTCTTAAACTTGACTTTTAATTCCTCTACCGCTTGTTCATAAGGAAGTAAAAATGTACCCCAGTCTCTACCGTCCATGCTTATGCCTCCTGTCTCTATAGCTTCCCCTGTTCTATTCCATTATACATGATGTTTGGTGGGGGGAAGAGTCCCGAACCATTTTACACTCTTCCATGCTTCTATATTTTCATTCCGGGGATTCTCATTCCTTCTTAACGATGTTCTGCACCAACCGCTTCAGAGATATGACGATAACCGTCCTTGCGCAGCAACTCACGCAGTCCGGCATGAATGCGCCGATTCACCTCAGGTCCTTCGTAGATCAATGCTGTATATATTTCGACCAAGCTTGCTCCGGCTTTAATTTTCTCGTATGCATCCTCACTTGTGAAAATGCCACCTGAACCGATAATAGGAAGTTTTCCCTCAGTCTGGCGATAGATCTGGCGAATAATCTCCGTTGAACGGTCACGTAGAGGTTTACCGCTCAGACCACCTGTTTCCTTCGCATGTTGGTGAGAAAGTCCTGTACGACTGATGGTTGTGTTCGTTGCAATAATGCCAGCAACACCGCTGTCTGCAATTGTGCGAACCATATATTCAAGTTCCTGATCATTCACATCCGGCGCAATCTTCACCAGAACGGATTTGGTCGCTCCGCCCGCTCGTGCATGCTGCACGTTCATCTCGTTCATAACCGCAGCGAGCAGCTCTTTCAATTCATTCCCATGTTGCAGATTACGCAAATCCGGTGTATTTGGTGAACTGATATTAACCACGAACAGATCAGAATAATCGTATAGTGCCTGAATGCACTTCGAATAGTCCAAGTGAGCTTCCTCATTAGACGTTGCCTTATTCTTGCCGATGTTAACAGCCACTGGAATACGCCGATCCTGTAGACGTGCCAATTCACCTGCCATGGCTTCTGCACCAAGATTGTTGAAGCCCATTCGGTTCACCAAAGCCTCGTCTGGAGGCAAACGGAACAGCCGTGGTTGATCGTTACCTGGTTGTGCAAGTGGTGTCACGGTTCCCACTTCCATGAATCCAAATCCGATGGAAGAAAAGCCCGTTACGGCCTGGCCGTTTTTGTCCAGACCCGCAGCCAGACCAACAGGTGTAGGGAAATGACACCCAAACATGTCAACAGCCAGATCAGACGTTTCACGAACGCCGTACATCACACGCAGTCCGGAAGGAACCGGACGGATGCTACCCACGCCACTAAGGCCGCCAATAATCAGATGATGGGCCTGTTCAGGGTCCATTTTGAACAACAAAGGTTTAGCAAGACTTCTGTATAACAAATCACTCACTCCGTTCTGGTCCGGTACGCCAAAAAGCCGCTTTCCGTCTTTTCATATGTAAAAAACACTCTACACACAAGTCTATCTGTTTCTTATTAAAAAGGAAAGTAGTTTGCGCATAGACAGCACAAATCGAATAATACAAAATGCTCACAAGAAATCCACCCGCCCACTGGAAATGACGAGTTGAATTCTTTACAATGAGAGCATGGTTACTCTACACCAGTTCTATTCCAAATAAGGAGGAATAACTCATGGCTCCCAAACGTAAACCACCTGCATTACAGCAAAAGAAAGAAGAAGTGAATCGCAAAGCCATTGCATGGACTGCAGCAAGTGTAGGCGGCTTGATCATCATCATTGGTGCTCTTATCATTATTGCCAACATGTAGATGATTCAGGCTGAATCCAACTGATTCTACATATCCAACAGATCAATTCAGCCAGTGATACGTTTTGTTCGAATTATTCTGCTTTGGAACAAGCGTATGCTGATAACGCTGCTTTGCTTCTGGAACAAGTGTCAGATCCGGCAGTACATCTTCTCCTATGCGTACCGGAGTGCCTTGCGGAGCAAGAGCGAATAACTCTTCTACATCTCCTGTACGCATTCTCACACATCCAAGGGACTCATCCAGTCCGATGCTGTCTGGCTCGTTGGTCCCGTGGATGGCATAATTCGTATTCGAGAGCTGCATACCTCTGCTTCCAAACTCACCGTTCGAACGTCCATTCGGATTGACCACTTTATCTGTAATGATAAATGAACCCTCCGGTGTTCGATCACCGCCAAGTCCCACATCATACATACGAACAATGGTATCTCCACTGATTAATGCAAGTTTATGTTTATCCTTATCAATGACAATCTCCAGCGGTTCCTGCAAAAAAGGTTGACCTCCCAGCGTATCTGCAAAAGCGGCATTTTTGCCTTGAGACGAATTCGAAGTCGTTGAACCATTCTCTTTACCACTCGAATCGCTCTTCCCTGCCTGTGCCTTTCCTTGATGCAAAGCTAAGAGCTTCGGAAACATCTCGGTCATCCCTGGGGCAGTCTCGCCTAGAATATTATTCGGAAATGGCTGGGCCATTTGTGTTACACTCTTGGGCCATGCGTCATTTTTTTTGCGATAGGCAACGATTGCACTTGATAATGATGCAGCTGCTTCCTGCTTGGCGGTCCAAGCCATAGCCATCTTTTTGATTTTCGGTGTAATTTCAGGAGGTTCACAGTTACATTGCTTGGCATCATAACTCTGTGCAGTCAATTTCCCGCTTGTATTGGTTTGTACTATGTATTTCACAGGCATGTTTCGTTTCCATAAAGACCAGTCATCCGAGGTTTGCATACCCAGTACAGCAGAGGTCTCTACTTTCGGGCCAGACCCGGACCAGGCAACTGCGAGCGCAGCCTCGCCATGATTGCCTCCACCAAATGCCGCAGCGGTGAACACATTACTTGGTGGAATGGATACAGTCCCAGCCTGTTGATCCACTCCTACAGGGTCAGGGATCTCATCCGTGGATTCCAGTGCTGCTGACAGTGCGTCGGCCGCTTCACGACTGAAACCTGGAGCGTCCGCAGGTGGCAGACCTGCCAGCACAAGCAGCATGAACAACGTAAGCCACATTTTGCGTCTACGTTGTTTTTTCTCCTTTTGCTCAGACATTTCCACCAGTTTCTCCTGATAGTCCACCCAGATGTCAGCAGGAGCTTTACTGCGTTCAAATGCCTCGTAAACCTCGCCCGCTTGCTGAAAGCAATAGTTGGCTTTGGCCTCCTGTCCTTCGCCCAAGTACTCCTTTCCAAGCAAGTACCAAGCCATTTTATTGTCGGGATGTTTCTTGACATATGTTCTTAGATGAGTATTCTGCATCCGATCCTCCACTATTTCGCCTTTTTGCGTATATCATTATATATCGGCATAACCAGGCGTTGAATCCATAGGACTTGAGTACCCGGTGGGAAAAAGGCATTTCGACAATGTTCGTACTTGATCCACAGATCAGATAATCACAGTTGAATGAAGACAAAAAAGCACCTTCCCTTGTCGTTAAGACAAAAGAAAGTGCTCTGTGTTCATGTGAGAAATAATTAGCCCTCTTTATTGAAAGGCTCGTCCGCTACTTTGATTGAATCTGTAGGGCAGCCGTCGCATGCATCCTGCATATCGTCAAACAAGTCGTCTGGAATAGCTTTAATACCATGGTTAGCATCGCCGTCAAAGATAACTTCTGCCAAACCTTCATCATCGTAATCGTAGATGTCTGGAGCCGTTGCTCCACAAGCGCCACATGCGATGCAAGTATCTTTTTCAACCCAAGTATATTTACTCATTTACATTCTCTCCTCCTAAAATTCGAAACGTACAGTGTTTTTATCTAGAAACATATTAAACCAAAGTAAGAATAATTACAAATCATTTTGCAACCACAAGTCTCTATTATCCCCTATTTAATCAAGACTTTGCAAGTTATCTTTTTGCAAGGAAGTCCCCCGCACTTTATGATTACGAAGCAGTACGGAAGGATCGTCCCCAAGCATGCCTGCAGTCACAACAGCATTCTCACCAAATTTATCACGTAACTGATCCATAATCCGAATCAGATTGTCCTTTTTGGGCTTCTGCTCATATTCGAACAAGTCCATCTGCACAGCGGATTCTTCTCTTGGAATCAGGTTTTGAAGTGTCACACCCAGCATGCGTACAGGCTTGCCACTACCCCAATGCTTCTCAAATAGTTTACAGGCTTCACGATAGATGACCGTTGCATCCTCCGTAGGAACTTCCATTAGACGTGATCGGGTGATTGTCTTCATATCCGGTGTGCGGATCGTAATCTGAATCCCCTGGCTGAACATTTCGTGCTTGCGCAATCTTCTGGCTACCTGGTCACTTATATTGAGGAACACCCGGTGAATCTCATTCATATCCGATACATCCGCCGGTAAAGTGGTTGTATGCCCAATGGATTTATTGGCCTCACGTTCCGCGTGAACTGCGGAATGGTTAATGCCATTCGCGGAATTTTTGAGCCATGTTCCATTAACTCCGAATAGTTCGGTCAACATGTTCTCATCCGACTTGGCCAATTGACCAATCGTTTCAATACCCAGTTTTTTCAGCTTTTCAGCCGTTTTTTTGCCAATGCCAAACATCTCGTTGCATGGTCTGTGCCAAAGAATCCGGGGTACGTCTCTCATGCGTAAAATGGAGATACCATTCGGTTTTTTCAGATCCGAAGCCATTTTTGCCAATAATTTGTTGGGTGCAATACCAATGGAACATGGCAGCCCCAATTCATCCTTGATTCTACGCTGAATACTCTCCGCAATCTCCATTGGATTCCCGAATTGCCTTGAACCTGTAATATCAAGATAACATTCATCAATGGATGTAGCCTCAAGTTGAGGCGTATAACTATACGCAATCTGCATGAAGGCTCTTGAATATTGACGATATAAATGAAAATCAGGACGAATCACAATGAGATCAGGGCACTTTTTCATGGCTTGGTGCACGACCATACCTGTTGAGATGCCTCGATTACGAGCGGCATATGAGCAGGTTACAATTACACCCTTTCGCAGTTCACTGCTGCCCGCAACGGCCGTTGCTTTTCCTCTATATAAATCTGGTTCCTCGGCTTCATGTACAGAGCAGTAGAAAGCATTCATATCGACATGCAGAATCACCCGTCCGGCTGCAGGGTAATATTGATCCACATTTGCTGGAGGATTGCCGTCTGAAGACATCATGAACCCCCGCCCTTTCTTGCACACTAATTAATGAAACGAATTTCTTTCTTCTATAGTATATCAAACCCGTTATGTTAATTCAGTCACGTGCATTTATTTTCTGCGAGATCTGATCAGAGACCGAATAATTAACCAGCCTACACTCACAAAAAATATCAAAGTGATCAGAGCAATAACCGTATTTTCCCATACAAAACTCAAAATCAACCCTCCTTTTCTTCCATATATTCCAATTAAAACTCAATAATAGATTATAACATACATCCGGATTATGATTAACATCCTTCTTTTTTCTCTAAAATCCGTTAATTGTTACATGAAACTGCGATTTCTATGTAGCATTTGGCTATAATGGTGCTATAATAATTAATTATACAAATTGACGACTTTAGGACAAATCAGCGCATGGAGTTTAACACAGTGTAGCGTTGCCGAATCGAAGGATTCGTCCACTAACTTACTTAACAGATTTTCCCAACTTACAATCCAAACTTTTAAACGAACGCTTTATCTCAAAGGAGGATCTTCATGTCAAAGGCCATTTCCATCTTCGATACGACTTTACGTGACGGCACACAAGGGGAGGGTGTCAGCTTATCGGCAGACGACAAACTCAAAATTGCCAAGAAGCTTGATGACCTGGGTGTCCATTATATTGAAGGCGGAATTCCCGGCAGCAATACCAAGGACATTGAGTTTTTCAAAAGAGTCAAGGAATTAAACCTGAACGCAAAGGTTGTTGCTTTTGGCAGTACACGCCGTAAAGGCAGCGTCGCTAGTGAAGACGCCAACCTGAAGCGTATGATCGAATCCGGTGCTCAGGCTGCAACCTTGGTCGGTAAATCATGGGACTTCCATGTGCATACCGCTTTGCAGACTACATTGGAAGAAAATTTGTCCATGATCTATGATTCCATCGCCTATCTGAAACAGAATGGTATGGAAGTGATCTTTGATGCAGAACACTTCTTTGACGGATTCAAACATAACCCGGAGTATGCTCAAGCGGTCTTGACCAAAGCTCACGAAGCTGGAGCGGACTGGCTCGTTATGTGTGATACCAACGGCGGGACGATGCCAAACGAGGTGCACGAGATCGTATCCACACTGCATAGAAGCCTGCCTCACGCCCAGCTCGGCATCCATACACATAATGATTGTGAACTGGCTGTGGCCAACACACTCAGCGCTGTACAAGCCGGAGCCCGTCAGGTGCAAGGAACGATGAACGGTTATGGAGAGCGTTGCGGTAACGCCAATCTCGCATCCATTATCCCGAACCTGCAACTGAAACTTGGTTATGAATGTGTTACTGAAGATTCCATGAGACAACTTACAAACGTGGCTCGTTATGTTAGCGAGATTGCCAATGTGAATATGCCGATTAATCAGCCTTATGTTGGCAATGCTGCTTTTGCTCACAAAGGTGGAATTCACGTCTCTGCCATCCTGCGGGATTCACGTACCTATGAACACATCGTGCCTGAACTGGTTGGTAACAAACAACGTGTGCTGGTCTCTGAACTTGCCGGACAAAGTAACATTGTATCCAAAGCACAGGAACTGGGGCTTGAGTTCGATCCAAGCAGTGCCAATTCACGTCAGATTATCGAGAAGATCAAAGACCTGGAACATCAGGGTTACCAGTTCGAAGGCGCAGATGCTTCGCTTGAATTGTTAATTCGTGAAGCGAACGGTGACATGAAAGAATTGTTCACGTTTGAATCATTCAAAATGCTTGTGGAGAAAACAGCGGGCAAATCCGTTGTTTCTGAAGCTTTTGTCAAACTTAATGTAGCTGGAACAAGTGTCTATACGGCTGCTGAAGGTAACGGTCCGGTTAACGCACTCGATAACGCTCTTCGGAAAGCACTGGTGCAATACTTCCCTTCACTTGCCAATATGCACCTCTCGGACTACAAAGTACGTGTACTGGATGAGAAAGATGCCACAGCTGCCAAGGTTCGTGTATTGATCGAATCCAAAAATACGGAGAACACATGGAACACTGTTGGTGTATCCGAGAACGTAATTGAAGCAAGTTGGGAAGCTCTCGTGCACAGTTTCCGCTATGCGTTGCTTCAGGAAAAATTGCAGGATGAACCGGGCATACTCCCTATTCCTGCTCACGGGTTAAGTAACCACTAAAGTGTATGTTCAAAAAAGCGTTTTTTTTGGGATAACCTCTTAAAGCTTATTTCCCGGAAAATAAAAAGAAGCCTCTGTACCCATGATTCATGGATACAAAGGCTTCTTTCTTTGCAGAAAATTAATTCGCAATTAACTCTTTAATCTTACGTTCCAACTCTTTCTCGGGCAATATGCCCAGAACAATCTCCTGGATAACTCCTCTGGAGTCAATCAGAACATTTGTCGGAAAAGCCACCCCATTGTATTGAGCATACACTGTTCCCTTCTCGTCCAAGGGAATAGGGAACGTCAGTTGGTAATCATCCACAAAAGCTTTGGCATCTTTGAGTTTATCGTATGATGTTACATTAACCCCATACATGTCAAGCTTATCCTTGTATTTCGCAGCCATTCTATTCAGCTCTGGCGCTTCCTGCTTACACGGCTCACACCAGGATGCCCAGAAACTGACGAACGTGGCCTTATCTTTGGCACCACCTACACTGTACGTCCTCCCATCCATTGCTGTCAGAGAAAAAGCAGGCGCCAGAAGCCCCGCACGTGGTCCCGTCTCTGTAGGCATAGGTTCTTCCTGCTTAAAGACGGCTGCAATGCCGTCACCCGCATTCTGGGCCAGTGCAATACCAACCAGCAAGACAACACCAAAGAGTATGTATATGTTTCGTTTCATAACCAGCCACCCTTTTATATAATTAGCATATTTGAAACTGAAACCGTAATTTCTGCACATGCTAAATGTTTATCACGCTCTATCACAGTTCACCAGAACATGATTGCCAAATGTTCTCTTTATTATTGTACCCTTTTCCTTTAAAATTTTACAATCCGCATTACAGAAAATAAAATGAAAAAGGACTCCTGCCTAAGCAGGAGCCAAAGAGAGAGGG
Organism: Paenibacillus sp. ClWae2A; assembly: GCF_032452295.1. Classification (NCBI taxonomy): domain Bacteria; kingdom Bacillati; phylum Bacillota; class Bacilli; order Caryophanales; family Paenibacillaceae; genus Paenibacillus; species Paenibacillus sp. ClWae2A. The sequence continues at coordinate 554,267 of NZ_JAULSQ010000002.1, forward strand.
GTGAATACAAATGGCAGCACTTCACGGGCAGCAAAACGTCTTCTACATCCCTTCTTCCGTAGAGCAAGAGATGTCAAAGCACATGTTCATTTCGCTGCCGCAAGAAGCCTGCGGGGTTATGCTGGGTGAAACCGCAGCGGGCGGTATACGAATCAGTCGGTTTCAGCCCATTCGTAACGTAGCACCTGACCCGCTGCACCATTTTACTCTGGATGATGCCGAATGGATTCGGTGTGTATTCTCCGAGCCTAAGCTCATTGGTATCTTCCATTCTCATCCGCAGACCAGGCCTGTTCCTTCCTTAGAGGACTTGCAAGCTCTTCCGGCCTTCGCCGGTATGCTTCAGATGTACCTCATCGGCTCACCCGACCTAACAAGTGGGATGCAATCTCATATGCATCTGAACGGTTATCAGATTGTATCCTCGAAGGAATTGCAGGATCAGGCACACCACGTTGTGCCTTCATACAATCTGCTTCCCGTCCCATTACGCGTGACTTAGCTGGGTATACAAATCACCCAAGGTCTCCACATTTTTACGCATCATGTCCTCCAAATAACAGGACCATAACTGTGCAGTCATTTTCGAATCTTCTAGTGCATGGTGACGCCCATAGATCGGAATCCCTCTGGATTCCAGCAATTCATCCAGACCATACCCCGGCCTGCTTGGTTCAAGCCAACGGGCCAACATCATCGTATCGATTAAACGATGCGTCAGTCTTACTTTTGAAGTCCGCCACAGAGCAGCATTCAGAAAGGCTCGGTCGTGCGCACTGGCGTGTGCAATCAGAACATTTCCGCCTACAAAAGACATGAAATCATGCAGTCCCTCAAGCAAAGTTGGTGCGTCCAGCGTCATCTCCTGTGTAATACCTGTAAGTTCAGTAATATGTTCCGGAACCGCAGTCTTGGACTGCACAACCGTATAGAACTGCTCTCCTTCCAGCACCACACCACCATGTATACGGACCGCACCAAATGAGATAATCTCATCCCCATGCTGGGGAGAAAAACCCGTCGTTTCCAGATCAAATACAACTGCGTCCAGCTCATTTAGAGGCGTATGCAGAACCTCAGGTCTGCGCTGTTCTCTCATCATCGAACGGATAAACGCCATGTGTTGCGCCGTAGGGGCTCCCATAATGGAAGCGATGGCGGAAGGAACCCCTCCCTGACGCAGCGAATTCCAGAATCCTGTATTGCCCCTTGCCGGCTCTCTCATGGACGTCTCCTTTCTGCAAAACGCAACTGTCTTTGCAAAGCACGATGTACTCGCCTTACCAACCCGAGCGTATCCCTGAGCTCATAATGAATCTGTTTTTGTTTCATCTGTTTCTCATCCAGGAACCCACTGCTATGTTGCAAGTCCCCTTGGAGGACAACCGGTGTACTTCGTCGAAATTTCAAAGCAGCTAAAAAGGCCCGCTGGCATGCATCCAGTAATGTAAATGGAACAGCTTCAAGTGAAGTAAGTCTCTCCATTCTTTTTAACGTAGATGACTCCTTGATCCCATGTTGCAAAGCCAAATAACGGGCACTGTTCACCAGCGGAATGTACAAACCATACTTAACATCAAATCCACCTGCATGTTCACCAAATCGTTCTGTGACCACACGTCCAAGTACATTTAATGTAGCTTTATGTTTAACCGTATTGCGAAGAACTGCATCCGAAAGTTCAGGAACCAGTCTGAACTGTTCATAAAAACTCGTGATCCATTCCTCTGCCAGACTTTGCTCACCTGCAACAAAACGCATGTCTGAAGCAATAATCAGATTACGAACGGGCTCCCAATTCAGATCCAAGCTCCAATCTGCTAATTGTTGTTTCCATGACGCCAGTGTTTTTCTCCACAGCGGCTCTGAACACATGACTTTGCCTTCGCACTTGGCGTAACCAAGCCCTTCCAACATATCTGTCATTCGCTGTCCGAGGTCGGCAAAATACGCCTCTTTACCTTCGTATGGGGTATCACTAATGATCATGCCATTATCCTGATCACTCCATAACGTTGCTTCTTCCCTGCCCGAACTGCCAAATACGATAAAGGCATAGGGGACGGGAGGTTGGCCGTAGCCTTCCTCAACCATCCCCTGAATGCATAACTCTACTGCTTTCCGTGCAATCCGGTCATGCAGTTCATTTACCGTTTGGTACCACTCGATCGGCGACAAGGAAGCGGACAACAATTCCTGGAGTTCGTTCTGTAATATCACACGTGCCTGGCGCAGTTCTTGAGAAGACACCGCACCATCGATTCCCTGATAAGACCAGGAATAGTTTGTATACGAGATGGGTTCCATCATGTCCAGCCTCCTTGAAGCATGATTCAGCATCATTCACCTCAGGAGCTGAACGTACCACCATTGGATTTAGAATCTACATTTTTCATTTGTTCAGGGTATCCGTAAGTACCGTGCTCACTGATATCCAGACCCATTGTTTCTTCTTCTTCAGTAACACGGATGCCCATGATCGCTTTCATTCCGCCCAGAATAATGAAGGACATTACGAGTACGAAGGCAAAAGCACCTGCCAGACCTAGAAGTTGTACGCCCAATTGGTGGAATCCACCGCCATAGAACAGACCCGCCTGACCTACACCAGCATTCTCGGCAAGTTCAGGAGTAGCAAACAAACCTGTGGAGATCGCACCCCACATACCAGCAATACCATGTACGGAGAAAGCGTAGATTGGATCGTCAATTCCTTTACGATCGAAGTATTGTGCTGTGAAGAATGTGATGATACCCGCCAAAGCACCGATAACCAGCGCTGCCCAAGGTTCAACAAATGCACATGCTCCTGTAATCGCAACGAGTGCCGCAAGCACACCGTTTAACATGCTAGGAATATCAGACTTACCAAGTACTGCCCATGAGATCAACAGTGCAGCCACACCACCGGCTGCAGCAGCTACGTTAGTAGTTAATGCAACATAACCGAAGAACCCATCTCCCATGGCAGATAATGTACTACCTGGGTTGAATCCGAACCAACCAATCCAGAGGATAATAACACCGAGTACAGAATACACTTGGTTGTGACCTGGAATGATGTTAGGTTTGCCGTCTTTGTTATATTTACCAATACGTGGTTTCAACAAGATGGTAGCTACCAATGCTGCAGTCGCACCAGTCAAGTGAACAACCGTCGATCCTGCAAAGTCTTGCATACCCAGCTCAGCCAACCAGCCGCCGCCCCATACCCAGTGAGCAACAACCGGATACATGATAATGGTATACAGTGTACCGAAAACAATATATACGCTCATCTTTGCACGTTCAGCCATACCACCGCAGGCAATGGCCAGAGATACCGCCGCAAAGGCAAGGTGGAATACGAATTTAATAGTCAGTGGAACATCGGAGAAAGCCAGTGATTCGAAGGAAGCAGCCATCTTGTCACCACTCAGGAAGAATCCTGTTGTTCCAAAGAAGCTGTTACCATTACCGAAACCCAGACCGAAGCCCAAAGCCCAGAAGGCAATTACCGAAATTCCCAATGTCAGGATGGTTTTACCCGCAATGTGTCCTGCATTCTTCATTCGTGTTGAACCCGCTTCGAGTAAAGCAAATCCCCCTTGCATCAAGAACACCAGTACGACAGCCAGAAACGTAAAGGCTGAGTTCAAACCACTTTGAAGTTCAATGTTAGTCGGACCCTCCGCAGCCGCAAATGCGCTGACCGGAAAAGCGAACAAAGTAAGCATTACTAACATGGAAACCAACCATTTCTTTCTCATATACCCCACTCCCTCTTATGTTAAGTTTCTTCACATAACGTGAAACTCTTAATGTCATTATAAGCAGAAGAGAGGAAAGTTGACAAGAGTATTTTCATCAAAACTGAAAATTATTTCTGGGAATAAAGTCATACGTCTTTTTCTTGCACTCAAGTACATAATCACATTCTATGAGCACATAGATATAGAAATGCAGTATGCTGATTGCCAAAGCATAACGTTTGACTGTACGGTTAAAGATCATGTATCATACTTATTAGTAAGAAAATTGGGCGTAGTCTAGAAATTCACAAGTGGAAACTACAATTCCCTACATTTGAACTTGCAAGCGAGGTGAATATCATTGGGGATATGAAACTTTTTCGGATTGGCGAACTTGCCAAGACCGCTGGTGTTAGTGAACGGACGATTGATTATTACACAAAGCTTGGACTGATCGCTCCCGAAGAACGTACACAAAAAAATTATCGTCTCTATAGTAATGAAACTTTAACGAGGCTTGAACGTATTGTACAGATGAAACAAGAGAAGTATAGTCTCGACGAGATTAAGCAATCTCTTGAGAAGTGGCGTCTGGTTAGTACAGAAGAACAAGTTGCCAGCAAATTGACAACGTTAGAGCTTCATGTACAACAACTTGAGCGAGAGGTTAACGAACTCAAACCGCTACTTGGAGAGATGAAACCTGTACAAGCACGCAAAATGATGGCAGGACTTCTCACCAAAAGTGCCGGTACAATGGAGGCACTTAAAATCTTGCTTGAGAACACCATGATGTAGCTTATTTTTAGAAAGCGGAGGAATGAATATGAGTTTTAATAACGGTATGTTCGTATTGATCATTATCGCCTTTTTGCTCTCTTTATGGGCGCAATTTCGCGTTAAAGGTACGTTTAGACGTTGGTCGGAAGTACCGAACCAGAACGGAATGACTGGCTATGATGCCGCTCGCCAGATGCTTGATGCTAACGGCCTGCATGATGTTCCAATTGAACCTGTACGCGGCACGCTCTCTGATCACTATGATCCGATCAATCGGGTTGTACGTTTATCAGAACCAGTATATTATGAAAACTCAATCTCAGCTGTTTCGGTAGCGTGTCACGAAGTTGGCCACGCCATTCAGCATAAAGAAAGTTATCCGATGCTGGCACTGCGTCACCGGATCTTCCCAATTGTGAACTTTGCATCCGGATTAGCTCCATTCCTGTTAATTGCAGGATTCATCTTCAATGCCATGAACCTTGTAGGTATCGGTATCATCTTCTTCTCCGTAACTGTAGCATTCCAACTCATCACTTTACCGGTTGAGTTCAATGCAAGTAATCGCGCTAGAGAGATTATGGTATCCGAAGGGTACATCCGTAATGAAGAAGAAAAAGGTGTTGCAAAAGTTCTGAACGCCGCAGCTTTAACTTACGTCGCTGCAGCGCTGATCTCACTGCTTGAGTTGATTCGTTACATCGGAATCTTCAATAGCCGTGATTAATTGGATACCTAATACAACAAAAACAAAAAACAATACCCCACCGTTAATCGGATGGGGTATTGTTTTGTTGTAAACCGAAATAATCAAGCAAGAATGAACGAAAGGATTGAGCAACCAGCGGCAGTTTATCATGCGCACGATGAATTAACCCTATAGTTCGCGTTACTTTGGGATGGGAGATAGCCACATGTGCCGGCTGCAACGGGTTCGTCTGGAATAATGCCATTTCAGGCAATAGACTTACCCCCATGCCCGCAGCGACCAATCCACGAATGGTGTCGGTCTCTTCCCCTTCAAAAGCGATCTTAGGTGTAAAACCAGCTTCCAGACAGGCATGCCACACAATAGGACGAAGAGAATAACCTTTGCTGAACAATACGAACTTATCATCCTTAAGCTGTTCAAGCGCGATTGTGTCTTCACCAGCTAACGGATGATTCGGAGGAAGGATGGCATGTAACTCTTCCGTGAGTACAATATCACCATCTACTTGATCATGCTTCTCGGGAAAAGGAGAAATGAATGCCAAGTCTACCTCTCCGGATAACACATCACGAATCAGTGTAGGGAACATCCCCTGCTTGAATCTGAATTTCACGTTGGGGTAGCGCTGACGGAAAGCAGCCACAACGGAAGGAATGAGATGAATCCCCAGGCTATGCGGAAATCCAATTCGAATCTCTCCATGCTCCGGGTCCAGAAACTCATGAACTTCCCCGACTGCCTTGTCCAAATCTTTCAAAATGCCTTCAATTCGTTTGCAAAAAAGCTGTCCCACTGCAGTCAACTGCAGGTTTCGTCCCTTTTGCATAAAAAGGTCCACGCCCAGTTCTTCTTCCAGCTGATGAATCTGACGACTCACCGCCGACTGTGCCACATGCAACTCTTCAGCAGCCTGTGTTACATGTTCCTTCTGTGCCACTTTCAAAAAGTAATGCAACTGTCTTAATTCCACTCGCCTGATCGCTCCAATCTGTTATACCCTACTTATCCTTGATTGCATTCCATCTTGAGAACGTTCTGACTACCGCTTTAAGCTGCGGGGTTTCCACAATCTGATCAACAGTCCGTAAATAAAGAATCCACCCAACAATCCTCCGAGGTGTGCCATCCAATTGATGCCCGACATGGCGAAGGAGAATATGATCCCGAACAAAAGCAACGTGTACATCGTTTTGCGCGAAGCCTCGTCCATCATCGTTCGCTGGAACAGCGCTACATACAGGAATGCACCATAGACGGCATAGATCGCTCCTGAAGCACCTACCGAGATGGTAATACTCCCAATCGAGTTGTACCATGCAACAGCAAGAATATTACCCAATAAGCCGCCCCCCAAGTACAATACACCATACCTTACCGACCCGAGCAACCGTTCCATCGGAGGTGCAAATACGATTAACGCAAAGCTGTTAAACAATAAATGACTGAAGCCTGCATGCAGGAAGATGGATGTGATGTAACGCCACCATTCATGTGCGAACAGTTCATGATTCGTAAGTGCCCCAAATTTCAGCAGCACCATATTGTTCGTTGAGCCACCGTTCACCGTTAACACAATAAACATCACAACATTGGCAATTAAAAAAATCGACGTCAAAGGGAAATACTTCAAATAACCTTTCCAGTTCTCATAGCGAATAAATATCATAAATTTCTTCTTTCACTCCACCCTGTTCAGATCGGACTTACATCTCTGATCCATCGTAATGGTACATGTCCGAATTGGACAATGCCTTTCATAAAAGATTATAATGGATTTTGGCACGGATCACCAATTTATAAGGAGGAACATTATTATGACACAAGAACGTACAGGCGCAGCCACATTTAAAGGCAACCCTATTACATTGATCGGACCCGAACTGAAAGTGGGCGATCAAGCACCTGATTTTACACTGAGCAAAAACCTGGTTGAAGATGCATCCTTGAAAGACTTCGCAGGCAAAATCAAATTAATCAGCGTTGTTCCTTCCCTGGATACTGGCGTATGCGATGCGCAAACTCGTCGTTTCAACGTTGAAGCTGGAGAACTCGGAGACAATGTTGTTGTCTTGACAGTAAGCGTTGACCTTCCGTTCGCTCAAGCCCGTTGGTGTGGAGCAGCTGGTGTTGACCGCGTAGTTACATTGTCAGACTACAAAACACGTTCTTTTGGTGAAGACTACGGCGTTCTGATCAAAGAATTCCAACTCGACATGCGCTCCATTTTTGTTTTGGATGCCGAAGACCGGATTACATATGTGGAGTATTTGCCTGAAATGACAGACTCCCCTAACTTCGAACAAGCGATCGCTGCTGTAAAAGCTTTGCTGTAGAAGTTACCACACGTTCAAAACAAAAGCGAGGAAGGTTAACCTTCACTCGCTTTTTGTTATTTATCATCTATTTCAATCATTCGCTTTATACTTGCTTAGCTTCTTATCCAGTACAGAGAATAAGTTCATAATCGTGCGATAATTGGAACCCAAGTCTCCAAGTGAACCACGTGAAGCTGAATACATATCCACCGCACTACGAACAGGACTTACCGAGATAATGGAAACTGTAATATCCATCGTCCGTCCAAAGGTAGTCCGCTTCTCCAGAATAACTTCTCCAACAGAAGGCACTTCATGCAGCACTCTATAACCCGGAATCTTTTTGAGTGTCGAAGAGACCTCTTCCCAGGCTCTGTCTTTGGATAAGTTATAATACCGTGTTTTTAATTTGGGATCCTTGGCTCGATCGCTGGTCCCCTCCATGCTGCGGATGATACCGACGAGCGTTCTCTTTAAGGTCAAGACCCTTCCTCCTTTGAATGTAACCGTTCCATTTATGTATCTTAGTGTAACATTGTTCAAGTAGTAACAAAAGGGTAAGCATCATATTTATCATAAAACTGATCAAAACCATTCATCACAACTTAAAAACACCCTGAAATTCCTTCAGAAGAGGAAAAGTCAGGGTGTTGTACATGAAAATTTAGGAACCCGCCTATGCCGTCCGGCTACATTGTCTTATGAACCTGCTTGGCAGGTGGGTGACCGCAAAAATGCTTTTTGAAGTCCCCATGTCGTATAGACAGGGCTTTTCAGCAACATTCTGTGTTGATCTCCCGAAGACATCATCATTGGTTCAAAACAACGAATAACCGAAACGTACATCGCAGGATGTACAATTATTATATCCCTAACTGTGTAAAAAGTAAATGGCGATCCATCATGTTTTATTTTTGCAATGTAATGTTTTTGTCGTCTGATGTCTCAGATGTTTCACCATTCTCTGCTGATTGTTCAGCCAACGCAGCAGCTTCCTCTTCTTCCTTCTTCAACTGCATCTTCTCCATCTGCTCCTGCATCTTGTTGAAGGTTGCATAGAAGTTAAAGAACGCGAACCAAGCAATGATGCTGATAATGAAGAAAACGAACAAGACCGGATAACGGAAACCGATGTAGAACAACAATCCGCTTCCCAGCAATGTGGAAAATACACGGAATGGTCTGATCAGCGTAAGCAATACCGCGTTTTTGATAATGAGTCCGATGGACATATGATAGTGTACAACCATCGAGAAAAAGTTAAAGAGTGATACAAATAACAAGAGAAGCAGCACAAGCATAATAATTCCCACGAGCTGCATATTGCGGAACTGCGTCATGTACACTGTATAATCCAGATACATAATCGCGAACAGCAGTGTGTAAAAAATGCCCCCAATTAAACTTTGCTTATAGTTTTCCTTGTAACCAACAAAGAAAGTACGGAAGATCGGTACATCCGTATCGCCCATATTCCATTTACGAACAACCGTAAACAGCGCCGAAGTCGCCGGGAACAGTGTAAGCGGTGCCACAATAGCTATAGCCCAGTTCATTTGCAATGATTCGTTTGCGAGGTTCTGCTGCATCACGAGCAGTTTCATAATCAAGAAAAACAAGAACGGAGACGAACAAATAGCCCACAACAGATTGGTTGCGGCCAGTCTCGTAATCCACTCTGTAAGCCGGTAGATCCCACCCATAGCTCCTTTAAATTCCAAACATTTCTCCTCCTCTGCAGCCTTGCGTATTACCTGAAGTCTAATATTAATATACCTTATTATAGATAGGAAAAGCCAGTACTTCCCGAAAAGAGATCGTCATTATCCTTAACTAGCGCTTCTGGCAGTAAAGATACAGTAATTTTGAAAATAAAAAAATGGAGCAGTTGCCCGCTCCATTTATCAGATCATACGTTTATATTACTCGAAAGAAGAATCTTTCGCTGGACGACGTCCTTCGTTACTGCTTGGACGCGGTTTGCGGTCACGGTTGTAACCACCTTCTCTGCTTCCACCGCCAGTGCTGCTGCCGCTGTTACGATCACGGTTGTAACCGCCACGTCCGCTGCCACTGCTGTTGCGATCTCGGTTGTAACCACCACCACTGCCGCCGCTACCACTTGTGCGGTTACCGCTGTAACCCGATGGTTTACGTCCGCCAGAGCGAACATCCGGTTTACGACGTTTCGCACGAATTGGATCTTCAGGAGTCAGATCAACTTGAGCATCTTTCTTATCACCTGTCAGGAGCTTCAGTGCAGCCGACAACAGTTGAACAGAATCATATTGCTCAAGCATTTGAATCGCAATACCTTTGTATTCGTTCAGTTCGCCTGATTGTACGATTTCCAGCAAGCGCTCTGCTGTCAAACGTTGTTTACCTTCAACCGCTTCTGCCATTGTTGGCAGTGGTTTACGTGGAATACGGTGACGTGTTACACGCTCGATGAAGTGCAAGTGATCAATCTCACGCGGTGTAACGAAGGACCAAGCAGCACCCTCTTTACCCGCACGACCTGTACGACCGATACGGTGAACATAGCTCTCCGGATCTTGCGGAAGGTCAAAGTTAACAACGTGAGTTACGCCAGATACGTCGAGACCACGTGCAGCCACGTCTGTTGCAACGAGTACGTCAATGCTGCCGTCACGGAACTTACGCATTACCGCATCACGTTGATTCTGGGACAAGTCACCATGAAGACCGTCTGCAGAATATCCACGTTTTTGCAAAGCTTCAGCCAATTCGTCAACACGACGTTTTGTACGTCCGAATACGATCGCCAGTTCAGGAGATTCCATATCCAGCAAACGGCTCAATGCTTCGAATTTTTGACGCTCAGGTACTTCGATATAGGATTGGTCAATCAATGGTGCACTAACATGTTTCGGAATCACAGAAATGTGTTCAGGATTGTTCAAGAATTGTTGAGCCAATTTTTGAATGTTAGGAGGCATTGTTGCTGAGAACAGCATGGTTTGGCGCTCGTCTGGAACTTGTTTCAGGATGGATTGGATATCCTCCATGAAACCCATGTCGAGCATTTCATCTGCTTCATCCAGTACAACAGTTTGTACATCATCTAGTTTGATTGTTTTGCGGTTGATGTGGTCAAGGAGACGTCCAGGTGTACCAATGATGATCTGTGGTTTTCTTTTCAGTGCACGGATTTGACGCACGATATCTTGTCCGCCGTAGATTGGCAGGGAGCGCAGACCTTTGAAGCGAGTGAGTTTTTCGATCTCTTCAGCAACTTGAATTGCAAGTTCACGTGTAGGTGCCATAATAAGGGCGCGGATTTTCTCGTCACTTTTTGTGATTTTGCTGATCAACGGAATACCGAATGCAGCTGTTTTACCCGTACCTGTTTGAGCTTGACCAATCAAATCTCTGCCTTCGAGTGCCAAAGGAATCGCTTTGGATTGGATCGGTGTTGCTTCTTCAAACCCGAGCTCAGTGATGGCTTGCAGCACCAGTGGTTCAAGATTGAAATCTGTAAAGTTTAAATTTGTCAAAATTATTCATGCTCCTTTTATATGGTGGACATGGTGGACAATCCACTTTGTTGTCTGTATTCTTAAGTAGCGTTAATATTTATAGGGTATCCCAACGGGACGGATTATTTTCACTAACGAATATAATTCCATGAATGGGCCCCCAACATAAGACTAAAACTACATACATGTGTTTGAAACATTTCAAAATTTTATTGCTCCATTTAGGAAAAGTTTCCTACTCAAGAATATCCACAAATTATTATATCACAAAACAATTCAAGATTACCAGCAATCTGGTTTTAAATATAAATGAGGTGATTAAATTGCCCAAAATAATTTGGCACTCTTTAGTGATCATTTTGGGGGCCGCAGCTATTGCCTGCGGCTTTAACTGGTTTTTGGTCCCCCATCAGCTTTTAAGCGGCGGGGTGTCCGGTATTTCAATGCTTCTGGGTTATTTTACAACGTTGAATCTTAGTATAATGTATTTTGTTCTTAACATTCCCCTGCTTATTGCAGGTTGGTTTATTCTTGGACGACGCTTCATTACATTAAGTATTCTTTCGGTAGCAGCCACTTCCTGGTTCATTGCGCTTCTGCCTGTTTTTGCTGTGGCTACAGACCCTTTACTTAGTTCTGTATTTGGCGGTGTGCTTATTGGAATGGGCACTGGCGTTTCCTTCCGAGTTGGCGGCTCCACAGGAGGACTCGACATTGTTGGGTCCATTTTCACGCGTAAACGAGACTTTCCGATTGGTACAGTGATGGCCGGTATGAACGGTACGATCATTATGCTTGCAGGATACCTGAGTGACAATTGGAATACAGCCTTGGCCTCGATGGTATCCATCTACATTACAGGCAAAGTGCTTGATCTGATCCATATCAGTCACGTCAAAGTAACACTGTACATTATTACAAACGAAACCGAAGCCATGTTAAAAAAATTACTTGTTCGGCCTCGTGGAGTTACCAAAATTAAGACTCAGGGAGCATACACGGATATTGAGAAGGACATGCTCATGACCGTTACCACCCGCTACGAGTTGGTTGAAATTAAACGTATTATCAAGGATACAGATCCAAACGCTTTTGTTAACATTGTGGAAACGGTTGGTGTTATGGGTTCATTTCGCAGAAGTTAAGACACCTGTACGGTTAACAATTCACAACATTGTGGTATAATAACGGTGTACGGCTCCTAAATATGTTGTATAGCAGGTTCAACCCTTCAATTTCACAGGCCATATGCTTTCCCGAATTGCACCGAATGACTTACCATTTTGGAATTCGAGTAGGAAAGGGTGATTATTGTGGATATGGAAACGGTAAAACTGTTTGAAATTGTCAACAGATGGTGCCCGGAAATGCTCCCTTTCTTGAAACCGAATGAACTCGACTCACTGATTGTCCTCCGGGATGGGCTGGGCATCCTGGAACAGGGAGACGCAATGGAAATCATTCAGTACAGTATTTGTGAGCATCAAAATGAGATTTACATTCAATAATTTTTTTCAGATTGATCACGCCGCTTCTTGCAGGGGATTTCCTCAGCAGGAAGCGGTTTTCATTTTTTCCATGTGTTTCATTACTTGATTAATATGGTTAAAAGCCCAGAGGCTTTAATGTATAATTCATACATGGAATGCACACATAAGGGAGTGGAAATGAATGAACATGTTTTGGGCTTTACTGGCTATGGCCTTCGGAAGCTTTGGGAGTGCCCCCGTAGTGGCGGACCAGGGAAATCCTCAATTCCAATCGTTAACCAACAGTTTTAACACCGCAATTATCCAATCTCAAAAAGATCAGGTTGTTATTGATGCCGATAACCCACCTGCCAAAATTGATCCTCAACCTGACGCCCCAGTAGTCAAAGGGATTTATGTAACGGCTTATAGCGCTGGGGGCGCACGTATGAAAGAATTGCTGGAACTGACAGACAATACCGAACTGAATGCCATGGTCATTGATATCAAAGACGATCTCGGATACATAACTTATCCCACAGAAAACAAAGCGCTACAGAAAATGGGCAAATCCCAACCTTTTATCCGGGATATCGATGCTTTGATGAAACGATTGCAAAAACATGAGGTCTACCCGATCGCACGTGTCGTTGTATTCAAAGATACGATTCTTGCCAAGAAAAATCCGGAGCTCTCCTTCCGCAACAAGGATGGATCAGTATGGGCGAATGGCAAAGGCGACAGTTTCGTGAATCCGTACAGCAAGGAAGTATGGGATTATAATATTGAGATTGCAAAGGAAGCTGCCAAGCTTGGATTCAAAGAGATTCAATTTGACTACGTTCGTTTCCCGGAAGGTTTCGAAACTCGAGCCGATGTACTGAAATATACCAAATCTGACAAGTCACGAGTGGATGTTGTGGCTGAATTCGTGCAATATGCACGCAAGGAGTTGGCACCGCTAGGTGTTCGGGTATCGGTTGATATTTTCGGTTATGCCGCTTCTGTACCTGCGGCTGAAGGCATCGGACAGGATTTTGTTAAAATATCCGAAAATGTGGACGTAATCTCACCTATGGTATACCCTAGTCACTATTCAACTGGCTGGTATGGGGTCAAGGACCCTGACAAAGATCCTTATACAACCATCAAGGGTTCAATGGAAGATACGCATAAGAAACTGGACCCCACGAAGGAACTCAAACCCGTCATTCGTCCGTGGATCCAGGACTTCACAGCAAGCTGGCTGGGCAGTGGGCATTATGTCAAGTATGGCAAGAAACAAGTGGAAGATCAGATTAGAGCGATGAAGGACATGGATGTGCATGAATATCTACTCTGGAATGCGTCCAACCGTTATACATCAGGTGTACAATATAAGTAATCCGCACTCTTTCATACTTCTCATTTCATCCAACCTCGTTCTGCTTGAAGCAGAGCGAGGTTTTTTGATGTTTCTTTTTCTCGGTGTACCCCTCCTCTGCTTCTGTCCCTATTCAAAACGGACAAAATCCTCTACAATGAATAGCTGTCCATATATGACACTCGGATGACATCTCTTTAGAATAGCGAGGCACTGCCAGTGAACATGAACACAACAAGTTTTTCCCAAAAAGTGAAGCAATTCCTGATTATATTTTTGCCCATTTTCACCACTCAAATTGCCCTCTCTGCCATGTCGTTCTTCGACACGAATATGTCAGGCAAGTTTTCCCCGGCCGACCTTGCAGGAGTTGCGATCGGCACAAGTCTGTGGATGCCAGTTCAAACTGGACTAAGCGGGATTCTAATTGGCATAACACCCGTCGTATCCCATCTGTTAGGTTCCAAACGAAATGATCAGATCGGGTATAACGTCATTCAGGCGTTGTATCTCGGGATTGCAGTCAGTCTCGTCGTTATCGGAGCCGGGGCATTGTTACTTGGCCCTATACTGAACGGGATGCCTTTGGAGCCAAGAGTTGCCCAGGTTGCCTTCTATTTTCTGTGTGCACTCGCTTTTGGCATTATCCCGCTCTTCGGATATACCGTGCTGCGCAGCTTCATGGATGCACTAGGCCAGACCCGAACTACAATGTTCATTACATTGGTCTCCCTGCCCGTTAATATCTTGCTGAATTATCTGCTGATTTTTGGCCGCTGGGGCTTTCCACAATTGGGTGGCGTTGGTGCGGGAGTCGCTACAGCTTGTACATACTGGCTCATCTTTCTCATTAGTCTCTTTTTTGTCCATCGGGTTGAACCTTTCGCCCAATACGGCATTTTCCGTCAATGGACCCGTATATCATTATCCAAATGGAAAGAGTTACTCAAGATTGGAGTGCCCATCGGATTCGCAACTTTTTTCGAAACGTCCATCTTTGCTGCTGTAACTTTAATGATGAGCCGTTTTGACACCACAACGATCGCCGCCCATCAGGCGGCTCTGAACTTCGCTTCTACGCTCTACATGCTGCCTGTGAGCATATGTATGGCTCTTACAATCCTTGTGGGCTTTGAAGCAGGTGCAGGGCGTCTGAGAGATGCCAAACAATATAGTCTGCTCGGAATTGGTGGAGCCATCGGACTCTCACTGCTGACAGCCATCGTATTGATTGTGTTTGGCGAACAGATCGCTGGTGTGTATTCGAACGATCGAGAGGTTATTGCACTTACGCAGCATTTCCTCATCTACGCCATTTTCTTTCAGATCTCGGATGCAATTGCTACACCAACCCAGGGAGCATTACGTGGCTACAAAGATGTTAATCCGGCACTAATCATTACATTTGTAGCTTATTGGATTATTGGCTTGCCTGTAGGTTATCTAACTGCTACGTATACTTCACTCGGTGCCTTTGGATACTGGATCGGACTCATTGCCGGCCTTGCTGTAGGAGCAACAGCGCTTCTATGGAGGCTCTTCCTGGTACAAAAGCAAGCCGCACTGCGCAAGGCGTAACATCGATATGCGCACTGATGAAAACAAAAAAAAGAGCACAATCCTCGTTCATGCAGGATTGTGCTCTTTTTTTATGGATCGAATTATTGGGACAAACGTTGTGCAAGCTCGTAAGTCTCCATATCGAAATCTTTTTTCGTGTTAACCACTTTATCAATATCCGTCAGGGTAAGTTCACCCTTGATAATGCCACAACCTTTGTCTGTCTCGCCTGCAATCAGACTGCGAACAGCGAAGTCGCCCAGACGGCTTGCCAGGTTACGGTCGAAAGGTGTTGGCGTACCCCCACGCTGAATGTGACCCAGAACGGTTACACGTGGCTCATACGTTGGGCAACGTTCCATCAGTTCTTTTGCTACATCCTCACCCTTGCCTACGCCTTCTGCAACGATGATAATACTGTGACGTTTGCCATGTGCAAAGTTAGCTTTCATCCGATCTGCTACTTCGTCCATGTCAAACGGAACTTCGGGTACAAGAATCGTTTCAGCACCCGAAGCAAGTCCGGCATGCAGAGCGATATCCCCACAGTGACGACCCATAACTTCAACGATGGAAGAACGTTCGTGTGAAGACATCGTATCACGCAATTTGTTTACTGCATCAACCACTATGCTTACAGCTGTATCGAATCCGATGGTATAATCGGTGAATGAAACATCATTATCAATCGTTCCTGGAAGACCCATGGTGTTAATGCCCAGCTTGCTCAGTTTGTTTGCTCCGTTGTAGGAACCATCCCCACCGATAACAACCAGACCGTCAATGCCACGCGCACGCAGAATGTCCGCACCTTTTTGCTGACCTTCAGCGGTATAGAACTCCTTGCAACGTGCCGATTGAAGAACCGTTCCCCCACGTTGGATGATATCCCCTACACTCCGCAAATCCATTGGGAAAATGTCATTATTCAAAAGACCCTGGTATCCACGTTGAACTCCAAATACTTCGAGACCGTGAAACAGTCCGCTGCGAACAACCGCACGAACAGCCGCGTTCATCCCCTGTGAATCACCACCGCTCGTTAATACTGCGATTTTCTTTACTGCTGTCATGATGTTTCTTCCTCCTCTAGTTTCACTTCAGGCTCCGCAATATCACACCTGACTTACATATTTTTCCGTATCCATCGACTGAAAATGAAGAAAAATATTCTTGTGATCGGACTATTTTTCAGCAGACGTTTGGATACGACGCGAACTTCCTGCTGTTCGCTGACTTTGGGATCAGACAGGTAAATGGCAATCAGTCCTTCGATGATCATCCGGTGAAAGGAGCTTCCCGGAATCTTCTGTACATCACTGCGTGCCATCTCCACAATAAAAGCAATTCGGTCCAGCATTGTCTCTACATTCTCATAATAGTTGCAGAAGTTGAGATCTCCCCCGATGCGGTCCTCATCCTGATCAATTAAATAATCGAGCATAATGTGCAATGCGCATACATGTGGGAAATAGGCCGTGTGGATCGAGGCCGCTTGCTCTTCAGTCAACTGATCGTCACTCGCAGCCAGAAACAGCATGAAAACGCCCAGTGTAGAGCCAGTTGCAGCAGCAAATTCGTTCCAACGAAACTGAGGTGTGCGATGACGATGCTCCGACCACCATTCGAGCAGTGCCGTTTCTCTCAGTTCCGGCTTGATATGCTTATATACCTGCAGGTCCGTGTATAGGCCTGCCAGATCCTGAATTTGGGGCTTGGCGGACTCATAGCCTGGTAACTGACGGGTCAGTTCCTGACATGTGGTCACCAGATTCCGCAGATATCCGCCGTCATCCTGCTCCTCACGGAGGGCATAATAATTGACGGGAATTGCTTCGGGATCTACCGCATCAAGCATAGATTGATGGAGAAGACGAAAGTCAGCCGGGTCCATCGACGTGCTGCGGTCGCACAGATTGTCCAAATAATCACTAATAGTTTGATATGAAACGATCAGCGGAATCAGAATGTGTCTGTTGGGCAAATCAGCTAATGCATAGACGGTTCCGCCTTCACAGTGAAACTGTTTATCCCTCAGACTGGCGAGTGCTTGCGTACGCAATTCCTCATTCGGAATCGCTTCAGCTTGGGTACGCCATCCATTCAATGCCTTCCGTGTTTCCGGAATGGTGTATTTGTACACCCCTCTCATCAATGCCAGCGGTCCACGCGGATATTGATGACGTTTTCGATTTGATTGGCTCAAAATAAATGTGCCTCCACTTGGTTGAATACGTATTAGAGCGATTTTTAACCATTCCTATTATAATATGATCCCCTTAATTGTACAAATGATCTGCCGCATATTCCGCACAAAAATTCGCATCCGCGCCCAAAGCTTTGTGATATACTAGGCATATTTCATCCATTAAAGGAGTCGTTGACATGTCGTCAAGTGAATCACTTTCGTGGAGACGGTTATTTTCTTTTTTTGTGCCACTTGGCATTTCCGCCTCTCTCGTCACCATCTCTCACGTCATTATAAACAGCACATTAGCACGTTCCGCTCATCCCGAGACGGTTATTGCCAGCTATGCCATCGCCGGTAGCTTGTTAACCCTCACAGAACGCCCCTCCACCCTGCTGCGGCAAACCTGTTCCGCACTGGTTCGGGATCGCCTTTCCTTTCAGGCCCTCACGTTTGTGACCAAAATATTTCTTGCCTGTGTGCTTCTCATCGGGTTTCTCATCGTATACTCTCCCGTTGGTACCGGGGTGTTCAAATACCTGTTTGGTGTAAGTCCGGATCTGCTGAACAAAGTCATCGACGTATATGAAATTCTCATGTATGTGAGTATCTTTTCAGTGATCCGCAACATCTATCAAGGGATCATCATTACGAATAACCGCACTAAGTGGTTAACCATCGGCATGGTATTTCGTTTAGCCGGCATGTACGGCCTATCCCTCTATTTCATATACACAGACAGCATTGACAGTGGACGTGTAGGCGCTATCATTTTTGCTGCTGGCATGATGATTGAAGCGCTGGTCAGCTTTCTGGAGGGAAACAGCATCAAACGCAAAATGCCAGCCAAGCTTGAGGATCATCCCGTCGAGAGCAAGGGAGACGTATTTCGCTTTTATAAGCCGCTGCTGTTATCCAGCTTTGTAGCGCTGTTCATAGGACCGGTTATTAACATCGTACTTGGCAAAACGACCGGAATCGCACTAGCCATTTCGTCCTTTGCCATAGCAAGCAGTCTGATGCAGTTGATGCTAAGCTTCTTTACATACATCCATCAGATCGTGCTGAATTTCTACCTTGTGGATGCCAAACTGGTACGAAAATTCGCACTTGTCACCGGATTTATTCCGTTTGCGATGATGGTGTCGATTGCCTATACCCCCTTGGGACCATGGGTACTCGAAAATGTCATGAGCGTTCAAGGGGAACTGTTGGAACAAAGTCTGTGGACACTACGTGCGTTCGTCTTATTTCCGCTGATCTTCCCTTTTCTGGATTTCAGCAATGGCCTCATTCTGCTTCGCGGCCAGACGAAAACGATGTTTCGTTCGCAAACGGCGAATGCAATCTGCACGGTAATTGTGCTGCTTATACTGGTTAGTATTTTCCCTGCGTGGAACGGCATGATTGGCGCTGTAGCCCAATCACTTGGTCTGCTCGCCGAACTCATCATTGTCTGGCTTGTCATCAGGCGCACGCAGCAAGAACCTACGATGTCCGTGCCGAAAGCCCGTAAATCAACATCCCTGAAAGGGTAATAAAATCATTGAATTGTTATCAAGATTGGAGTCTCTCATCATGAAATTAAGTCACAACGCCCGCCCGGATCAGAACTGGCTGCGGGCTCTCATGTTCACCATCTTTGGTTCCACCGTTCTTGTGGTATCCTACTTCCAGCTTTACTTCAGTCATCTGGGCTTCAGTCGGGCTGAGATTGGATATCTCTACGGAATTGGCCCCCTCATCTCTGTGTTCTCCAATATGTTCTGGAGTATGGCCAGCGACCGCTACCAAACGGTACGCAAAGTGATGGTCATTCTGCTTGGTGGTCAATTAATCACAGGAATCATGCTCGCCAATGCAACAACTTTCGGTCAGGTATTTGTACTCGTAACCCTGTTTTACTTTTTCTATTATCCGGTCTATCCACTCTCCGATACGATGGCTATTACAACGGCCAGCAAGTACGGCCGAAATTTCACTTCCATTCGAGTCTTCGGATCGATCGGTTATGCCTTCTTTGCATTAAGTATCGGGTATTTCCTTGGATCTTTTGGTCCAGCATGGACGATTTGGGTCTGCGTTGGTCTTGCTGCAACTACACTATTGATCAGTTTTCAATTGAAGGATCAACCTTCGGGGAGCAGTAGCAAAATGGACCTATCGGGGTTATGGGCTATTTTGAAACGCAGAGATGTGCTCACCTTTTTTGGCTGTGTATTTTTGCTTGCCATGGGACATCGGATGAACGAAGCTTTTCTTACCATCACGCTAAAAGATCTGGGTGCCAGCGAAGGGCTAATCGGCTGGTCTTTGCTGATCTCTTCCGTAAGTGAAATCCCCATATTTCTACTGCTCAGCAAGTATGGAAACCGTTATAAAGAACTGCCGCTAATCGCTTTTGCTGCACTGATGTATACGGTTCGTTTGCTTCTCATGTCCATATCCGATACACCAGCAGCTGTCGTTGCAATTCAGACGATGCACAGTGTTACCTTTGGTATTTTCTACGTTACGGCGGTCCGCTATATTATTCGCCTAGTTCCGGATGGCTACAGAGCTACGGGTATGGCTTTGTTCACCATTGTCTGGTCCAGTGCTTCGGGACTGCTTAGTGGAACGTTGGGCGGACTGCTGCTGGAACATGCAGGCAGACAAACCTTCTATCTCACCGCTATGGCTTTCTCCCTGGCTGCACTGATCGGTTTCGGATTGAAGTTATGGTCCAGCATGACCAATCGTGTCTCCTGAACACACTGGGAACATACACCATATTCAACCGTTATTTACATTGAAAATTTTAGAATCAAAAAAAGCACAGCCTCCCATGGGGGACTGTGCTTAGGTTCTTAATATTCAGCTATAAATTTATCATATATAAGAAGTCCGTTGACCGGAAAAATTCTTACAGTTTGTTTACGTTAGCTGCTTGAGGACCACGGTTTCCATCAGTGATTTCGAATTCTACCGCTTGACCTTCTTCCAATGTTTTGAAGCCATCTCCTTGGATTGCGGAGAAATGTACGAATACGTCCTCGCCGCCTTCAACTGAAATAAAGCCATAGCCTTTTTCTGCGTTAAACCATTTAACTGTACCTTTCAAATGAAAAACCTCCTAAAAATATCGCCATCTATGGCGAATACCCTTATTATACTGTATGGGCTTCCATTTTGCAATTTATCTTTCCATAAATGTCGAAAAAATTTGCTTTGAATCGTAGGGTACGGTATCATTTTACCAAAACCGTTAGTTTGGAGACTACCTATGATAAAAAAACATGAAATATACAAAACAGACAAGTGGAATATGATGACCGTAGAAGTTCAAGGCAAATATCTCGTACTGCGAGAAATTTCGGAAGAGTGGGGCGAAGAATGCCATACTTTCCTTAGCCGTCCTGCATTAATGCACTGGGCTGAACGCCGTTTCCCAAAAGCAGATTTTGAGAACCGTGAGGATGAATGGCGTCAATTGATGGCTGCCTTCAAAGGGGTCTAACCCATGCAGCTTGACTCAAGCAATGTTGTCATTTTTATTATCCTTGCCTTCTCTCTTGGTATTGTGCTTATTCTCGGACGCAATTCCATCCCGGATCGACTGAGACGGGGAATGGCGCTTATTGCTACCCTGCTCATTTGTTTCGCCTTTTTCCTGATCGTTTATTTTCTGTATAACATGGGAACCTAATCACAAGGAACCGTGATACTCAAATATTTCAACGTGCCTAAGGTCATACTATACGAGATTATTCGTATCGTAAGGAGGAAGGCCGTTGAAATACCAGAAATCGCTATCTGTTATCCTGGTACTTAGTCTGATTCCTTCGTCTCTCTCCGCACAGGCAAGCGAGACGAAGGCAGCTTCGTCCATACATCCATCAGATCATCAAAGGAGGATTTCCATGAGTCAATTATTGAAACGTTCCGAGGTGCCGGCTGAGCATAGCTGGAAACTGGAAGATTTATTTGCCGATCAGAAAGCCTGGGATCAAGAATATGAAGAAGTATCGTCTTTGACCAAGAAGGCCTCCGAATTTCAAGGCAAACTGAATCAACCTGATGTACTCAAATCTTGCTTCGAATTCGAAGATGAGATCAGCCTCAAAATAGAACGCCTCTTTGTGTACGCACGTATGCATCAAGATGAAGACACAGCTAATCCTACATATCAAAACCTGTCCCAAAAAGCCCAGAAATTAGGCGTACGGGTTGGTGAAGCACTTTCTTTTGTCACACCGGAGATTCTATCCCTGCCAGATGACGAGTTGGACGCATTCATTGCGAACGAAAAACTCTCTGCGTATACATTTACGCTGGAAGAGATGAAACGCGAAAAAGCCCACGTTCTTAGCCAAGCAGAAGAAGCTTTGCTTGCACAGGTAGGCAACCTCTCACAAGCACCACAGACGATCTTTAGCATGCTGAACAACGCTGACCTAAAGTTCCCCCGAATCAAGGATGAACATGGTAATGAAGTTGAGCTGACTCACGGCAGCTACATTCAGTTCCTGGAGAACCCTAACCGTGAAGTTCGCGAACGTGCCTTCAAAGCGGTATACGAAACCTATGCCAAACAGAAGAACACAATTGCGGCTGCCTTGAATGCAAATGTAACCAAAAATATGTTCTATGCTAATGTTCGGAAGTATCCTTCCGTGATGGAAATGTCCCTATATGGAGATAACATCCCAACGGATGTGTATACGAATCTGGTGGACACGATTCACGAGAGCCTTCCGTTATTGCATCGTTATATGGACCTGCGCAAAAAGTTGCTGGGTGTGGATCAGTTGCACATGTACGATCTGTTCGCTCCACTCGTAGACGAGTACAAAATGGATATTACCTATGAGGAAGCGAAACAAACGGTCAAAGATGGTCTGAAACCACTCGGCAAGGATTATGCTGAGGCATTGCAGACTGGATATGATAACCGCTGGATCGATATATATGAGAATGAAAATAAACGTTCAGGTGCATATGCCTGGGGCGCTTACGGCACTCACCCATATGTCTTGCTGAATCACAAAGATAACCTGAACAGCATGTTCACACTCGCACATGAAATGGGTCACGCTCTGCATTCACATTACTCGGATACAACACTTCCGTATCGTGATGCCCAGTACACCATCTTCCTGGCTGAGGTTGCATCCACAACTAACGAAGCATTGCTGATGGATTATCTGCTTAACAAATCAACAGATCCAAAAGAAAAATTGTATCTGCTGACCTATTATGCCGACCAATTCCGTACAACGGTATTCCGTCAGACCATGTTTGCTGAATTCGAGAAAATCATTCATGAACGCGCGGAACAAGGTGACGCATTAACACCACAATTGTTATCCGAGATCTATTATGATCTGAACGTTAAATATCACGGTAAAGGCATGGTTGTTGACAAAGATATTGAGATGGAATGGGCTCGTATTCCCCACTTCTATAACAGCTTCTACGTTTACAAATATGCAACAGGCTTCTCCGCAGCGACCAGCTTCTCCAAGCAAATCCTGGAAGAGGGCCAACCGGCTGTTGACCGTTATCTCGGTTTCCTGAAGAGCGGTGGCAGTGATTACTCCATTAACATTCTGAAAAAAGCAGGTGTGGATATGTCTACACCACAGCCAATTCGTGAAGCTATGAGTGTCTTCAAGGAATTGATTGAACAGATGGAGCAACTAACCAAATAAGGTTGTCTTTCCATGTAACCTGCATCCCTTGCCCGTTAGGGCAGGGGATTTTATAATCAATGCAAGATGCAATATACCCGAATATGGGTAATGCATACTAGTTCTCAATTGTTCAACAAGGAGGCAACACCATGAAAATGCAATGGGCGCTCATAGCAGGTCTTGTTTTTGCACTGCTCACAGGAATCTTTGCGGTTATTAATGTAGACTCCGTACAAGTTAACCTGTTGTTTAACACCGTTCAAATCCCGCTGATTTTGCTGATTCTCGGTTGCACGCTGATCGGTGGAATTATTGTAGGTTCATATGGCATCTATCGCCAATACCGACTGCAACGCGAGAACAAGCATTTGAAATTGCGTGTATCTGAATTGGAAAGTTCAGCGGCAAGCAACTCTTCGTTCGATTCTTTCAAATCGATGGATTCGCTTGATTCAACTGAACAAGACAGCCTATTGGACAATGATTCGATCCAGAGTCAGCGCAAAGGAAACCCTACGGGGACATTGTAACCAACAGAATCAGCCTGCTGGCGAGTCAGGAATGGTAGTCTCACATTCACTCCCCCAGACAGGCTGTATTTTGTTTCATACCATACCCACGTTCCAAGGAGGAAATATACAATGAGTTTTACAATTGATGAATCTTACGTTCTGTCTTTTCTAAAAAAATTGCTGGATACACCAAGTCCAAGTGGCTACACCCATCATATTATCGAGATGATTCGCAAGGAAGCAGAATCACTGGGTATTGCTTGTGAGCTGAATAACAAGGGTGGTGCGGTACTTACATTGCCAGGGCAGGATTCGTCCAAGACGATTGCATTGAGCGCTCACGTGGATACGCTAGGGGCCATGGTACGCTCCATTACATCCTACGGCACATTGAAACTGACCTCTGTCGGTGGTTTTTCGATGCAAAGTATCGAAAATGAGTATTGCAGCGTCCATACTCGGGATGGAAAAACATACACAGGTACCATCCTCTCCCTTCATCCGTCTGTACATGTTTATCCGGATGCACGTACCTTTGAGCGTACCGAGAATCATATGGAAGTACGCATCGATGAAGTTGTCTCCTCCAAGGATGATGTGTTGAAACTCGGGATCGCTGTCGGCGACTTTATCTCCTTCGATGCTCGCGCAGTCATCACTCCGAGTGGTTATATCAAGTCACGTCATCTGGACGACAAAGCCAGCGTGGCTGCGCTATTCGGCATCCTTGAGTCTGCACATCGCGAGGGCTGGAAACCATTACATAACGTCTCTCTGCTCATCTCCAACTATGAAGAAGTCGGACATGGCGCATCGTATATCCCTGCGGAAATCAGTGAAATGATCGCTGTAGACATGGGTGCGATGGGTGACGATCTCAGTTGTAAAGAAACCGACGTTTCCATATGTGCCAAGGACTCTTCTGGCCCGTATGACTATGATATGACTAGCCGTCTCATTGAGCTGGCCAAACAAGATGGCATGGATTACGTCGTCGACATTTATCCTCACTATGGCTCAGATGGCAGTGCAGCATTACGCGGAGGAAACAATATCCGAGCAGCACTGATCGGTCCAGGAGTTCACGCATCTCATTCCATGGAGCGTACGCATAAGGATGCTGTCCTGAATACGGCACGATTGCTCGCTGCCTACATTACAACCAAGTAAAAAAGCATCATTTTTCTACGAAATCATCATGGTGACATCCATAAGTCTTGTCTAATCAAAAAGGACACTTCCAAGCACAGCAAATCGGTGCGCTATCGGAAGTGTCCTTTTTTGTCATATCTCTTAATCTGCCTGTTCCACATATGCATGATACTTACGATCCAAAATCTCTAACTCTGCCTTATGGTCACGGATTTCATTTCTTAACACATGCATGGTCTTCCGAACCGCGCTCAGTCCATCCTTCACCTGACGTTCGGCTTTGCGAATTTTGTCCTGAACCATCCAGTCCACAAAGAGGTTATCAAAGAAATAGTCTGCGAATGAAAGCAGACCTCCAAGATGCAGATCGGCATGTACGGCCATCTCTACATCCTCCAATTCCTTCTGAAAACGTCGTAGACGCTTACCTGCATCCATAATAGCGACCTGAGCGTCATCCATTCGTCCCCGCTTGATATGTGTGGAGATGACCCCACCGCCCATCATGTCATACACACCCCAATTACCTGCCGAAGACAAAGCCTTCTCCGCACGTTCAAGGGCATATAGCAGATATTCCCCCTCCCGAAAAGCTTCATCCAGTTCCTGAAGCTCACTCGCAAGATGTTCCCGATTCTCAGCCATGTGTTGCAATTCCGCATCCTGGTCCAGCAGACGACCTTCCTTCTTCCCCCACAGAGCGTTGTAGTCGCTCTGCCAGTACTGATACTGCCGCCCGCCCTCCAACTCCTGCTCCACATGAATTCGTTGCTCCTGTACGTCTTGTAACATGCGACAAGCGGTGTCGTATGCAGCCTTGCTCTCCAAGAGCTCCAGCTCTTCCTTCTCCAGCCGTTCTGTCTTCTTGCCAATCAGTTGATAAAAAAATGCTGACAATGTCATACTGTTCAGTCGATCAACATCCTTCTGTTCCTTCTGGAGATGCTCCAGACGACGCTTTACCTTTGCTTCCCATTCACTTTCCTCCGTTTGAAGCTTCTCCAGACGCTTGGTCCATTTCTCGTAAATTCTCCCCTTTTCCTTGAGCACTGCCAACTGTTGATTAATTTCCTTATACATAAGTGTGGTGTTCTCTCCCTTCTATGGAATTCTTTACTTATACAACGTAATGAACATACAGAACGTTTCACAAAAAAGCGCAAATTCGCAGACAAAAAATCGCCCTTTCCTCCAATGCGACATAAAGTCACTATGGAAAAAAGGGCGATGTTTAGTTATAAATCAAGACTTGCTCTGTTCAATCTGCTCTGCAAGTTCATTCAGAACGGTCCAACGTTCCATCAATTCATCCAGATGACGCTCAGCCTCAACCTGCTCAGCCATCAACTCCTGCAGACGGGCAGAATCACTAAATGACTCTTCCATCTCTTTGTTAATCCGGACAAGATTGGCTTCAGCCTTCTCAATATTCTCATCAATCTGGTCGTATTCACGTTGCTCCTTGAAACTGAATTTCAACTTCGGTTTAGCAGCTGAAACAGCGGGAGTTGTTTTGTCCGATGACTGCTTCACCTTCGCTGCTCCCGTGTCACTTTCTTGAGTAGTTCCAGGTGCATTTTTAAGCATCCATTCCGCATACTCACTGTAGTCGCCGACGTGTACACGTACAGCACCGTTGCCCTCAAAAGACAGCACTTTATCCACAGTACGATCAAGGAAATAGCGATCATGGGATACCACAAAGACAACACCAGGGAAATCATCCAGATAGTCTTCCAGTACAGCGAGTGTCTGGATGTCCAGATCATTCGTCGGCTCATCCAGCAGCAATACATTCGGCGCAGCCATCAGCACACGCAGCAGATACAGGCGACGCTTCTCTCCACCAGACAGACGGGAGATTGGCGTCCACTGGGATGCCGGGGTAAACAGGAACCGCTCCAGCATCTGGGATGCTGTAATCAGAGAGCCATCGGCTGTTTTCACATTCTCGGCCACTTCCTTGATGTACTCAATGACACGCAGAGATTCATCCATCTCCTGATGTTCCTGTGTGAAGTAGCCCAGATTGACCGTAGGACCAACGTCAACCACACCTGCATCGGGTTCCAGCTTGCCAGATATCATCTGTAACAGCGTGGACTTACCACTACCGTTCGGTCCGACAATCCCTACCCGATCTCCAGGTACGGCAATATAACTCAGATCTTCGATCAGCGTGCGGCCACCGACGGATTTGGAAAGATGCTCGATCTCCAGAATCTTTTTACCCAGACGCGTGGAGCCAACCGATACTTCCAATGAACCCGAGCGCTGGACTCCTTGTTGGTCTTTGAGTTGTTCGAAGCGATCAATTCTCGCTTTTTGTTTCGTTGTCCGTGCCTTGGCACCGCGACGAATCCACGCAAGCTCTGTCCGAAGCAAGTTCTTGCGCTTCTGTTCGGAAGAAGCTTCCCGTTCTTCACGCTCTGCCTTCAGTTCAAGAAAACGTGTATAGTTGGCTTCATAACGGAACAAACGACCATGATCTAATTCGAGCATGACATTCGCCACACGATCAAGGAAATACCGATCATGCGTAATCATAAGCAGTGCGCCGCGGCGCTTCTGCAAGTACTGCTCCAACCAAACGACCGAATCATTATCAATATGGTTCGTCGGCTCATCCAGAATGAGCAGTTCACAAGGATGAATCAGTGCAGCAGCAAGTGCTACCCTTTTGCGTTGTCCACCAGACAAAGTGCCCATCAGTGCATCGAATTGACGAATACCCAATTTGGACAAAATGCTCTTCGCTTCACTCTCCATCTGCCAGAGCTGAAGCTGCTCCATTTGTTGATTCAAACGTAATAATCGCTCTTGCAACGCTGGATCGGACGAATTCAGTTCCAATAATTCCATCGTTTCCGTATATTCACGCACGGTTTTCATTTCCATGCTGTCACCTTCGAATACTTGTTGCAGTACCGTATTATCCGGATTGAAGTCCGGATTCTGTGCCAGGAACTGAATACGTACGTCATTACCGATCGAGATCTGTCCCGCGTCTGCAGGTTCCATACCAGATATCACACGCAAAAACGTGGATTTACCGGTTCCATTTACCCCGACGACACCAATCTTGTCCTGATCAGCCATACCAAATGAAGCATCCTTGAACAATATTTTTTCGCCATAACTTTTTGCAATTTGCTCTACCGTCATTATGTTCATTGCTCGTACCCACTTCTCTGTGAATTAAAATTCAATGTTACGTACATCCGCGCACTCCCTTTAAACTTGTAAAAAAGAACGGCATCCGTCCAGAAACAATGCTGCTGCAAAGGCAATTCGTTTGTTCAGATGTTCCTCATTGAACTCCGGATTCAACATGATATCCATCTTCAGCCGGTCCAGAATTCCGATATATGCTTCAGCGAGCAATACAGGCTCAGGTACACTTGCACTTTCCAATACCTCACATACCATACTCATGTATTGATTCATGAATGCCTTCATGAATTTCATCAGATCCGGATCATTATTGGGTGCCATAAAAAAGAGCTTGGTATGATTGCGACGCTCATAATAATACGTAAGGTGGGTCTTGGCTATTGCTCCAAGTTTATCACCTGTGTTCTCATGCGAGTTCAAAGCATATTCAAGACGGCTGATAAAACTGTTACAATCCCGCTTGGATACTGCGATAAATAGTTGTTCCTTGCTTTTGAAATATAAATAAATGGTGCCTTTTGCGATGCCGGCTTCGTCTGCAATATCAGACATTTTGGTCTCATAAAAACCTTTCGAGCCAAAAATACCATAGGCCGCATCCAAAATAGCCTCCGATTTGTCTCCCTGTACCGTGCTCAAATGTACTCCCCCCTACAACGCCAAAATGTTACCTAAACCAATCGCCACACATCCACCGATCACCGAGCTAAGCACGTTCACCAGGTCGTTACTCATCCATGCCCAGCCACGAGCCCGAACCGTTGGATGCCCGCAATGTTCATGTACCTCAACTTCACGGCCACACACAGTGCAACGATACATCTTCTGCACCGTTGCGCCCAGATAGGAATCAGCAAAAGCACCCGCCACCCCGCCTACAAGGCCGACAAAAGTCCAACTAAACAGACTAAGCCCTTCTATCCCGGCGATCCAGGAAAACAAGAATGCTCCCGCACCAATCAGAGCCCCACCTACGGCTGCAGCCACCGTGCCGAGAAGTGAGACACCTCCTGAAGCACCTGGCGTAAGTATCTTCCAGGTGAGAACAGAGCGCGGTGGCTTGCGACTGAGACTCCCAAGTTCGGTTGCCCATGTATCCGATGTAACGGTAGCCATTACACCAATGAAAGCATATATCCATGCCGGATGTGGAAATATCCAGTATCCCAGACATAGAAACATGCCCATCCCACCATTAGCCATCACTTGTCCGGCATCCCGATTTCCTGACTTGGCATAGGATTTCTCCAGCTCCTGCTTCCGATCTTTACGAAACCTGGAGAGCAACGTTGAAGTAATGAAAAACAACAATAACGTGCCAAACCAGAACAGGTTACCCGCTCCGTAATATATCGTTCCCATCATGATGGCTGCCAGGCAACCAGACAGGGTTAGCGACTTTTTTGCATAGGCAGCACCTGCCACCATAGAAGCGCATACGGCGCCAATAATCCAATCCATAATGTCTCCTGCATGCAGCGTATGTACAGCCCGCATGACGTTTATTGTATTTTTGAAATTCAATTATACCACGGTTTGATGCCAATGCCGAAACTCCTTACGCCAGCACACAAAAAACCTGTTTCGGCCTCGTGTAGAAGTGCCAAAACAGGTTATTGATCAAACGTTAAAACAAGATAACTTCCCTTTTCAAGAAACGTCTGCAATTCGGCGGTGTTCCTATGTTCTATTTCAGGCCCGCTTCGCTCCGCCAATGACCCCATATCGGTAGAGTACTCTGCGACCAAACCAGTTGAACAATCGATCCGTCAGGAATCCCATAAAACCCAGGGAAATCAGCCCGACAAAGATCCAATCTGTTCGGAAAAAGAGTCTGGAATTCCAGATCAAGTAACCGACTCCCTCATTCGAGGCAATCATCTCAGCACCGATTATGGCCATATACGAGGTTCCCATCGCCAGTCGCACACCTGTAAAGATATACGGGGTTGTCGCCGGAACAATCACATGCAGCAGAATCTGCCGTTCATTGGCTCCCATACTGCGGGCCGACCGGATTTTGTCCTCTTCGACGGAGAGTACACCTGTCAGTGTATTCAATACAACAATGAAGAAGGTTGCGTACATAATAAGCGCGATCTTGGATTGCTCACCAATTCCGAACCACACCAGAAACAAAGTAATAAAGGCGATCGGCGGGATAAAACGTATAAAGTTAAGGAACGGTTCGGCGAACAGCCGGATGAGATGAACTTTGCCAATAATCAGCCCTACCGGAATAGCAATGATGCTTCCGAGTACCCAGCCCGCCAGTACACGAGTGAAGCTGATTCCGATATACTCCATCAGCGTACCGTCAGCAATCAGTTCGCGTGCTCCCAGGATCGTGTGCCACGGACCAGAGATTACGTCAGGCCCATAGATAAGGGCACCAAGCTGCCAGATTAAGATGACCGTTACCCATAGAAGCGGGATAGACACCCATTTTTTCTCCAACCATTTCATCTTGTATATCACCTCAGTTATTCTTCAAAGTGGCCTTGAATTCGGTCATACAGGGTGTTGAACTCAGACGAGGCGATGTTCCTCGGGTAAGGTAAAGTGTTGTGGTACATATCCGTGATATTCGAAGACGGACCTACAGACATAATGCCTATGCGCTCACCAAGCAATAACGCCTCCTGAATATCGTGTGTCACAAAGATAACGGTTTTATGTGTTTCTTTCCAAATATTCACCAGTTCCTTCTGCATGGTCCGTCTCGTCATCGCGTCCAGCGCACCGAATGGCTCATCCATCAGCAAGATCGCCGAGTCATTCGCAAGTACCCGGGCCAATTGAACACGCTGCTTCATGCCACCTGATAGCTCTTTTGGAAATTTGCCCTCATGAGCACTCAGTCCCACAAGCTGGATGTATCGATCAGAGATCTCACGCCGTTGCCTCTTAGGCACCTTGGACATTCGAAGTCCGAATTCAACATTCTCCCTCACGGTTAGCCATGGAAAGAGAGAAGAATCCGCCTGCTGGAATACCATTGCCCGATCCCTGCCTGGTCTGTCAATCTCCTTGTTATCCACCTTGAGCTGTCCACCCGACTTGGAGATAAACCCCGCGATCATGTTCAGCAGCGTTGACTTCCCGCACCCACTGGGACCAAGCAGGACAAAGAACTCTCCTCCCTTGATAACCAGATCGACATCCTTAATGATATAATGCACATCCCCATTGGTCGGGCCATGATACGTTTTCCGCAGCTGTTCAATATGAATGGTATGCTGAGTTGCAGGTAAGGACATAACGGACACCTCCCATTTGAATAAGAATTATTTAGTATATGTCACTTTTTCCGGCAGAGCCTGCTGAAGAGAAGTCAGATCGAGTTTGGTGTCGAGATCAAAATCCTGTTCGATGATTCCGGTGTCCACCATATATTGCTTCTGACCTGCCAAACTATCATAAGCAGCCTGCGTAAATCCAACTTCCCATGGATTGATCGGAAGGTCTTTCAACGTGGCATCTTTAGGCTGTTTGGTCTCTTGATACATCAGATCGGCAACCTCTTCAGGATGCGCTTGGGCATACGTGGATGCTTCATCCAGCGCCGCAAGAAAATCACTTACCGTTTCAGGGTTTGCCTGGATGAATTCATTACTTGATACCAGTCCCATACCAAGGCGTATAGGGGTCTGAGACATATCCGTCAACTGATGTACTCCTTCGAGTGCATCGAATTTATCGGTTAACGCGGAACCTATAACCCAAGCGGCATCAAGGTCTCCCTGTTTCAGTGCGATGTAGGCTTCATCAAAAGCCCCCTGACCAATTTGCGTCACATCACCCAACGCCACCCCCTGATCTTTCAAATATTCATCCCATAGATACGGAATAAATGTGCCTCGAATGAAACTCACTTTCTTGCCCTTCAAATCCGCTCCACTCTGAATATCCTCCCTTGCATACAGCTTCCAGGCGGCTGCCGCTTCATCCGTAGTCTGGCCTGCGGAAGCGACGACTGAATATTCCCCTTTAGACAAAGCATTTAATACAGGGAAGTCCGCACCGTAAGCAATATCAACCTGTTTGATAAATAGTGCATTTACACCTTCAGCCGGTGAGCCAAACGTAATACTCTCTGCATCAATGCCCCTGTTTTCAAAAAAACCTTTGGCAATGGCTACCCTGAACGTTGGGTTCGTACTTGTATCTGCGATTCGAATTTTTACATTATCGGCATTTTTGCCGGTTGCGTCTTTGACTCCAGATCCTGCTGCGTTTGAACTGCATCCGGATAATAGGAGTGCCGTAGCCAGGAATACTATCAATATGCCGGTTACTATGGATGGTTTTCTCACAATATACACCCCATTCGATCTAGTCATGATTCTTGACGCTTAACCGCCTGACTTGCCTTCATCCGACGTTGCCACACAGGCTGCACCCTCCACAAATGGAAGAGTTGTCTCTACGCTCACGATGGATGCAGAACCTTTGGGTGCTGCTCCCGGTACTCTGTAGTTGGAGACATCAATAGCTTCGATCGCAACTTCCTGCGGCTTCTCCAACTGTGGAACCCACTGATAAGGAACTCGATACGAGCGATAGACCATATTGGTATTCCGCCGATCGGTGTAAGGAGAGACATACTCCCATACCAGCTCATGCTCCGCTGTGACTTCGAACAATCTGCCATTGGAACCTTCGGTTATCAGGGTGTTGCCGTTAGGTAAACGCTGGGCGGAACTGATGTATGGGCTATAAAATTTATAAGAATCCGTTGGAACCGAGAAACCTGCTTCTGCCGAGGTATACTGCCAGACAATCTCCAGGGTGACCGGGTTAATCTCCAGTACACGGGAATGATCCCGAATCGCATGTTTCAATCCAAATGGAGAAGCCGGATTTGGAAGGCCGTAACCTGCCCAGCCGCCATTGTCGAATACGAGCAAGTTCCCTTCACCCGGTAGACCTTGGGGAATGATATGTGCATGATGCTGCCCGATAATTGTGCCAATGTGTTTTGCTTCAGTTGAAGTATAGTCTGGTCCTAGTCTCCACACGATCTTTCCGCTCTGTCTGTCTGTAATGGCGATAATGTTGGCCTCTCTTGCATCCCAGATAATATTGTCGGGGTGGAACCGTTCGTCTCCCTCTTCATAGAAACGGTTGGGTCCGACATAAGAGGCAGAATTAATATGTAACCAGTCACCAACACCACCACCCAAATGACCGAAAGAACGTGTATTCGGATCACGGAACAGGACATTTCGAGCTGCTTCATCAAAACCCAATTCTTCAAAGTGCTCGTTAGGCAGCCATTCCCAGAGTACCTTTCCCTCCCAATCCACTTCGATAATGGCATCATCCAGCAATGGCTTATCTGAAATTTGCGGGTTACTCACATTTTTGTGTGCCAGAATAAGTGTTTTGCCACTCTTCGTCTTTGGCGCAAGGCCAGGGGCATAATAACCTACCGGATTTCCCTCACGCTGATAATCATGATGCTGGCGGGCATACCATAATGGCTCATACCCCGGATCTTCGATGTGTTCGTAGCTATTGTATTTCCATACAATGTTGCCGTCCCAATCCACCTGAACCAGATCGACATTATCCTGAATACCGAACTTCGGATCTCTGCGACCCGTGCTGCCCAGCACGTAGCCGCCAGGCAATATTTTGGCCGGAAACCCTAACAATCCTTTCCACAGGTGAACCTCCTTGCCATTCATATCGATCAACACTACGCCTTCCTCACCTGCCTGATAGACGGTATAACCGCCCCAAGCCTTATCCGGATTGAATAGCGTGGCTCCAGTTGGATATATTGTTGAGTGTCCCATTGATCATCTCTCCCCTAGAATGTTTGTGGTATATCAAATGTCGTTACCTTGACTCAACCTCAATAACTGAGATAGTTACTCTTCTTCCCGGTATTGTCCCGGTGCTTCTGCTCAAGGTCACTTGTGGAGGACCGATCCTGTTCTTGTATCCCGTTGTTCTCTGCCAATTCCAGCACCGTGTCCGAGAATCCCTCCAGATTCGCTACTACCCGCTCGTAGAATTGACTTTGCTGCTCCAGTTCCTCCGTCGTAAAACCCTCAAACAGAAGCGTGATACATCGGGCACCGATATTGCTGTTTCTCGCATACATCTCCCGCCCGCTGGATGTGATGTCCAGTAAAACCGTCCGGCGATCGTCTTCCTTTCGTCTGCGGATGGTGAGTCCCTTTTTCTCCAACTTATCGGTCAGAGCTGTAATGGCACCCGATGTAAAGTCCAATTGTTCTGCCAAATCCCCAAGTCGCTGTTCTCCCTCACGAATGATCTTGTGCAGGATAAGCATGCCTGGCAGGCTGATACCTTCTACAGAGATGCGATCCCGCTCTTTGACAAATCGTCTGACCATTTTGCGAAATAACCAATCCGTCCGCTCCAACGCTTCCCAGTCTCTATCGCTCATTTCATAACCTCCTTGATCGTTTGAAGCTTCAATAAAGATACGAAAAAAGGCCCCCGAGGACATTCCTTAGAGGAGTAGTCCCGGGAGCCTTTGGTGGTCCAATCAGCTCAATGCAGTTTTCAGTTCAAATTAGTTCACTGTTCATTTAATGAGTATTAAAATAATTGAGATTATCATATAACCAACTAACCCAACCTGTCAAGTATGAATTTCGTTAGTGATCTTTTCTTTTTGCGTCATTCTACGCTAGGTTGAAATTACTTATCCTGTTTTAAGTTTCACTTCAGGTTTCCCGTTTACACTATTCTCAGATCGAAACATCAACAACTACATCTACGACAAGCTACGATTCAGTTCGTACTCAACTACAGAAATGAGGAATATCCATATGAATATGAAAAGAGTCATTATTATAGGCACAATGATTGTCACCATGTCCTTTGCCGGAACAGCATGGGGCCAATCCGCCATCTCTCCCATACCTACTGCTAAATGGTCCATCGTTGACTTGGACACTCGTGAGGGTAGCAGTGACGAGCTGCTCAGCGCTCTCAATCAGCCTTCAGAAGCGGATCTGTATCAGGAACTGTACAACGGGAAATCACTGAGGACAATTACGGAAGAAAATAACGGGGACTTGGATGAGGTCATTGCTATACAAGTAAGACAGCTCAGAGAGCAGTTGGATGAACGGCTCGCAAGTGGAAGTATCAGTTCAGAGCAACATGCTGCACAACAAGCTGAACTGGAAGAGTTGGTCACACAGAGCGCAAATACAGCATACAGTTTGGCGTAAATTAGTAGCGTATCCGTTCGATGAAGATATAAATATATATCCACGATAACACAGCAAAAAGGAGCGTATGCACGCCCCTTTCTTGTACTCTATTCATCTCAAGCAGGTGTGATGTGTAATCCTTATTGCGCTGACCCAATCGTGCAGGCACCCAAGGATTCGCCGTCCCATGCCAGTTCGAGCACATCTCCTGCTTGTGTTGGTCCAACACCTTCGGGTGTTCCTGTAAAAATGACATCTCCCGGCCCCAGGCCGTAATGGTGACCTACATACTCCACAATATCCTGTAAACTGAAGATCATGTTACGAATGTTACCACGCTGGACTTCCTCACCATTTTTGGTCAATGTAAAGTCTTTCTCCAGTAATGCTGCCGCACCCGGGAATGCCTGAAATGCAGTAACCGGAGCGGAATTTCTGAACCCTTTGGCCGCTGTCCACGGGTGGCCTTTTTTCTTAATCACGGTCTGTACGTCACGTAACGTAAAATCAATACCAAACGCATACGCATCCACCAGCTCATCTACCGCCATACCTGGCTCATAACTCCGGCCGATTTGCACGACCAATTCAGCTTCATAGTGAACTTCACCCTTGGTAGCAGGCAATTCAAGCATTTCACCATTCAGGGGCACGACTGCATGAGAAGGTTTCATAAAGATCATTGGTTCATCCGGAACCGCGTTACCCAATTCTTCCGCATGAAGTTTATAATTGCGTCCTACACAGTATACATTGCGAATGTTAGTTAACATGGGTATATTACCACCTTTATCGGATTGAATAGTGCATATAGGAAAGTTAGGGTCTGAAAAATCGGCTGCTCGTCTCCTGAAATGCCAGCTCCCATACGTCAGGACGGTTCGTACATAACATGAGTTCAGGATCAACCGCCGCCAGTTTCTTCATAATGGTCTTGTCATCCACTGTCCAAGCCATCACCCGAATGCCTGCACTCCGCATCTCGTTCATTAAGGATTTGTCTACATTGGTGTATCCAATCGAGAGGAATGTACAATTCATCTGCCGCAGCGCGGTTAACAGGTCACCTGGTCGTGCATCGATAATCAGCCCCGTCTGGATCTCCGGTGCAAGTTTCTTCACTTCGATCAGAGCGGTTGGTTCAAATGAGGTGATCACAACATCATTTTGCATATGTCTTTTTCTCACTTCATGTATAACAGCCGCAGGCAGACCCGGGTACATGTCTCCCTGCGTTTTCAGTTCAATGTTCAAACGTACTCTGCCGCACGAGCGATCTAACAATTCACTTAGCGCCGGAATCCGTTCGCCTTTGTAAGACTTGTTTTTCCATGCTCCGGCATCCAGACGTTGCAGATCAGTCCAATCGGTTTCCCGAACCAGGCCCTTGCCATTCGTCGTGCGATCCACTGTAAAATCATGAATGACCACTGGCACACCATCACGCGACAACTGCACATCCAGCTCCATCCACTGAACTTCAGGCCGTTCCATGGCCATCAGGAATGCAGACATCGTATTCTCTGGTGCAATAGAAGAAAATCCACGGTGTGCTACACAAAGGTTGTTCATTCGATTCCCTCCACAAAAAGGTTTTTAATTAGGTGAAGCGACTCCATTCCCATCATATCGAATGCCCGGGGAGAGCTTTGCCATCTGTTCCAACAGCAGTTTGTTCGCCTCATCGATCATCGGAATGGCCTGACCAAGCCCGGCCTCATAAGGGATGACTTTCATGCTACAAGCTGCATCGCGACTACAACGAGCCTGAAATACCGCCGTTTTCCATGTCTCTTCGGTTGTTGATCTGGAGAAAATGAAATTTCCCGTACTGTATGCAATCCACTTTCCCTTATAGTACTCCAACCCTTGCAACACATGAGGATGACCACCTATGACCAGATCTGCGCCAGCATCTACAAACTCATGAGCCAATCGGGTCTGGTCACTGTTTGGAGTACTTACACGTTCCTCTCCCCAGTGTGCAACCACGATCACCAGATCAGCCTTCTTACGGGCATCCTGGATCGCTTGCACTGCCCCTGTGGAATCATAGGCTTCAGCCACGCCAGCCCGATTACCTTCCGCCTTCCAACTCGTTTCCGGTACAACGCGGGAGAACCCAAGCAATGCAATCTTCATGCCTTTGCGTTCCAGATATGCTGGTGCATAGGCTTCATCCCTGTTCATGCCAGCCCCGGTATGAGCTATACCATATTCCTTGAGATAGGTTAACGTATCTACCAGACCTTCTACGCCCTGATCCAGAATATGATTGTTAGCCAAATTGACAGCATCAAAACCCGCAGAGGCCATTGCCGCCAATGCTTTGGGCGAAGATTTGTATACATATGTTTTGTTAGCCGCACCAGTACCACCCAGGGTTATCGGTGTCTCCAGGTTGCCGATGGTAAGATCATCATCCTTGAATAATCTGCCTAGTTTGGCAAAGGGATAGTCATAACCGTTCTTATCCAGCAGCTCAGCAACTTTGCCTGAAAACTGGATATCGCCAACAAAGTTAATCGTGACATCCTTCGCTGAATTGGAAGGTTTCGACGTCCCTGATTCGGTATCTACACCTGCATTTCCCTTGGTGCCGGACGGTGTCGAATCCGCCGCAGGTTTTTTAGTTCCAGATTCGGCTTTACCACTGTTGGTATTGCCTGAAGTATCAGGTGTCGCTACTCCGGATGTCTTATCTGCATCCGCTGTTGTCTCTTCATCCGTAACTTCGGGTTCTTCTTCCGGAGTCTCATCGGACTCCGAGTCAGGAGCACTTACTTGATCCCCACCTTTGGCATCGTCTCCAATGGAAGGCTGATCCTGATCAACAATTTCTTGCTTCACCGGCTGGTCTGCCTGTTGCTGACGGTTATTCATGACATAAAAAATGCCCACCAGACCAATTGCCATGATCAATACAATATTAACGGTCCAGATGATTGTGATTGTATTGCGGGTGCGTTTACTAATTTTCTTCTTTACACTTCGCTCTGATCTTGGGGGATACATAAGCAACTCCTCTTCTTCTTCACAGCCATACATACCATTATATCAGGCATATTCTGGATTTCCATCATTCCTTGGAACTGTATCGATTGAAAGGGTACGAACTCGGTTAGCTTCCATATTTTCATATAAAAAAAGCCATCTCTCCAGTAGATAATTCTACGTTTGAGACAGCTCTCTTGCTGTACTTAATCTGCTGCAAGCTCTTGTGTAGCCTGGACAGACATCTCTTTTGCTTGTCTGATGCAATCAGGCAAACCTACGCCCTCATAACCTGCACCTGCAATGTACACACCAGGTAACTTGCTACCAAGCTCCTCACGAAGGGCTGCAATATGTTGGAGGTGTCCCACCGGATACTGTGGCATGGATTTACGAAGCCTAGTAATCTCGGAGAAGATCGGCACTGCTTCGATCCCCATTGTCTCTCTAAGATCCTTGAGAACCAGATCCGTGAGCGCTTCATCCGGAAGCTCTACGTTCTGTTCGTCACCAGAGCGACCAACATAACAGCGAAGCAGTACTTTATCATCCGGACTGGTATGCAGCCATTTCGTCGATGTCCACGTGCAAGCGGTAATATTTCGACCCTCTTTCCGCGGAACAAGGAAACCCGATCCGTCGAATACATGCTCCACCTCTTTTTTCTCAAAAGCGAGCACTACATTGGCTACAGATACATAGTTAATTGCATCCAGGGCCGCTGTGTCCACGTGAGGTTTCAACAGTTCCGACGCGACATACGTAGGCACAGTAACCACTACATCATCAGCTTCAAGCATTTCGCCATTACCCAGTTCAACACGGTATCTGGTCTGCGCTCCATCAAGACGTTGCAGCGACTTCACCGCGGTGTTCAGACGTTGATCCACATCCTGCAACTCATGGACGAGTGCATGAACAAGGCTCTGAAGTCCCTGACGAAAGTTCAAAAAAGCACTTCGTTTTGTTCCGGTATGCGTCTCAGCGGGTTTGCGA
Source organism: Paenibacillus sp. ClWae2A (assembly GCF_032452295.1). Classification (NCBI taxonomy): domain Bacteria; kingdom Bacillati; phylum Bacillota; class Bacilli; order Caryophanales; family Paenibacillaceae; genus Paenibacillus; species Paenibacillus sp. ClWae2A. The sequence continues at coordinate 593,590 of NZ_JAULSQ010000002.1, forward strand.
CCTGTCATCATGCCCCGGATCAAGCTGCCGTAATCGCGTTCTACTTCTCCGAACTGCGGGAAAGTAGCCTGGAGGCTTAATCGCCGCATGTCACCTGCATAGATTCCCGCGAGCAGTGGTTCCGTCAAGTTCTCCAGCACTTCTGCTCCAAGACGGCGTTCAATCATATAACCGAGCGATTCATCCTCTGTTGTACGACGCGGCGGGATGACAAAATCCATCAACGCCCGCAGTTTGCCTGCCGGAGAGACCAGACCACTTCTCAGGAACGGTTTTAGTTCTGTCGGGATACCGAGAACAAGCCCTGCTGGCATAGGATGAAGCTTACCACGCTGCATGATATACGTTTTCTTCGACTCCGGATTCTGACTGACCAGCTCATGATCAATCTCCAATTCTTTAGCCAGGTCAATCATTGCTGTTTTGCGAGCCAGGAAAGAATCGGGCCCTTTTTCAATCACAAATCCATCCCGGTGCAGTGTCTCAATCATGCCTCCCATGGACGAGCTTTTCTCGACCAAAGTAATCACAGGTTCAACTCCCGCTTCCCGGTAATGCTTTCGGATATAAAATGCCGCGCTGAGGCCGGTAAGGCCACCGCCGACGACAACAACACGGCGTTTCTTATCACCCATTACTCATCCGACCCTTGCTGCCATTGGCTTATAATAACGTCGCTTAACGTCTCCATGTATAGAGGATCGCTATTGAGAGAATCAATACGCATCAGGCGCATGTCGATCTCTTTGGCAATCGATTTGGCCTCAATATCGAGATCATAGAGCACTTCGAGATGGTCCGAGACAAACCCGATTGGTGCCACAAGTACATCCTCTACTTGTTCACGAGAAAGCTCCTGTAACGTATCCAGAATATCCGGCCCGAGCCAAGGCTCAGCTGTTCGTCCGGCACTCTGCCACGTAAATTGCCAATTGGTTATGCCTACACGAGAGGCAATCACTTCCGAAGTCTCCAGCAATTGTTGAGGGTATGGATCACCCATTTCCACAATACGTGCCGGCAGGCTGTGAGCACTGAACAACACCTTCACATCTCCGCGTTTTGCTCCAGCTTCCTCAAACGCATCCAATTTGGCACTGACACGTGTGGACAACGCCTGAATTAACTTCGGATGCAGATGATAACTCTCAATAAAGGTCATATGAACGCCCAGCTCTTCTGCTTTTTCACGCGCACGTTTGATATAACTGCCTACACTCATCGTGGAGAAATGAGGAGCCAGTACAATACCAATCGCTGTCTGAATTCCATCCTTCGCCATCTGTTCCACGCCGTCCTCAATAAACGGATAGGCATGCTTCAGTCCTTGATAACAACGGAATTCCACATCAGTGCCACGCTCATCGCGGTTTAACGTCTCCTGTAGGGCCTTGACCTGATTGTCTGTGTTCTCCCGAAGTGGGAAAACACCGCCAACAATGGCTTCATAACGATCCGTCAGTTCCTTCAATTGCTCCGGTTCAGGCGGACGTCCTCTGCGGATATGTGTGTAGTACGCTTCAACACTCTCCATATTTTCAGGTGTGCCATACGACATCACCAGTACACCTACAGTATTAGTCATTGGTTACCGTCACCCCAGTCTTCATTGCTTCGGCAGAATATTCATGAATATACGCCGTTAGTTCTCTGAGCTTCTCTAGCGATGCTTCAGGAAATAATCCGTGTCCGAGGTTGAAAATATAACCCGGCTCCTTGATTCCTTCGTCAATAATCACTTTGGCTTGCTCCTTAATCAGTTCCATCGGGGCAGTCAGCACATATGGGTCCAGGTTACCCTGTACTGCAAATTTGCCACCAAGACGTTGACGCCCTTCCGAAATGGATACTCTCCAGTCGAGTCCAATCACATCGGCTTGCAGATTATACAGTGCTGGCAACAACTCACCGGATGCAACACCAGGGAAATAAATCTTCGGTACATTCAAATCCGATAATTCGGTAAAGATACGGGTAATCGTAGGCAACACATATGTTCTGAAGTCTTTGGGAGAAAGTGCTCCAACCCAGCTGTCAAACAACTGGAATGCCTTACCGCCATTCGCAATATGCGCACGGACATATGTAATAACCATATCACCAAGCTTCTGCATCAGCTTATGCCACACCTCAGGCTCGCTGTACATCATCGTTTTGGTACGGATATAACCTTTTGAAGGTCGGCCTTCAATCAGATAACTCGCAATCGTGAATGGTGCGCCCGCAAACGTAATAAGAGGCACATCAAGCTCCTTATCCAGAATTCGGATGGTTTCCAGAATATGTGACAGATCTCCTTCTACGTCGATGGGACGCAGCCGATCCACATCTGCAGCAGACCGAATAGGATTATCAATAACTGGACCAATATTTTTTACAATGTCAAAATCAATGCCCAGAGAGGCAACCGGATTCATAATATCGGAATACAAAATAGCCGCATCTACACCAAGTTTGCGTACCGGCATGAGTGTAACTTCAGCCGCCAGCTCGGGTTGTTTGCAGATTTCTAGCAAGGAGTACTTTTCTTTAATTTTGCGATATTCAGGATCGTAACGTCCAGCTTGACGCATGTACCATACCGGGACACGGTCTACCTGTTGTTTGAAACTTGCCCGAATCAGTCGATCATTATAGCTCATGTAAGAAGCCTCCAATAGTTTTTGGACTCATAATTACCATTATGCCCTTTTTAAACAGCCGTAACAACCACATGCAGATGCGTTCTACGTGACAATACTATGACATTCCTTACACCCATCCCCCATATGCCAATTATGTTATAATGAAAGAATGGTGTTTTTTTGAGAATTACAGAAATATCTTTGAAAGGAAGTGAAAGCACTTTGAAAACGTGGAAAGTAAACCTCATTGTGCTTTGGTTTGGACAATTTTTGGTCAATTCGGGCATGACCATGATTACCCCATTTTTGTCTCTTTATCTCGCAAGAGATCTTGGCGTTGTTGGCGAACATGAAATTGGCATTTGGGCCGGATTTATTTTTGCAGCCAATTTCCTCACCTCATTTTTGTTCCAACCACTCTGGGGCAAGTTATCAGATAAGTATGGTCGAAAAGTTATGCTGCTGCGTTCGGGATTCGGGATGGCCATCGTAATTGCCCTTATGGGTCTGGCGCAGAATCCCTGGCAGCTTCTCTTATTGCGTTTGCTTAACGGTACAATCTCCGGTTTCAATCCAGCGGCTGTTGCGCTGATATCGGGTACCACCCCGAAAGACCGCATGGGTTTTGCCATGGGAATCAGTCAGTCCGGGCAGGTTGCCGGCACAATTCTGGGCCCACTCATTGGTGGCTTGTTAGCGGATGCGGTAGGCTTCCGCCCCATTTTCTATATTACAGGTGGACTGATCTTTGTTGCTTCCATGCTCGCCATGTTCCTGGTGAGAGAGAAATTTGACCGTCAAGAAGCAGCTAAACTACCGGCACAATCCGTATTGTCCGGTCTGAAGGAGCTGAACAAGTCACCTCAACTACCTGCACTGTTTGCTGTGACGTTTCTATTGCAGTTTGCGATGATTAGCCCCATGTCACTCTTGCCGTTGTATGTACAAAAATTGCATGGTTCGGATGTAAATGTGGCCTTCTGGGCAGGACTTGTCGGTGCAGTTACGGGACTATCCAATATGGCGATGTCTCCGATTCTCGGCAAGCTGAGTGACCGAATTGGTCCTCACAAGGTGCTGACGTTCTCCCTCATAGGAACAGGACTCATGCTTATTCCGCAGGCATTTGTTCAGACCGTGTGGCAGCTCATTCTTGTTCGATTCATGATGGGTGTGTTCATGGGTGGCCTGCTTCCAAGCGTTAATGCCTTGATCCGTTCCTATACGTCCGATAGCATGATCAGCCGTGCATTCAGTTTTAATACGAGTACTCTGGCGCTGGGCAACATGCTTGGAGCGATCATTGGAGGTTTCATGGCAGGATTCATCGGGATCGAAGGTCTGTTTATCGTCTCTGGCGGACTACTGCTGCTTAATATGGTTTGGGTCAGATTCAAATTGTATAACAAACCTGCTTCTATTCGGCAATCCTGAGTCCCTATCCATTTTTTAACTAGTCGATATAAACGTTTTATCAGAAAAAGCCGCTTCCAGCGCCTAATTGGCCTGAGAGCGGCTTCTGTCATTCATGTGCCATTCATTATTTATTTATTAGATTGTATTGTATCGGATAATGCTTCACACCAAACACAAAGGCACTTTGTATCGGTTGCAGAGCCGTTCCCGGCACAAGCTGGATGTTTCCCATGTGCTGAAGCAATGTATGAAGAACTACCCTTGCCTCCAAACGAGCGAGTGGTGCACCCAGACAAAAATGAATGCCAAAACCAAATCCCATATGCCTGTTCGGCTTGCGATCAGAGATGAACTCTTCCGGGTCTTCAAATTGGGCACTGTCCCGATTGGCTGCTCCAACCCAGGAAATCACTTGCTCTCCAGCTTGAATCGTCTGACCATTCAACTCTACAGTTTCCTTGGCGACCCGCCCAATCGCAACAATTGGCGGATAATATCTAAGCGTCTCTTCAATCGCAGAAGTAATCCGTTCAGGATGTTCGCGCAACTCCTGTTGCAGTTTGGGTTGTTCAGACAGAATACGAACCGCATTGGTAATCAGGTTGGTTGTTGTTTCATTACCGGCCGCAAGCAAGAGAATACAGAAGCCCACCACCTCATCTGCAGTCAACTTCTCACCATCAATCTCCGCAGCAAGCAATAACGAGATCAGATCATCCTCTGGCTGCAACCGACGTTCTTCCATAATGTCAGTGAAATAGATATGCAGCTCCTGCATATTTCTTTTCTTCTCCTCCAGTAACTCCTGAAAGGCCTGTTCACTATCATCACGCGCGCCTTTCACCAATACATCAGACCAGTCTTTGAATTTTTGACGATCCGCCGCAGGGACTCCGATCAATTCCGCAATCACAATGACGGGCAATGGTGTTGCAAGATCATCAATAAGTTCCATATGTCCTTCTGACAGATGTGGAGCAATTAACTCATCTGTGATTTCCTGAATACGGGGAGCCAACGCTTCAATTGCCTTGGGTGTAAACGCCTGGTTCACCAGATCACGCAGCTGTTTGTGTTTGGGAGGGTCTGTCGTCAACATGCTCGTATTGGCACGATCACGTGCAGAAGAGAACAGTTTCGGATTTTTCAGAACGTACTTCACATCTTCGTAACCGAAAACATCCCAACATTCTCGATGCTCATCATATCGGACTGGAGTGTTATCACGAAGTTCTGCATACACCTTGAAGGGAGATAACCTCTCTTCCAAAGTCTCCAGTTCCCGAATCGGAATGTAATTTGCATACTTTCTCGGTGCCTGTTTCATCGTTTCTCCTCCAATCAATATTATATATTTATTTACATATGTTGATCACCCCTATTATAAACATAACTCTATAACGAAACCAATCTTTAGACCGTAATTGAGCCCCATTACCTAATATGCGTTACTATCATCCTCTCATTCTGTTACCTACTTCTGATATGAGTCCCAATTCGACAATTTTTTATTAGAATACTTCGTTTTATCAGGACAAAAGACTCATTATGTAATATTAACTAACATTATAGGGACTTATTTTTCTTCAAAACTACTAAAAACAGCTTGTTTCTATCTCTACTAAAATGAATAATCTTTCATAATTCCTTATAAACAATCACTTTACTCTCATTATCTATGAATGTAAACGATTACTCTACCCTCATCTAAGTTTGTTATATTACTTAACATGAAATACAATCAATTTGAAATGGTATACATATTCTTCTTAACAAACTTAACATCACACTTACTTGAAGGAGAGTGCTATTCATGAGAAAAACATCAAATCTTCGTCCCTGGGCCGTATGGAGTACCGCAGCTTTAACAGCACTAACCATCTCGTTGTCCCCTATTGGAACCTACGCTGCGCACGCAGCTACGGTAGAGGTGAAAGGCACAACAGGCGCTGTTCAGACAGCAACAACTACTCCGGCTCGCAATACTTCCATCCCTGCAATACCAGACTCTTCCAAACAATCTGCACTTCCTAATGTATTGGTGATCGGAACTGGCGGAACGATTGCCGGTCAATCCGAGGATGCCACCAGCTTCCAGAATTACAAGGCAGGTACACTTCCCATTGGAGAGATGGTAGACGCCTTACCGGATAAACAGAAGATTGCTGATGTTAGCACGCTCCAATTCGGAAACTCAGGTTCAGGTTCCTATAGCATGGCCGACCTCTATGACTTGTCGCAGACGGTAGACAAAGCTCTGGCAATGTATGACAGTGTTGTCGTTACCACAGGTACAGATACAATGGAGGAAATCGCTTATTTCCTCGATATGACTGTTCAAAGTGACAAACCCGTCGTGATCACAGGCTCCATGCGTCCGTGGACCGTCATCGGCTCTGACGCTCAAGCCAATCTGTACAACGCAATCAAACTTGCAGGTAGTGGTCGTACCACTTCATTTGGCACAGTACTCATGTTGAATGACACAATACAGCTTGCTCGTGGTGTAACCAAGACAAATGATTATCGGACAGATACGTTTGAAACGCCGATGCTCGGCGCTGTAGGATATATTGATGAAGAAAACATTCGAATCTACCGCGCTCCTGCACGTGCCTTGAAACCTGAAGGCACAGCGAAGCCCGTATTTGATCTAAGTAAAATCACAAAGGCAGATCTGGCCAAAGTAGAAATTGCGATCTCGTATCAGGAAGCTGGCGGCGGAGCCATTGAAGGATTCGTGAGCAGCGGTGCCAAAGGAATTGTGACTTCCGGTACCGGAGCTGGCGGTATCTCCAGAGCTATGGGACAAGCTCGTACCAAAGCCATTGAAGAAGGTGTCATCTTTGTGACCACCACTCGGACGGGTTCAGGAAGTGTGTATGGCGGCGGCAAAGGTATCATTGCAGGCGACAACCTCAGTCCACAACAAGCTCGTGTATTATTGATGCTGGGTTTGTCCTTCAGTGATGATTTTGACACCATCAAAAAATGGTTTGAAACGTACGGAACACCTGAAGTATAAATAAAACTACTACAACGATATCTGTAAATACAAAGAAAGAGACGACACTCCCTGTGCTTCAAGGTGTGTCGTCTCTTTCTTTGTGTGTTTTCAGATTTTATGATTATTTTTTTAGTTAAATAAAACCTGAACAGATAAACAACAAAGAAAACTAGGGTTGCAATATGTAAAATATAAACTGGCAGTATTAAAAAGGGCGTGTATACGTTAAGAAAATGAAATACGAAACCCGAGATCAGAAGCAAAGAAAGAAAAATGAATAAAGGTCTCAATTTAACACCTCCATATATAGAAATTTATAACTTCTTATATATAATATTACCATAAAATTATCTGGAAGTTAGTTATGATCTCTCCTTCGCTAAAAAATCAATTCATTTTTAGATAAACTTCAATAAAAACTCATTCTCAACAATCAATATTTTTTACACTAAGAAAACTCCGTACAGAATCACGCCCCCCTCACAAACATAAGAGCGTGAGATCGTGTTCCGTCGGAGTTTTATCATTAGGGGATCTTCACTTCACCCAGGCAAGTACCAGCCCATCGTAATCGGGCAACATCGTCGTCACAAGACGCGGGTCACTTGCCATCTGTTCATTGAAGCGACGAACAGCAAGCACGGCCGGGCCCTGCTTGTCCGGATTCAGCGTACGACCACGCAGGAAACAATTATCACCTACAATGACAGCACCTGGCCGGGCCAGCTTAATGGCATAGTCAAGATATACCGGATAATTCTCCTTATCTGCGTCAATAAAGAAGAAATCGAATGTGCGACCTTCCTGCTCCAATTGCTCCAGGCTGTCTGCCGCCGGGCCAATGCGATATTCCACCTTTTCGCCAAAACCGCCTTCTTCCAGATGACCACGCGCCATTGCGGCATATTCCTCTTTCAGTTCCAGCGAAGTCAGGGTTCCATTCTCACGCAAACCGCGTGCAATGCAGATCCCGCTGTAACCGCCCAGCACACCGATTTCGAGCGCAGCTTCCGCTTTGGATGTCTTGGCCAGAAACGTGAGCAGACGTCCATACGCCGCCGCAACGGAAACTTCAGGCATACCGTTCGAACGGATGGCCTCTTTCACTTTTAGCAAAAGATCATCCTCTTGAAATAATTGATTTACATATTCATCAGGGGTCAGATTCACCACTAAAATCCTCCTTGGACACTTGGACTGCTTTCCATATGGATGCCAATGTTCTATAATAAATGTTTGTTATCAACACAGGCGGTTGACTGATGCATCACTTCGAAAGAGGAGTGCATACGTTCACCGCATTTCTCATTGTAAGTTTTTTCACGGAAAGCGGCAAGGCCGCACCGTTACTATACAGCAGAGAGAAGGATTTCCCTTCTCCGGCTTGAAATGGAGTTGAAATGAATCACATGGCTCAATTGCAATTGATTGCAACCTCGGCGATGGGACTCGAGGCTGTTGTTGCCCGGGAACTAAAGCAACTGGGGTATGAAGATGTTACGATCGACAACGGCCGGGTCTTCTTTACAGGAGATTATATTGATATTTGCCGTTGTAACCTGTGGCTGAGAAGTTCGGATCGTGTATTGGTGAAAATGGGTGAATTCCCTGCAACAACATTCGACGAATTGTTTGAAGGCACCAAAGCACTGCCTTGGGAAGAGTGGATTCCAGCCGACGGCGAATTCCCTGTAGAGGGTCGTTCTCAAAAATCCCAGTTAAGCAGTGTGCCTGCATCACAAGGGATCGTGAAAAAAGCAATCGTAGAGAAACTGAAGCTGACTTATGACACAGAGTGGTTCCCAGAGGATGGGTCTCGCTATGTGATTGAGGTCATTCTGCTGAACGATCGTGCCCTGCTTACTTTGGATACGACGGGACCAGGTCTGCATAAACGGGGTTATCGTAAACTCGTCACCGAAGCGCCACTCAAAGAAACACTTGCTGCAGCTCTTATTCAGCTCAGCCGCTGGAATGTATCCCGCCCATTCTATGACCCGTGCTGTGGATCAGGCACAATGCTGATCGAAGCCGCTATGATCGGCTGGAACATTGCACCAGGACTTCGTCGGACCTTCAACTCTGAGGACTGGGCTGTCATTCCTGAAGAATTGTGGGAACAGGCGCGCGAAGAAGCATTCGATGCTGTACGTGACGATGTCCCGTTACAGATTTCCGGTAGCGATATTGATCCTGAAGCGATTGAAGTTGCTATGGCAGCGATCAAAAGTGCTGGGTTCGCCAAAGATATTGAAGTCAGCGTCCTGCCCGCTCATCGCGCAAGACCACAGGGTGAATATGGTGTCATCATTACCAATCCCCCATATGGTGAACGTTTGAGTGAAGAAAAAGAAGTTCAGAAGTTGCTCCGCTCATTAGGGCGCAGTTACCTCGACATGCCAACATGGTCCTTTTTTGCAATCACGTCGACCAAAGCTTTTGAGGAGTATTTCGGCCATAAGGCAGACAAACGTCGCAAGTTGTTCAACGGACGAATTGAAACCCAGTACTATCAGTACTTGGGCCCACTGCCTCCACGAAATAAAACACCACAATCTTCATAATTGTTTCCAATACAAAGTGCTCCTGCCATCCATGGCCGGGGCGCTTTTTTTGTGCGCTTTTCTGGTCATATGAATTCACCGACTTCGGTCTTCGCTTCCGCAGAAATCAATTCTTCCTGAGGCATAGTTGAAAACCCTTGAGGCCACGCTATAATGGATGGAGCCCTATTTTACATTCCGATTACAAAACAACAAAAAGCAAGGGGGACATACATATGGTTGTCACTCGGCCTACGCGCAGCTCCATGCCACGCGGGCTTCTAAATCATCCACTAACGTTATATCTTATTTTTCTTGTGCTCATGCTGCTCAAACTCATGTGGCTCCATCACAATCTTCACGCTTATAACATTACGATGGGACTGCTGGATAAAGTCATTGCCATTGGATCATTACTACTCCTGTCCTTCTGGACCTGGTGGCTGCCACGTAGAGGCATGATCGTTTCTCTCGCCGCGCTTAACCTGCTGCTTACCGCACTAATCTACGCCGATATGGTGTATTATCGCTATTTCCAGGATTTCTTGACCATCCCGGTTTTGTTGCAGGCGAGACAAGTTGACGCATTGGGGGACAGCATCGCTACACTGATCTACACAAGTGATCTCTGGTTCTTTGCCGACTGGCTTGTCGTCATTCCGTTCGCAGCTATCGTACTGTTCAGCAGACGTTACCGTTCGAAGCACTCCAGTACGTCTGTTCATGGTTACGGGAGTTATTCGTATAACGATGGCAAGGCACGGTTACGCCGTCGTCTCACGGCTGGCAGCATCGCCCTTGTGCTGGGACTTGGCCTCGCTGTTGGCCCGATTTATTTTTATAGCAAAACATGGGCCAAAGGCCTGTTCGATAACAACTGGTGGAATGTATCCATGTACAATGTGACCGGACTGCTCGCTTTTCACGGTTATGATCTGTACAACTATGCCAAAGACCACATCGGCTCCGGGCCACAGGCTGAACCCGCTGATGTTGAGCAAGCAAAAGCGTTTTTCACTGAAAGGCAAGGAACTGCTCCGCAGAATGATGCCTTGTTTGGCAAATATAAAGACAGCAACGTCATCATTGTTCAGGGTGAGGCTTTTATGAACTTCATGATTGGTCAGAGCATTGGCGGTCAGGAGATCACACCCCATTTTAATGAACTAATGAAGGAAAGTCAGTATTACAGTCACTTTTACCACCAGACCGGTCAGGGCAGAACATCAGATGCCGATTTTGGAGCAAACATTTCCCTACATCCACTTCCGGTTGGATCAGCGTTTGTACGCTATGCAGACCATACGTATGATTCCCTTCCTTCCATTCTGAAGGATAACGGGTACAGCACCAACGTATTTCACGCTTATGAGAGTGGCTTCTGGAATCGGTATACGATGTATCAGAACATGAAGTACGACAAGTTTTATAGTAAAAATGATTTTGCACAGGATGACCCGCTTGGCTGGTCCCTGTCTGATGAATCCTTTTTCCGTCAATCCGTTGAGAAAATGAGTAGTGATGTGACCGAACCGTTCTATTCCTTCCTCATTACACTCAGCAGTCACCATCCATATGCCCTGCCTAAAGAGAAACAGCAGCTGGATGTAGGTGAGTTCCAGGGAACAATGTTCGGAAACTATCTGCAATCCGTTCATTATGTGGATTCGGCGCTCGGCAAGATGGTGGAGGATCTGAAAAATCGGGGATTATGGGAAAATACCATTTTTATGTTCTACGGAGACCACGACAACTCGATTAAGGAACAATCACAATACGAACAGTTTCTGGGACGTTCGCTGAACGAACTGGATATGGCACAGATCATGAACGAGGTTCCCCTGCTCGTGCATTTACCAGACGGAGCAGCTGCCGGAACCATCGCCGAACCTTCGGGACAACTGGACATCACGCCATCCGTGCTACATCTGCTCGGCGTGTCCGACCAGTCCTATTATCATATGGGCAACGACGTATACGATGGGTCTGCACGTACAGTTGTGCTGCGTAATGGTGCATTTTCGGATGGTTCTGTATTCTATATTCCATCGGATGATTATATCTACGAGAATGGCGCTTGTTATGACCTGTCAACACGTGACAAAACAGATATCAATGCTTGCCGTCCAGGTCATGATGAAGCAGCCAAGCGATTACATGTCTCGGACACCGTAATTACCTATGATTTGATTCAGCGCTTTCGAAAGGAAGACAGTGGAGCAGCAACATCTCAATGATTAATATCGTAATGACAAACTAAACAATACACGAAATGAATTGAATTTGTATTTGCATTTAAAAAGGGGAACTTGTATTACATGACATTACACACTGAACCACTTAATATGGAACAGAAATTGTTCGATGCAGCCGCAGAATTTGTGAAGCAACGTTATCCTCAGGGATGGGGTGGCGCAGGTGCCGTCTATACTGAAGCCGGTTCCCTGCTGATTAGCGTAGCGCCAGAGGTCATCAACGATGCCACACATCTATGTATGGAAACAGGGGCTTATCTGGAAGCCCACAAATTGAACGAACGCGTCACCCACTCCCTCTGTATCGCTCGTGATGACGAGGATTCAGAATTTAAGGTCCTTACACCTTGCGGTGTATGCCAGGAACGATTATTTTACTGGGGCGAAGAAGTCAAAGCTGCCGTATACGACCCTTCTGGTCAACTGGTCTTCAAGAGACTGGATGAGATTCAACCTTATCATTGGTCCAAAGCATATCGAGATAAAAAGTAATCTCCTTGCGAATTATAGAAAGTGGCTTTATAATTGTAACTATATCAGTTTCAACTATACGGATGATGGAGGTTTTCACATAATGAATATTGAGATATGGTCTGATTTTCTGTGCCCATTCTGTTATATCGGCAAACGCCGCCTAGAGAATGTACTACAACAGTTTCCACACCGTGATGAAGTGAAGCTGCAATTCAAAAGCTTCGAGCTTGATCCAAACGCTGCATTGAACCCAGGCAAAACCAATTCGGAATATCTGGCTGCCAAATATAATATGAGCGTGGAACAGGCCAAAGGTATGAATGCCCAGATGAATGCCAATGCTCGTACGGCAGGACTGGAATACAATATTGATGCCATGATCCCTACGAACTCCTTCTCAGCTCACCGCTTGACACACTGGGCAGATACACAAGGCAAAGCGCTTGAACTGAGTGAACGGATATTCCAAGCTGTGTTTATTGAAGGTAAACACTCCGGCGACCCTGAAGTGTTGGCTCAGTTAGCGGAGGAAGTCGGCTTGGATCGAAATGCAGCTACGGCAGTGCTGTCCAGTGATCAATTCACCGACAATGTCCGCGCTGACCAAGCGGAAGGCGAGCAACTTGGTATCCGCGGTGTACCTTTCTTCGTATTCGACCGCAAGTTCGCCGTATCTGGCGCTCAACCTGACGAGGTGTTCCTGGATGCCATTCAAAAAGCATGGGACGATCGTTCCCCTTTCACCATGGTTGAATCCAACACAACAGAAGCAGACGGCAGTGGCATCTGCACAGATGACGGTTGCGCAGTTCCCCCATCCGATTCAAATAAATAACACAAAAGCAGCAGGATTCAGGGATACTTCCCAATCCTGCTGCTTTTTTTATATGCTACACACCACTCAAGCTCATTGTATATACTTGTGTTTGATGAACAGTTACTGTGGAGGGGACGGAATCGATTCTGAAGAAGCGTAGCGTGCGCCTTTGTATCCAAATTTTATCCTCTGAAAAGAGGAATCAAAAAAATTTGGAGACAACAGCGATCGAAAGAACGATCTGTAACCGGAACCTCCACTAACTTATCATCAAACACTTATATTCAATTAGCGCCACCCACTCAATCCCAAAACAGTTGATCCGGATGTGGACCCGTCCGCTTATCCGAATCCAGTGCATCAATCTGTTTCAACTCATCCGGTGTCAATTCAAAGTCAAAGATGTCCGCATTCTCACGAATACGATCCGGGGTAACCGACTTCGGAATCGTCACAATCTGATTCTGGATGTCCCAGCGCAGAATGATCTGTGCTGGTGTTTTCCCATATTTCTGGGCCAGCGCTTTGAGGGTAGACTCTTGGTTCAGCTTGCCTTTCATGATCGGGCTCCAAGCCTCCAGTTGAATTCCCTGCGCCCCGCAGAAATCCTGAAGTTCCTGCTGGATCAGACCCGGATGCAGCTCTACCTGATTTACCGCAGGCACCGTTCCGCCCTCATCTATGATATCTTGCAAATGATGTACTTGAAAGTTACTCACACCAATCGCACGGATGCTTCCTTCGCTATATAGCCGTTCGAATGCTCTCCACGTCTCCTTGTACTGGTCTCTGCCAGGCCAGTGAATTAAGTAAAGATCAATCACATTCAGTCCAAGTGCCTTCTGACTGGCTTCAAATGCTCTTAACGTTGAATCAAATCCCTGATCCTCGTTCCAGAGCTTGGTCGTCACAAACAGTTCGTTACGGGCAACACCACTGCTTGCAATAGCTTGTCCCACTTCTTCTTCATTGCCATAGATGGACGCGGTATCAATACTTCGATATCCAACCTCCAAAGCCGTCTCGACCGCCTGTTGTACTTCCTTACCTTTTGCTTTATATGTTCCAAATCCTAGCCATGGCATCGTTACTCCGTTGTTCAGAATTGTACAATCTGTAATATGTTTTGTCATTCTGTACCTCCCGTATGGAATTTTGCCTGCTCTTGTTCTATTAACCTTCTCACAGAATTTTAAGCGACCATTCGACATACTGTCGGAGTAAACCCATGATCGAGAGTCTTTGCAAAAGATATGAAAAACCCGCAAAGCATTACTGCCCTGCGGGTTCTGATGTGACAGGAACGTTATAAATCCCCTTGACCGTGCTGACTCTGGATTGAATTCAATCTTCTCTTCTCCTCGATGAACATTTCCTCTGCCAACTCAACACCTTGCCCTCCGAGTGAAAGCTCTGCTTGTCGCATTGCCTGCTCCGTGTGTGCCAGACGACGTTCCGCCTGTACAATGGTCTGTGCCGTCGGATGAGACATGGCCTGAGATACAGCATAATGAAGCTTGTTCACCGCATTTTGCGCCTGAGATACGGTGGTATCGGCTTGCAAACTGGAATCATAACGCTTCGGCATGAGTATTCCTCCTTGGGATTATCATGTTCCTGTTACCCTTTTAGGATGGATAACACAAGCCTTCCTTATTCTTCTTTTGTGTTTTTATCGTAACATTAATTGATTACGCTACGTTTATTAGATAATCATGCCGAATCAGGAGGAATTCATTTGAAGAAAATAATACTGACACTTTGCATGTTGCCCTTGCTCATTTGGATACAAGGCTGCTCTCCTGCAACATACGAGATAGAAGGATATACAGCGTCATCCATGAACCCAGACATTCCTGTTCCAACCAATGCAAAGCTTATTGAAAACATAACTTACTCCGATGATCCCAACCTTAAAAAAGGCGTTAAGTATGAGCTGAAACATATTGGGAGTGAGCAAGGACTATACCCCCCAATGGATTATTTTCAGAAGTTAGCGGATACAGGTTGGGTCGAATTGGAGGAAAAACGACTCGGACATGTACATTTTCTGAAAAAGGATAATACCGTCATCGCCATTGAAATTCGAGAAGATTCCTTCCAAATTACTGAAATGATGGAGGATGCCGCATTTTGAAGCAGCCACTCACTATTATCCAAACGCAAAAAAGGAGAGGCACGTAGCCCCTCCTTTCTGATGTGTGGACAGTTTTCTCCACTCACCTTGTTATATCCTGTTACTTCACGAACTTTGCGACTTTGGCGAGCACTTCTTCTTCTGTCGGTGCACTGATATACCGACCGTTGATAAAGACAAACGCACGTTTCGCGCAAGGACCGCAATAGGATTTGCACCCAATCTTGATCTCCGTGTCTGGAGCCATTTTCTGCAACTTGGGCACAATCGATTTCAGTCGGACATGATTACACTTTTCGCATACGCGGATATCGTTAGCCATGAGTTCCCCTTCTTCGCGCCCTTAGTGGTCGCCGTGATTACCTTGGGACGGATTCGTAATAACAAATCCCTCTTCCGGGAAGTAGAGGTAGTCAATTTTAACACCGTTCAACAAAGGCTGATCATTCGCGAGAATGACATCAATCTCTTTATCCGTAGATACAACCGTATCATTTTCTTTAGGTGTGTCGAGATCAAGCCCGTAGTGAGCATGGTCACCATGTGCATGTGTAATGACAACGCGCAGTTTTTTTCCTTCGTTCTCCGGCTTGTCCAATTCAAGCTTCAATACTTTAGCAGCATTACGCGTAATTTTGCAGTTCATTCTCTTCATCTCCTATATTGTAATTGCTGGTTTCAACAATTTCAGCATTCTTAAACTACAGCATCTATTGTAAAGAAAGTTACCGCTCTTCGCAATAACATTGATGCGAATTCAATGTTAAAATGATCCATTGGGCTACAAACTAAGAAGGCGCCCCCTCCTGAAGCACAGGATATTTACGTTCTGCCCGGCTTACAAACCAGTTCATCAGAATCAAAGTGACCCCGATATCATCGATGGGCATAAACGGCATCACGTCAGGAAGTACCCAGTACAACAGCGCTGGAATAATAAACAACAGCTTTTCTCCCAAAGGAATCTGCGGAGCCCGGAGCAGCCGGGGGAGCCTTTTGAAAACTTGTGTCCATCGTTTGAACGACAGCAGTCTTCTCCACTTCATTTGAATCCCTCCGTAACATTATATATGTCGCCGAAACGGCACATCCACCATTACCCGTTCCAAAACCATTCAGAACGAATGACGCAACATGCCATTATAAAAAATAATAAAAACGGAACGTCGCTCATAGCGCCCGTTCCTGTTATACGAATGATCTGCTATTAAGTTTCACACCTTCATCATTCGGGGTCTTGCCTCATTGTCCATTGGATAACAGTTCAGCCAGCAACATTCCTACTTCGATACAGATATCATCAAACTGTTCTACGGGAAGCGGATTAACACCCAATCCAACTTCCACCGTGAAGCCCGGTCTACCGAAATCTTGAATAAACCAGTCCTTGTATCCGGCATCACTGCCACCGAGCTTCACCGCCTTGTAGCCTGAAGCTTTGGCGAGTCTACGCGACAGCGGTCCACTCTCTCTGGGTTCCAGATCACGGTAGTTCCAATAGATCTCCTGTCCCTGACTATGCAGGGATACAACCGCATCGAATGTGTGTTGCTGCGTCCACTGCGCAAGTGCCTGTGCCTCCGGTTCTGTCAATGGCGCTGTCCCTGCATAATCCCTGGGACCAGGTGAGGTTACACCTCTTCTCGCTGCCTCTTCATCCCAATGGGCTGGAAATTGATCATTCAGATCCACCCCTCTGATGTTAGCCTTCCAATGGGTGAAATGTGATCTGTCGGCATTCCAGGCCAACAACTGCTGTGCATGTGGATGCTGATTAACCACACCTTCCTGAACCAGTTCGACCCCGTCCGGATTAACCATCGGCACGGCCCAGAGTGTCGTCTCTTGCATCCAGCGTTCTGTCTGGTATTGATGCCATGTCCTATGCGCACTATACGCCTCGGCATACTCTTCGATAAACTTCATCAGAACTGCTGATGTCAGCCACTCATTCGCATGAACAGAAGCGTTAACATGGATATGTCTCGGCCCTTTCCCGATACGTAAATAAGGCAGCGACTTTCCCATGACACTTGTTCCAATGGACCCCGTCTCGATAAACGGGTATTGATTCTCCAACTTGTCTATATCCCTGATTAATTCTCGATAACCATACTCTCCCTGAATCTTCACAATAGTTTTTCCACTCGAAGCTGGAATATGAATACAACGACCAACCCAGTCGGTTATGTTGGTAATTTCGGGATTGGCCTGGCGCAACACCTCTTCGTCCAGACCAAATCTCCCTGCAATCTCCCCTACACTTCCTCCGGGCGGTACAGCGTATCTGCGACCTGTCCCAGGGACAATACGCAGCATCTGACCTGCCAGCAAGTATGGTTGGGAAGACACTTCCGGGTTCAGTGCAGCAAGTAACTCTTTGGTCATATGGTGTGCTGACGCAATTCGCGGCAACGTATCTCCCCGCTGAACGATAATCCACTGCAGATCCATGTTGTTCTCCTTTCCACAGGAAAAGACAGGTCTCCTGTCCGGTTCTGACCAATTTCGTGTCTATAACATATGTATGCAGGTCGGGTTGTCCGTCATGTGACATGAATCATGTTCATATCCTGTTAGTGCATAATGACGACAAAAAATCCCGGAACTTCACAGTTCCGGGATAGCTCACAAACAAAATACATTAATTAAAAGTCTTATTCATGCATATTTTGAGTATAACTATGATAATTGCGTAACCTGCCAGACAACAGGGGTCTTGGAGATCTGCTCTCCCAACCATCGACGGGTGATATTCTGGAACATGCGTGGGTCGCCAGTGCAGAAAAATTGATGCACCGGGGTCTCATCCCCACTGGCCAGCTTTCGTTTATCATATAAAATCGTACTGATTTCACGTGCCGTTTCATCTGCTGAACTGATTAACTTCACTTCCTGCCCCATAACTTCCTGAATCGTGTCCATGAGAAAAGGATAATGCGTACAACCCAGAATAAGACAATCGATTGGCTGTTGTTTGATCTCGCCCAATGATTGTTCCACCGTATGTGTCGTGTGCTCGGAACGAAATTCACCTTGTTCCACCAACGGCACCAGCGCCGGGCAAGCCTGACTGACCACATCAATATAGGGGGACAACTGTTTGAGTGCCGTTGTATAAGCCCCACTACCTATGGTACCCGTGGTACCAATCACACCAATACGTCCTGTACGTGTCGCTGTGATTGCGGCCCGCGCACCCGGATGTATAACACCAATGACAGGCATATTCACCTTGCCACGGATATACTCCAACGCGGCTGCTGTTGCTGTGTTACAGGCGATAACGATAACCTTCGGATTGAATTGGATCAAGAAATCAACGATTTGTTCCGTAAATTGTTTTACTTGTTCGGACGAACGGGGTCCGTACGGTGTCCGGGCAGTATCCCCAAAATAAATGATCTTTTCCCGCGGGAGCTGACGCATCACTTCCTTGGCGACGGTCAACCCCCCCACACCGGAGTCTAATATAGCGATTGCTTGCTGCACGAACACACCGCTTCCTTCTTCATTGAATTGGTTCTCAAAACGATTGTTTCTCAGAGCTTTCTTCCTACCGTATGAACATTCCGGCAAAAAGGTACCTACATCTTACCCGATTTCATCGCAGGGTTCAAATTAAATCCACGTGCTACGCCATCTATGTGTGGACACGCAACAAAGCAGGCTCTCCTCTAAATAGAGGAAAGCCTGCTTATCAAGCTTTGCTTAGTTGTCGTCCTTGGACTCATCCGCAGGAAGCTTCGCTACGATGTCAATTCCGGGTTCATCAACTGCTTTATCGATATCGTTATCCACAATGGCTGCCGATATGCGAATTTCTTTCCCTTCAGCGCAATTGCGCCAGGATTGAATATCCTGAATCACGACATCTGCGGTCTCTTTAACTTTGGATACGATCTGTGAACTTTGTTCTCCCACGATACCAGCCAGTTCCTGACCTTTCTCCGATACCTGACGAGCACCTTCTGTAATATCCTGACGAAGTTCACGTCCCGATTTCGGTGCCAGCAATAATGCCGTTACTGAACCAACCACGGAGCCAATAAGAGCTCCCCACAACAAACTTTTGTTAGAATCCTTCACGTCACATCTCTCCCTTTACTATTGTTTAAGTACCGGATCAGAAGCAACGGTCTGTCGCTCAGCCATCCGGGCGAATGCCTACTCTGTTGATGCATTATAAGCAGCACAGGCTTGACTTGACACTCCAGATGTTAAAAATAATCTGAACGCCCTTTTTGAATGGATGCAAATGACTTGGCTTAATTCAGTTCTGACGAGCCGGCTCGAGATCAGCCGCGGCATGTTCATCCCCCGGGTCCAAATCAATCACATATCGTCCAGGTGCAATCAATGCAGCCTGATGTTCACAACGCCAGCGACGTCCACCTGAAGAACCCAGCGTCTGTCCATCTTGCAGAACATCCCCCTGATCAAATATGTAATACGCTGCACCCAGTAAGGTCTGAGCCACCGTATCGGGATCAAGACCAACGAAATGACACTGGACATCAGGTACACCCAGCGCAGACAATCCTACCGTATCCATAACCAACCCGCGCTGTTCCTCTGTACCTCCGGCTTGATACATTCGAACGTTCATGGCTGCATACAGATGTTCCTCACGTTCCTGGGCTTGCGTATATGCTTCCGGTTCAACCAGCTTATCACTGCCATACCAATACAGCGCATCACAGGTCAAACTTTCCATGATTGCCAGTACAGTCTTCTGAAACAGCTCCAGGCGCTGTTTACGAGGCATGGCAGCCGTGAACATATCATGTATCCGGATGGAGTACCGCGAGGCTTCTACAACCTGTCCCACTTCCGGCCAATGCCATGCTTGTTGCAGAGCACCGCCAAAGCGAGAACGATCTGCGATTTCATTCACAGGAAGCATACAAGTCTGAGCAGGGATATCCCCTTCCTTAAAGGAAACCTTGTGGTCCAGATGATAGAAGACAAGCATCTCATGCTTTTGCCCTCCGCTCTCTTGTTTCACATCCAGTCGGACTTGTCCTGTATGGCGAATCATCGCTTCCTGCAAACGCAGGCGATCCACCTCTGGACGTTCCCGGAACAAAAGTTCAACCATATACACCGGATGGAATCCGGAAGGTGTTTCATTTGTTTCGATACTTTCAGTATTTACTTCATTGAATTCTTTTGATTCATTTGTCATGCGATTTCCCTCATTCCTTACGCTGTCCCTCGGCCTGTGCCGTATTGAAAGGACCAAGTTCTTTTTCCACGTAGGCGCTAACCTGAGTAGTAAAATGTTCAAGTATACTCGGCAGCTCTACGCTAAGCGGATGAAGCTCAGACCGCTCCCAACTGTAATAATCCTGCACCAGTGGCTTGCGTAACGTGACAAGCTGACGCAATATCTCATAGGTCGAATGATCAAAAACCTTTTCTTCATAATTAATCTGAATAATATCATCATAACTGCTTGCATCTCTCATGATGAAGCCGTCAATCAGATAACTTCCCACATCGGTAACAATCTCGATCGCCAGGTGAAGACAACGTTCCTGTACCATCCCCAGCATGAGACTGCCGTCCCAAGTCTCTGCTGCCCCACGAAGTCCTTCAGCTACTTCCGGTACAGCAGCAAGCCGGCGGGCAATCTGTTCTCTGTTCACATAATACATTCGTTCACTTCCCGTTCAGTGAGTTATCGGTTCCGTTTCCCTCTTCGCTTAAGCCAGAATATCATCACAGGACAAGCGATTAGAAACACAACAAAAATATATAGAAATTCCATAACGTCTCTTAAATCGCTCATGCAGAGTCCCCTTTATCTCAACGTAGTTTGAATGACAGATCAGATTTCGTAGTCCACTGCAATTGACTGTTCTCTGACTTCGTTCATGTACTTGATTACTTCCTGATGAAGCGGGTGCACCTGATACGCCTGAAGATCCTCCAGTGACGCAAACTCCGCCGTGAGTGAAATGTCGAATGATCTCTCCGAGCGAAGCACATCAATCCCGATTTCAAGTGAAACTAGGACATCAATTTTACCTTCCAGATTGCGAAGCACCTGTGCTGCAGCTTCAATACTTTCTGCTGAGCGATCTTTCATTTTGAACAGGACAATATGTTTTATCATCTGGGCAAACACCTCGTTTAATATAATAGTAGAAATGAATGAATTTTCATGTATCCAAAATATATCATAACGTTCTCTATTACGAAAGGATACTTGGAAACGTTCTCTTGATAAGAAAACTAATCCGAACCGTTTTCTTTCGATTCGGATTTCTTTTGCGATCCATCCTCCGTCTGTTTCGCGGATTCATCCTGCAGAGTTTGTCCTGTTTCAGCCTGCTGCTTGATGTTGTCCGGGGTTTGCTGCGGTTTGGACCATTCACGATTCATCAGATCCTCCTGATCCTCCTGTTTCTTCAACACTGCAATGGCCTGTCTGAGCTTTGCGGGCAATGGAAGACCGATTTTGGCATAATTCTCGGTAATCGAAATAAGTTCATTCACCAGATAGAAATAAATAGCTCCGCCTTTGATAAAATCGGTTCCCATGATCAGGTCAATTCGGTGAGCAAGCAAAACAACGGTCAGCATGAGCCCTTTGCGAGCAATCCCCCAGAATCCAATGTTGCTATTCAACCCGGTACCTGTTCTTACCGCCGCTGCCAAACCTGTTATATAATCCACAGCCATCGCGACCGCGAGCAGGCTCAACAATTGATCCCATCCGCCAAAAGCAAACGTAACAAATGCTCCCGAGATGACAGCAAAGGTATTCACAGATAGATGCACGTTCCTCACCTCTCCCTTACACTTGAGTATCATACAATATATGTAAAAGTAAGAGATTTGACAGGTCACATGTCATGCTGAACATGCGGATTTATCATTTCAGATTTGTGCACATCCTCTACGCAACAGCGGAACGAAAATCACATGCTTTTGGGGAATTCAGGGAAATAAACCGCATCATATCAACAAAAAACAGATAAAAGTTCTTTAGACCCAGTAATAAGCAATTAGAACTATATTATTTTTATTCCTGTTCAATTTCTCCCCTCATTTTTAGTGAAACATTGTAATCTAGGAATATACTAGGATGTGAATTGCGTATGGTCTAGTTCGTAGTTCCCTCTTTATCGTGAATTCACGCATTGACGCATTTGTAACCGGTAATCCTGGCACTTGAAAGTACCCCGTTGTTTATTGTAGTATTTGGTTAAAAAAAATCGGAGGAAATATGCCTAATCAACCAGAACAACATTCCATCCAGGCGTGGTCTCTGATCAACCGTAAATACTTGGGAAAAGGCGTCCGTGTTAAACGATTCCGAAAACCGACACGCTGTCAAATCCGCAATCGTGTTCTTCTTGCCGTGCTGATGGCCAATGATATCAAGTTGTCCCAGCTCGCTGAAGACCTCTCCATCTCTTCACGCAGTGTCAGTGCGTGGGTATATGAAGGACGGATACCCGGCAGTACCAATTTGGACAAGACTTGCCAATTACTCGGCTACCCGCGTCATATTCTCTTCAATGAAGAAGTTGTGCGTAATAGCCCTGTCATATGTCAACCCGAGTCATCTCGCTTCATGAAGCGTACGGTGACCCGTTCTCCGGTTAGTAACCGTATTTTGACAGGCTTGTGTATGGTCCATGATCTGTCGGTGACAGATGTCAGCCACTGGATCGGGGTTCATCCCGGCACTTTCCGCAAATGGCTGCATCAGGGAACACTGCCTTCTGCTGCATTTCAGGAACAAGCGGAGCAATTTTTCCGTATCCCGAAAACTATTTTGTTCGCAGATGTCATCTTGAAAGATCGTCGCAACAACTAAATAAGCGAACAGCCAAAAGGCTCTGATCTCCCCATAGGGAGGCCAGAGCCTTTTTTAAAATAAAATGCATGCCTTCTCTCTCGGACTTGAAGCACTGTTCTGGCTATTCCATCAGAAATGTCAGATAACCTACCCTTTTTCGCCTTTTGCTCCCATGGAGAGCCATCACAGTCCGTTACAAGCTAAGTTTATGCATTTCATCGTGACCATTCTCTCTAAAAGGTCATCCTGACCTCGTGTTTAACACTTCATTGATATATCTCAATCCGGTATATCGAGGACGAAGCGTATGCGCTGTGTTGAACGCATGTTCCACCATCTCCGGGGTTACACCGAGCTGCTCAGTAGTCACAGGTCCCCCTACTTGTTCCAACCATGCGATAAGCTGAGAAGCCTCCGGCAATTGGTCATATATCCCAAACACTGGTTCACCCGATGTCTGTACAAGTTCTTTATATTTCACTGTAAGCAATGCACAAGCTACGCCAACTTTGGCACCATGCAGAACCGGTCTTTCTCCCGCTTGCATCAGATCCATCTCCAAGATGTGGGACAGATGATGCTCACCTCCGGATGCCGGACGGGAATGGTCAATAATCAGCATGGAGAGGCCAGAAACAATCAATGCGTCCATTAATACAGCCACTCCTTCAGCCCGCCCCTCCGCAATAGCTTGTACATGATCAATGCAGGTATTCAGCGCTTCTTCTGTCATCCGATAAGCGACTGGACAGAACGGTTCTCCGCCCAGTTCACGAGAAACAACCCAGTCTGCAAGCGAAGTATATTTACCAAGCATATCTCCGAATCCGGCAGCCGTCATCACTTGGGGGGCTTGCTCCAGAATATCCAGATCGGCAAAGATAGCCTCAGGCGGAACAGCCTGAAACGTTTGTTTGACGCCGCTTACAATTAAGGGTGCACCCGCAGAGGTAAACCCATCCACTGAAGCCGCTGTCGGTATCGACAGAAAGGGCTTGTTCATTTTGGAACAAACAAATCTCACCAGATCATGAATGGTACCTGAACCCACCGCAATTACAGCCTGACTTTCGAGTCTCACACCCAACATAACCTGCACAATAGCCGCTTCGTCCGCAATGATATCACCTGTCCGATTCTCCGGCAGAGCGATCTCATCCACATGCATTCCCACTTCGCGAATACTACTCAGCACATCAGATCCTGCCGCCTGAAACGTATGTCGATCATAAACAACCGTCACCTGATGGTATCCTTGCTCAGACAAATAACCCGGTAACCTCTGAATGGCCCCAGCTTCCAGATGTATCAGCATATCCACCACTCGGTGTTGATGACCGCAAGCACACTGCTGTGCTTCCTCATTCCATGCTGCAATTCGTTCGTTCATATTCATTCGCTCTTACCCTCCCATATGAGATATCATGCATAATTAACGGGTTAAAACCACAAGATAAAAAAGGAAATAAAATGTGATGATTTTCCTGATCACACTTTACTGCCTGTACCCAATATTTGCAAATCCATATCTCACATTTCCAAGTAGGTGAAGCAATGAAATTAACCAAAGAATTAGGAATTTCGCTCGGATTTCTGGCCGGAACTACCTTTGGCAGCGGTATCGCTTTTTTGTTTCGTCTCCAGTCGGTTGAAGTGGTTGCCAGTGTTACGCTGTTCGGTATTGCAGGAGCCATTGCCGGGATCATCATGGCAGTCATTCTACGCCAGCGGCAACATTAGCATTAGCAAGCATGCTGGTAGCAAAATGTAGGCTTCACACGAATGATCCACAAAATAAAAAAAGGTTCGTGAATTGCCCTAGAGCAACTCACGAACCTTTCTTTGGTTAGATGCGGTCGAGAGGACTCGAACCTCCACGGGGGGTTAGCCCACACGGACCTGAACCGTGCGCGTCTGCCAATTCCGCCACGACCGCATAATATGTATCTCCTCATCCATCGATGAAAAATGTTCCGGTGAAGCAATTCCTTGTTTTACCGTAATTCAGAGTATACATGCTCCAAAATAAAAATGCAACTTCTTTTTTATTCATTCAGGAATAGGACATATGTCCTTTTTTATCATCACCAAACATCCTATCGTAACATTAAACAAATAATCCATCCATACGAATGCAAAAATGAAGGAGAGAATCTAATTTTGAAAACAACCCATCTGTGCTTTATCGGTGCCGGGTTTCATGCATCCACGAATATATATCCTTCTGTTGTTGAAGCCGGAGCGCAGATCCAGGCCATAGCCACTCGCAGTATGGAACGCTCTGAAGCAGCTCTGCTGCGATTTGGCAGCAACGGGAACGCGTATGACAATGCTCTGCTTATGTTACAGCAGGAAACTTGTGACGGAGTCGTTGTGGTCGCCCAGCCTGTAGATCAGACCGCTCTTGTCCTTGAATGCATTCGGGCTGGCAAGAATGTATACGTGGATAAGCCGCTCGGATGGAACGCAGCGGAAGCCGCTACTGTAGCAGAAGCTGCCGAGCAGGCTGGCGTCGTTGTCATGGTCGGTTTTATGAAACGTTATGCTCCGGTATATATGAAGCTGAAGGAACTCATTGATAGTAGTTCGCTAGGTAAAGTGCGTTCATTCCAGATGAAATTCGCTGTAGACAGTACCCCATTTTGCAAGGATGAGGAACAGTTCATGAAGCTCGCTGCCATTCATATGGTCGATCTGATGCGTTACTTATTCGGAGAAGCAATACGAGTTACAGGCACAGCCGTGAAAGATGGGGAACACATTAATCAAAGCATTTCCCTTGTATTTGAGAATAACGTAGTAGGCAGTGCTTATTTTACCGGCATGAGTGCTTGGTCACGGGAGAGTGAAAGTGTACTCGTCACCTTTGACAACGGATTTGCATCAGCTGAAGAGATCAATACACTTACTGTTCATCAATCCCGAAGCTCGACCAGCATTCCCTGGAAATCTCTCGAGGAACAAGATACCGTATATACACCTTCCGGGTCTCCCATGTCAGGAGCTTATCGCGACCTTTATCTACGCGGGTTTGTTGGTGAAATGGTGCACTTCATCAAGTGTTGCCAGAATCAGACCGTCCCATATTCCAGCGCCAAGGATAGTATTGCAACGATGGCTTTATGTGACTCCATTCTATCGTCACTGAAGTAGCGTATATACGCTCATTATCATATTTTAACATCCAGAGCCTTGGCAGTGTGTGCCGGACTTGCTGAACTGGTCGGTGGATTCCTGTTTGGAGCCGGTGCATATTCCCTCGATGCCCTGATATAATGTACAAAATTCATCACATGGAGCCTCAATGTTTCGCAAGACGAAACCGGGGCTCTTTTTTTTCTTATAGACATCATCTCATCTGCCTGAGCCTAGAATTAGGGTTTATAATCTGCATCATAAATGATATGCTCTTTCATGAACTATACGTACTTTATGTAATGTAACCACCCAAATGGATACTATAGAAAATCACCGTAAAGCGGAGGTGCACTTATAATGAAAAAGGACGCAACCAATCCATGTCCCACGCCATACGGCTGTTCCGTGGAAGTTACCCTTAGTGTGATCGGAGGCAAATGGAAAGGTGCCATTTTGTATCATTTATTCTCTGGTCCTTTGAGATTTAACGAGCTCCGAAAATTGTTTCCTGACATCACCCAGCGTATGCTCACCCTGCAACTTCGAGAGTTGGAAGGCAGTGGAATTGTTCATCGTGAAATATACCCCCAGATCCCACCTAAAGTGGAGTATTCCCTCACACCATTTGGTGAAACATTACGGCCGATCATCTTCAGCATGCGAGATTGGGGAGAAACGTATACAAATGAGGTTCTGGCCAGATCCTCACAAGAGGTATAAAACACAAAAGAAGCTGTCCCTTGTTTTTAGGGAACAGCTTCTTTGCTGCTTATTTAATAACCGTCTGGATCGTAACCGTACGGTTACGCCCCTCTTCCTTCGCTTGATACAATGCATTATCCGCCAAGTGAAACAGTTCTGTGGATGATGTGGAGTGCTTTGGATATTCAGCAATTCCAGCCGAGATGGTGACAGAACGTTCTATAGGCAATATGCTTTCCTCGACCGTTATTCGGATACGTTCAGCAATCTCAAAAGCCACGTTGGACTCGGAATTCCTTAACAAGACTACAAATTCCTCTCCACCAAACCGGGCACAGACATCTTCTGAGCGAACAGACAATTGAATGATATTGGCAATGTGTTTCAGTACTTCATCACCCGCATGATGCCCGAATGTATCATTAATGGATTTGAAACGGTCAATATCCAGAACAATAATGGAGAATGGCACTTCATCCTGAATCCATTCCTGGATGGCTTCTTCGAAGGTTCTGCGATTGTTCATGCCTGTTAAAACATCGGTTCTGGCATCATAGACAAGCTGGTTTGTCTGTTTCCTAAAGTTCACCAATGCGCCAACAACTGCTCTTGTGAGAAGGTCTGCCTCTCTATTCCAGTGAGGTTTTATCACCGGCAGATCCACTTGACCCTTATCGACCTGATTCACCAAATCAGCCAACATAGCAAAAGGACTGGCCAGCTTGCGTGCAACCCGAACCACAATAAGGGTCAGGATCAGGAAAGGCACTGAGGTGTACAGCAACAACATACGGATATGATGATTCAACTGATCGTACACCGTTTGGGTTGGAGACACGATTACGATACCCCAGTCTGTTGATGGAACTTTGTAATAACCTGCAAGTGAATCTACCCCTGCCAGGTTTTTGTATTGTTCTTTACCGTTTTCGTTTACTAGCAGCTTTTGCACCACTTCATTTTTACTGACATTTTCACCAATTCGGTTGGTGTTTGGGTGAAATAACAAAGTGCCCTTTTTATCCACAATAAAAAAGTAGGAACCATTACTTGTCTTGAGCTGACTGCCAAAAGACAGACTCAATATATTATTTTCCTGTAAAAAGATATTTCCACCAATCGTTCCTTGGTACGCCCCTGTCGAATCAAAGATCGGTTCACTGACAAATACAATTCTGCGTTTGGTTCTGGGTGTCTGGTACGCTTCGGAGATATACGAAGCCCGTAAATTAACCGCTTCTTTTGCTGCATTGGAACTAACATGGTGACCTACACTAGCCTCTGAGTAAGGTGAGGTAGATCTGACTACTCCCGCTTTATCTACCAAAGAAACGGAATTGAAAAAATTACTGCTATTGCGAACCAAATCCAATGTGGAATTCAATTCTTTTGTATTGGAGCGATCCATATCCGGGAAATATTTGGCTGCATATTTCAAGCTCTCCTGCATGGAATAAAAAAGCGAATCCAGAGTTTGGCTCATTTGCACAGCGCTTGCATAGTTTAGCGATAGGGTGTTATCAATGAGTGACTGTTTCTGAGATGTATAAGATGAGATGACCATGATGGTCAATGTCATTAAAACTGAAATGGTTACCAGCCCGCCGAGCAAAGCCGTAAGGCTGATCTTCTTGATGTTTTTTATTTTTTTTCGTAATCTAGATCTCTTGATCTGTGCAATCATCGTTTACTTCCCCCGGATTTTCATGAAAAGGCATATTCCTTCTATCTTATATGAAAGTTGTTAAAATCAAATAAAGAGTTTGAGAAATCTTAACAATTACATCGTAAGATTGACGATTTAATGACATTTTACTTTCCTGGAAGAATCACTGTTCAGGATCGCCCTAATCGACAATGATATATCCTTCTTCTGGCTCTTGTTCAACAAACCCTGCCATGTGTCGAACCTGAAATTCGATCGGGTGATGACTGCCCATTAAAATGCGATTTTGAACTTCATCCGCTGTTTCTGCAGGTAATGCGAATGCACGTGTATAGGCAAACTGTGCCTGAAGTGTCGTATAGATCGCATTGACAAGCCGGTCGTTGCCCGCACGCCCGAACACATTAAGAATCACAGATCCGTCCGAGTCCAGCTTGTCCTTGACCATGGCAAAAAAATCACTGGATATAAACTGCTCGGGTGTACCCGTTGCCGTAAAAGCATCAATAATAATATAATCATATGTCGCAGCGGACTCCTGGCCTAATAATTCACGACCATCCCCAATGAGCACTGGACTTCCCTCATATCCAAAAAAGGTTCGGCTTAACTCCACGACCTCTGCGTCCAGCTCAGCCACCTTTACCTGACGATCAGACAAGTAGGTTGGCAATGTGCCAATACCATGTCCCACCACAAATACGGTATCAAATTCAGGGTCATTCCGTTCCATTAGATGTACCATCGCTCTTGGATACTCCAATACCATCCGGGCAGGCTCATCCAGATCCATTGCACCCTGCACAGCTGCGTTGGAGAACTCTAATACACGAAATCGCCCCTTCTCTCCATACAGCTTTTTGGTATCATATACCGTCAGCTCATGCTGTTCACTTTTATTCCGATACAGAACTCTCACTAACCGTTCTCCCTTCAATCTGTTACACCTATTCGACATATACCTTCATTCTATTACACGGGATGACAACATACCACCCTATACTTGAATGTTCGTAGTACAACAAAAAAACCGTTCCGACTCAACCGGAAACGGCCTATTGATGAACCATTTAACACTACTAAGACCCTATGGCCTCATGAAGAGCTTGGACATATGCTACACCCAGATTAGAGAGAGAAGTACTCTTGTGGCTTATCCAGCCTACATTAATAGTTTCCTCACATTCCAGCGGTACAGGAATTATCTCGTTTCCGTTCAGATCGGCGCTAAGTACACCCGTGGAGATCGTATAACCATTCAAACCAATCAACAGGTTAAACAATGTTGCGCGGTCATTGACCTGTATGCTTTTGGGGTGAGATAACGTACTCAGGATCTCTTCGGAAAAATGAAAGGAATTGTACTCTCCCTGGTCAAATGACAAATACGGATAATCCTGCAGTTGCTCGATTGCAACCGACTCCTGCTTCGCCAGCGGGTTCTTCACACTGATAAAGATATGGGGTTTGGCTGTGAACAAACTCGTGAAAACCAGACCTGCATCTTTTAACAATTTGTTAATTACCTTGGCATTAAATTCATTCAAATACAGGATGCCAATTTCACTACGCAGGCTTTTCACGTCCTGAATAATCTCGTAGGTCTTTGTCTCCCGAAGCGCCAACTCGTATTCATCCTGACCATACTGCTGTACCAGACGAACAAAGGCATTCACCGCAAACGCATAATGTTGTGTCGATACAGAGAAGTGCTGCGGGGATGGCTTGGCGTTCAGATAACGATTCTCCAGCAGTTCAGCTTGTTCTACCACCTGACGTGCATAACTTAGAAACTCAACGCCTTCTTTAGACAGCGATATTCCCTTATTGGTACGTTCAAAAATGGTAATTCGCAGCTCCTGCTCCAGATCCCGAATGGCATTCGACAGGCTGGGCTGCGAGATAAATAGCCGTTTGGCCGCTTCATTCATGGAACCGCGCGTGGCAACTTCGATCACATATTTTAGTTGTTGTAATGTCAAGGTCTTATCCCTCTCTTTCTGGTTCAACAGGCAGACCAACGGTTGCTTCTTCCCACGGAAGTACATTCCATGGACTGTCTACCCGTTCGAACAAATGCTCTACAATCGAAAAGTGCTCCAGGGCTGACTCCGTCTCCAATTCTTCATAGCCATACTGACGTCCTATGAGGTAGGCAAGCCCGAATTCCGTCCAACTTGAATACGCCTTTTGAATTCGCTGCGCCATTTCATACATAAACGTCCATGCCGTCTTCTCATCTACATAACCGACCTGCATCGCCATCCGTGTAATTGATATGGCTCTTCCCCAGTCCCAGGCGCTGATACTTGCCGCATTCAGGCGACTGTCATAGAGTTGGATGACCCTCAATTGGGTTCTGATCGTCTCATCCTCCAAACCAAGGATGTAGTTTTCCTGCTCCTGATGAGTCATTACAGACAATAACGCCCTGCGTTGATCAAATTTATCATGGTGCCCGCTTCCTTCTCGAAAACTTTCCATTTGCTGATGAAATGACTGCTCGTCCCGAATACTCCATGCTCGACCAAACATTTCAATGATGCCTTCCCTTTTCCCATCCAATCGTTCAATATCATACCCTGTGGCGAATTCCAAAGCGTTTGCCTCAAGTAAAATAGCTCCCGCTGCCAGAGTCCACTGTTGTCTTGTATCAAGCAAAGAATGCATCGTTGAATACCTCCACGTTATAATACGGTCTGAGCTCTTCATCATTCAAAAGATCAGGGAATTGAAGTGGTACCGTTTGTTTCAATCCCATCTGGAATATATTGAACTTCAGCTTATTAAACCAGGCTCCCCGTTGACTCAGACGCTCTTCCATATCCTGCAGACGTGCAAGGTAATCCGGATGATCAGGTCGGTCTGCCACAGCCTCTCTGGCATACACAAGTGCCGACTCTCCTTGACCAAGATGCATATAGGATAAACTCAGTAAACTGCATGTATCCCCCCGCAAACCAAACTCGTAAGCCCGGGTCAACATTTTGCGAGCGACATCGTATTTACGTGCCTGATATAGATGTAAGCCCGCATAATAATAGCTGTAACCGTCAATCTTGGCAGGTTCTACTGTTTTATAATAATGCACCATAGCACTGTCCAACTCATCCCACTGCTTGAGTTCGGCAAAGATGCGAATCATCTGTAAAAGCGCCCACGGATTATTAGGCTCGTGATCCTGAATCTTCAGAATCCATTTTGCTGCCTCCTCAAACTTACGATCCGCAAGCAGGCAGACAGCAATCATTTTTGTTAATAAAGAAACCTCCGGTATCTTTTTGTGAAGCGCTAAGAAGAAATCATGAGCAGTGCTCCAGTTCTTTCTAGCAAAATGGAGATCCGCTGCTGCACCAAGAGATTCATCTTGATACGCAGTGTCCCCAGTCTCCAAATATTGTTCAATGGTAGACAACGTAAGATCAATCTTGGCTTGTCTTCTGTAGGCTGTAAATAGATGATACAGTGTGCTCGGATAACTCTCGATACGTAGACAAGCTTGGAAACACTGAACAGCATCCTCGAATCGCTCTACATTCATATACGAGATGCCAAGGTAGTGATAGAGATCAGCACTTTCATTACCTTCATTCATATAAGTCTCAAAGCACGTTATAGCCTTATCATACTTTTCTAAATGATAGTAACTGAAAGCTAACCCAAATTCGTAGCCTGCGCCACCATTTAATGTTTTTGCCTGCAAATAATTCAAGATAGCCTGTTCATATTTTTCAAGCATACGATAGGATTCCCCGAGATAAAAATAAACTCCCCGCTCTTCTGCCATGTGTTCTTTCAAAATAAGACCGTCTGAGATTACTGCCTCATAATGATCAAGATTATAATTGACCTTTATGCGTAAGTACAAAGCCTCTTGATGAACAAAGGCCTCTTCTTTAGCCCTTGCGACAGACTGATTAAGGTACTGTAAAGCAAGTTTTAGATCAACATCGTATGCCATTTGAGCAGCCAAAAACCAAGCATTACTGCTTAACAGTACTTCTGATCCAAATCCTTCAATCATGGATATTACCTTGTCTGATCGTTTCTTTATACGGTAAAGCTCCATCAGTTCCTCGATCTGTTTCGTTCCAGGAGGGCTGTCATTTTGAAGCTCCTCTTCCAAAATCGTCAAGCGTTCTTGCTCATATTCATGCCGTACATGCCATAGACGAGTTCGCAGTTCCAAGTCCGCTGGGAATCGTTCTAACGCTGCCTCATATACGGCTATGACTTCATTCTTTCTACCCAACTGGATTAGACACTGCGCTGCAGATGATAAAGCAGGGCTATAGATCACTGCTTCAGTTGCCTCCGACAACTGCATGTTGATGGATAACGCTTCTTCCGCATGTCCACACTTCAGTAACACGTCTGCCAAGTGACGGAGAATTTGAGGCTCATTTGGTAGTATAACTGCAAGCTTGGAGTACATGTGGAGCGCAGTCTCCCAATCCTCAACGTTCATCGAATATACCGCAATCAAGCGCAGTAACACAGGGTCTTGTTCATACATTGCGTAAGCTTTGCCCAACATCTCGTGCGCTGTGTCCAAGTCTTGATGAATGAGTGCACGTCTTGCGAATTCACGAAAATATAAATAATCGTCGATCTCCAAACCATCTGCTGCCGCTTGGTGTAAAAATTCAAGCTGCAAATCATATAGACTTTGACTTTGGTGACGAATGTGACTTAGAAACGAGGAAGAAAATCGCTCGCTTAACTCCAGTTCATTGTCCATCCAGCCAAACGTATCATCCAATAATTTCCATACCATACCAGGCAGCCAGCTTCGTTCTGTCAAAACATCTAACAATTCGATGTGTAGTCTTTCCCTAACCTGAATGCTCCAGAATTGCTCATCCTCTACAAGGTTCACCCATAGATCGTAACGAGTGCGTGAGTCGAAATCTTCATACAGTCTAATCGTTCTCTCCAGAAAATGATTTACAACTTCACGTAGCGGATCTTCCCGCTTAGGAGGAGTTATACGTAAGTCTTCGATATGTATACCTTGAGCTAAATCCTGCGTATCTTCCGTGAAGTGGTGTGTACGATCATCATCAAAATCAACATTTATCGGTTGGATCGAACCTGTTGATGCTATTTTTCTAGCTTGCTCGTAAGCTGCTCTAAGTTCCTTGAACCCTTCGGGATTCTCTTCTGGATGATTATGTTTTAACCGTAATGAATAAGCCCGTCGAATCGCATTTAAATCTTCAGTAGGCTCTATACCAAGTATTCCCCAGTAATCCATGCTGTCGTTCCTCTCTTATCTGGAATTCTTCTCAATCTACAGATGTAGTTGCTATATAAAAAAGTGTAACATTGCTCATTAATATATCATATCCCTGCTTCATTAAGCTTCTTTTCAGACAACCCTCTTCGTAAAAAGTGATATCTAACAACCTCGCCATACATTCGATATTAAATGCTAGTAACAGCAAAAAGACCCGCGTCATCATAACGTGGGTTTTCAGATTCAAATAGGCAGCAGCGCCATCAAGAGAATATGTTTTGTTTTTCAAAAACAGACATCTGGTTCTCCCCGGTAATAGTGCATTCATCAGGAAACATACTTCGTTTCTCCAACTTCTCATCTATAAAATCAACGACTTGCTGTAGCGAAGCAATCTGTGCTTCAACTTTCTTCCGGTAATTCACCAGCATCTCCCGTTCCTCCGGGAAATCTGCGAGATCGGAATCCATGGACATCTGTAAATAAGGCTTCATTTCCTCCAGAGACATTCCTGTTTTTTTCAGGCAAGTGATCAATTTCATCGTATGGATATCCTCCGGGCGATATACCCGATGGCGATTGGCCTTGCGTTCTGCTTGGGGAAGCAGCCCAATCTTCTCATAATAACGAATGGTATCTTCCGATAATCCGGCTTGTTCTGACGTTTCTTTAATGGAGAACACTTCATTCTCGCTCATCATATGGGCCTCCTCCACATTCATTTCTCTCCATATTACAACTTGGAGCTGACTCCAAGTCAAGCATGATCCGTTTCATTTCACCCTCTTGACTTGGAGTCGACTCCAAGTTATAGAATGAGCGCAGCATACAGATTCGTTCTGTAATCCCATTCTATCTGGAGGTATATATGAATATACAAAATCAGCTTCGCACCGCTCTCATCACAGGCTCAACGTCAGGAATTGGTCTTGAACTGACACGCAAGTTACTGGCTGAAGGATGGCAGGTAATCGGTCTCAACCGTTCTGCTTTCCCATCCGAGGATAAAGATATTCAGAACGCCTTACGTTCAGGAGAGCTTCGTTGGGTTCAGGCTAATCTGACCAACTACGACAGTCTGAGAACTGCACTGGATCAGATCAAATCCGATACCGATTCGATCGATGTCTTGTTTAACAATGCGGGGGGCAGCGCTTCGGAGCTTCGTTTCTCTGATCAGGGGCATGAACTGCACTTTGAACTTCAGACGGTAGTCCCTTACATCATTTATATGGAACTAGTTGAGCTATTGCTCAAAGGACAGATGAAAACAGTCATTAATACTTCCACCACCGCGTTCAGTATGGTCAAACAATTTGATCTGAACATCTTGGAACGTCCAGCTGAATTCAAAAAACTGTTTGGTCCTTATGCCACTTCGAAGCTCGGTCTATCTCTATGGACACGCGAGGTTGCCAAGTCTGCCGATGCGGATGGCATACAACTTCTAAGCGTAGATCCCGGTGGAAATAATACGCTAAGGGGCAAGAAAACATCCGGCCTGCCCTTCTACATCAAACCCATCATGAAATGGTTCTTTCCTCATCCAAGCCATGGCGCTTCATTGCTCTACAGTGCGGCTTTATCACCCACCAGACATGAATCCGGTACATTTCTGGTTAAAAACAAAGCAACAGCACTTCGTTTCACAGAGCAAGGCCCTGCCGTTCTCCACCGGGTAAACGAGATTTATGAGCAGCGTTTTCGTACAACGCAGTCGGGAAAGCCTGCAACCAACCTATCTTAATCATGATGGACTGTGAGTAGTAAAGATAACAAAAACACGCCAAAGCGGCGTGTTTTTAGGTTTATGGCATTATGAGCTTATGAGTATTATTGGCATTTCTTCATTGTCATAAAGTCCACAATTTTTTTCCAGTTAGATAAATACACTCAACAATAACACCATGCCAAAGGCGGCAAATCCGAGAATGGTCTCCATAACCGTCCATGTCTTGAGTGTCTGCGGCACAGACAGATTCAAATACTCTTTGACAATCCAGAACCCTGAATCATTCACATGAGACAAAATAATCGAACCCGCTCCCGTTGCGAGCACCAGCAATTCCGGGCTTACACCCGGCATCGTCATGGCGATTGGAGCCACAATACCTGCCGCTGTTGTCATAGCCACCGTAGCTGAACCTACCGCCGCACGAATCAATCCGGCAATGACAAAGGCTAACACAAGTGGCGACAGATGCGCACTTTGGGCAAATCCTGCGATCGCATCACCTACACCACTGGCTGTCAGGATGCGGTTGAATCCGCCCCCCGCACCAATCAGCAAGATGATGGAAGCAACTGGGCCCAGGCAATCATTTGTATATTTCAATATCTGCTGTTTGCTGAAACCACGTGCATATCCAAAGGAATAGAAGGCAAAGAGCAAAGCTAGCAGCAGTGCAATAATCGGACTACCAATGAAATCAACGACCTGACGGAACGCGTTCGTCTCTGGCAGCATCAGATCCACAATCGTTGCCAGCAACATCAGGATCACCGGAAGCAAAATCGTAAAGAGGGTGATGCCGAAACCAGGCAGTTCCCGATCTTTGGTCTCGGTAAACTGTTCCATCAGCTCACTTGAAGTCTCAACTTTGATCCGCTTGGAAATCCATGTTCCATAGAGCGGACCTGCAATCGCTGCGGCTGGAAGGGATACAATCAGCGCCAGGAAGATCGTTTTACCGATATCCGCATTGAAGATTCCTACAGCAAGCATCGCCGCCGGGTGAGGTGGGATCAGACTGTGCACCACAGCAAGACCCGCGACAAGTGAAAGTCCGATTTTGATGAGTGATGTCCCTGTATGCTTTGCAATAACAAACACTAGCGGGAAGAGCAGCACGATCCCGACCTGGATAAATACCGGAATACCACAGATCAGCGCAACAACCATCATCGCCCAGTGTACATTCTTCTCCCCGAAGACACGTACGAGTGTCTGGGCTATACGTTCGGCACCACCAGACTCAGCCATGAGTTTACCAAGCATCGTTCCAAGTCCCAGAACAATCGCGATAAATCCGAGAACGCTTGCAACACCTTCCTGATAGGACTTCACGATATCCGTGAACGGCATACCCGAGATCAATCCCATAAAGACAGCGCCCACGATCAGGGCAACAAAAGGATTCATTTTAAATTTGGCAATTAACAGAATCAATCCAAGAATGGATATCAGTGCGTAGAGCAGCAGACTTGCATCATGACTAAGACCGAATACGGAATACATCCGAATAGCCTCCCCCAAGTTGTTATGTTGTGTCAGCACGCAGTATTACGCTGGCCTAAACGACCTGAACACTGCGCGCCTTCGTAATAAGCTCAAGCTTCGATCTTCTCAACCGTTTCCAGAAGGGCTTTTTCCCCACCAACATTTCCCGGAAACACGATATATGGGATACCACTGAATTTGGCTTCTTCCCCTGTCAACCATACCGGTATACCCGCAGCCACCTGACCGAGCACCCTTGCTTTGCGTATGGCCAGACCTTTTGTTGCCACATCACTGGATGTAATGCCACCTTTGGCAATAATGAACTTTGGTACGACTTCAAGAGATTGCACAATCTCGACCAAAGCTGACGATACCGTCTGACTGATCTTGAAATTACCCTCATGTCCTTCGACGGTTATGAGCTTACGGCTGCTGTATACAACAACATTGCTCCCCTCCGCAAGCTGCCTGTTCGCTTCCCCAATGACTCGTCGAATCTCCTCGGTATATCCATCCGAAGTTAACACACGCTCCACATCGATCTCCAGACTTATGATACCCGGAAATGTAAGCAGTTGTTCCAATTGACGTGTCGTCTTCTGTACATAGGAACCAACAACAACAATACCGCCATGTTGTTCCTGTCCGCTTGCGATCAGCTGTTCTTTAGGCAGAAATGCCTGATCCGAGATGCCCGCATACGATTTGACAAAGGAGGCCGCCGTCCGGAAAATAAAAGCTTTTCCCTCATCCTCTGCTTGTAGCAAAGCCAGAGAAAGTACATCCATGTCTGCATAAGAGAGCGCATTCACAATGATCGGTACATTGCCTTCGGCTTTCAGCAAAATCGTTTTGACCACATCGACACCTTGACGGATCTCCTCCAGCGAAATGCTAAGGCAGCAACTAGCCTGAATACGGCCTGATGTCTTCTCCTCAACCCATGCTGGCAGATCTCCATGCTCATACCCGAATACTTTATCCTTGGCAAATTCCGTCTCATGAACTGGAATCAACTGTTCACCTTCGACCATATAATGCGTGTTGCCTATCGTAACCCGTCCTGCCTCAAAGAATGCTGGAATAATCAGTTGTCCGTCATATGCACGTCCGCTGACACGCGCCACTTCTTCGGCCAGTACATCCGTCTCCAGCGGATAATACCCACGCAGCATGGAGTCACTACGACTGACAAAGGTGAAGCTCGTTCCTTCCTCTGCTGCAACCTCTTGCACATTGCGGGCAATCTCCCGATTAATACGTTCCGCTGTATCCGCATCCAGCCCTCGGGTATTGGTCAAAATATAGAATAACGACTCAGAGGATCGAAATGCCTCCTGCAACAGTGGCTTGTCCCACTGCGTCAACACATCAATATCATAAACCGTCTGCACACCGGTTGGGTCATCATCCAGCACAATAATTTTGCGAGCCCTAGCATCCTGCAATTGTTTAATCTGTTCTCGCAATCCTTCAGAAGAGTTGTCCGTCCGAAGAGCTGCGAGGATATCTGATAACGTCTGATAGGTCATGTCTCTCCACCTCATATCTATATCTATTAAAATTGTTTTTTTCTTTTTTCTTTTTTCTTTTTTCTTTTTTCTTTTTTTTATTATTGGACCCGATTCACTTCTACACCTGCGAGTTTCTCAAAATACTGAACGATTCCGCCATGATCATCTGCGGCTTTACCATCAATCTTCAGTGCATGGAAGATCTCCAGCAACTGACTGCTAAGTGGTAAAGGAACTCCGATATCATGCGCCGTTTCCATCACATTGGTCATGTCTTTAAGATTAATATCGATCCGTCCCCCTGCGACAAAGTTACGATCCAGAATGAGTGGCACTTTTGCATCCAATACTGCACTTCCAGCAAGCCCGCTGCGGATCGCCTGATACATTTTCTCCACATCAATGCCGGCTTTGGCAGCAAATACAAGCGCTTCGGACATGGCGGCAATATTCAGGTTCACGATAATCTGATTTGCCAGCTTGGCTGTTGCACCTGAACCGTTATCCCCCACTCGCGTTACATCCTGTCCTACCACTTGCAGAACCTCTTTCACAGATTCAAAAATCATTTCATTACCACCCACCATAATGGCCAGTGTACCGTCTATTGCTTTGGATTCTCCTCCACTTACAGGTGCATCCAACATATATAATCCGGATTGGGATACAAGCTGAGCCAACTCTTTGGAAACAACCGGTGAGATGGAGCTCATATCGATAACGATACTTCCCTTATTGGCTCCTGCCAGCACACCTTGTTCGCCCGTGATAACGCTGCGGACATGCTCTGAGTTGGGCAGCATCGTGAAGATGACATCACTATGCTCAGCTACCTCTTTTGGGGATGCTGCTCCTCGCGCTCCCTCATCAGCCAATGACATCACAGCCGTTTGATTAATATCGTATACGCTTACATCATATCCCGCCCGGATCAGGTTCAATGACATAGGACGTCCCATAATACCAAGTCCAATAAATCCAATTCGTTTCTTCATTCTGTAATCCCTCCAGCCTAAATTCTTCGCTTTTCATCTTGTAATCGCTATCATTGCTGTTCACATTCGTTATTGTACACAACATTTCAATTTTTGTATACAATTTTATTATTTATGTATCCGAAAATTAAAATTCGGTTTTTTATCTGGTTGTTTATTGCCCTCATTTTCGCTAAAGTAAGGGTAGAGGTGAAATACAATGCAACCAAGTACGGACAAGTCCCGCCCAGCCTATCAGCAAGCCTATGAAGTGCTGCGGGACATGATTTTGCAAGGCACCCTTTCCCCCGGAACCAAACTTGTGGAAGAAAAGCTGGCGACCGATCTGAATGTCAGCCGAACCCCGATCCGAGAATCCATCCGCCGCCTGGAACAGGAAGGATTAGTCGTGAACAAACGGGTCGTCAAGCTAACCGAGACGGATCTGAGAAATACGTTTGAATTGCGGAAGTTACTGGAGGGACATGCGGCACAATCCGCTGCTACCTTCTTATCTGCACAGGAAGTGACGGCTCTTGAGCATTGCGTGCACGTGGGACATACCGGAAGCAAAGAAGAGATTATGGAAGCCAATAAAGAGTTTCACGAAATCATCATGCGCGCGAGTAATAATGCATTGATGATTGATCTGTTCGATAAAATGCAATCCGTCATTTATCTATTCCGTCAGACGGTTGTATATTATCAGCGCCCCTTCCTTATTGAAGAGCATCATCAGATTTGTGAAGCGATCAAGGCACATGACGGCCAGACTGCCGAACGATTAATGAAAGAACACCTGCAGTCCGATCTGGAATTCTGCCTTCATTTGATTCGATAATCGGATTCATGGATTGTTCGACTTTCTCACATACGTATAAAGACGTGACCACATGCGGTCACGTCTTTTTTGTCGTTTGTCCCTCATATTATCCAGGCCATGATTCATAGGTGTAAACATAACGATACAGTGTCGCGTGTGACATGTTATTGAATCTGGAGGGATTACGTAATGACCAAAGGACAGCAACCAAACGAAAAGCCGTTTATCATCCCGCAACCCATTCGCAGTGATGGCGCTGGTGGACCTGATCTGGGACCCAGAGATGTTATGAGAGATATACAGAACCCCGATATGCTGGTACCTCCGGCAACCGATAACGGGTTATTGCCCAATCTGAGAATGTCTTTTTCCGATACACATATGCAATTGAACCATGGGGGTTGGTCACGTGAAATCACCGTAAGGGATCTCCCCATTGCCACTACACTGGCTGGTGTGAACATGAGCCTGACACCGGGAGGTGTAAGGGAATTGCACTGGCATCAACAATCCGAGTGGGCCTACATGATCTGGGGAACGGCAAGAATCACTTCAGTAGATCAGAACGGACGTAATTTTATTGCGGATGTGGGACCTGGCGATCTCTGGTTTTTCCCCAAAGGTCTGCCCCATTCCATTCAGGGACTGGAGGATGGTTGTGAATTTCTGCTTGTGTTTGATGACGGGTCCTTCTCCGATCTGAATACGTTATCCATATCCGATTGGTTTGCCCATACCCCACCAGAGGTATTGTCCGTCAATTTCGGCGTGCCCGAATCCGCTTTTCAGTCAATGCCGAAGGAACAGGTGTACATTTTCCAAGATACTGTCCCAGGTTCCATCGAGAGCCAGGAAGTTCAGTCGCCATATGGCACCGTTCCTCTCACATTCAAACACCGATTGCTGGCCCAGGAACCACTCATTACTCCCGGCGGAAGTGTCCGGATCGTAGACTCCACCAACTTCCCCATCTCAACTACCGTTGCAGCCGCACTCGTGGAGATCCGACCTGGCGCCATGCGTGAACTGCACTGGCATCCTAATGCAGATGAATGGCAATACTATCTGACAGGACAAGGAAGAATGACCGTGTTTGGAGGCAATGGCATTGCACGTACATTTGACTATCGGGCTGGAGATGTCGGATATGTTCCTGTCGCAATGGGACACTATATACAGAATACCGGTACAGACACTTTATGGTTTTTGGAGATATTCCGAAGTGATCGATTCGAGGATGTATCGCTGAATCAGTGGATGGCGTTAACTCCTCGGGATCTGGTCCGTGACAATCTAAATGCACCACCTGAGTTGCTCGATGCCCTGCGTAAAGTGAAATGGCCTGTCGTTTAATTTAGTATGCACCTCTATCATTTGTGCTGAAATGGGAAGTGACACACGTGAAGAAGTAGGACCGTCTGAACCGTCACTTTGATTATAAATATGCAAAATAAAACAAGCAGATCTACCATTTCAAGGTAATTTGCCTGTTTTATTTTTTATCAGCATTCATCCATTAACTCTTTCATAAAACTGCTCATCTATATGTTTTTTTTACCTAATCAGACATGAGCCGGTTTAATCGCTTGGATATACACACTTTCTCCTTCGAAGCTGTCGAGTTTCCCGTTCGTTGTTACTTCAAAATTAAAAAAATTTCTGATGATGGACGGTGCACTCAACATACTTGCTTCAAGTTCCCCTCTCTCCCGTTCCGGCAGAGCCGCACGGTTACACCATTCTTCAAACTTAAAACGCTTCTGGAAGGAAACCATCGTTTCCATTCGGAAGCTGGCATACTCCAGCATATGAATCCATTCCGTCTTGCGCCATGCTCGAACATGGCTTGCATCCCGGCACTTCTCCACTTCATTGTAAAACTGGTCATTCTCATCACGTTCAGGTGCCACGTTGTCAATGAATAACAACCTTCCACCGGGCTTCATAACTCGTAATGCCTCATGAACAAACGAAGAAACGTCCGGAAAATGGTGAGCAGCGATTCGGCAGGTCACAAGGTCAAAGACATCATCATCGAATGGCAGCTTCTCTGCATCCTCGGCTACAAAATCTACATTACCGTGTCCATTCCCCTTAATAAATTGTTCAGCCACCTGAAGCATTTCTTCTGTTAGATCGAGGGCTGTCACCCGCTGAACAAGTGGAGCCAAAGCATTGGCGACATGCCCTCCTCCAGTGGCGATATCCAGCACGTTCATATCCGGAGTGGCTTGAGATGAAGCCACGAGCAACGCGAGATCATCACCTTTGGCATGCCCCGCACTCGTCACGTATTTTCCTGCATTTTTCGCAAATTGCTTCTGCACCTGACTTTTGATTACATCAGACATTCCAATTCCTCCTGCATAAGTTTCATCAGACGAAACATAGTTTCAAAATATAATTATATTTATTTTACCACATATGAATGTAAAAGCTAAATAAGCATTTTACACAAATTCAGAAGCAACTTTCCACTACCTGACGACAAAGCTGAAATAAAAAAACATCCCCCAAGTGAATTTCACCCAGGAGATGTT
This sequence comes from Paenibacillus sp. ClWae2A, assembly GCF_032452295.1. Lineage (NCBI taxonomy): Bacteria > Bacillati > Bacillota > Bacilli > Caryophanales > Paenibacillaceae > Paenibacillus > Paenibacillus sp. ClWae2A. The sequence continues at coordinate 636,498 of NZ_JAULSQ010000002.1, forward strand.
ACTTATATTTGTTACTTCACGATCGTTGGTGACTTCTTCCACAAGCCCAGAATCAGACCGGAGATCACAGAACCAATTGCAACAGCGAGCAGGAACAATAATGCGTGGTTCGCCAGTGCTGCAACAAAGATCCCGCCATGCGGAGCTGGTACATTAATGTGCCACAGTTGTGTCAATCCGCCAGCAACAGCGGAACCCAGAATACAAGAAGTCAATACACGCAATGGATCAGCCGCAGCAAATGGAATTGCACCTTCTGTAATGAAAGAGAATCCAAGTACATAGTTAGTCAGGCCTGATTTGCGTTCTTGCTCTGTAAATTTGGATTTGAAGAACGTTGTTGCAAGTGCAATCGCCAGAGGAGGCACCATACCGCCTGCCATAACCGCTGCCATCCATGCACCGTCTGTGTTACCACTTGATGTGAATACGCCGATAGCGAACGTGTAAGCCGCTTTGTTGAACGGTCCACCCATATCGATGGACATCATGCCGCCAAGCAGCAAGCCCAGCAATACTGCATTACCTGTACCCAGATTACCAAGTGCATCTACAAGCCATGTGTTCAGGGAACCAAAAATCGGATCAAAGACGTAGAAACTGATGGCACCCACGATCAGCAAACCAAATACCGGATACAACAAGATTGGTTTCAAGCCATCAATCGCTTTTGGCAATCCTTTGAACAACTTACGAAGACCAATAACAACATAACCCGCCAGGAAACCGGCAGCCAAACCACCAAGGAAACCGGCGTTTGAGTTAACCGCCATCAATCCACCGACCATACCAGGCATCAGGGCAGGGCGATCACCAATACTCATCGCGATAAATCCGGCAAGTACCGGAATCAGGAAGTGGAACGCACCTGTTCCGCCACCAATCGTTTGAAGCAACTGCACAATCGGATTTTCAGGACTAGCAATCTGCTCGAACAAGAAGGAAATCGCTAGCAGGATACCGCCACCTACAACAAACGGCAGCATATGCGAGATACCATTCATCAGATCTTTATAGATTTTGCTACCTACACTGATCTTGCCATCGCTTGCTCCCTCTTCCTGGGCATTTCCGCCTTGGCTGCGATAGATCGGTGCATCGCCGTTAACAGCTTTACGAATCAGCTCTTCGGGTTTACGAATTCCATCGCTCACCGGTCTTTGCAATACCGGTTTGCCATCGAAACGTGCCATCTCCACATTTTTGTCTGCGGCAACGATAACCCCTTTAGCACGAGCGATCTCGTCAGCAGTGAGAACATTCTGTGCTCCTTCAGAGCCGTTAGTCTCTACTCGAATATTGATGCCCATTTCCTGAGCTTTCTTTTTAAGTGCATCTTCAGCCATAAACGTATGAGCAATACCGGTTGGGCAGGCTGTAACCGCAACAACAAAATCTTCCGAATTTGCATTACCTACAATCACACCAGAAGTATTCTGTTGCTGACCAGTAGTAGAAGTGGACGCGGCATTTGCTTCTTTTTCAGCTTTTGCTTTTTCTTTGGCTGCTTCCTTCTCAGCTGCTTCTGCCTGTTTGGCATCAAACAATGCACTAACTTCCGCAGGTGTATCTGTACTCATCAATTGTGAGATGAAATCGCTATCAATCAACAACCTGGAAAGAGCTGCAAGCGTACGCAGATGGGTATTACCTGCGCCTTCTGGAGCCGCAATCATGAAGAACACATGAGCTGGCTGATCATCCAACGCTTCAAAATCAAGCCCTTTTCTACTCTTGGCAAATACAACCGTTGGTTCATTCACTGCTGTTGTTTTGGCATGTGGCATCGCAATTCCGCCACCGATACCCGTGCTGGACTCAGCTTCTCTTTTATAGATCATTTCCTTGAACAGGACGGGATCATTAATTCGTCCGCTTCGGTTCAGGCTTGCAATTAGTTCATCAATAGCCTCATCTTTGGTTGTGGCTTGCAGGTCCATGATCATCGTTTCCTGGATCATCAAGTCTGTTATTCTCATCTTGGTACACTCCCTTAAGTTCAGTCGGCCTGCATAGGCAGGCCTCACTACATTACAATTACAATGAAAACCTTTTATATGGCCGTTAGACTAGATCGCTGTAATGGTTACTTGATTGCGTAATTCATCAATCAGTTCACGTGTTGCCAGATCATCCGAGAACGCAGTCGCGCTTCCAGATGCAACCCCTGTGCGGAAAGCTTCCAGCAGATCACCGCTCTGTACATAGGTACCTACGAATCCGCCAATCATGGAGTCACCGGCACCGACCGAGTTTTTAACGATACCTTTCGGAACATTTGCATGATGAACTTCCGCTTTGGTAATGAATAGTGCACCCTCGCCTGCCATGGAGATCAACACATGTTTAGCACCAGCTTCCAGCAACTTACGCCCGTATAACACCAGTTCCTCACGTGTCTCAATCGTTACACCGAACAGTTCAGCCAGTTCATGATGATTTGGCTTCACCAGCAATGGTGCATGTTCAAGAGCTTCCATTAACGCAGGGCCAGTTGTATCAATCACAAATTCGGCACCCGTTTGCTTGCAGACTTTAATCAGACGATCATAAAAATCCGTTCCAAGTGACGGTGGTACACTTCCGGAGAGAATGACAATATCTCCTTTTTGCAATGAAGACAATTTGTGAAGCAACTGCTCTGCCTCTTCTGCACTTATCGCAGGTCCAAGACCATTAATCTCTGTCTCTTCTCCATGCTTCAGCTTGATGTTAATGCGAGTATCGTCTGCAATTGTGACAAAGTCTGTCCGGATATTATCTTCTTGCAACTTGTCATTAATGAATCGTCCTGTGAATCCACCAAGAAAACCAATGGCCGTGTTATCTGCTCCAAGTTGATTCAGTATGCGAGAGACATTAATGCCTTTGCCGCCAGGGAGCTTCAAGTCCCGATTCATTCGATTCAATCCGCCAAGCTTCAGCTCATCCACTTCCACGATATAATCAATGGACGGGTTAAGTGTTATCGTATATATCATCGTTATCCCTCAATTATTTTAGTTTTCTGTGCGATTCCAGGCCGCCAGTGTTCTGGCATCTGCTCGGTAATCAAATCGGCCTCCTCCAAATCAAACAATTTGGCAAAAGTAATTTCCCCTATTTTGCTGGAATCAGCCAGCACATAAGATTTTCCCGACAATTGATGTGCACGCCTTTTAATCAAGGCTTCCTCCGGATCCGGTGTTGTATACCCCATTTCGGGATCAACTCCGTTGCTTCCAAGAAAACATTTATCAAAACGGAAATTATCCATGTTCTGTAATGCGATACTGCCAATGACTGCTTTTGTATGAATTTTCATCATACCTCCGAGCAAATAACTGCGAATACGCTTGCTTACCAAAGCTTCAACATGTGAAAGTCCGTTGGTAACAACCGTTACGTCTTTTGCTTCAATAAAAGGAATCATGGCTAACGTTGTTGTTCCTGCATCCAGATAAATGCATTCGCCATTTTCGATCTCCTGTGCAGCCAAACGGGCAATCATTGTTTTCTGTTGAATGTTTTTGAACGTTTTTTCTTCCATTCCCGGTTCTAGCGTTTTTTCATTCACCAGTGCGGCACCGCCGTGGATGCGTTTGAGCATCTGACGACTCTCCAGATCGATCAAGTCACGCCTAATCGTTGATTCAGAAGCACCCAACACATCAACAAGCTCTTGCAATTTCACAATTCCCTGTAAATGTAAGCGCTCTATAATTGCAGCATATCGTTCTTCAGTCAGCATCTTCATTCCTCCAACTGCTTCTATAGTATCATAAACTCCTCAAAAAACAACCACTTTCATTCAAAATAATTTAAAAACCTTCAAAAATTTGCATCGTTCGACTTATTTTCTTGTCCAATTGTCCCTTTCCCTAGCCCCTAAACACGCATCTGATAATCTAGTCCCTATTTTATCGAAGGTGGTGACCTGATGACAGATCGTCCACACAAACGGCGAAAACCCTGTGCCCTACATCAGAAAAAGAAAGTCTCCTCTCCTCGCTTTGGATGGATATCCTCCAATTGGAGCGGCTATGCTCGTACAGGAAAACAGAACCAATACCGCCGAATCTCAGCAGAATGGACTGTCCCCTATGTTCTACCTAGTACACGTAACACATATTCATCCGCATGGATTGGAATTGATGGCTTCGAGAACGGCAGTCTGATTCAGACCGGAACCGGTCACGACTGGATTCAAGGCAAGCCCAGCTATTATGCCTGGTGGGAGATCCTGCCTGACGCGGAGACCATCATACCACATCCCGTTTCCCCAGGTCATCGCATTCGAGCAGTCATCGCCAAATTAACACGCAAAACCTGGTGCATAACCCTTTCTAATCTAACGCTGGGCTGGACCTTCCGCACCATTCAGTATTATTCGGGTCCGCAGTCCTCTACGGAATGGATTGTTGAAGCCCCCACTGTAGGAAGCTCCATCGCCTCCATGGCACGAATTACCCCCGTAACCTTCAACATGTGCCGCCTGAATGGACGCTCTCCTGCTTTTTGTACCTCTCAAAAAGGGATCATGATCCAAGGACGGCGTATCATCTCGATCCCTGGCGCCCCTAATCGGTGTAAGGATGGATTTACAGTACGTCGCAACACTTGAGTATTTAACGCTCAAACGGAGTACTTACTCCATGTTCTTAAAGTTGGTATTCCGTGCCCTTTGTATCTCCATTAAAAATCCTGCAGCCTCCAGCGCTTCAAGCGCGGCGTTGCAGGATTTTGCTTTTCATGGGAACTGCATGACGTTTATGACTCTACAACCATCGCATCCGGTTTGGGTTTAAGCCATTTGCCATCCTCATTAATAAAAGCCCCCTTGAAACGGCCCATCTCCAATTGTTCAATCAGCCTCTCCTCGTCCATGACCAGAATCTCAGCCAATTGCCCCGAGGTGTAATAATGAGCGGGATTGTAATCGAGCAGCACAGGAACAGACGTATCATATAGTTCTTTGATCAGATTCTCAAAGGAATGCCGACCCAGATTCTCCATGTCTCTATAAAACTGCAAATGTTGGGACACCATATTACGGAAAGATTTATTCTCCAGATGCATCCACAATGTATTGCAGGCCTGAACACTCATATGATTTTGTTCCACATCGTAAAATTGAACTTCTTCAATCTTCATGTATTTCTCTTGAAATGCAACGATCTTAATCAAAGGTACATTTCGTTTACGTGACGCTTTCTTCAGATGGGCTCTAAATTGCTCATAGTTCATTTCATTCATCTATTATCCCTGCCTTTAACATGTTCCAACCGACATTTTACAACAAATTAAAGGCAAGTGTAACCTTCATCATCTGAAAAACAAAAAAACGTCCAGCATCAGATGCCACACGTTCACAATATTATGGAGTTCGATTACTCAGCGAGAGCACCACTTTTCACCCAAGTAGCGGTAAATTCCTGTTCTTCATACGCATAAAAATTTTGCAAAATAACCTCCCGATCATCAAGGAACAGCTGATCTGCTATGGCAGTGACCAGTTTGGGCACCGCACTCTTGGTCCCTGATATTGCCGATGCGGACAGACCACAGCTGGCAAGTGCAGAGTAGTTGAATACAAACAGTCCATGCAACTGCTCCTCACCCTGCTCACTTCTACTAGTCATCGCAAACCCTGAACTCAGGTATGGATGTGCGTCCAGCAATGCATTGCGATGCTCTGGCGGAGCCTGATAACAGTCCTCCCAACGCGCGATGTATGGCTCCACGATCCTCAGTTCAGGACGGAGTGCCGGATCACTAAGCAGACCTGTACTAATAATTAAAAAATCAAACGTAAATGCTCCCTGTGCGGTATGCACAATCGCGCCTTGGTCTGTTGCTTCTACACTCAGCCAAGGCGAATTCAAATGCAGTTCGAATCCAGGCCAGGCTGCCGCACGATTAAACGTATCGTTGGTTGGCGGTTGATTGAATTTGAAGAAATGAGAGATCACTTCATATTTATCAGCAACCGGAAGAGCGTGGTATCGCTCAATCATACCGGATTGTTCCATCTGACGAATGGGATTAACACTTGGCAGTTGTTCCCGCCGTACAAATACATGGGCTTCCGCCACACCCGTGGCAAGCGCATAACTAGCATTATCAAAAGCAGAAGCACCGCCACCAAGCACTGCAACCCGTTTACCTTTTAAGCGTTCAAAATCAATCGCTTCTGACGTATGGGCATACCGATCCCGAGGTAATCTATCCGCAATCATGGATGGCACATGCCACTCTCCACCACCCTGTATTCCTGTAGCAAACACTACTTTGCGAGCAAGTATGACATCCATCTGAGTTCCTGCCTTGTTCACATGAAGTCGATGTATTCCGTTCTCTGTTGGCTCAACCAGCGTCAATTTCACCTCATTAAGTACAGGCAGATTCAGCACTTCCCGATACCAGCGCAAATAATTCATCCAGGCTCCACGCGGGATCTTGTCTACCTCTTCCCAACCTTCGGGCCCAACCTGTGCTTCCCACCATGAGCGAAAGGTTAACGAGGGGATCCCCAGATCGATGGAAGTCAGATGCTTGGGTGTACGCAAAGTTACCATACGCGCATAAGTCTCCCAGGGACCTTCAAGCCCTGATGCATTCTCGTCAATGACAACAATATTGGAGATCCGTTCCCGTAGAAGTCCAAATGCCGCCCCTAATCCACTCTGTCCCCCGCCCACAATGACAACATCATAGACATGACCATCTGCATGTTCTCTCGGGCGTACCCAGCTGGCGCCCCCAAATGACAAATAATCCAGATCATTCTTCACACGTTCATTCAAAGCTTCCAGGCTCATGATTCATCAACCCTTTCGAGATACATATATGAACTAGTCTTTCTTTGATTATTCGATGTAAGATTATTGTCAGTTATATTGAGGGAAATTGTACTTTTACCTTGTATTTCTGAGATATATTAGCGTTATTATATGAGTTATCGGGGATGATTTGAAGTTCGCGGTAGCTTTATTGTCATCAACACTAAAAATATCTAACATGCTTGTTAATCTGAACGAAACACCTAACTGGATTATTGATGCAGTTCCTGCTAAACGGATGATTTGCAGAAAATAAAAAAAAGACAGACCAAGATGTAACCTTGGTCTGTCTTCAAAAAGGGAATGCTATTGGCCGGCCTGTTCACGGCGCTGCAATTTTTCATTGGTTAATTTCTCAGGGGTCACATCATGACCCAGTGGGTCCACAACGGATACTGCCAACATGGTTGTCAGCACCTGACCTCGAATAGCCTGCAAATATTGTTTTCTAAGCTCCTGCTGCTCGCTTTGTTCTGCTATTGTCAAACCGACGCTGCTGCGTTGTTTTCGACTTAATTCATTAATGCGTCCCAAAATAGGAATCATGAAATCCACCTCACTTGTTAGTCCACTTTCCAAAAGATATTTCGAATATCTTCAAACTAACTTATTACAACTTTACGAATTTGTCCATAGGCGCAATCCGTTGAGAAGTTTTTAGGTGATCTCATGCACAGACCAAACAATACCATTCGTAGCACCACTGCCCAGGTTCAACGTAATCGTCAGCCCGTTTGCAGCATAGAACAGTCCAATCACATCTCCCGCATTCAATGCCACCTCTACCGCCAAAGTAACTGAACTGCTCCCCAAGACTGCCCGTAGTGTAAGCAATGTAACGGCTACATTCAAGATAGGCAACAAACCACTAACCAGAGTTGTAACTGTCGGTGATGTTCTCTGGACAAGAAAGGCAGGGTTAACTCCAGCACCCAGTGATAAGGCGATCGCTGCGGTCGTTGCATAATTGATCGTGGCCACAATGGAATATCTTCCTGTTACCGGGACGGTATAGTTTCCTGTGGTTGCATTGAAGTTGGCATTACCGTAATAAGGACTCGTCGTTGTCCAGTTGGTTAATTGTGCGCTCGTTGCTGTCGAAAGTGTAGCCAGGAAGGCCGAGAACCCTTGTGTTGCAAAGTTAGGCCCGGTTGGGCCCGTAGCTCCAGTCGCACCTGTGTCACCGGTTGCCCCTGTAATACCTGTCGCTCCTGTGGCTCCCGTAGCCCCGGTTGCACTCGTTACGCCGGTGGCCCCTGTAATTCCGTTAGCCCCAGTTGGGCCAGTTGGGCCTGTCGGACCTGTGATTCCGACTGTCCCTGTTGCACCTGTGGCTCCTGTACTCCCGGCTGTTCCAGTTACCCCAGTGGCACCAGTCGCACCCGTGATGCCTGCTGTTCCGGTGATTCCCGTAACTCCTGTTGAACCGGTACTTCCTGTGGCTCCTGTAAGACCAGTCGCTCCTGCAACTCCGGTTGTTCCTGTGGTGCCCGTTGCACCTGTAGTTCCAGTTGTCCCGGTTACACCGGTAAGTCCGTTAGTACCCGTAACTCCCGTTGTACCTGTAGTTCCTGTCTCACCAGATACACCTGTGGGCCCCGTCTCACCTGTGGCACCAGTTGCTCCAGTAACACCTGTGATACCCGTACTTCCCGTTGCTCCAGTCGTACCCGTGCCCCCAGCTATACCCGTTTCCCCTGTGAACCCAGTGGCTCCGGTCGCACCGGTTGGTCCCGTAACACCAGTTAAGCCAGTCGTACCGGTTGTCCCTGTAGCACCTGTAAATCCAGTTACGCCAGTACTTCCAGTAGCACCAGTCGTGCCGGTACTACCTGTCGTGCCGGTTGTGCCTGTTTCCCCGGTGAACCCGGTTATGCCAGTGGCACCAGTTGGTCCCGTTACACCTGTCGTACCTGTAACCCCTGTTAGACCTGTTTCACCAGTGGTTCCGGTCGTACCTGTTGTACCCGTAACTCCCGTTGCTCCTGTTACCCCAGTGGCTCCAGTAACACCAGTAGTTCCGCTTATACCAGTAATTCCTGTGGTACCTGTACTTCCTGTTGTTCCAGTCGCACCTGTACTGCCCGTAAATCCAGTAATACCGGTCGTACCGGTCGTACCGGTTGCGCCAGTGATTCCTGTGGTACCCGTACTCCCCGCTGCTCCTGTTACCCCAGTCAGTCCTGACACACCAGTCGTACCTGTGACTCCAGTTATGCCAGTCGTACCGGTTGTTCCTGTTTCGCCTGTTTCACCAGAAATACCTGTGGGACCGGTTGTCCCTGTAGCACCTGTAAATCCAGTTACTCCAGTAATTCCGGTAGCACCGGTACTTCCAGTAGATCCAGCCACACCTGTGTTGCCCGTAATGCCAGTAAATCCGGTCGCCCCAGTCGTTCCTGTAATCCCTGTTAGACCTGTTTGCCCAGTGGCTCCGGTCGTCCCGGTGGGTCCCGTTAGACCAGTCGTTCCAGTAACTCCTGTTTCACCAGTACTTCCTGCAGCACCGGTCGCGCCTGTGATGCCCGTGGGTCCTGTTACTCCAGTTAATCCCGTAACACCAGTTGGGCCAATATTTCCTGTTAGACCCGTTTCCCCTGTGACACCAGTTACGCCAGTCAGTCCGGTAATCCCTGTGGTACCCGTAATACCCGTAACTCCAGTTAGACCAGTCGTGCCGGTTGGTCCTGTTGCGCCGGTGACCCCGGTTACACCTGTAGCCCCTGTTTCGCCAGTTGAACCAGTAGCTCCGGTGGGCCCCGTAATGCCGGTTGTACCCGTATTTCCCGTTGCTCCTGTATTTCCAGTGGTACCAGTGATGCCAGTAATACCTGTCGATCCTGTGAATCCTGTTAGCCCCGTCTCTCCAGTTGCGCCAGTAGTTCCTGTCGTTCCAGTAATTCCCATAACACCAGTCGCGCCTGTGCCCCCTGTTAGGCCCGTTGCTCCAGTAACTCCCGTGGTTCCCGTTATACCTGTGGCTCCGGTCACACCAGTGGTACCCGTAACGCCAGTTAATCCTGTCGTACCTGTTGATCCTGTTTCGCCAGTGACTCCGGTTGTGCCGGTTACACCGGTGGGTCCCGTTAGACCAGTATCTCCTGTCGCTCCGGTGAGTCCTGTCACACCAGTCGTGCCTGTGGCACCTGTTAGACCCGTTTCTCCAGTGGCTCCTGTAGCACCTGTACTGCCTGTAAATCCAGTAATTCCTGAAGCACCAGTATTTCCAGTAGCTCCCGTCTCACCAGTTAATCCAGTTGCCCCCGTAGTGCCTGTTGTTCCAGAAGTACCCGTGCTTCCTGTAGCACCTGTAATTCCGGTGGTACCTGTTGGTCCTATTTCACCAGTGGCCCCAGTGAGTCCTGTCACACCAGTCGTACCTGTGACACCGGTAGTGCCAGTAACACCAGTTGCTCCAGTATTTCCCGTGAGGCCTGCAATTCCAGTAGATCCGGTTACACCCGTAACGCCAGTTAATCCGGACGTACCCGTTGATCCTGTTTCACCAGTATTACCTGTTATTCCAGTACTTCCTGTAGTGCCGGTTGTTCCTGTTTCGCCAGTGACCCCGGTGGGTCCCGTTAGACCAGTCGTACCTGTAACTCCTGTTAGCCCCGCCTCACCAGTACTTCCTGTCGCTCCGGTGAATCCTGTCAAACCAGTCGTGCCGGTTGGCCCTGTTGTACCAGTAATTCCCGTAGCTCCTGTAGCGCCAGTGATGCCTGCCGTGCCTGTTTCGCCAGTCGCTCCGGTCACACCAGTGATTCCAGTAGTTCCGGTTATACCCGTAATGCCAGTAACTCCCGTAGTTCCAGTAGACCCGATCCCTCCAGTGGGTCCTGTCATACCAGTCGTACCTGTAATTCCCGTTAGACCCGTTTCGCCAGTGGCACCAGTTGCACCGGTGATCCCTGTCGTGCCGGTTATGCCAGTATTTCCAGTTGGACCCGTACTTCCAGTTGCCCCTGTCGCCCCAGTAAATCCTGTAGCACCTGTAACTCCGGTGATACCTGTTTCTCCAGTAGATCCAGTCAAACCTGTCTCACCAGTTGGGCCGGTCGTACCTGTAATCCCCGTCTCCCCAGTGGCACCAGTTACTCCGGTCGCGCCAGTGGGACCAGTGACACCAGTTGCACCTGTAGTTCCCGTTACACCAGTCGGTCCTGTGACCCCTGTTATACCCGTTTCTCCAGTGACTCCGATTATACCAGTCGCACCTGTTGCTCCAGTAACACCTGTAGTTCCACTTATACCAGTAATTCCCGTGGTTCCTGTTACTCCAGTTAATCCCGTAACACCAGTTGGGCCAGTAGTTCCTGTTAGACCCATTTCCCCTGTGACTCCAGTTACACCAGTTGTGCCGGTTACGCCAGTAACTCCGGTTGGTCCCATGCTTCCTGTTGCTCCAATCGCACCCGTGATACCCGTAGTTCCCGTTGCTCCAGTGGCACCTGTGCTTCCCGTAATACCTGTTGTGCCCGTTATGCCACTAGTACCGGTTGGTCCCGTTACACCAGTGTTCCCTGTTAGACCGGTCTCCCCAGTAACACCAGTGGTTCCGGTAATGCCAGTTGGTCCAGCCGCACCTGTAATTCCCGTTTCTCCAGTTGCACCGGTCGGTCCTGTCACACCAGTCGGTCCAGTAACTCCAGTTATTCCTGTTTCACCGGTTGGACCCGTAAAACCAGTTACTCCCGTGATGCCCGTAAATCCGGTGTCACCCGTTGGTCCTGTATTTCCCGTCAGACCTGTAGCTCCGGTCGCACCCGTAATTCCCGTCGTTCCGGTTATACCAGTCACTCCCGTTAGTCCTGTGATTCCTGTTGCACCCGTAGCTCCTGTGAACCCTGTTTCTCCAGTTATACCTGTCGTTCCGGTATTTCCTGTAACTCCCGTCACACCAGTCGTGCCTGTGATCCCTGTTAGGCCCTTTTCTCCAGTGGCACCAGTTGCTCCGGTCGCACCTGTACTGCCCGTAAATCCAGTAATCCCTGAAGCACCCGTATTTCCAGTAGCTCCCGTAACGCCAGTGATACCTGTCGTCCCTATTTCGCCAGTGGCTCCCGTCACACCAGTTAATCCGGTTGCCCCAGTAGTGCCTGTTGTTCCAGAAGTACCAGTGCTTCCTGTAACCCCAGTCTCACCCGTGATACCTGTTACACCCGTCGCTCCAGTCTCACCATTTACTCCGGTTGTTCCAGCTGTTCCCGTGGTGCCTGTAGTTCCAGTTGTGCCTGTTACACCGGTCGCGCCGGTGATGCCCATGGGTCCTGTTTCTCCAGTTAAACCTGTGGTTCCGGTAATGCCAGTTGAACCAGTAGTCCCGGTGAGTCCTGTAGCACCTGTAACCCCCGTAGTTCCCGTTTCTCCAGTAAATCCAATCAAACCTGTCTCACCGGTTGTGCCAGTCGTACCTGTAATTCCTGTTTCTCCAGTAGCCCCGATTGGACCAGTCACACCAGTCGGACCTGTACCCCCTGTTAGACCTGCTTCTCCAGTGGCACCAGTTGCTCCAATCGCACCTGTACTGCCGGTAAATCCAGTATTACCTGTCGCACCGGTTACTCCAGTCGTTCCTGTTGTACCCGCAATTCCAGTAACTCCTGTGATTCCAGTTTCGCCAGTGACTCCACTTATACCAGTGGCACCAGTTGCTCCAGTCGCACCTGTACTGCCCGTAAATCCAGTAACCCCCGAAGCACCCGTATTTCCAGTGGCTCCCGTCTCACCAGTTAATCCAGTTGTCCCCGTAGTGCCCGTTGCTCCAGAAGTACCAGTACTTCCTGTAACCCCGGTCTCACCCGTGATACCTGTTAGACCCGTCGCTCCGGTCGTACCAGTAAATCCTATCGTTCCTGTGCTACCTGTTTCTCCAGTAATACCAGTTGCGCCAGTCGTGCCGGTGACACCAGTTGGACCTGTGACTCCTGTTAGACCCGTCTCACCAGTACTTCCAGTAGATCCGGTTACACCCGTAACACCAGTAACTCCCGTAGACCCGATCGCCCCAGTAAATCCTGTAGCGCCTGTAACTCCGGTGATTCCTGTCTCACCGGTTGGGCCGGGCGGTCCCGTTACACCAGTCGTACCTGTAATCCCTGTTAGACCTGCTTCTCCAGTGGCACCAGTTGCTCCAATCGCACCTGTACTGCCGGTAAATCCAGTAATACCTGTCGCACCGGTTACTCCAGTCGTTCCTGTTGTACCCGCAATTCCAGCAACTCCCGTTATTCCTGTTACACCGGTTGGACCTGTCGTTCCAGTGGACCCAATTGAACCTGTAAAACCAGTTACTCCTGTCACACCTGTGATGCCCGTAAATCCATTGGCACCAGTCGGACCTGTAATTCCCGTCGCTCCAGTCACGCCAGTGATCCCTGTGAATCCGGTAATACCGGTTATGCCAGTTGGTCCTGTTGAGCCCGTTACTCCCGTGAATCCTGTCTCACCAGTAGATCCAGTTAGTCCCATCACACCTATTCCAGTTGGACCTGTGAATCCTGTACTTCCTGTAAAGCCCGTTATACCAGTATTTCCTGTAGCACCGGTCACGCCTGTAACACCAAATCCGGTAATTCCAGTTGCTCCTGTGCTTCCTGTAGTTCCAGTTGCTCCCGCCTCACCCGTTGGACCGGTCGTACCTGTAAATCCTGTAGTTCCAGTCACACCTGTGGTGCCCATCAGTCCGATAGCTCCTGTTGCACCTGTGACTCCAGTTATTCCGGTACTTCCCGTGATTCCAGTTGCTCCAGTCCGTCCTGTTAAACCGGTTGCTCTCCATATGCGGGGATACTCGGGATACCCAGGATCTTCGGTTAACCCAGTGGCACCTGTTGCTCCAGTGAATCCTCTCATTCCCCGATAACCCCGTGGGCCGCGAAGGAAAGGAATCCTGTGGCTTTTCTTTTTTTTGCATTTACGTCTGCTTTTCTTATAAGACTTACTCTTCTTCTTTTGGATAGAGTGCTTTTTTGATTTTTTTGCTTTCCGTTTACCTGTACTAATTGAGGAAATTTTGCGTTTCCTTTTGGATATACCGCTCACAAGAGAATCCCCCCTCCTTGTACACCACGTCAAATCCCCGCATTTTACAATAGTACACTCTATGCCCGGGACTAGCTTTGTGCGCCCCCTATTCAATATACCTATGAAACCACCATTGTTAGTGATCAATCAATTACTTTTCTCTAAAAATATATTCCTATCTACTCCCCCTGCAACTCCTTAATCGTCAACGCAATTCCTTCTTCAAAAGACGTTGCAACAACTGGGCCAATCCGGTCCTCATACTTCTTTCTACTCAAGACCAGCGGTTCCTCGGTCAGATATAACATTTCTACAATTTCTTTCATAATGGGTACACCCAGTCCAATCAACGACAATCCTACTTTTCCTAACGCCAGCACAGGTTTGCTTCTTCCCGCAGCCTTCTGTGCCAATCGCACGATGTCATGACCCGAGATGATCCCCGATCCAGGAATGTTCCAATTCTGTCCATACGTCATCTCTCTGCTTGCCAGTTCCACCACCATGACGGCAGCATCCGGTAAATAGATGTACTCTCTGGGTACCTTCATATTTCCGATAAAAAAAGCCATCTTGCCTTTTGCTATCGCTTCAAGGGTTGAACCCAGATAGGAAGCCTGATTAGCCGATGGGCCATAATAATCTGGCAAGCGAACGATCATCACCTGAGCTCTGCTCCATCTCGTGCTGAATAACATCTGTTCATAGGCAAGTCGTGTCTTGCCTTTGTGGGTATGTGGCCGCTTCGGATGTTCTTCCGTTACCTCGTTCATTTGTCTTCTGCCATAGGGGTAGATTCCATCTATTACAACCACGTTAAGACCCAAGTGTTCTGCCGCCGCCATGACGGATTCGCCAAGTGGAATCAGCCTGCTCTCCATCTCGTTATACGGGACGTTCGCACAGTGAAAAATGACATCGCATTCCTGGGTAGCAGCAATAATATCATCCGGCCGAAATGCATCTCCCACTGCGATTAACAGGTGATCCGGTGATCCCAACTTTACCGCAAGTTGCTCCAGTTTTTGACGGGAGCGCCCAAATGCAATTGTAAAAATGCCTCTTCTAATCAATTCTTCCGTAATTGCTGCACCTGTGCCACCTGTAGCTCCAATAACAATAGCTCTTTTCATCGTATATCGACCTCTTTCATCCATTTAGTTATTGATCAATCACTTACTAAAAAACAATATAAACCATAATTAGTGATTGATCAATAACTAAAATTTAAAAAGGGACTTTACCTCCCTCTCTATCGTTCCTTCAACTCCGGCATATCCAGAGCATTAGATACATTACACAACATCCCGATCGCCAGAAAAATCATGGTTCTTTTCAATGGTTCAGCAATGCCTGCAACTGTGAAAGCTTCCAGAACCATACTTCGTACATCACTAATGCCTTTTTGCATGGCCTGACGAATGACTTCTTCCCGAATCGTTTGCGCCTGCATCTGAAGCAAGATTTCGCTCTTATGCGATTCCAGAATCTTATCATAGGCTTCGATGAGATCATTTTCCAACTGATCTGGCGTCGCCGTCTCCACCACAATTCGAAATGAATCAATCACCCGTGTCCATGAGACCTCAATTGCAGTTAATAATAAAGCTTCTTTTGTTTTGAAAAAACGAAATATATACGGCTGTGAGATCTGTGCCCGTTCAGCTACCTGGGCTGTAGTCGCACGATAATAGCCAATTTCCGCAAAGACGTCAATTGCTGCAGAGATAATATCATTTCGCCGGTTGACCGACGCTGCTGTATCTTTAGCCATGATAATTGGTCCTCCAATAGTTAGTGATTAATTGATCAATAGCTTGTAGTATAACGAATACTATCCCTCAATGCAAAGGGTATTGTGACCCTGTACAAAGCCAACAAACCCGCAGACGCTGGCTCAAGCCGCTGCAGGTTGTGTAGCTTGTCAATCATAGATTCTATCCACTGGAAACCGAAGAGAACATGGATTGTCTGAAACTGATTCGTACCATGCGGTACAAGAGTGTCTGTTCACTGCTGGAGAAGTTTACGCAATCGGGATTCCGAATCCAGCTTCGGACAACTATTACAATACCCATGTGTATGACTTCCGTTTCCAACCAGATAAGCCAAACAACAATATCGGCGTATCAGGAACGGAGGTCCCTGCCACCCGGAATGTTCGAAGCGCTGCAGCTCATTGGCAAATGTACATGCATTATCGTTTTGCCGATCCAGCCAGAGGCTTTGATCTTCTTGAATCTTTGCAAGCCGTTCATCTGTCTTCCAAATGCTCTGATCATTGATCATACGTGCATACAATTGTTGCACATTATGGGCAACCAGAGACCACATGACCTTATCGCTCGCTCTTGTAGCGACGGCTACCGCTCGCAGGACAGGTTCCAGATGTAGCAGCACTCTTTTCTTGAGCAAGCCACTCTCTGACCTGCGCTGAACAGGATCTTCACCCTCCAGAGAGGTTCTCTCCAGCAGAGTCTCATATCGCATGCCACCTGCACCATTCAATTCAAACCGCACATCATCGTCTGCAACGCTAAGTATAGTATCGTATAGACTGAATGCTGAAATTACGGACATCACGAATACGGAGTAACGTTTGGCAAAAAGTGTACCGACGGCCGCACTTCCTTTGCCGCCCAGTTGAAGCCCTTGCTGCATAGCCTGTTCACGCAATATCAAGTTTCGTTTCTCTTCATTCAGCAGATCCTTCACACGGAAAGGATACTTGGAATCATCGCAGTCCACTTGGATCGTCGTCACAAAAAATTGCTGTAACACTTCCGACATCTCTGAATAATCATGTCTTGGATAATGTCTCATCTATTGAATCATCTCTTCAACTTCGTTGATAATCTCGCTTCGCCCAATCGCTCCCCAGCCCTTAAACAACCAGAACGAGTCTGTCGTATAGACCTGATCTGCACCGACAGCCGGCACTCCCTTCCAGAGTGAGCTTGCATTGATGTTGTTTAAATACTCATCGGCATTCGGGTCAACCTCAAGAACTACGAAATTAGCATCGATATCCGCGATTTTCTCCATGGACAGGTCCTCACGTTGTTCGGCAGGTGTCACAGTCGTTGGCACAAATCCAAGATCATGATACAAAAGTGTGTTGGTTGGATGTCCTTTTGCCGCGTAAATTTGTAAGGTCTTCTCTCTTACACGCAGATAAGCCAACTTTTTTTGATCCAGTTGTTCGATCTTCGCTTTTAATTGCTTCGCCTGCTGCTCTACCTCGGCTATCTTTTCTTTTGCCAGATCCACTTTGTTGTACATCCCGGCAATGGTCAACAGATCCTGTGTCCAATATGTTGTATCATCAACATAATCCAGCCATTCAGTACCAAGTACAATCGTCGGAGCGATTTTCTCCAACTGATCATACGTACTCTCCGCAGTTCGACTCTCAATAACGATGACATCCGGATCAATCTGAAGGATAGCCTCCAGGTTAGGACTGTCTGCGGACCCTACCGTTGGAATGCCGGCAAGCTGATCTGCAAAGTAAGGCAAATAATCTCCTCCGTAACGAACTTCTACATTAACGCCTGCTGGTTTCTCACCAATCGTCAACATGTGATCGATGTAAGCAGCAGATAATACCACCATACGCTCTATCTTTTGCGGTATAACCGCTGTTCCTTTAAGATGCTCAATCGTTTGTGTACCACTCTCTTCCACAGGTGTATCCTGTTGCGGAGGCGTTGCTTCTGTTACTTCTGATGCCTTGCTACATGCCGTCAGAACGAGCACAAGCAGGGCCAACAGTATCATCGTTGTTGCTCTCTGTCTTACCATTTGTAGTAAATCCCCTCTACTATTTAATAATAATAATCATTATCACTATAGTAGGGAAAAGCATACAGGCTTACCATGGATTATTCCACTCTCTTCTCTTGCACAATATCACCGTAAGGTAACCCCAAGTTGCTCTGCCACATATCGCATGGCCCACATGCGTCCGGTGGGACCCAGCGTTTTGAAGAAAATATCTCCTGCATTATATACATGGCCTTCTTGAACAGCCTTTAATGCCAACCATGCACTGGATTGCTGCAATTGCCCCAGTTGGGCACGTGCCTCTTCTGTCGGGTCGACCATTACAAACACATGATCCGCGTCGTATAACTGCAAATCGCAAACTTTGCTCTCTACAGCCCACTGTTGTTCCGGAAAATCACGAGGCAAATAAAATCCCAGATCATCATACAATAGGGCCCCTGTCTGGTTGTTCAATCCATACATTCGGTAGAAATGAGAAGTCACCCGGATGAACATGGCACTCTGTTTCCCCCACCTCGATTGAATGCGTCCTCGAAGAACCCGGCTCAGTTCAGCATGTTGTTCTATCCACTGTACAGCCTGTTCGGTGCGGCCCATAATGTCCGCCATATACAGAAGCCTCTCCCCAAAATGGTTGGTGTGCTCTAGCATGGTGGTAGGCGCGATACGATTCAGGGAGTCATTTGGCTCCAAACGATCACTTGTAATGATCAGGTCCGGTTGGACTCGCCTCAAATCATCATAGTTCTGATTGAAGCTATCCAGAATAAGTCCCTGATGACTGTGTGCTTGAAGCGCAGGTATGGCAACATGACGAGCCACCCTCTGACCATAAGATAAAGCGGATACTGGCCTCAAACCGAGCGTTATCACATAATCGTCCAACCCGTAATACAAGGTGGCAATGCGATTCACTTTATTTTTCATATATAACGTTGGGGCGATTCCCTCATTTTTCTTGAAGACTCTGCTGAAATAGTGCTCGTCCTTATAACCCACTTGCTCCGCAATTTCCTTGATTTTATCTGAAGAAAATAACAGTTGCTTGGCCTTTGCCATACGTAGTTTCAGTATATATTCAATCGGGGTCATATTTAATTGTCGTTTGAATGTTCTTATAAAATGATTCACACTAAGCCCTGCCATGCGGGCCATCTGATCAATTCGAATGTCTTCCCTATACTGATGCGTCATATAATCAAGTGCCAGATCCATCGCCGCTACAGGGGGAGTTGCTTCTTTCACGTGCATCATTAATTGAATCAACAACTGATGCAAAAGATGTTTCCTGCGCGTCTTTTCCAGACTCGTAAACGAGTGTTTTCCACTCATCAGGGTATCCATCATCTCCTGAATATCACGTGTATTGGAAGGAACATTAAGTTTGCCCGTCACAGGGAGATCAAATGCCTCGGTATGCCAAGCATTCTTACGCCGGGTAAGTATAACACAGGAAAATAAAATGATCTGATATCGGACAGGTGCTTCCTTATCCGTCTGAAACTCCACATGCATTCCTGGCTTCAACAAAAACCACTCGTCTTGAGACACCGTATGTACAATGTTATCCATAGACAAAGATCCCTTGCCAGCGATGACCCTGCAAATGGCGAACCTTTTCCAGATCCGACGCTGAACAGCCCCCGGATTGCTGGAGTAATGGCAGACGTGGACAGCAGAGAAATGTAGTTGCTCCAGTCGTTTGATCCAATCATTTTCCTCCATGCTCACGTCCCCTCCCTGTCATGATCCGATTCTCTATGAACTGATTACACTCTATTTTTTAGCTCCCAATAGTAAATTCTTTATACTATCCAACTGCAACTCCAGTGAATAGGGATCTTCCATGACGAACTCATCCTCTGTTCCATCCAAGGAACCATAGGCGTAGACTTGTCCTTTCTGTACAGCTGGCAGACGTTTCCAAACCTCGCTGTTCAGGATCTCTTTGGCGTCTTCACTACCCGAACCATATAAGAAGATATGATCCCCCATATACTCAGGCAGTACTTCAAGAGAAATCGTCTCGAATCCATCCTTCATATCGAGTGCTTGTTGAGTTGGAGGCAGTTGCAGCATCTCATAGATGGTGGAACTACCATAGTTCCCGCCTTCCGCACCAAGTACATACAACGCTTTGTATCCTATTTGTATGATGGATACGGTCTCGCCTTCTTTAATCACACCATCGATCTGCTTCTTAGTCTCTTTGATATTCTCTTCATATGTCGTGATCCATTGCTCTGCTTCCTTCTCTTTACCAAAAACACCAGCAATCCGGCGCAGCTTTTCCAGTGGGCCAGAAGTTTTATCGCCTTCCCAATAAGGTAAAAAGACGGTCGTTGCAATTTTTTCGTAATCCTCAATATTTTTATCAATGGAACCGATGATCAGATCCGGCTCAAGTGACACTAACTTCTCCAGATTCATCGGGAACTCTCCTCCCAAATCCTCAATTCCCGCTATAACATCTGCAGCAATGCCAG
The DNA here is from genome assembly GCF_032452295.1 of Paenibacillus sp. ClWae2A. Classification (NCBI taxonomy): domain Bacteria; kingdom Bacillati; phylum Bacillota; class Bacilli; order Caryophanales; family Paenibacillaceae; genus Paenibacillus; species Paenibacillus sp. ClWae2A. The sequence goes on from NZ_JAULSQ010000002.1 coordinate 656,620, forward strand.
ACTTTTCAATCCATCCTTCGTTCAGCATAAATGTTCTTACACCAACCGGTACAATGCCCAGTTTCAGCAGGTACCCCATATATTGATCTGAAGCAACACGCTGCGGATTGGCCGGAATTACCACATCTCCCCTCATTGTAGAGACGGTCCGCGTCTCCGGCTGTGCAGTCGATTTCCCTGCCTCCGTTGCCTGGTTATCCGATTGTGTAGTAGCCGGATTGGTCCCTGTTTGCGTACCACTTGCAGACGGTGCCGGACTGGAACAGGCCGTGAGCAATAGCGTGAGACACAACATCATGCTTAGTGCTGTCATTTTGAATTTTCCTTGCATTATTAATTCCCCTCCAACGTTATTTTGATATTGATAATCAATATCATTATATAGATGGGAATATGGAGAATGAAGGGCATTTTCTTGCATTACACTGGGCAAATCTTGCTTGTTGTTCAATACCAATGTCTGTTTCGACTTGTTTAACCGTTGGCTTACTCCTTTTTTGTAGCGAATTGGAGAAAGCCCTTTTATTTTTTTGAAGCTCCGGCTCAGTGAATGTGCATCCGGATAGCCGACCTGTTCTGCAATCTGTTGCAGCGTAGCACTGGTATGCACCAGAAGATGTGCGGCCCTCTCCATTCGAATCTGTCCAAGATACTGGATGGGACTGATGTTTAACTTTTGTTTGAACAGCCTCGACAAGTGCCCCACACTGCATTCCATTGCTTCTGCCATTCCGTCAAGAGCTATGGGCTCATGGAGATGAGCATTCATATATTCAATAGCCTGTGTGACCGTATCCGGTTTATATGGCTGAATGGATTGTTCGTGTAAGTCTGTCAATAAAAAATATACCCATTGATGAAATAAGGTTTTGGCATGTAACTTTGCAAGCTTAGTAGACTGCTCCCACTCCTGCTTCAATTCCTCCATACACTGATACATGTGCAGCGGACGGGTTGGTACGAGTGCATATTGGTCCTGGAACGGACGTTCATGGTCCATCAGATGCTGAATTTCCATCCCACAGGGCAAGGCTAGAATGGCTTTGTACAAAATCATATAATACGCCACGCCCGAATCCGTCTCCATGTTTAAATACGCCTGCTTGCCTCCATGAATGATGTGGAATCCCTCCACGATGTATCTGTGTTGATCCATTCGTATCCGTGCACTTCCGTCGGTGATATATAGATAGGTACTCGCTGGTAGTTGATAATTCTTCAGATTCTCCCCAGGATGCAAAGCGTTTTGGCGTACATCCAGTATTTTGACAAAAACATGATTCCACAACCTGATGTGATCATTCAAATTCATATCCGCTATACTTTCCCTCCCGCCATACTACATCGACATACATTCTTGCTGCTGTTATGAACTGCCTGTTATTTTCGCTCGTTATGTACATTTCATTTTATTATAAATTAGTTGATAACAATTCTCAATAACATAAACAATCGATATTAACTTATCCATTTGGACATCCTATACAGACGACAATGCTTATGCACCGGGATAATACAGGTATAATCATCCTCTTCTTCAGAACCTGTTGCAAAATCATAAAAGGCATGATATATTAATTGAGCCATCAATGATTGACGCATCAAATATTGATACCTCAATGATCGAGAGCATCCAAATAATCATTAGGCAATGGCATTGTATACTGCAACTTTAATTATTGGTTAACATACGCCGTTGTTCATGATTCAGATTCACCCGGGAGGTCTAGTCATGACACGTATTGTTTCCAAAGAAGAACAGATCATCAATCTGCTGAACGTGCTGGGCAACAAAATTAGTCCCAAGTTCGAACGCTGTACGGGTATCAGTTCCTCTCGCTTTGAAATTCTGCATGAGCTGGATCAGGTAGATGAGATTAACCAATCCATGCTGCAGAAAATCATTAACATTGATAGTGCTGCAATTACACGCCACTTGAAACAGCTTGAGGCGGACCTGATGGTTACAAGACGTAAAAACCCCGATGATAATCGGGTAACTTTTGTTCGTCTGACGGACCACGGTCGGAAGCAGATTGAAGGCTACAAAGCAGAGAAGACCAATTTTATCAACCAGATTTTACAGGATTTCAGTGAAGACGAAGTTCAGTCACTCGCCGATTTCCTGGAACGTATGCAGAACAATTTCTAAACCCATATATAGAGGAGAGATCCATTCATGAGTACAATTCAAAGCAAATTCCAAAAAACCAATGATTTTAACGAAATTACCTACGGTCGCCGTTCTGTTAAACTTTACGATCCTGAAGTGAAAATCAGCCGTGAAGAAATGACTGAAATTCTGTCAGAAGCTTCACGTGCACCATCTTCAATCAATCTGCAGCCTTGGCGTTTTCTGGTTGTAGACACAGCTGAAGGTAAAGAAAAACTTGCTCCACTTGCAAGATTTAATCAAAATCAAGTTTTGACTTCCTCCGCAGTCATTGGTGTATTCATTGATATGAAAAACGCGGAACATATGGAAGAAATTTTTGGTAAAGCTGTAGAACTCGGTTATATGCCACAAGAAGTAAAAGATATGCAACTATCCAAAGTATTGCCTTATTATGAAAGTATGCCTGCTTCCGCTATTCGCGAAGTTAATATGATCGACGCTGGACTTGCTTCCATGCAATTAATGCTTGTAGCACGTGCTCACGGTTATGATACTAACCCAATCGGTGGTTACGAAAAAGATCAAATTGCAGAAGCATTTGGCATGGACAAAGAGCGTTATCAAGCGGTTATGCTGATCTCTATCGGTAAATCGGCTAAAGAAGGTCACCCTTCCTACCGTTTGCCAGTAGAAACAATCACAACTTGGGCATAATATCAGGGACGGTTTCCCTGTAAGTCACGATTATATTGGTCAATAAGCATACATTCTTAACATATTCCAAACAAACACTCTATGGAGGTTTTACAATATGATTATCATTCACGCTCATCTGCAAGTTAAACCAGACCAAGAGCAAGCATTCCTCGCAGCTGCGAAAGAACTGATCGCTGCAACACGTCAAGAAGAAGGTAACATCAGCTACGATTTGGCAAAAAGCACAGAACGCGAACAACAATACACGATGATCGAGTTGTGGAAAGATGAAGCTGCTACAGCTTCCCACAACACAAGCGCGCATTTCCAAGCTTTTGTTCAACAAGCAGCAGCATTCATGGCCGCTCCAATGAACGTTGAAGTATTTGCTGGAGAACAAGTTAAAGCTTAATAGCTCAATGACTCGCATGAGTAATGACATGTAAAGAAGCCGCTCTTGGTCATATGACCGAGGGCGGTTTTTATACGAACATACATACCAAAAAAACACGCCAATTAAGGCGTGTTTTTTCACTCATTGAAGAGGCATTTCACAAGTGAACATGAACTACACGATCCGAGCCGGAGTGATACTTTGCGGATTGTTGAACACATTTTTCGGGTCATACTTGGCTTTGACTCTCCGAAGTCTGGCATAGTTGGCTCCATAGTACACTGGACCGGAATTTTTGATCCCTTGGTCTGGAACGTTGATATAGGAACCCACGATGTATGGTTGCAATTTTTTGCGGGTATTACGAGCGAGTGCGATATTTTTGGCGGCATGGGATGGTTTGAGCCACGTACTGGTCCATTCCACATAGAACTTCTCTTTACGCCAGAAGAAGGCGGTTGATCTAGGTGATTTGCGACTTACTGCTCCGCCCCAGTTGAGAAAATAGAACCCGCCTGGCCCCTCTTCCAAGTTCTCCAAAAATGCGCGCATCGATTTGATGGCTTTGTCAGGGAATGGTTTCTGTCCAAAACCGGACGAGAACTGGTTACTGTACCTTTGAGTCTCAATCGGATCAGGAAGCAATAAGAACTTCACAACTTCTGTGTAAGGTAACAAACGAACAATGGAACTTGTCGGCGTGCCGACACTCGTAATCGGCTGCAATAGACGAAGAGCCTCTGTTTTTGACCCTAGGAAAAGCCCCTCCATGACAACATTGCCACCCTTTTTCGGTCCGATGGACAACTCGCTGCCCAGTCTTGTATCAACAGAGGGAGCCCACCTCTGCCATACTTTGAGCACCTTTTCGAATTGAGCCCAAGGCCAGGTGATTTTAAATACAGTCGCCTTCGCTGGAGCACGGCGCACTTTGAATTTGTAGCGGGTGTAGACTCCGAAGTTACCACCGCCTCCTCCCCGCGAGGCCCAAAAGAGATCCGAATTACGATTTTTATTAGCCCGAATCACTTTTCCTTTGGCATCCACCATCTCTACCTCAAGCAGGTTATCACTGATGAGACCGATGGTACGCTGGAGAGGCCCAATTCCCCCACCTAATGTAATTCCACCGATCCCTACAGTAGGGCTGTCACCAAAAGGAGCTATGAAACCTTGCTTGGCAAGGGTATTCGCAATTCTTCCCACTCGGTTTCCTGTTCCAACAACAACCGTTCCATTTTTCTTATCAAGCTTGATGGAATTCAGATCACTCACATCAATCACGATACCGCCATTCACCTGTGAAAGGTTCACTTCAAGCGCGTGTCTGCCGCTCCGCGGTCTGATCGGAACATTGTTCTCACGGGCCCATCGGATAGCGTTGGATACATCCTTCGTCCGTTGGGCAAAAACAAAAACTTTGGGATATCTGTCCGTATGCGGGTCCCAGTTCTTACGCGCCGCTTCATATCCTGGATCACCTTTGTAAATAACCCGTCCGGTAAGCTTTGTTGATGATTTCACACGTCCCACTCCCTGCCGAATAATTGTCCTACAGCCTCTGCTGCATCAAGCACTTTATACTGTATGACGGACATTCGCGGAAGGAATGGGCTGGTGCCTTAATTTAAAGGTTCGCGTTTCAGAAGAAGCAAAAAGGGATTTTCCTCTCAGGCCACAGAACAGCCTTGAGGAAAATCCCGTTTATCTCGAAACTAGTCGCTGCCCGAATCGGAATCAATTCTGATTAACTTGCGCGTTTCCTGTTCTTTTTCACCATACCAGACGAGCACGTCGGCAAATAAATCCATGATGCGACAAAAGTTCTGCTTATCTGCTTCTGAAATCTGATCTGCATACTTGAAAATCTCATCAAAGCAAAGTTCCCTTACAAATTCGGTATACTTCGTATATACCTCGCGTCCTTTTGCTGAAGGTTTGACGTAGATGTCTTTGCGGTTACCGCTTAAATGAAATTTTTCGAGCAGCCCTTTTTCCGTCAGATTCTTCACGTTCTTGGAAAATGTACTGCGGCTTACACCCAGGCGTGCAGCCATCTCCGACATCTTCTCTTCCTTGTCCTCGGCTTCCAGAATGTATTCCAGCGTCTGAATCTGTGAAGCCGAGAACATCATGTCTGTACCATAGCTTCGCTGCAACTTGTAAGTGTTTGAGTACGCATTACCGTATTTGATAATTTTCTCAATCAGTTCCCGATGGTTGCCCATCCAATCTAATTTCATGCGTAATCCCTTTCATATTCAGATTCTCTCTCTTACTCTACTGAAATCAGATCCGTTTTTCAATCCATGTAATTGCTTCTTCAATAACATCATCACGAGTCGGTTCATTAAAGATCTCATGCATCAGATGAGCATAAATTTTGAGTGTTTTATCCGTTGAAGCGATATCGCCGTAAAAGTCACGGGAATCCTTTTCGCTGACCAGCCCGTCATTGGCCCCATGCAGAACAAGTACGGGATCTGTAAACTGCTTGGCGTTCTCCTTGAGCCATGTTATGCCATTTCCCAAGCTGTTAAATAAATCTACTGAGATCTGCTTTTCAACCAGTGGGTCATTCGCGTAAGCGGATACAACTGCGGGATCACTACATACGCCGCTGCCCAGCTCATTCGGGAAATACGTGCCTGTAGGAAGATCCATCGGCAGTTCTCCGGCAACTTTTGTATTGTAACGAGTGAGAGCTCCGGATAGCACGATGCCTTTGACCTTGCCTGGATATTTCGTTCCAAAGGACGAGGTTGCAAAACCGCCCATACTATGCCCGATAACAAACAGCGGAAGATCGCCGCTCTCTTGCAATGCCGCCTCAACAATGAAATGAACATCTTCAATAAGATGATCAAATTCTTTATAGAACGTACGCTGTCCCTCGGATCTGGCATGACCGCGATGATCGAAGCGATACACGCTAAACCCGCGCTGATTCAGCTTCTCTGTCAAATAATCGTAGCGCCCTGCATGCTCAGCTAGTCCGTGAACAATAACTACGGCTGCCTTCGCATCACTAACTAAATTCTTACTAGAATATAGCCGAGTACCGTCAAAGGATTCGATTGTTGTTTCAATTATACTCATAATATTTCCCATCCCTCTCGCTACGCTCAAGCACCAAACAGTTGAAATCCTTTAGCACAGGGCGTTTATTAAGAATGAAGTCCTTGTAATTATATCTGATAAGAACAATATAGTTTCTTATAGAAACAATATTATCACCGTCGGCACCCCTTGTCTATATTTAATTAAAGCGTTTACATAAAAAGTATGTCATACCTTTGGTATCATCCCTGATCTGCTGTATCGAGTCGATTTACAGCTACTTGCACGCACGCAGATTAAGCTACGCATTCGTTACCTGAACAATCCATAACGAAAAAAACGCCATAATATATTTCGAAATGACGTCTTTTTCGTTATGGTACCTAGAGGATCGAACCCCTGACCTCAACACTGTCAGCGGATCGATACTCTTCTGATCGTTAACAGAAATGCGGAGAAAGTCATCTGTGTCATCAGGCAACAATTTTATGCTCTACCACCCTGTAAACAACGGCTTCGGACCCACATGCGTAGGAAAGAGGGGCAACACTTCCTCTGCCAACTCCTGAATCACCTCAGCAGGAGGCCGACTCGAAAAATGAATGCCTAGTGCAGCATGATTAACTCCCACCGCTCGCCATTCCTCCAAAAGCTGAATCAAACCTGCCCGACCTGTACGTAATATGTATCCGCCACGAAGCGGTGTTCGCGGATAATTGACATCTTCCACCAGATCAATCCATTCGTTGGTCATATGCGGCTTGAACATGCCATTAGGTATTTTTTCACGCCAGGCACTAATCTTATGGCCAAGCATCTGAGGACCGGATTCGTTTGCCGTTGCTTCGGGATACGTGAGCCAGCCGTCACTGTTCTCCGCAATCCAATCTAAAGACTGCCTGCTTGAGCCTGTCACAACGAGCGGAATGCCACCGGCTGCGGGCTTCGGGAGCAATTCAAGCCCTTTCAATTGACCAAGAGAAGATTGAATTGCGCCAGTTCTATCCTGTATAAGCTCACGAAAAAACTCCACCGTCTCCCGGAATCGCACATCACGATGCTCCCCATCAATCCCATAAGCCGGAAACTCAGCAGGTCGGTCGCCAGAAGCAATCCCTAACACAAGTCGTCCGCCCGAAAGTACATCAATGGATGCAGCTGCCTTGGCTAAATCAATCGGATGACGAAGCGTGAAGATCGCGCTTCCTGTTACCAAGGATACGTTTTTGGTCCTTGCAGCAAGATAGGCAAGATAAACAAATGGATCGAATACTTGCCCGGCATCTTGGAATCCAGGATCAAATAGCGGAACATCACGCACCCACACGGATGCAAAATGTTGTTGGTCGATGATATCCACCAGGTCTGCCTGCCCCCTCAGAACATCCATGTTACCTGAATAAAATCTAAGCGGTAGAAATAGGCCTATTGTCAATTGATCAGGGGCAAACATACGCCGGAAACCGGGATGATTATTAAATGCACCCACATTCAGTGCGGATTGTTGACCTCTCTCCATTTGTCCAATGGAGTCTGTTTTTTTATCCAATTCAAGTCTCCTCCTAAAGCAATGGTGATCCCCGCCTTTGAGTGTTGTTCCCAACCAGACAGGACGTGATATAATTGTAATCGTCCATTGACCCCATAAGTAGTGCCAAAACTAAACTATATTATAGGGTCAGTTTACAAAACAATAGGAGGTTATAGATGATAGATTTAACCTTATTGCTGAAGAGAGAGTCTGAAGAACCTTTATACACCCAGCTATATCAATATATTAAGAAGGAAATTATGAACGGAAAGTTGCCAGCCCAGACACGGCTTCCATCCATTCGTTCGCTGTCTGCACACTTACATATTAGTCGTAATACCGTTGAGCTGGCCTATCAACAGTTATTGGCAGAAGGTTATGTGCTAAGCAAACCAAGAAGTGGCCTATACGTTATGGACCTGCAATTGGATACCTTGCCCTCATCTCCTCATATTCGTAAACAAGGGTCGGAAGATCACGCACTGGCACATCCAACGATTCAGTACGATTTTCGATATGGTGATGTGGATGCTGAGCATTTTCCACTTGCTACTTGGCGTAAGTTATCCAATCTAAGCTTACAGCAGAACCATCAGGCCATATTTTCATATGGTGATCCTCTTGGAGAGCCCGGACTTCGAATGGAAATTGCCAAGTACCTGCATGGATCAAGAGGCGTGAATTGCTCACCAGATCAGATCATGATTGGTGCTGGCGTTCAATATCTACTCGCTGTGTTATCTGGATTATTAGGATCCGATAACCGCAGCATAGCGATGGAGGAGCCTGGCTATGACGGTGCTCGGACGATTTTTCAACATCATGGTCTACAACTTAGACCGATTCCGCTAGAAACCGATGGCCTTCATATTCAGCAGCTCTATGAGAGCCAGTCCCGCATCGTGTATATTACACCGTCTCACCAGTTCCCCTATGGGATGGTCATGCCTCTCCACAAGAGAATGCAATTACTGAAATGGGCAGCAGACCAAAATGGCATTATTATTGAGGACGATTACGATAGCGAGTTCAGATACGTTGGCAAACCGATACCTTCCTTGCAGAGTCTGGATAGCCATCAACGTACGGTATACCTGGGGACTTTCTCGAAATGCCTGCTCCCTTCATTACGTATTGCCTACATGGTTATGCCTAAAAACCTGCTAGAGCTTCATAATGAGCAAAACTACCGCCTGTATGATCAGACCGTTTCACGTTTTCACCAGAATACACTAGAGCTGTTTATGAGAAATGGTCATTGGGAAGCCCACATTCGCAAAATGCGCAAAGTATACCGACAAAAGCAATCCATACTGATTTCAACGATTCAGCAGCTTATGGGCTCTAACGTTACAATCATTGGTCAGGATGCAGGACTTCACATTTTACTGCGTGTACATAACGGAATGGATGAACACAAGCTGATTGCTACTGCTGAGAAGGAAGGTGTCCATGTCTACCCGGTATCCCCCTTTTGGACGCAACCAGTTCAAGCGGAGCAATCCATGGTTCAGATTGGTTTTGGTGGATTGAGTATTGAGGATATTACGGAAGGCGTATATGCCCTTCACCGGGCTTGGTTTGGGGTCTGAGAACATTCGTGTGACCACGACCACAAAACCAAACCATTTTCACATCAAAAAACCCGCTTAACACTCAAAAATCCTTGTGTTAGGCGGGTTCTTTACATATGGAAAACCTGGAGTAATCTATATTTCTTATTTTACATTCTAATCATTCATCTCATCAACAGCAGTCTTACCAGCGATTCGCCCGAAAGTAAATATGTCAGTCAAGGCATTACCACCTAAACGGTTGCCTGCATGTATACCTCCTGCAACTTCCCCAGCAGCATACAGATGTGCAATCGGCTGACCGTTTTCATCCAATACGCGAGTTTGGGTGTCGATCTTAATTCCGCCCATGGTATGATGAACCGCCGGTTTTCTAGGCGTAGCATAGAATGGAGACTTCTCGACTTTTAAGCTAAACGTATCCTTATGGAACTCCGGATCAAAGCCCGCATCCACATAAGAGTTATACTTATCAATCGTAGTTCTAAGAACCTGAGGGTCCATATTGATTTTTACTGCCAGTTCTTCTATCGTATCGGCTCTGAACAAGGTACCTGCTTCGACTTGACGGTCTATCTTTTCCTGGCTTGTGTTCGCTGCCGTTTTCTTGATCTCGTCATCCGCAATCAGGTAAAATAAACTTCCCTGCTCGATAGCTGCTTTCGTTAAGACATCTCGTCCAGAGAATTCATTAACAAATCGTTCTCCCTTTTTATTCACAATGACAAAGTTTTCAGGCGGTACTTGCAGTCCACTGAAGAGTTCGCCAGTTTCCGGATCGGCAACCGGCATCATTTGAGTAAAGCCCATGCCTGTCAGTGCTGCTCCTGCACTCTTACCAAGCGATATTCCATCACCAGTCATCGCATAGGAATTTGTTGTTTTGATATCATCGTCAATATGGCTCCAGTACGTGTTGTATTCCTTGAGCATCTGTGTATTTGCACCAAAACCACCACTAGCAAGAACAACCGCTTTAGCATGAATGGTAATTTTCTGTCCGTTAACTCCGGTTGCGATGACACCTGTTATTTTTCCATCTTCGATGATCAGTTGTTTGACCGGGCTATCCGTAATAATTTTTCCTCTATTCTCTTCTACATATTTGCTAAGTGCAATGATAAAGGCAGAGCCATAACTTTTGACTGGTTTATGACCACGGCGCCAAAGGGCACCTACTGGAGCAAACACGATGCTTTTATCATATTCAACCCCGATATCCTCAAGCCACTTTACACTTTCCAAGGCACGGTCTGTAAGTACTTTGACCAGATCGTATTGTCCATAGATCATGCTCCCATTCAGGTCTGTTCGTTTGCCCCCGAAATACGTTTGCATTCTGTGAAGAAGTGGGGAGTCGAATAAATAAGCCTTTTCTGTGCCGAACTTATCCTGATAGACTGCAAACTCTTCTTTCAGAGCATGAAAATCATCGATATATTCCGGATGGATCAAGCTCTCATCGGTACTTAATAAATTCTCAATCGTCTGTCTTTCTCCTGGATTCTCAGTGAACTGTTGTTGCCATACAGGATCTGCAGCATTGACAGGACCACCTGAACGGATCGTATTTCCCCCAACAGCAGGATATTTCTCAAGTACAATCGCACTTGCTCCTTGTTGTAAAGCTGTGGCAGCAGCACTGAGTCCTGCGCCACCTCCACCTACAACGACCACATCGCAAGTGTATTCTTCGTCATCTTTCATCTGGCTGCTAGCAGGTTTTGGACGTCTTTTCAGAATATCCGGGTTAACTCCGGCAAGCTTAACCGCTTTGGATACACCGTTAATCACAGCGTTACTCGTTTCAGAAGCACCTGAGAGAGCATCTACATTCAGCGTCTGTCCCTCAATGATTTTATTCGGAATTCTTATAAATACAACATCGGCGATGCCTTCGGTTTCACCCTTCGAATCGATATCGATGCTTTCAATTCTATTTTCACTAAAGGATACCTTCATCGGAAGATTGCCACTGTGACCTATGGCATTGATCTCATACACACCGGGTCTATAGGTAAACTCCTCTTCTTCGTTGAGCTGATTTGAAATTCTGGCAAACCGAAGGAACCGCAGGAAACATGTTTCCAGGAAATCGATCGTTCCTTCATTGTTCAGGCTACCTGATTCGTCAAATGCTTGATGTGCGCTGCCAAGCAAAAATTCATACCCTGGCATCACATTAGCTTCGACACCTGGTGCATCCAGGATTTGACGAAGATGTAGCTGTGCACGCGAGGAACCTTGTGTTCCCTGTGATGCACCAATGATCATCACGGGTTTGCCAGCCAGCGGATGGATTTCAAAGCTCAACCATTCCAGCAGGCTTTTAAGGGATGAAGGGATGGAATGGTTATATTCTGGAGTCGCAATAATGACACCATCACTTGCCATAATTTTTTCATTAAACGATTGTATAATTGCACTGTTTGTTTGGTTATCGGACTGATTAAACATCGGAACATCTGTAATATCGAGGATTTCAATAGCTGCTCTGGACTCAAAATGCTTTTGTATGAATTGAAGCAGCTTGCGATTATACGATTTCTTTGCATTTGTGCCAACGATCGCTATGATTTTCATTGTGATTAGCCCCCTACTCTTGCCAGGAAAATTTTTTCGTTTTTTTCTTCAACGTTCGTTTTGATAACAGTTCCGTAGTGATCTCCGTAAACAAAACAAACTCATTGAAGATTTCGTCAAGCTCCGCTACTTTGTCAGCGTCAATGAGATTACCACTGCTATCAAATGCACGCTGTGATTTTCCCAAAAGAAACTCGCTGCTAGGCATCATTCTCGCACCAAGCTCAGGCGAATCCAGGATTTGTCTAAGATGCGCTTGTGCCCTTGAAGAACCGAGTGCACCATGTGAAGCACCCACAATCAGAACCGGCTTGTCTTTCAAGGTTTGAGTGGTATAACTGATCCACTCCAGCGCACTTTTTAACACGGCAGGGATCGCATGATCATACTCAGGAGTAGCGATAATGACACCTTTCGCTCTAGAGATTTGATCTAATAAGTCTTGCACCTTCACAGGAATATCAACATCGGCATCCTCTAATTCATCTTTTTCAATAAAAGCAGGCAAATCCTTAATTTCAAACAAGTCAATCTGGGCTTCACTAGCAAAATGCTTCTGCATAAATTGAAGTAGCGTGCGGTTGGTTGAACCATCTGAATTTGTGCCTACGATAGCTAAATAGTTCATCATAATCCCCTCTCTGTCATTCAAGATGATGTTCGTAAATGTCAGAATCGTTCTTTCGGCATAACTCTAACATATCAAAGCTCAAATGATCTAATAGTTATTCATTGCAGTTTGATAACTAATTTGTTATAATCACCTCAAATTCAAAGTTTGTTACTTTTTTCACAAATGGTGAGGAACATGTCTAAGTTAGAATCTCAAGATATCTTGTGTTACATTGACAGCCTATTGAAATACAGTAACTATAGCAGGGCTGCCCATTCCCTTTACATATCTCAGCCCTACCTCACTAAGGTTATCAAGAAAATCGAAAGTGAGTTGGGCTGTGAGCTAATCACTCGCAACAAACTTCCGTACCGATTAACGGAGCAGGGGAAAATATATTATCAATACCTAACGTCACTCGAACATAGCTACGCCAAGCTTATGAGGGAAATCTCATATGTATCGGATATGGGCATTAAAGTGTTACGGATCGGCATTCTGCCCAGCCTCGGTGCGTACTTAACGCCCCTTTTTTTACCAGCTTTTCTGGAGCTTCATCCTGCTTATAAAATTAATCTTGTCGAGGATTTACCTGAAAAAAATGAGAAACGTCTCCAAAATAATGAGTTGGACTTCTGGATCGGGCAAAATTCAAGCAGTATCTCCCCTAACTTGAACTCGTTTAACTGGGGCAGGCACAGTTACCAGGCCATCATTCCACGTTGCTGCGAATTATATCAAGAGAATGTTGCAATCATCCCGGAGGGCACGATTGAGATTAGCACCATTTTGAATCAACAGCTTATTCTAACGTCCAAGGGTTCGGCAATCCGAAAACAGATTGATCAATTGCTCAGTGTCTACAAGATACAGCCCAATATCGTGATGGAGAGCAAAGAAATCTACACGGTACTAAAGCTGGCAAAGCATAATTTAGGTCTGACCTTTGTGCCTGAAAGTATCCATATCAAGGAGTGCCCTTCGGAATACAACATCTATCCAATCCCTGTAGAGAAGATGAGTCTGGATTATTTTATAGCCCATCATGGAGAAAAAAAGCTGAATAGCGTGGATCATGACCTCATCCATACTTTTCTCAATCACGGACAACAATGCGCGATATAGGAGGCTATCATGAAACCTTTTACGAGAACGATACCGCTCATGGGAACGAACATATCCCTCTATATCGAGGGGACAGATGCTGAAGAGCTTGCCGAGGAAGCCGTGAATATGCTCGTCCGTTATGAACAAGTGTTTAGTGCCAACAGTGAGCAATCGCAGCTTGCCATGTTAAAAAAAGAAGCCGCATCACATCCGCTTAGAGTAGACAAGGAACTGTATGATCTTATTAAGATAGGCAAAGAACACAGCCTGAACGAAGATTCTTTTTTGAATATTGCGATAGGCCCTTTAATTAAATTGTGGAAAATTGGTTTCCGCGAGGCACATGTGCCGAAGGATACAGACATTAAAGCGGTGCTGGAGCTCTTGAATCCGGAGCATATACAGCTTGACGATGAACTGCAAACGGTTCGTTTATTCAAAAAGGGCATGGAGATCGACCTTGGAGCGATTGCTAAAGGTTATTTTGCTGATCAAGTTATGGCATTTTTCAAGAAAAATGGAGCTACGTCCGCTATGGTAGATATGGGTGGCAATGTTCTGGTTCATGGTGATTCCCCCACCGGGTCCAATCACTGGAAAGTTGGAATCCAAAATCCCTTTTTACCAAGAGGGAATGCAGCAGCACTCGTTAGTATACGGGAGCAATCCGTTGTTACATCAGGAATATACGAGAGAGTTTTAGAGAAGGAAGGGCAGCAATACCATCATATATTCAGCAGTAAAACTGGCTATCCCATTGAAAGTAATATCGCTTCATTGACCATTATTGCAGAACAATCGCTGGATTGTGACATCTATACGACAGAATTGTTCGGGTTAGATGCGGTATCCATTATTCATAAAGTAAATGCAATGAAACATATTGAGGCGGCTGTCATCACGACCGATGGAAATCTGGCCTATACCGATAATCTTAGGGGAAGAATTGAGCCCGTGAACAGACCTACGACATAAGTGGATATCATCTTTCCTCCTACTCACTGATCAAACAGATAAAAAAGTGGACGGAAAAAGTTCTTCCGCCCAACTTTATTATCTGAGTGAATCAATAGCAACTGCCTTATACTTAACGTGTCTACATCAAACCCAACAAATTATAGATCATCACTGCTGCTTCTGCACGGCTAGCATTCTTCTTCGGTGCAAACTCATCATTACCTACACCGTTTATTATGCCTGCTCCATGTATTGCCTCTACCGCTTGCTTCGCATAACTTGCGATGTTTGCTTCATCCTTGAAGGCTGTAGCTTCACCACTTGTTAACGCTAGTTGCTTCATTTGGATCGCCTTGTATACCATAACCGCCATATCTTCTCGTGTAATGTTCTCATGAACTCCGAATCGTCCATCTGGTTTCCCGTTCACAATCCCCAGCTTCTGCGCGGTTGCGATATTTCCATGGTACCATTCTCCTTGCTTCACATCATTAAAACTTGTCGTTGCGCTCTCATCCGATAGCTCAAACATATTCATCAGCATGGTGATGAATTCTGCTCTTGTCACTTGACCCTTCGGATTAAACTCGCCGTCGCCTACACCCTTCACAATGCCTCTTGCTCCCAATGCTGAGATCGCATCCTTCGCCCAGTCTTGGGTCACATCCTTAAAGCTCGTTGCAACATACGCTATCGTATACTTGCTTAGATACGTTGGCTTGAACTCTACTTTTCCTGTCGCTGCATTGTATTTACCATTCGTCACCACTCTTAGCTCTCCGTTGTCCTTCACATCGTATACGACGACGTTGTTTGGATTTTCGCCAGCCTTTAGTGTATATGGCAATTCAATCACGAGATCATCTCTGCCATCAAACTCTGTAAGTTTCTTACCATCCATCGTTAGCTCGATATCGTATACGACCTCACCGTTCAGCTGAGCTTGTGCATTAGCTGGCAAGTGATTAGCTACGATTTTCTTAATCGACAATTCTAACGTTTTCCCAGCACTTGTTCCTGTTCCAAGCCGTTCGGTTGCCACGGTTACGACTGCAGAGCCTGTGTTGATCTCAATGCGATCTACCGTAGAAGATCCACTTGTTAAGCGCGCATCTACTGCTAGCTCAATCGTTAGCCCGTTCAAGCTTGCATCAGCTTCAACTCGCACCTGTAGCTTACCGCCTGTCGTTTGATCAAGCGCACGCTTCATTGTATCTGCACTTAACTTCACTTCAGAAGTACCGCTCTCATTTACAACTGGTTTAATATTTATTTGGCCGTTGTCCATGACCACTGGCTCATTTCCACCTGGAGCTGTTGGTACTGAAGGTGCAGAGATGTTACCGTCACCGCCACCATTTCCATTCCCACTGCTTGGTGCTTGTGGTGTTCCATCAACCGATGGCGTTACCTTTACCGTAGCGCTCGATGATAAACCACCATCGACTGTAGTTACTGTAATGCTTGCTGTTCCTGTTGCCACTGCTGTTACTCGACCTGTCGCACTTACAGTAGCAACAGCTGTATTGCTTGAGCTCCATGTTACTGCTTTTTTCGTTGCATTAGCTGGTGCTACCGTAGCTGTCAATTGCCCTGATTGACCTTCTACAATTGATAACGTCGTTTTGTCCAAGCTAATACCGCTAACGGGTACGGTCTTTCCGTTGAGTGCATCATACTCACTTTGTGTAATTGGAATTACCGTTCCGTGACGCGGACTAGCTGGTAAGTTGTAGTTAGAAGATAATGTCCAGACACCTGATGCAAGATTGGTTGTCTCAAATGGAACATAACCTCTTCCACCAAACTCATCTACGAATAAATACCATTTTTCCTCGGTATTCGATTTGAAGATCGTTGGACCCTCGACCCATTTGATGTTACCAACGCCTTGATTAATCATCTTGAAGGTTGGATCTAAGATCGAGTTACCCACCTCTTGGAAGATCATCTTGCCAAATGGAGCAGAAGCTCCGTTGTCTTGCTCATCCTTCGTAAAGCGATACACTTTTCCTTCATGCTCAATCATCGTTGTGTCAATGATGGAATATCCATAATCCAGATATACTTGCGGTTCCGTAAACGTATAGAAATCTCTTGTCTTGCTATACATCATTTTTTGATATGCACTGCCCGTATGGGATGCATCATCAAACATTCTTGATGCCCAGAATACGATATATTCCCCCGTTGTCTTGTCGTACATAATTTCTGGTGCCCATGTATTACCCGCTTCTTCCGGTGCAACCTCTACCATGCGTTGATCTGTCCAGTTGACTAAATCATTCGATTCCCAAACCATAATGGAACGACTGCCCCATGTCTGTGCTCTACCCCAGTTACCATTGCCGTTAATTTTCAGATCGGTAGCGATCATGTAGAACTTGTCACCTTCAGGCGAACGAATAATGAACGGATCACGTACCCCTTTCTCCCCTAAGGTAGAGGTCAACACAGGTTTACCATCATTCAATTCTCGCCAGTTCAACGGATCATTGCCGTTACTTAGTGCAAAGTAAACTTGCTCGCCTGTTGCAGTACCTTCTCCAGTGAAATATGTGAAAAAGTATCCCGCATAATTTTCATCAGCAGGCCGTTCCTTCACCTTCGCAATGAATTCCTTCGTAGTGGATGCTGCATTTAATGTAATTGTAGCTGTAAGCTTCACGTCTACATTTCCACTACCGTGTGCCGGACGTTTTACTTCTCCAGTAACTGAAACGACGTTCGGTTGAGCAGAAGCCCAAGTAATGGTTGTTCCGTATAGTCCAGATGCTAGTAGTGTTATATGACCTCTTACATCATTAATGTTATGAACGACTAGTGCTGCTTTTGCTTCATCTACAGAAGTGGCATCGCTCGGCAATGCCTTAACCATCAACGTAAAGGTTTTGTTAACTGTCTCTGTACCATCTGTAAATACTGCTGTTAACGTTACAACTTGATCGCCAGTTGCGTTCGCTGGTCTAGTTACGGCACCTGTAGTTGAGATTACATTCCCCTTATCCGAAGTCCAGCTTATTGTTGTGCCATAAGCACCTGATGTTGGCAAAGTTACATTGCTTATAATCTCATCTTTTGATGTATTCGAGGCAAGAAGATCATCAATCGTTAATTTCTCTGTCGCAGCCGATACAAGCATGCCCTCCAGTAAAGCAATCTTCTGATCTGCCTGAGCCTTAAGTGATTTAATATCCGCAACAGTCATAGCACCATCATAGATTTGGAAGTCTGCAATCAACCCGCCGAAGTATGGATCATCTGTATAGAATGACTTACCAATGTTTCCACTACTGCCTGAAGTATTTTTTATTTGTTCTAATGTCATTCCATTCGTAGAGCCTGATGCAACAGGAACTCCATCAATATAAAGCGTTAGTGTACCATCTGTACCTGAAACAACCGTCGTAACGACTTTCCATTCATTATTCTTTAAGCCCGTGGTCGAAGCTGAAGACTCATTATTCCAGGCATTCGTCGCGATACCCAACCGGGCTAGACCGTTAGCATTATAACGTGGTGTGAAATACGTATAGTGCATATTATTGTTTGGTCTTCCTAATGCATATAACCACTCCGCAGCGTTTTTACCGCTCCAGTTCACAATGGATGAAACGGTCATATCCGTTAATCCATCGAGAACTCCTTGTGGCAGCTCAACATAGGAGTTAGTTGTGCCACCAGTAAAGCTTAGTACACCCGCATCTTGTTTACTAATCCATTCTGCTTTAGACGGATTCATCCATTTTCCGTTAAACTTTCCTGTTTGGTCAACAACCGTCGCACCATCGATATCATTCATATCGTAGTGGAGAATGAGTTCTGCCCCAGACGGCTGCTCTACTGGAGGAGTAACGTCTTCATTAGCTAAAGTTGCAATCTCTTCAACAGATAATGCACGATTATAGATACGGAAATCATCCAGTTTACCATCAAATAGATTATGAGAGCTGTTTCTCGATTTACCAATATAATTCATCGTTGTTTCCAGTAACATTCTCGGCTCCACGTTAAATGTCGAGCTACGCTTAACCTCTTGACCATTCACATACAATACGGCATCAAATTCATCCATTGTAATGGCAACATGCTGCCATGTCTTCGCTGGTAATAGTCCAGCATTTCTCACTGCATATTTATAATCTGATCCTAGTTTCGTGCTGTCATTGCTAAATTTCTCTGTAAAAGGGGTTACGACAGCAAACTCCAGACTACCTGTATCCCCTTGTGTACTCAAATACATGGTGTTGCGGTTAACCTGTCTGCCTGTTTCGGAAGCAAAATCAAATATTCTTTGATTGGCCTGATTTCGGTCCATTTGAACCCATGTAGAGAAAGTAGCCTTCTCCAGATTCAAGGATTGAATCAGGTGATCTGGTAGCTTCACATATCCTGTTGATCCATTAAGCTCTAATGCACCACCCGTTTTACCGATACGATCCTCTTCATTAATCGTTGCTCCACCTACGAGTGTTGCGTGATGACCATTGCCAGAAATGTCATTCACCGTTGTACCATTCACTGTATTTGCATCGAATGAGTAATGTACAACCGGGTCTGTTGATGGTGACGGACCTTTCCATGCATACTTCTCTTGCAAAGCATCATACTCTGCACGTGAGATTGGAATTACCGTCCCGTGTCGTGGTCCTGGCGGCAGTGCATATTGATCACTACTTATTACATTGTTCATATATTGCGTGCTACTATCCAGATCTGTTGTATGACGTACATGATATGGCCATGAATCAAGGAACAGATACCATTTGTCCTTATGAATATCCTTAAAAATCGTTTGCCCTTCGTTGTTTCCATTATTTCCGATCAAGCCAAGTTTATTGTTACGTGTACCCGGAACAGCGTCGTATTGAAGGCCGTTAGCTGCTATTTTGTCCTTGTCATAATAAAAAGTGGGTGCTTTCTCCACATACACTTTGGTATTCACTTCTGATTTGGTGAATCGGTATAACATATCATTATGCTCAATGAACGTCGTATCAATGGTCGGAAGTGACTCATCAATCATGACCTTGGGCTCAGAAAAGGTGTAGAAATCTCGTGTTGTGGCGTAGTACATCACATTGTACTGACCTTCCGGTCTTCCGTTATAGTCACCATATGTCTCTGTGTTTTTCATCGATGATGCCCAAAACACGATATACTCTCCAGTTACCGGATCATAGATCGCTTCTGGCGCCCACGTATTTCCTCCCGTTTTAGGAGCCACCTTGATCATTCGCTGCTCACTCCAATTTACGAGATCCTCTGACTCCCATACCATCATGTAATGACTGCCTGTCATTTGAGCTTGATCGAAATTTGTACTTTCACCCATTTTCAAATCGGTTGCCAGCATATAGAATTTATCACCTTCTGCTGACCGAATAACGAATGGATCACGAAGTCCCTTTTCTCCCATATCGGATTGAAGAATCGACTTTCCATTATTCAGCGCTTTCCAGAACAATGGATCTTCAGCTGTAGCGAAGGATATCTCTTCACCACCCTCATACTCACCTGTAAAGTAAGCAAAGAAGTAAGCATCAGGCTTTACTGGCGCAGCTGCTTGTTTAATTGTAACGTTAAACGTAAGCTCTTTAGAAGCTGCACCATTCGTAATAGTAGCGATTAGCGTAACGGGTATATCCGTAGCTTGACGGCTAACCCAGCCTAACTGTGTAGCGTTACCAGCCGCTTCAGCCGTTCCTTTAACAACCTCCGGCCTGCTGGATGTCCATGTAATGGTGGAGCCTTGTTCACCTGTAGTGACAAGACGTAAGTTCCCTTTAACATTGTCCACATTGTAGATCTCTAATTGTTCAGCGTCTAAATCAACCTTCTGCTGATCATCGAATTGCTTCAAGATCGTAACAGGGAATATAGCTGTAGTCGATACGCCTTGATACGTTAAAGTAGCCGTAAGCTCTGCCTGAACATCACTGGATTGTGCATTTGGACGTTCTACAGTGCCACTGTCAGAAATGACCGTAGGATGACTGGAATTCCAAGTAATGCTCACGCCGTTTTTACCGCTTGTCGGTAATGTAACGTTTCTCGTTATCTTATCAGTGCTCTTATCGCCTTCACCTAAGTAACGACTGATGTTAAGTTGATTCGCTGCATCATCAACAGTGAGTTGACGTATTTTTGAGATGCGAGTTGCTCCCTCTTGTTGATATAACTCGCCTACTTCTTGCTCCGTCAACGCGCGATCATATACTCGAAAATCAGCTACGCTACCTTGAAGATACGGATCGTTTGAGAAGATTGACTTACCGATAAAACCAGAGAACGGAGTATCCGAATTAATAATCTCTGACAGCTTTAGTCCCTTCGCATTACCTGAAGCAACCTTAACTCCATCTACGAATAACGTTATCCTATTGCTAGCTTCGGACAAGGACACCGTTACATGCTTCCACTGTCCACCGATCAAGTTTGAGTTTGCGCCACCTGCAACTAATGCTTCGTTCGGCCAGCCATTTTTGGAGATACCTGTAGCGATCATATTACCTGATCCACTACCGTGACGTGGGGTTACAAAAAAATATTTGTTCGTTTCCGGCGTTAACACCGTACCCAAACCGAAAATCCAGCGATTCGTACCATCATTCGTCCAGTTCACGATGGAAGATACGGTAATCTCATTCAGACCTTGTAATAGATCCAGTCCATTGGAGCCCTTGGGAATCTCAACATAACCACTATTCGATGTAGAGCCTCCACCATTGAAGGAAATAAAGCCAACTTCACTATTGGAAATGAATTGTCCATTGTTTGGATTTCTAAATATTCCATCAAATGTAACTGCCTTGTTGGCAACATCCTTTAGTACGAGTTGACCGTCTACTTCGGCAGTCATTTTCATGTTGTAATGAAGAATAAGATCATCTTTGAGTGATTTTCCCTTAACGGTAACGGCTGATGTAGCTGTAAACTCTCCATCTTCAGTCTGTACCGTAATTGTGGCATTACCATCACTAACCGCTGTAACTTTACCCGTTGAATTGACAACCGCTACACTGGAATCACTAGATGTCCAGATAACTCTTTTATTGGTTGCATTTGAAGGTGAAATTGTAGCCACTAATGTCTCGCTGTCCCCCATGGATAAACGAAGTTCAGATTCATTAAGAGAAACCTCCTTAACGGCAACCTGCTCCACAGTAGCACCTTTAGGTAGTAAGGTAACCACGAACTCCTTCGTTGCCTGGCTTCCACCTAAAGAAATGGTTGCAGTTAGCGTCACTTGTTGCTCCATCTCTCGTAAAAACACTTCCCCGGTTGGACTTATCGCACTTTCATCACTGGAAGTCCATGATATCATTGCGCCATTCTTATCTTCAGTAGGCAGTACAAGAGATTCAGTAACTGCCGATATATCACCTAACGTTAGCTCTACTTTGCCTTGTTGTACTTGCTTTTCATTCAATGATTGTTCATATACTACAGCGATATCCTCACTATTGAGTGCTTCTCCATAAATTCTTAAATCTTGAAAGCTGCCCGCAAAAGTAGCATCCCCCAAATAATTGGAGCGACCGATGTAAGCTTGCAAATCCGTACCAAAGCTTGCTGTTGTTTTCTCTTTGGCGGTCGTGCCTATACTTACACCGTTAATGTAACCTGTAATAGAGCGTTCTGTAATAACCGTTGTATAGTGAACCCATTGACCTTTGTACTGTGACGTAGAAGTGCCTGATACCCCTACCTCAGTCGTCCAAGGCTGGTCAACATTATTGCTATTCGTAAATACGGACTTAAAATCACCACTTGAATTCGATGGATTAAACATCCAGTAATTCGTTGGCAAGTTATTGCCAGCGGCTGGCGTACCGTAGAATAATGCTGAGTAGTTCCCACTCCCCGTGTTGCTCTTGATCCATACAGATATCGTTGTATTTTCTTGATGATCAAACAAACCCGTAGGAAGCTGAACGTAGTTCGTATTACTATCTGTTCCCCCAGGTAGAGTGAGACCATCGTTGTACGTAATATTTCCTACGGCCGTTCCATGCTTTTCATTACCTGATATATCCTGTACATCCTCAAGCAATGGATAATGTGCCAACATCGTTGGTGTTATTGTGTCCGCTGAAGCTTGATTGGTAAATGGCAGAACAAGACTAAAACAGCTACTAAAGGTCAAAAGAAAAGCTAACATTATGATTGATATTCGCTTCCGCATAGCATTCTCCCCTTCGGTTAATATTCAGAAGCATACAACCCCTTCTCACCTTTAAAACTAGACCACCTCGCTCAAGGAAATAGAGAAGCGCCTCAAAAAGAATGCGCTTACATTTCTTCTCATATTACGTATTCAAGACTTTCAATTCAATGTACTATCTTGTTAATAATGTGGATTTTTTTATTGCAATTTGAAATTGATGCAGACTGCAACACTATCTCCATACTTCGAAGTAATCGTTTTCATTTGTAAATATACGCTAGGTTTAAATTAAAGGATTGAAGCCCTGATAAACATAATATATATAGTTGGGCGCTTGTAAAACGCTTCCAAATATGGTGCAGGTGAAACCATGAGCGCACCGGATCAAAAAATAAGGAGGATTGCAATCTATGCCAAAACGATTTAGAAAAATGCTCGCGTTCCTTTGCTGCTTGGTCATGGTGGCCTCACTAATGCCTACGAGCTACGCTGCCGACAATGACAACATCGAGAGCTCAGCAGAAGCGAATGAAACATCGACCGCCATTTTTGGAACTCCCGAACTCGGGTCAAACGATCCCCTCTGGGACCAAACCATGGAGCATCACATCAACAAAAGCACAGTACCCACCGACCCCAGACCCCATGCCACGGGCACAGCCAGAATCCTTTGGGATCATGATTACCTGTATGCCCGCGTAGTTGTACATGACAGTAATCTATATCAGGGAGCTGGTGGAGATCACCGATACGACAGTCTGGAGTTTTATGTTGGCACCGGAACCGGAGGCTCAAACCAATGGCGCGTCAGCGCGACGGGCGTGTTTTCAGGGCAGGCCGCTCCGGGCAGAGCTGCGTGGACCCAGATCACGGAAACCGGATATATTGTGGAGATGAGAATACCCAAAAGAACCTTGACCTTGGAGGAGGGCAAGCTTACCTTTGAGGTCTATATCAATAACTCGACAGAAAACGGTGCTGATCGCTATGAAGTCGTTTCCAGTTTTGGAGATCCGGACGCGGCTTATACCAGCTCTGATTCATTTACAGACAGCCTGCAGCTCATTTCAGCCAATGAAGTCGACACCAGATTTTCAATCACCGCCACTGCGGGACCGGGCGGCTCTATCATGTCCAACTCACCCGGCGATGTTCTCAGAGTTGATCGGGGCTCTAACAAAGACATTACGTTTACCCCTGATTACGGCAAAATTGTAGATACTGTAACGGTAGACGGCGAGACCGTGACTCTCTCTGCTGGCACGTATACCTTTTCGAATATTGAGACTAACCATACCATTCATGTGACATTCAAAAATGATCCGGACGCGGGGATACTTCCCTTTATCGTGTGGAATGACAACTTCGCCAGTGGCGAGTACACAACGGCTGTTATCATTGATTTAGGCGAGGGGAAGTCGGCGTTAGGCTCCACGCTTAATCCGGACTTGTTTGCCTTATCGGCTAGGAACACGACCCTGAACGGCGAAGCAGTGACCTTTGAAGGACCACGCAAAATCACAAGGGTGTACGCTAATGACGAGCCAAAGGTACGCGGCTATGTGGGGCAGGTTAGCAATTCACCAGATTATCAGGACGGACTGGCGAGCGGTCGTTACATCGTTGTTGAGTCTGAGTTTTATTCAGAGAGCGGCGGCAATACAACGCTGGATGGCAGCAGTAACTCGACAAAGCAGGTTTACACCGTTGTCCAAAAAGGTGAAATCGTACTGACAGAAGGAAATCCGCTTCACAATGTGGTTTTTGAACAGGAAAAGGTTGTTAATCCAATCCTCGATAAGTTCACAACTTTCACGGACAATTCGGTCAATCGCTCGCTCTACCTTCACAAGGGTGAAGACGGTAACGTGATGAAAGGATTGCCGCTGTATGTTTATACTCACGGCATGTCACGCGGTGGCACAAACGCTGCGACAGACCAAAAAGCGGCGATGAAATCAGCCAACGGCTCAGTCGCTCTAATGAAAAAGATGGAGCAAAATCCCGATAAGTACGCCAGCCATGTACTGAATATTTCCTATAATGGCGTATCTGTTCCCTCAACAGAGAATGTTAAGAAGATCATAGACGCCTTGATTTCCAGCGGCGAAGTAGACCCTAACCGTGTTTACGCGGCGGGCTTCTCCTGGGGCGGCCAGTATACAAACAACTTAGTTAACAGCTACCCTGGCTTCTTCGCTGCCGCCGCACCTATGGCCCCGGTAAGCGGTTCACCGAACGCAAAGGACAATGACGCTCACAACAACCTAGCCTATTGGATGTTTTTAAATGCTCATAATGTTGGAGGCTACCAGACTAACCTCAATAACTTCATTAATAACAATATGCCGAAAATGATCAACGCAAGGGCTTCACGCTTTGAGAGTAATGAGGCTCTTACGTGGCCCTACAATCAATTTGATCAGCCGAATCTGAGGCCTAATCCTGCCAATACACCTGTTCTGGCTGATTATATAGCGCATGAAGTGGAAGCAGCGGTTCTTTACAATCAGATCACAATGGGAACTTGGAGTATAGCGCCTACGGCGCAGTCCTCTAACTTGCCAGCTTGGAACAACGACTACACAGATGTATTTGATTGGATGTTCGCGCAGAGAAAACCGGTCGTACCCGGTACGCCGAGCAACTTCAATGCGACAGCGGGTGACGGACAGGTCACATTGAGCTGGACTTCTCCTGCTGACGATGGTGGCAGCGCGATATTGGCCTACAAGGTATGGTATGGCAATGTAACACCGATTGCATTGGATGCGGCGGAGACCAAATATACCTTCAAGAACCTGACAAACGGCCAAAATTACAGCTTCAAAATCGTTGCGGTGAACGCGAAGGGAGACGGCGCGGAGATCAGTGCAACGGCGATGCCGACGAAGACGACTCCTACCGTACCTGGTTCTGGTGGTACTACGGGCAACAACGGTAATACAAGCAACAGTGGTAATACACACAACACCAACAATACGAACACCGGGACAGACGCTGGAATGTCGAAGTCGACCTACACAGTGAATACCCCGAAGGATAAACCCGCTGTCACAGACAAAAATGGAAACACCACCCTGCCCGGCGGCGGCAAGATTTTGACCAAGGGCGGAATGGAAATCACGGTACCTGAAGGCACATCGATAGACTCATACGGTAAGGTGACCATTCCGGCGGACAAGAGCGCCCAAGTGACACTCCCAAGCAGCAACAGCACAGTGACCATTCCGGGCGGCTCGACGATCGCGAGCGACGGTACGATCACAGTAGGCGGCAAAGACGCGCATGTGAACCTGCCAAACGGTAATCAAGTGCATATCCACGGGGGATCGAAGATACGGAGTGGCGGCGCGGTTGTGGTAGGACTGAGCGGCGCAAGAGTTGGCTTAGACAACGGCATGTCGCTGAACATCCGTGAGGGTACGGAGCTGGCGTTTGATGACTCCATCCCACTAGGCTTCCTCGTGATATCAGGCAATCCTTTCAGGGATGCCAACATGGACGACTGGTTCTACAACGATATAAATTTCGCCTACACATACGATCTTTTCAACGGCACGACGTCCACAACGTTCTCACCGGGCAACGCAATGACGCGTGCAATGTTCGTGCAGGTACTGGCCAATCTTGAGAACGTAAACCTCTCCAGCTACACAAGTTCCCGCTTTAACGACGTGACGGACGGACAATGGTACACCGCGGCAGCCGAGTGGGCGGCCGAAAAAGGCATAGTCAACGGTACAAACACAGACATGTTTGATCCCAATTCACCGATGACGCGCGAGCAGATGCTGGTAATACTGTACAACTACATGAAGTACAAGGGCTATGAGCTACCTGAAAGCCACTCTAAATCCTTCACGGACGAGAGTGAGATCAGCTCTTGGGCGTTGGAGCCCGTTCAGGCGCTACAAGGCATCGGCATTGTATTAGGCAAGCCGGATAATCGTTTTGCTCCCCAAGCCACCGCCACCCGCGCCGAAGTAGCCACGATCTTTGTAAGGTTCGTCGAATATCTGGCTAACTGAAAGCGTATACAGAATTAAGGTGACACCTCCCGGTTGGACAATATCCAGCCGGAAGGGTCTCCTTGTTTTCAAATTTCAATTTTTTGATAACTCCACGGTCAGGACTTTAAACCCTCGATTTTTGACATCTAGAATATTCGTCCCCAAGCTTGTCCCCAAGTCCAAAAATTCTACTTAATTAATGCATGTTCTGATTTATTTCACCACAAAAAAACGCCATCACATATCGTGATGGCGTTCTTAAAGTATGGAGCCTAGGGGGATCGAACCCCTGACCTCATCGCTGCCAGCGATGCGCTCTCCCAGCTGAGCTAAGGCCCCAGGATATGAAATAGATAACTTGTCCAGCGCTGCTACGTTCCACAGGCGACTCCTATATCATATAAAATCCAGCTTTCGCTGTCAATCACTTTCTCAAGATCCAAAGTGATTGGAGAAGAACAACCGATTTCTCTGGTACACACGGACTGGAACTCCAGACTGCTCTTCTCCCTTTCCCCACTTCACTAATCCTCCAGATTGTCTTTGGACAACAGGGATTTCAGTTCTTTCATGAACATATTGATATCTTTGAACTGACGGTATACCGACGCAAAACGGACATACGCGACTTCATCGACTGGAAACAACTGTTCCATCAATAGCTCACCAATCTGGCGACTCTCCACTTCAGCATCAGCTGTATTACGCAGAGATTTCTCCACTTCAGATACCATCATCTCCAGCGTCTCTACGGAGACTGGACGTTTCTCACAGGCACGAATAAGCCCGCGGAGAATCTTGTCCCGGCTGAACTCTTCCCGGCTGCCATCTTTCTTAATAACAATCAGTGGAGTCTCCTCAATCATCTCAAACGTTGTAAATCTTCGGGCACACTGCTCACACTCACGGCGACGACGAATGGATTTTGCTTCGTTGGCCGGACGCGAATCAAGCACTTTGGTACCCATATAACCGCAATAAGGACACTTCAAAACAGATCACTTCCCACGTTTTACTTTTTACCACATATTCCCTGTACTGATTTTGTAATGAAAAACGCATTGCCGACACATAATACTTTTACCAACCCGCGAGGAGGTGAACAGCAATGGCACAAAGCAATGGTAACTCCAACAACCTGGTGGTAACTAAAGCTTCCGCAGCACTCGAGCAAATGAAATATGAAGTTGCTCAAGAACTCGGAATCAGCATCCCACAAGACGGATACCAAGGTAACATGACTTCTTACGAGAACGGTTCGATCGGTGGATACATCACGAAGCGTCTGGTAACAATTGCAGAACAGCAATTGGCAGGTCAATACCAATAATATCTGCATCGTAATACGCTACACAGAGGAGCATGGAGCGGCCGGTGAACAACCGGCCTGCTCTGTGCTTTTACTTATATACTTAGAACGTATTATAGATCTTTACATACTGATTATAATAGTAAATGACTCTTTGTACATAGTGACGCGTCTCACCAAACGGAATATCTTTCACTGTATCGAACGAGCCATCCCACACACCATCTCTAAGCCAACTGTTCACTTTGCCTGGGCCCGCATTATAGGCAGCGATCATAACTGCTTCATTGCCACCGAATTGATCGGACAGATTCCGCAGATACCAGGTACCTAACTGAATATTGCGTTCAGGCTCGTGCTTCAATTCCTCCAGCGAAGTGTCGGGAATTTTGGCTTGTTCCAGTATCCAGTTGGCCGTATCAGGCATCAGTTGCATGAGCCCAATGGCGCCTCGTTTGGATTCCTTGCTTGTCTTAAAATTGGTCTCCACCTTGATAATGGAAGCAATTAGAAACGGATCAACCTCATAGCTCTGAGATTGGGCACGGATCTCTTCCTTATAATGTATGGGATAGAACCATGCCATCCAGTTTGTATTCAGAAATAACACCAGTACAAAGGAAACAAACATCAACAGCAATACACGTTTCTTACGCAATATTCTCATAACAAACCCTTACGCTGTAGATATGAGTCAATTTGCTGTTCCGTCGCAGGCCATAAGCCGCTGTTATCGATGACAATGTCTGCCAGCTGTTTTTTGCGCTCAATATCCATCTGTACATCCATTCGAGCCTCAGCCTGTGCTGCAGTCATTCCATCCCGACCCATCAAGCGATCTCGTTGCACCGATCTCGGGACATATACAACCATGACTTCCTCGAAACCGTCCTCCAGACCTGATTCGTAGAGCAAAGGAATATCAGACACCACAAGTTTATGCGGATGTTGCAACGCGTATGCAGCAGCCCGTTCGCGCATCTCTTTTCGGATCGCCGGATGTGTGATGGCCTCCAATGCCTTTCGTTCCTCTGGTTGTTCGAAAACAATACTTCCGAGCTTTTTCCGATCCAGTGTTCCATCTTCGTTCAGTATGGCTTGTCCAAACCGCTTAACAGCGGCGGCCAACACGGGATGCCCGGGCATCATAACTTCCCGGGCAATAACGTCTGCATCGATGAGCAACGCTCCCTTACTGGCGAGATAGGCGGAAACACTGCTTTTGCCTGTCGCGATCCCGCCGGTTAAGCCTATATTCATCGTTTCACCTCATAACAACTTCATTATTCCCATAATCATTAACAATAGCGCTGGCAATACAGACAGTCTTCGCATCCAGCGCAGAGCTGAGAATCGTAGGCCAACCTTCATGCCGAGTGACAGAAAAGCCCCACTAAACAGTGCAATAATGAGTGCTGTCCATAGTGTAGGGAATCCCAGAAGTGCCGCTCCCAAACCTGCTCCAAACGCATCCAGAGACAGGGCAATACCCAGCCACATCGCTTCCTGGGCAGATATACTGCCCGAGTTATCCATATCCGCCTTGGAGGGACTGCGAAGGATCTGAATGACAACGCCAAGTTTACGCAGTTCCAATGTAAATACCATTCGTTCCAGTGATCCACTTGAAGCCGACTGTTCCAGATCCAGTGCAAGCACCTGATTTCTGCCCTTTGAATCCGACAGTCTCTCTTGTGCTTCTCCCACTCCAGTTACCTTTGCTTCTGTTCCCTCACCCATTCCAGTGTCTGTTTCCAGCTGTTCTTTGCCTTGCTTTCGAATTAGTTGCAACAGTGACCATGCACCAATACCAATCAATATAACGGCTCCCACGATCGAAGCGATATCCGGTGACACCACATGGGACAACAACACACCTACTTGCATCGACAAGGCAATAACCAATCCCGAACAGATCGAAATAACAGCGATAGATAACAGGGGAATCTTAGTCCTCCGTAACCCATATGTAATCCCGACTCCAAAACCATCTAAACTAAGCGCCAAAGCAAGCGCCAGCAATGAAATAAAATGATGCAGCACCCCGACTCCTCCTCTGTGCGGTACTCGTGCCAACTGAAGATGCCAGTATGGGTATACGCCCGCTTATTTCTGCCATATCAGTATATGGAGGGAGGAATCCAAGGGTGCTATGATTTCATCATTTCGTTCATTCAGTTCATGTTACAGCAGCTGACAGTTCGGACAAAAATGCGTGCCACGGCCACCAACCACCGTTTTTTCAATTAACGTACCACAAGTTGTACAAGGTTCTGATTTGCGTCCATAGATTTTCAGTTGATGCTGGAACATCCCCATCTCACCCTGTCCATTCACATAGGACTTGATGGAAGATCCACCTGCATTCACTGCATCTTGCAACGTAGCCACAATCGCTTCATGCAGCACCGTTAACTGAGCTTCGGTCAGTGTCTTGGCGATGGTCTCGGGATGGATACCTGCGCGAAATAGAGCCTCGTCCACATAAATATTCCCGATGCCAACCACATATGCCTGATTTAAAAGCACAGCCTTGATTTTGGTTGTACGCTTGCCAACCGCCTCGCGGAATGCAGTTACCGTAAAGGCTGGATCAAGCGGCTCCAGTCCCAGCTTCAGCAAAGGTTTGGACACCAGTTCCTCACCTGCATTAAACAAATGCATCGTACCGAACTGACGCACGTCCTTATAACGCAATTCCGTACCATCATTAAAATGGAAGATCACATGTGTATGTTTCTCCACATCTTCATGCTGCTCGTACACACCGTACCTTCCTTCCATCCGCAGATGGGAGACTAGCACCAGCCCGTCCAGCAAAATACGCAAAAACTTGCCGCGGCGCTCCACCCCAATGACGGTATGTCCCGCGAGTTCCATTGCAAATGCATCTATGTCGTCCGGCCGCTGAATAATCCGCGGCAAGCTAACGGTAACATGATCAATCGTTTTGCCCACAATAAGTTGATTCAATGTTCTTCTGACTGTTTCGACTTCCGGTAATTCCGGCATGATGTTCTCACCTCCCCTATATTATAACGGAAGATGGCGCTCAGCGGGACCCTTTTCTTATATCTCAAACATGGAAGGGCCTATTGTAAAATACCGGAAAAACCGCGCAACACTTGATTTATTTCGCTTCGTACCAGTTATCACCAAAGCTGACTTCTGCTTTCAGCGGAACCGACAGTTCCAATGCTTTTTCCATAACTGAAGGGACTAACTCTTTCATCAGTTCCAATTCATCCGCAGGCACTTCGAATACAAGCTCATCGTGCACCTGAAGCAACATACGGCTCTTCAACTTGCGTTCCCGCAGCGCTTCATCCATCTGTACCATGGCCAGCTTGATGATATCAGCCGCAGTTCCCTGAATCGGTGTATTCATCGCGGTACGCTCTGCGAAGGAACGCAGATTGAAGTTACTGGCGTTAATCTCTGGCAGGTAGCGACGTCGTTCCAACAGCGTTTTGACATAACCATCCTGGCGAGCTTCCTTCACAATGTCATCCATATATCGGCGGACACCCTGGAATACTTCAAAATACTGGTCAATAAACTGCGCGGCCTCTTTACGCGTAATATGCAGGTTCTGGGACAAACCATAATCACTTATTCCATAAACGATACCAAAGTTAACTGCCTTGGCGGAACGACGCATATCTCCATCCACATCCTCAGGCTTCACGCCAAATACATCCGAAGCGGTCTTTGTATGAATATCCATATCGTTGACAAAAGCTTCCTTCAAGCGCTCATCGTCCGAAATGTGGGCCAGTACACGCAGTTCAATCTGGGAATAGTCTGCTGCCAAAATGGACCATCCGGGCTCGGAAGGAACAAATACCTTCCGGATTTTGCGACCTTCCTCCATCCGAATCGGAATGTTCTGCAAGTTCGGGAATTGACTGCTAAGTCGTCCCGTTGCAGCAATGGTCTGACGATAATACGTATGCACCTTGCCATCCCGATCGGATATCTCTTTGAGTAATCCTTCCACATAAGTGGATTGCAGCTTGGCAAGCTGACGATATTGCAGAATATGCTTGACCACATCATTATAAGGAGCCAATTTCTCCAATACTTCCGCATCTGTGGAATAACCCGTTTTGGTTTTCTTCACTACCGGCAAGCCCAGTCTATCAAATAAAATCTCACCCAGTTGCTTCGGTGAATTCAGATTAAATTCCGTTCCTGACAGCTTGTAGATCTCAGCCATCAACCTGCTGATCTGTTCTTCAAACTCACTGCCCAAAGCCTGTAGATCGGCTGTATTGGCCTTAATGCCCTGTTTCTCCATGTCCGCCAATATGCGTGACAACGGCATCTCCAGTTCATGGAACAGCGAATTCATCTCATCCGTTTCCAACACCTGCTCCTGAAGTGGAATAATGGCTGCGACAGCAGCAGCTTTGCGGCATAGGAAATCACCCAAGATCTCTACTTCCGGCACCTTGTACTTGGCCCCTTTGCCCATAACCGTGTCATCCTCCACAAGTGATGGCAGACCATACTTGGTCGTGAGTCCACTAATCGTCTGGTTGGATTCCGTTGGATCAAGCAAATAAGCTGCCAGTTGTACATCAAATGACGCACCAGCGAATTCAATGCCATGCGCATGCAGGGCCAGATCTACACGATGAAGATCATACCCGCGCTTGGGCTGCTCTGAATTACCAAGCCATGCCCGCACTGGAGCCGCAGCCTCGGAATGAAGCAATTCGGGAGATATGAACGTATACGTTCCAGCAGAACCTACAGCTAGTCCAATCAATTTTGCTTGGTGCGGGTTATCCCCATGTGTCTCCACGTGGAGGACATCAATGGAATCCAGTGAACTGAAAAGCTCACTGATGTTGTCTTCTGTTGCAATGAAAGACTCCACTTCGGCAGCAGGGACCGCTTCCTGTTCAGAACCAATGCTGCCACTGAACGACAGACGTTCGAGCAAGGATTTGAATTCAAGCTTAGCTAGTGCAGGGCCAGCATGTTCTTCTTTTAATCCAGCAAATTGCATATCCTCCCACGTCTGCTCCAGCGGAACTTCCCGGTGAATCGTCGCGAGTTGTTTGCTCATCCGGGCATCTTCGGCATGGGCCTCGATCTTTTCTTTCATCTTGCCTTTCAGCTCACTTGTGCCGTTCAGCACATCCTCTACCGATCCGAACTGGTGCAGCAGCTTCAAAGCTGTTTTCTCACCAACCCCGGGAATACCCGGAATATTATCGGACGCATCGCCCATCAGACCCTTGAGATCAATAATTTGCAGCGGCGTCAGACCATAACGCTCCTTAATCTGAGCAGGATCATACAGTTCAATATCGGTTACCCCTTTGCGCGTCAGCCCGATATGTACATGTTCGGAGGCGAGCTGCAGCATATCTTTGTCACCCGATACAACGAGCATCTGTCTGCCCGCTTCATCCGCGCGTTTGGTTAACGTTCCGATGATGTCATCCGCTTCGAATCCAGCGAGCTCAAACTGAGCGATGCCAAGTCCTTTCAGCAGTTCTTTGAGCAAAGGGAATTGCTCTGACAACTCTGGTGGTGTTTTCTCCCGTCCACCCTTGTATTCCTGATACCCTTCGTGGCGGAACGTGGTTTTGCCTGCATCAAATGCAACCATGACATGTGTAGGCTTATGCTCTTCAAGCAGTCTCAGCAGCATCGTGGTGAAGCCATATACCGCATTGGTATGCAGACCTTTCGAGTTGGTCAGAGGCGGCATTGCAAAAAACGCCCTGTAAATAATGCTATTTCCATCTATGAGAATAAACTTGTCCATTCCAGCACCTCGCGTATTATATGGTCAACCTCTTCAAATTACATCTACTCTCATGATACCATACCCACCTGTCACATCAAAAAGAATAGCCTCTTTCACTTCATATTTAATCGCAAAAAAGAACCTTCTCCACAGACAGCTGTACACAGCCTACCTGAGAGAAAGTCCTTTTCCATTCATATGATTGTATTACTTAATCAGTACTGATTCCCCAATTCCAAATCAATACTCTTCTATTGATTCAGATCTGGACGTTTACCTGTCACCAGGTATACCGTGCTCTCACCAATGTTGGTTGCATGATCGCCAATCCGTTCAATGTAACGTCCAACCATCATTAATAGCATAGCCTGAGAAGCCTGATTCGGGTGCTCTGTCATTAACGTGTAGAGATCACTGATCATGTGGCTATACAGTTGATCGACCTGATCGTCCGTCTGAGCCATTTTATAGGCCAGATCTGTGTTTTCTTTCAGGAAAGATTCGATGGATTCATCGATCATGGATTTCACAATTTCTGCCATTTGCGGGATATCCACCAAAGGTTTAATCAGCTTCTGTCCATCCATCCGGAGTGTCACCTTCGCCACGTCGAGAGCAAGATCTCCCATACGCTCCAGATCACTGGAGATTTTGAATGCCACGATAATACGTCTGAGATCCTTTGCCACCGGCTGTTGTGTGATGATCAGTTTGGAGCCAAGTTCCATAATTTTGTCTTCAAGGGCATTCAGATTCGCATCATTCTTGATGATGACCTGAGCTTTCTCGGCGTTCATCGTTTGTAAACTCTCAATAGCACCATCCAATGCTGCTCCTACATGTTCACCCATTTGTTTGAGCAAGGTACGCAGCTCTTCAAGCTCCTGATCAAATTCTTTTCTGCGAATCATAGATTTCATGTCCTCCTTATCCATCATCTCCGGGTATGCCGGGATCATTCCAATTCAGCTCGCTTAACCGAACCTTCCAGATATATAATCCTCGGTCCGGGAATCTTGCGGTGTGGAGAATAACGTCTCCGTATCAGCTGCCTCCACCACTTCACCATTCAGGAAAAATACCGTGCGTCCAGATACCCGTGCCGCTTGGTGCATATTGTGGGTAACCATAACGATCGTGTACTTGTGATGCAATTCCTTCACTAACTCCTCAATCTTCAATGTGGAGATTGGGTCGAGTGCAGACGTTGCTTCATCCATCAGCAGAACGTCAGGCTGTACAGCCAGCGCCCGTGCAATACAGAGACGCTGTTGTTGTCCGCCGGACAAACTAAGTGCCGACTTTTTCAATACATCCTTCACTTCATCCCACAGTGCAGCATGGACAAGACTTTGTTCCACCAACTGGTCCAGTTCAGCCTTTTGGGTTACCCCGTGCAAGCGCGGTCCATAAGCGACGTTATCGTATATGGATTTTGGAAAAGGATTCGGTTGTTGGAACACCATGCCCACTCGTTTGCGCAGTGTCTCCACTTCAATCTCATTACTGTAAATGTCAGAGCCATTCAGCATAACCTGTCCTTCCACACGAACACCCGGAATCATGTCATTCATCCGGTTTAACGTTCGAAGCAATGTCGATTTACCACAACCTGACGGCCCGATGAACGCAGTAACGTTTTTTTCCGGCAGATCCATCGATATATTTTTAAGCGCGTGATGCGTATCATAGTATAAATTAAGATTTTCAATGTGAATGAGGTCCTTCATGGATGTTCACTTCTCCTTCGCTGCAGGGACACGAAAACTCCCTTTACGTTGAGACCGATGCTGATAATCTGTCATCGCTGCTCGGCCATCTTTAATATCCTACCCTTTCATTGTAAAAATAGTATCACTTTCATGTTAACGGAATGTAAAAAAGACATCCTTAACCTTCATGATCTGCTTGATGGATCAATCTGATTGCTGATGTCTGCCTTATTGACTACTTTATATTACTCACTATTCGAAACCATCTCATCCAGCTTCGTACGAATGTGCTCTGCAACTTCTCCAGCTTTCCCGCCTTCCATAGCGATCTCCTCTGCTATACGAGACAAATCTCTCACCGCACTGTTCAGTTGTCGGAACGTTGCTCCCCCTGCGGTGACATGTACCGAACTGTCGTCAATCTCCGCTCCGCTTGCCTTAACCAGTTCAACAGTCTGAAGGGTCAATCCACCAATATTCTCTAACAATGAAGACATGTTCCCCGCAACGTCACGGGTCTGTTTTGCGAGCGCTCGAATCTCGCCTGCAACAATCTGAAAACCTCGTCCATATTCACCGGCATGAGCTGCTTCGATGGAAGCATTCAGGGCGAGGAGACCACTTTGATCTGCCAGGGAGCGAATGGATTGTGCCATGCCTGAACCTGTTTTGATCGAATTCAGCATGTGATCCGCATGTTGACCTTGACTCTCCATATGCTGATTTACCCGGTTATAGGAAGCATCAACGTGTTTCAAACTCTCTTCACCCTGCTTGGACAATGCCATGATCTCACGGGCCTCATGAACGGTCTGATTCGCTGCATGCACCAGCTTGGTGACCGCATCGTTGATTCTGGATATCTCCTGTCTGCTCTCGGACACCGTACGTACCCGTTCTGCCGAAGAAGCCTGTTGCAATCTGCGGGAGAGCGACATTACGTCACGCATCGTCAGCACACCAAGCAGTATGCCTTGGTCCGTAACCAGCAGACAATCGTAGAAATGCTGTTCATTCCGTCCAAGTGCGATATCAATAATCGTTGAGGCTTCCATATGAATATCTGCTATAACCGGAGATGTATTCACTACTTGTATGACTGGCTTACGGTAGAACAGATCTGCGGCAAAACGGCCATTTAACATGCGATATAACGTCTCTCGCATTAACAATCCAGTAGGTTTCATCTGCTCATCACACAGTACAATACATGGGTGCTCCTGATCTTGATTCATCATCGTCGCAGCTTCTCCACAGGTCGTATGGACCCCCGCGACAGGTACCTGACGATAATAGTCTTGCAAATGGATTACTGGTTCTTCAGCAACAACCGTTACTTCACTATGCTTCATTTCGGATGTTATTAATTCTTCACTATGTAAAACAACATGAGGCTGGTCAGGTTTCACTTCGAGCAACATGGGCATAAATGCGCAATCTCCTTTACGTATTAGCTCCGTCTTGAGATAGATTATGTAGGTATAAAGTATCACCCAGATAAGTCCATGCTACTCCCTCTACGTAAAGTAAAATCCTCCTTTATGTTAAACGAACGTAAAATAAAACTCCCCGATCATTGCTAACTTGAATGATGGGGAGTTTTTCTTTTGACAACCAATTTATAACCTACACCACGAATGGAATCAATGTGAACCGATTCCGGGTCCAGCTCCAGCTTTTTACGTAATGAGCTGACGTGTACGTCCACCGTTCGTTGACCTCCAATATAATCGAAGCCCCACACAGCGTTCATCAGATCATCCCTTGTTAGTACCACACCCGGCTTTTTGGCCAAATATAGAAGTACTTCGAACTCTTTTGGACGAAGGCTGATGGATTGTCCGCCCAGTGTCACTTCATATTTCAAAGGATAGATCTCCAGCTCTCCCAGAATAATTCGTGAGCCATCTTTGTCCTCAAGCTGTGGTAAATCTTCGCCATTGGAATAACGTCTTAATACCGCATCCACTCGGGCTAATAACTCAGATACACCAAATGGTTTGGTAATATAATCATCGGCACCCGATTTCAGTCCCTGTACAACCTCGGCTTCACCGTTCTTGGCCGTCAGAATGATAACCGGTGTACTGACACCCTGTATTCTTAATTTGTTCAGAATGTCCAGACCATTCATGCCCGGAAGCATCAAATCCAGCAAAATGAGATCAAATTCCTGGGACAAGGCCCGATCATATCCTGCAGATCCATGATCCTCTGCCGTAACGTCGTAACCTTCCTGTGTCAGGTTATACGTGAGTAATCTTGATAATGTAGGTTCATCTTCAATAACTAGTAAACGCTGTGCCATGATACCCCTTCTCTCTTCATAGGTTGTCTGTTGCCACAACACTTTTTATATCATAGCACTAATTTGTTAACGCGGTGTAAAACAATACACACTTTTTACATTTTGATACCAGAAGCCTACATCTCTTCATCCTGAATGAATGGAAGGATAACCCGGAACGTTGTTCCCATGCCCAGTTCACTCTCTACAGACAGTTTGCCATGATGCAATTCCACCAGATGTTTAACGATGGAAAGTCCAAGGCCCGTGCCCCCTGAATTACGGGATCTGCCTTTATCCACGCGATAGAACCGTTCGAAGATTCGCGGCAGATCTTTTTTCGGTATGCCAATGCCTGTATCCGACACCGCAAAGACCACTTCATCATCGTTATCCATCGTTACCTGTAACTTCACTCGTCCACCATCCGGGGTATAGTTGATTCCGTTCGATAACAGGTTGATAAATATCTGCTTCATCTTGTCCTCATCCGCTTCAATGTACAGTTCCTCCGGAACATGCATTTCGAGACGAATCTGCTTTTTCTCCGCCACTTTGGACAAGGTGCCCAGCACCATTTCGAAGAAAGAGTGTACATGAACAGGTGAACATTGCAGCGGCGCACGTTTAGATTCAATTTTGGATAACTCCAGAATATCCCCAATTAATCGGTTAAGTCGATCTCCTTCATCATAGATGATTTT
Source organism: Paenibacillus sp. ClWae2A (assembly GCF_032452295.1). NCBI lineage: Bacteria > Bacillati > Bacillota > Bacilli > Caryophanales > Paenibacillaceae > Paenibacillus > Paenibacillus sp. ClWae2A. Next base: position 695,213 of record NZ_JAULSQ010000002.1, read on the forward strand.
CAGGAATGAGCGTTCCGTCTCCTTATCCTGTACCCCTCCACTGAGCAACGTTTCGGCAAAACCTTTGACCGCAGCAACAGGTGTCTTGAGCTCATGAGATACATTTGCGACAAACTCACTGCGCATCGACTCCAATCGGCGAATCGCCGTCACGTCCTGCAACAGGAACAACATGCCTCGATACCCGCCATCATCTTCGGACATCGGTACTCCATCAAGACGGATCAGTTTTTCCTCCGGGTTAAACACACTCACTTCTTCATGCATCCGTTCTTTCAGTGCAACACTCTCTTCAATGGTACGTGTTAATTCGTAGTGTCTTTTCAATTCAGTATAAGGTTTACCCGTAACTTTTCCTGCCTGAATACCCAGCATACGCTCCGCTTCCCGATTGACCAGTGCAATGGATTGCCCTGCGTCGATCATGACAATGCCGCCCGTCATATTCGCGAGGACACTCTGTAGCAATGCTTCATTATCCCGAATCGTCTTCAGTTGGGACTGCAAGCTGTCTGCCATTCCGTTGATCGCAAGCCCCAGCTGTCCAATCTCATCTCTACGCGTTACATCAACTCTGGCATCGTATTCCAGCTTGGTGATCCGATGAGCTACTTTTGTAATATGCTCAATCGGGGAGGTTAATCCGCGTGCAACCCGATAACTGACAAATGCGACAATTAAGAACAATAGCCCAAGTGCAGCAAACATAATCATCCAACCACGTTGAAGACCCTGATCAACCGCATGCAGACTCATGGAAAGGCGAATGTAGCCATCAAATTTGCCACTCGGCATTTCAATCATGTCACTTTGATCCGAATTAACAGGTAGCGCTACATACAACATGTCCTGTCCCAATGTTTCACTGTAACGTATGGACTGCCCGTATCCATCCCCTACCGCACCCTTGATTTCTTCCCGGTTCAAGTGATTATCCATCGATGCTGGATTACTCTCGGAATCTCCAATAACCGTGCCGTCTTTATTGATGAAGGTTACCCGGGAATCCGTCAGACGATCCAGTTCCAGCGCCCGATCAGAATAATACTTTCGTGTGGCTTCAGAGGTTGGATCACTTGCATCATGGAATGGAAAAGTGGCTTTGAGCAAATTAATTTCGCGCACCATGGTTTGCTCCAATGCGGTTATATGCGTAGTCTTAAACACTCTGCCCATCGTATATCCAGCCACAATGACGGATACACCAATCAGCACCATCATAATGATGGCAAGGCGAATTCGGAACGGTCTCATCTATCTCTTCCTTTATGATCAGATTAATATTTAATGAATATGCCTATATTGAATCCAGTTCAATTCGGTCCCCACGGGTACCCGGATTGGAAATCACGAGAAACTCCACTTCTTCTTCGCTCTGATTCATCATCTGATGCGGCATTCCGGGTGCAATCTCTATTCCTTCATGGGTTTCCAGCACAAACGTCTCTCCATCAAGTTCCATACATGCTTCACCGCTGAGGATGAAAAAAAACTGACGGCTTACCGAATGATAATGTCGTATTTCAGCCGTTCCTGCGGGCATTCGTTCATGAATAATGCTCAGTGTTTCATTTTGAACAAGGTGCCAGCCATCGCAATGCCCACCCCATATATAATGCGCTGCATTCTGTTTGCTCATTTTCATATGACTTGCCCCTCCGAGTATAATTGCTCGATCTATCATATCACAGATTAGAGAGTTTCCAGTCAGACAAGGCTAATAATAAAATATCATAGTTGTATCAACAGAGATGCCGACTTTTGTAAACAGTGCTAAACCGCTTCTTTGACTTATACATCCCCCTGATATCAAAAAGGCGCACCGCTCAGCCATGCTGAAAGCGATACGCCTATCTATAATCAAGCCTATACAAACTAAACCTTCTTAACGTATTATCCGTTAACCACTTCGCCGCCATTCACATGTATCACCTGTCCGCTCACATACGAGGAATCATCTGAAGCAAGATATACATAGGCTGGAGCCAGTTCATCCGGTTGTCCCGGCCGCTTCATCGGTTGCGTTGCACCGAACTCACTTACCTTTTTCTCATCAAAAGTGGATGGAATGAGCGGTGTCCAGATCGGCCCTGGCGCAACGGCATTAACACGAATTCCCTTCTCAATCACATTCATCGATAAAGAACGTGTAAACGAAGTGATTGCTCCTTTGGTAGAGGAATAGTCAAGCAGGGTCGGGCTGCCGCGATAGGCTGTGATGGAGGTTGTATTAATAATCGTACTGCCTTTCTTCAGATGTGGCAGGGCTGCCTGCGTCACATAGAACATGCCGAAGATATTGGTACGGAATGTTCGCTCCAGTTGTTCGGGCGTAATATCCTCCAGATTCTGCTGCGGGTGCTGTTCTGCAGCGTTATTCACGACAATGTCCAGCTTGCCCAGTTCATCCACTGTCTGCTGAACCGACTTCTTCGCAAAGGCATCATCACCAATATCCCCGGCAATCAAAATGCACTTGCGTCCTTCTTGCTCGACCTGTCGCTTCGTTTCCTTGGCATCTTCGTGCTCGCTTAGGTATACAATCGCGACATCCGCGCCTTCCTTGGCATACGTTACAGCAACAGCACGTCCAATTCCGCTGTCTCCCCCTGTAATGAGTGCCACCTTATCCGTCAGTTTGCCTGCTGCCTTATATTCCGGCTTCTCAAACTCCGGTCTGGGATGCATCTCCGATTCAATTCCGGGGCGTTGATCCTGGTGCTGTGCTGGCATGGTTTTTTGATTTTGTTGTGTATTGGTTGACATCTAACATTCTCCTCTCAAAATGTGAACATGTTTGGATTACAGAAGACATGGACTCTAACTGTAACCTTCCTTGTCTTTCGTTCTCTGAAAAAGTCTCATTCTGTAGGATGGCATGAACAGTTCAGATTATTCTTCTGCGATGAACAGCAACTTTACCCTCAGTGTGCTGTCTCTAATCGTTATTTACCACTTCCTATGGATATCAAACAAACCAATTGCATCACTACTTGTTTTATAGAGAATTCGAAATTTATTCGAAATTAGACTGTTTCATGATACAAAGTGTATTCCTATGCTGCTTGGGCTGATGTACAATGTACAGTATACTGATGTGTTTTAACTCTCATTTTTACTGGTATAATCATCCTAACCTAACATGGAGACCTGACAATGGAATCGCATATTAATTCATATATAACACTCGTAGCCACTTCAGCCGTGCTGAATGTCTTTTTGTGTTTATATACCTATTTCAGAAGATCCGAGATCCCCAGTTCCAGAATATTCATTCTCTACACAGCAGCACTCTCCATATACACTTTTGGTTATGCAATTGAGCTGGCCAGCAACACGTTGGAGCAGATGAAGTTTTGGACCACCGTGGAGTATATAGGCATGCCCTTCTCCGCTTCTCTTGGTCTCATGTTGATGATAAAGTACACAGGAAAAACATTATCCAAAAAGGTAACTGCCGCATTGTTTGTAATCCCTTCCATTACACTAGGTATGGTTGCAACCAATGACTTTCATCATCTTTTTTATAAAAAAGTATGGTTGAGAGAAGATAGTCCCGTTCCTCTGATGGATATCGCAGTGGGTCAATGGTATGTTGTACACGGTGCATTTACATTCTCCTGTCTGTTATGTGCCTGTCTCATTCTGATTGGACAATGGAGACACACCAAGAAGATGTATCGTCGTCAATTACTTACTCTGATTACTTCACAGATTATTCCTATGGTCGCTGCTTTTCTGTACTTGCTTGGTTTGACTCCTGGCGGAATGGACCCCGTACCCGTACTCATGTGTATCACATCTGCCATGTATATCTGGGCCATCCTATCCTCTCGTCTCCTCACCATCGTGCCCATCGCCAAAGACAGTATTTTCGAGAGCATGCGTGAAGGTGTTATTGTACTGGATAGTTCCAATCGACTGGTCGATTACAACAGATCTCTGCGTGACATGTTGCCAGAGCTTAATACAACCATGATTGGTCAACTCTTGGATGACATCTGGCTTAATCTTGCTGGAGAGACGTTTCCCGTTGATTACAACAAGGAAGGATTGCAAACCGATCTGTACTGGCAGTTAAACGGAGAGACCGTCTGTTATCAGGTCAGGACATCTTACGTGTATAACAAGGATGCACAGACTGTGGGCAGTCTAATTATGCTAATCGATATAACGGAACAACGCTTCTTGCAAGAACAGCTGAAACAACTGGCTTATTTCGATGGTCTGACCAAAATCTATAATCGCACTCAATTTTTGCATAGAGGACGGGAGATTTTGAGTGAAGCTCATCCTAATCTAAAGCCTGTATCATTTATTTTATTTGATATTGATTACTTCAAACGTATTAACGATACCTACGGGCATGATGTTGGCGATCAGGCCATTATTCATGTTGTCTCTGTATGTAATCGATATTTAAGCCCTGAGATGTTGTTCGCCCGTTATGGAGGAGAAGAGTTTGTCATCGCTCTTCCCAATACCTCGCTTCAAGAAGCCGAGAATCTTGCAGAGCAACTGAGAGTTGCCTTGTTGAATGCCCCCCTGGATGTTAAGGGAGTGCCTATTACGCTGACCTCAAGCTTTGGTATTGCCCAGTACAATGGAGGGACGGATTCGCTGGAGTCCTTGTTGCGCGACGCTGATACTGCCTTGTACGAATCCAAGCGCAATGGTCGAAATGCAGTGCGTGCATATACTGTGAGCACAACCTGACCAATGTAGACCGTGTCTAATGGAACATGCATGATCTTATGTATAGTTGTGATCCCTATAGTTCCAATTCAAATAAACCGAGGACTGCTGATTTCATCTTGGAAATAACAAAAAATAGACAGCCTATAAGGCTGTCTATTTTTGTTTGTTTCAACGTAACACCATCTTACATATCATTCGGACTTGTCCTAATGACGTCTGCAAACGCTTAACCAACCACTACTAATACATCTTTGTAGGCTGGATTAACCGTACAGAACACACTTAGATCACCTGATTATTCACCATCAGGTATACCATGATTAGCAAGAATACAGCCAGAAGTGTACTGAACATACGGATCTTGCTTTGCTCAGGACCCACATCACGCTTATTTTTCACACCTTCTGCAGCGAGTCGCAACGGTTTACCCATAATTCCTCCAATAGCCGCAATAGCCAAGAGCAGAACAACAACGACAGCCATCCAGAGATGAGAATACTCGCCTTTTGTCATCAAGTAACCACCAGTAAGAAGTTGGATTACAAGTCCATACTGTGCGACTTTGTTCAAAGAACGAAGCGAAGCAAAGGCTCCCTCTTGTGCTGCAGCATTCAAGGTACGGATTTTACCGACCACAAATGGCAGAATCAAATAGAATCCCATCGCCAGTGCTCCAACAATATGGAGCAGATACATAATCATTGTCAAAATTTTCATCCTCCTCAACATTTTCGGTGTGCTATACATCACATCCCATTATACTGGGGAACTTATCCAAAGAAAAGAAAACCTCCGGGTTTACCGGAGGTTTTCTTTTAGCTTCTGTTCAAAAAGTTTTCAAACTTACAGGTTTACTACCGAAATGACGTTGCGAACCGAGTCAGCAGATTTATCCAATCCTGCTTTTTCTTCCGCAGTCAGGTCAAGTTCGAATATTTTCTCAATGCCGTTACCACCCAGAATGGTTGGTACACCGAGGAACAGATCATGATAGCCATATTCACCTTCAAGATAAGCGATCACTGGAATGATACGTTTCTTGTCCTTCAAAATCGCTTCAGTCATCTGAACAAGTGAAGCAGCCGGTGCGTAATATGCACTGCCGTTACCAAGCAGATTGACAATCTCACCACCGCCAACACGGGTGCGCTGAACAATGGATTCGATCCGGTCTGCCGGAATCAGGGTATCGATTGGGATGCCCCCCACGCTCGAATAACGAACGAGAGGCACCATATCGTCTCCGTGACCACCAAGAACGAATCCACGAACATCTTCAACAGATACGTTCAACTCTTGCGCAATGAAGGTACAATAACGTGCTGTATCCAGAACACCTGACTGACCAATAACACGGTTTTTAGGAAAACCAAGGGTCTGATAAGCTGCATAAGTCATCGCATCCACCGGGTTGCTTAGAATAATGACGATGGAATCAGGGCAATATTTTTTCACATTTTCACAAACGGACTTCACAATACCCGCATTCGTATTGACCAGATCGTCGCGGCTCATACCCGGTTTACGGGCGATACCAGCGGTGATGATTACAATCTCAGAACCTGCAGTATCTTCGTAGTTGGAAGTACCCACGATATGACTGTCAAATCCTTGAACAGGACTTGCTTCCATCATATCGAGTGCTTTCCCCTTCGTCGGGTTCTCCAGTTGAGGAATATCAACCAGCACAACATCCCCGAGTTCTTTTTGGGCAAGCATTAATGCGGTCGTAGCACCGGTAAAACCGGCGCCGACTACTGTGATTTTTTTGCGCTGAATAGTCAAGATTCACATCTCCCCTTACAGGTTTTTAATGATTTGATCCGCGAATTCAGAACATTTCACTTCAGTAGCGCCGTCCATCAGACGTGCAAAGTCATACGTTACTGTTTTATTGTTAATAGATGTTTCCATACCTTTGTAGATCAGGTTAGCTGCTTCTTGCCATCCCAAGTGCTCAAGCAACATTACTCCGGACAGAATAACGGAACCAGGGTTCACGACATCTTTGTCCGCGTATTTAGGTGCAGTACCGTGAGTTGCTTCGAAGATAGCATGTCCTGTTACGTAGTTGATGTTCGCTCCAGGAGCGATACCAATTCCGCCAACTTGCGCTGCAAGTGCATCGGACAGATAGTCACCGTTCAGGTTCAATGTTGCGATAACATCAAATTCGCCTGGACGAGTCAATACTTGTTGCAGAGCGATATCAGCAATCGCATCTTTTACGATGATTTTACCAGTATCTTCAGCGGCTTTTTGTGCTGCATTCGCTGCATCTGTACCTTCGTTTTCTTTGATGATGTCATATTGTGCCCAAGTGAATACTTTGTCAGCGAACTCATCTTCAGCCACTTCGTATCCCCAGTTTTTGAAGGCACCTTCGGTAAATTTCATGATATTACCTTTGTGTACCAACGTAACACTCTTACGATTATGATCAATTGCGTATTGGATTGCTGCACGTACCAAACGCTTGGAACCTTCGGAAGAAACTGGTTTGATACCGATACCGGAAGTTTCAGGGAAACGGATTTTGTTAGCACCCATCTCCTGTTGCAGGAACTGGATCACTTTTTTCACTTCTTCAGAACCTTCAGCATACTCGATTCCTGCATAGATATCTTCCGTATTCTCACGGAAAATGACCATATCTACCAACTCAGGACGTTTTACCGGAGAAGGTACACCGTCAAAATAACGAACAGGACGCAAGCAAGTGTACAGGTCAAGCTCTTGACGCAGGGCTACGTTCAGGGAACGAATACCGCCACCGATTGGCGTAGTCAATGGTCCTTTGATCGCTACGATATACTCACGAATGGCTTCCAGTGTATCATTCGGCAACCACTCACCGTATGTATCGAATGCTTTTTGTCCAGCAAACACTTCATACCATGCGATTTTTTTGTTGCCATCATAAGCTTTTTCAACAGCTGCATCCAATACACGTTTGGAAGCTTTCCAGATATCACGGCCTGTACCGTCACCTTCGATAAATGGAATAATCGGATTACTAGGTACTTGAAGTGTACCGTTATCAATTTGGATTTTTTCGCCTTCAGTTGGGTGAGCAAATTTTTCTAATTTCATAGTTAAAATTCCTCCTAGGTTTCGTATATGCAGTATTCATCATACCACTAGTCTTGTTGAGAGAAGGGTCCTGAGAGCTTAAGCCAGTAAAGCCTCTGCTTTCCAACCCTTCACCTCGTCCATATTATTATACTGTTTTTGCGGCTATTAGCGAAGTTCAATAGAAACGTATTTCTGTTCTGTAGGACCAGTGTACTCCGCACGTGGACGAATGATGCGATTGTCCGCAAGCTGTTCCAAAATATGCGCAGTCCATCCAGATACCCGGCTGATGGCAAAGATCGGAGTGAACAATTCCTGTTCGATCTCCAGTTGGGTATATACAGAAGCAGAATAGAAGTCTACGTTAGGCTTCAGTCCTTTTTGTCCTGTTACCAGTTCTTCGATCTTCACAGACATATCATACAAGCGCGTATCATTGTTCATCTCGCCAAGTTCCTTGGACATCTTCTGTAAATGTTTGGCGCGTGGATCACCGTTTTTGTACACCCGATGTCCAAAGCCCATGATCTTTTCACGATTATTCAGTTTTTCCTGAATTGCCGCTTCAAGACGATCAGGCGTACCAATCTCATTCAACATTTTCATAACGGCTTCATTAGCACCGCCATGCAGTGGTCCCTTCAGTGCGCCAATGGCGGAAGTTACACCGGAATAGATATCCGACAGCGTAGCAACCGTTACACGAGCTGCAAATGTCGAAGCGTTTAACTCGTGATCTGCATGCAGGACAAGGGCTTGATCCAATGCTTTCACTGCGGTCTCGGATGGTTCTTCACCAGTCATCATATATAAAAAGTTCTCTGCGATGGAAGCGCCTTCTTTTGGAGCCACAGGTTCTTTGCCCTGACGGATACGGGCGATGGCTGCCACAATCGTTGGCAACTGTGCTTGCAACTTAACCGCTTTGTTCTCATTCGCTTCCGTTGTCATCTCATCTGCTTGCTCGTCGTACAGTGCAAGTGCAGAGACAGCGGAACGAAGTGCTGCCATGGTACTGACGTTTTTCGGATACAGTTGGATTTGTGCAATCAACTCGCTCGGAATCGGCGCGTAATCGCTCAGGCTTTTACGAAGGGATTTCAGTTCATCCGTTGTTGGCAATTTACCAAACCACAACAAATAGGCAACTTCTTCAAAGCTGGCATGTTCAGCCAAATCGTCGATATCGTAACCACGGTATGTGAGCACACCGTCTACAATAGAACTGATCGAAGAGGTTGTTGCAACGATGCCTTCCAGACCTTTGGTAGCTGTCATATTACATCTCTCCTTTAATAAGCGAAATCAGGAACCATTCCAGAGTGACATATAAGTGCCAAAATGCACCTATTCTCTTTTTGTAAACATTTTCATTTTAAAATTAACAAATATTTCAAAATACGGTTTTCCTATCTGTCAATCAGTATTTACTTATAACATCATACTGGATTTTGTCGTTTATGTGAACATGATGAGAGTTCATTCGCACATCAAACTTCTTTATCGGACCGATAAAGCATTTTTGAAAGCATTTACAAAAACAAGATTGACATTTAATGTTTTTTAACCAATCTTGTCGTATGTAGAACTTTCTATTGCTATATTCTGTAATACTAAGGCATACTCTAGGCAAAAGAAAGAATCCCGGTAGAGCTAGTTCAAAAGTCAGCTTTTGAACTAGCTCTGGTAACATCCCGGCGTTTCAAAACCTTGTAAATGCTCTATATTAATTAAGATAGCCATCTATTTCTAATACTGCTTCATGGATCATACATAGGTCGGCTTAATTGAAATAAGGAGAGTTGATGCTTGGATAGAATAATAATGAAACGCATGCTCCGCGGCTTATGGGTTATCATTGCGACCATTCTGATCGCCGTTGCCATATACTTGCTGTTCCCGCTTCTGTACCCTTTTGCGATTGCCTGGATTATCGCCTATGCCATGAATCCATTAGTGAGTCTGCTTCAGCATCGAGCACGATTCCCCCGCTGGCTGGCTGTGACTATTTCATTGATCCTTTATTTTGGAGCCATTGCAGTGGTACTGTCTGCGGCGATTACCCGCATGGTAAAAGAAGTCATTTCACTTACGACAAGCTTTGATCTTCATGTTGATGAGATTAAGGACACGTTTGTACGCTGGACCCAAAATGACACCATTCAAAGTTTGACTGCGCAGATCAATGAATTTTACAAGGAAAATCCCAACTACCAGGAAACCATCAACAGCAATATTAGTAAAACGACCGAAACGGTAGGTACAGCATTGACCGATCTGGTCACCGGATTTTTTAATATGATCCTGAGTCTCCTGACCTCCCTGCCGAACATGGGCGCGGTATTAATCGTTGTGTTGTTGTCTACGTTCTTCATTAGCAAAAGCTGGACCCGGCATAGCATTACCGTATCGGGCTGGGTGCCCTCTTCCATTCGCAAGCCAATATCAGACATATGGACTGACCTGAAGAAGGCATTGTTTGGGTATGTAAGAGCACAATTGATCATGATCTCGATTACAGCACTATTCGTCATGATTGGACTGCTAATATTGCAAGTCAATTCAGCCTTCACCATCGCTCTGATGATTGGTCTGGTCGATCTGCTTCCTTATCTGGGTGTCGGTCTGGTCATGGTGCCTTGGGCTGCATACCTGTTTATGAATGGGGATCTGTATCTGGGCATTGGCATTAGTATTATCTATCTGATCTTACTGATCGCCCGTCAGATTATTGAACCGAAGGTACTTGCAAGTAGTGTAGGGCTCGACCCACTCGCCACGCTGGTTGGCATGTTTGTGGGTTTGAAGTTGTTCGGTGTTCTGGGCTTGATTATTGGCCCTGTCAGTCTCGTGATCCTCGATGCGTTCAATCGGGCTAACGTATTACGCGACCTCAGAACGTATATCATCAACGGCCGTGTCCGATGAGGCATTAACTCTTATGAACACACAGGAAAAATAAAAAAAGGCTTCGTTCAACAGAAATCATCTGCTGAGCGGAGCCTTTTCCATTTTGCTTAACTACTGGTGTTTCATTTCGGACGACGATAAAACGTAATTTTGCCACTTTTCATTTTTTTCTCCAGCCACCCCAGGAAGAACAGACGGTAAACCGGACGTGTTAATGGAAATACCAGTGTAAACCCGATCAGATCCGTCACAAAACCTGGAATCAAGAGCAAGAACCCACCGACAAAAATAAAAAGACCATCGACCATTTTTCTTCCAGGTACCTTGCCACGCTCCATTTCGGATTTGGCGTCCACAAGTACTTTTCGCCCTTCAAACTGCAACATTGCTATACCAATCAAGGACGTGAGAATCATGAGAAGCAATGTCTTTCCGGCTCCGATCCAGTCACTCATCAGAATAAAACCAAATAATTCAATCACCGGAATGATTAAGAGTAAAGCCCACATCCATTTTCGCATTGACGTATTACCCCTTTCCCGAAAGCCACACCTTTTCAAGCGCGCTGTATAGCTCAGAAGCTGCCTTATCCAGCCGAACTGGCTTCCAGTCCCCATTCACCCATACATGCTGGGTAGAACCTGTAACTAGCCGCTCACCGGGAAGTGATTCATCAGCTGACCAAACCCGTTCTCCAATCGCCATATGCTCATCAGGTTCTTCAGACATGCGTCTTATGTCATACTCATAGTTCAGTCGAAGACCACTAAATGCAGCAATACGGGTGAAAATGATAATCTCATCATCACATCGGGCAGGCTTGTGATACTTCACATCCAGTCCGGTTACGGGAAGCAGTAACCCCTGTTCCTCCATTTTACGATATGTATACCCCATTTGGCGAATCATCTCAGTTCGACCGATTTCAAACCAATTCAAATAGTTCGCGTGGTAGACCACGCCCATCTGGTCACTTTCTTGATAGCGTACACGAAGACGTGCCGCATACCAGCTACCGTTGATCTGTTCTCGCACGTTATCGGCCTCCTTCGCTCTACCATTCATACGTGTTACATCGTTGTAAAGTGTCAATAAGATGGAAAAAAAGCAACGGGACAATAAAGCCCCATTGCTTCTTTCCTGTTGCTTCTCCATCCAAGACGCTATTAAGCGTTGTTTGGAATTTGGCTTACTTTAATCAGGTTGGTAGAACCGGAACGACCCAAAGGTACACCTGCTGTGATCACAACCAGGTCTCCTTCTTTAACAAGTCCGGATTTTACGCCGCCTTCAATTGCGTTTTCGAACAAAGCATCCGTGGAATCAACCAGTCTTCCTTTGACAGGAGTTACACCCCAAGCCAGAGCCAAACGACGGGAAGTTCTGTCTTCCGTAGTCACAGCGATGATTGGAGATTCTGGACGATACTTGGAAATCATGCGTGCAGTGTGTCCTGATTCAGTTGAAGTGATGATCGCTTTTGCGTTCAAATCTTGAGCTGAGAGGGCAACCGATTGGCTGATTGCTTCTGTAACTGTTGTTTGTTGAGCAACACGCTGTTTCAGATACAGCTCTTGGTAAGGCAGAGCAGATTCTGCTTTTTCAGCAATACGGGACATGGTCAGAACGGATTCAACCGGGTATTTACCCGCAGCTGTCTCACCAGACAACATGATTGCGTCCGTACCATCGAAGATTGCATTCGCCACGTCACTTGCTTCCGCACGTGTTGGACGCGGGTTACGTTGCATGGAATCCAGCATTTGTGTAGCTGTGATAACCGGTTTACCTGCAACGTTACATTTTTCGATCATGCGTTTTTGTACCAATGGTACTTCTTCCGCAGGAATCTCAACACCCAGGTCTCCACGAGCAACCATCAGGCCGTCAGACACTTCAAGGATTTCATCGAGGTTATCGACACCTTGTTGGTTTTCGATTTTGGAGATGATTTGGATATGTCCAGCATTGTGTTTTTCAAGCAATTCACGAATCTCAAGTACGTCACTTGCTTTACGTACAAAAGAAGCCGCGATGAAATCGACACCTTGCTCAATACCAAATACGATATCGTTAGCGTCTTTTTCAGTGATACCCGGCAGAGAAATGGCAACGCCCGGAACGTTAACACCTTTTTTGCTTTTGATCGATCCGCCGTTAACGATACGGCATTTGATCTCGGTGCCTTGCACTTCCACCACGGTCAGTCCGATCAGACCGTCGTCGATCAGAATTGTTGATCCCGGTTCAACATCATTCGGAAGATCTGTATACGTAATGGAAAGGCGTTCTTTGGTGCCCAGAATTTCTTCTGTTGTCAAAGTGATGTACTCGTCTTGAACCAATTCAATCGGTTCAACTTCGAGTTTACCTGTCCGAATTTCCGGTCCTTTGGTGTCCAGCAAGATCGCTACTGTTTTGTTCAACTCTTCGCATGCTTGGCGAATCGCAACGATCCGTCCGCCGTGCTCATCGAAATCACCGTGGGAGAAGTTCAGACGGGCCACATTCATACCGGCCATAATCAATTTTTTGGTGTTCTCCAGAGATTCACTGGATGGACCAATGGTACATACAATTTTCGTTTTGCGCATTTTGGGTTTCCTCCGATTTTAAAGGTATTACTCTTTATCTATTTTTCTTTTTCCAACTATTAAATTTACTATACTTTTGCTCATTTGTATAGGAAATTCGTCACATTATTCAGCATTTCCCGACAAATTACTCGCTACATCGACTTCTACAAGCTCTTGAGGAGCTTCAATGGATGCTTGAGGTTCAAACGTGACCGATCCAATTTTACGGAATTTCTCATAACGATCTTGCTTCAGCTGATCCCCGCTCCAACCCTTCATCTCGTCGAGATGACGGACCAAAGCTTCACTGATGAAAGCAGCAGACGCTTCATAATCCCGATGAGCACCGCCGCGTGGCTCAGGGACGATCTCTTCAATGACTTCCATCTCCAGCAGGTCTTTGGCTGTTATTTTCATCGCTTCAGCCGCCTGATCTGCCTTGGATGCATCCTTCCAGAGAATCGAAGCAGCGCCGTTCGGAGAGATTGCAGAATAGATCGCATGTTCCAGCATCAACACACGATTACCCACAGCCATAGCGAGGGCACCGCCGCTTCCACCTTCGCCGATGACCACAACAATAACAGGAACCGAAAGCTTCGCCATTTCCATCAGGTTGCGAGCAATTGCTTCCGATTGACCTCTCTCTTCTGCAGTATTACCCGGATACGCCCCTTTAGTATCAATAAACGTAATAATAGGACGGCCAAATTTGTTCGCTTGTTTCATCAGACGAAGTCCTTTTCGGAAACCTTCTGGATGAGCGCTGCCGAAAAAGCGGGCGATATTATCCTTCGTGTCTTTCCCCCGCTGTTGTCCGATTACCGTTACGGTCTTTCCATTCAATTTGGCAAGCCCGCCAACAACCGCAAGATCGTCTCCGAACATGCGATCACCGTGCAGCTCAATGAAGTCCGTAAATATCAGCTGGATCAGATCTAACGCCGTTGGGCGTTGCTGATGCCGGGCCAGATGCATCTTCTGAGCTGCCGTTATGCCAGTGTAGATCTCTTCTTCAAGTCTATGGTAACGTTCTTCCAGGCGGGCAATCTCGTCCGTGAAGTCGATCCCTTTTTCCTGTCCAAACTGTACGAGTTCATCAATCTTTTTGCGCATCTCAACCAGAGGCGCTTCATATGGCAACTCACCCGCCATTTAGACCCCTCCTTTTTCACTATGCATATCCAGAAGCTTGCCAAGAGTGGCCCGAAGTTCTTTCCGGTGGACAACCATGTCCAACTGACCGTGTTGCATATTAAATTCAGCCGTCTGGAAATCATCAGGTAACTTCTGACGGATGGTCTGTTCAATAACGATTCTGCCGGCAAAACCAAATACAGCGCCAGGTTCGGCAATATTAATATCGCCCAAGCTAGCAAAACTTGCCGAGACTCCACCTGTCGTTGGATCTGTAATGACCGAAATGTACAGCCCGCCCTGTTCATCCAAACGGGATAAAGCTGCGCTTGTTTTGGCCATTTGCATGAGGCTGAGAATACTCTCCTGCATCCGGGCACCACCTGATGTGGAGAAAATAATCAATGGCAAGCGCTTCTCTGTTGCATGCTCAATGGCACGGGTAATTTTCTCTCCTACAACAGAACCCATGCTGCCTGTGAAGAAATCAAAGCTCATGACAGCCACAACTACAGGCAGGCCCTCAATGGTTCCTTCCCCTGTAATTACCGCTTCCTTCAGGCCCGATTTCAGACGCTGTTGTTCCAATTTGTTGCTATATCCAGGAAAGCCAAGCGGATCAACCGATATCATATCAGCGTCAAACTCAACAAATCCTTGATCATCAAGTACCATACCAATACGCTCCATAGCGTTAAGACGCATATGGTAACCGCAGGCAGGACATACTTTCAGATTTTTCTCCAATTCCTTGCTATATTGAATGGTGCCGCATTTGCTGCACTTGTTCATAAGCCCTTCAGGTATTTCACGTTTTGGGCGTTCTAGGACTTCCTGGCCTTCGCCGGGAAGTGCACGCTCGGAAGGTATGGTAGCGTACTTCCGTTTCTTCTGGAATATATCTTTGAACACAACTACACCTCTCCAGCCGTTGATTTGATGGCCGCAACCTGCAGAACGCTGCTTGTGGCAGCTTCATCCGCGTGCTACGGTAAACCGCTTACGACCCACACGCTGCCATGGGCCTTGTCCAGCATTCACAACAAAAAAATCCGCCGGTACAGGGCAAGGATCAGCGGCTTCTGTCAGCACGATTGATGTTACCTGCAATAACCGAAAGATTGTTGCGCCGATGTTTGAATCTATCTTGGTAGGGTCTCCGGGAGCAACCAGGTCGGTCCTTGTCCTAACAAAAAAAGAAGGAAGGACAGCAGCATACAATACATGCAAGTCGATTCCTCTCTCCGCTTACGCGATTAGTCCCTTATGTACCGATGGTACTTCTTCATCTGCCAAGGCACGTCGATGTCGAACGAATCAGGAATGCAGAATGGAATTCAGCACTTCCTGGACCTCTTCCAATTCCCCAGAAGGGACGCGAATCTCAAATTGCTGCTTGGATAAACTGATGGGACGGGTCTGTACCAGAAAACCTTCTTCCGAAAGCTTGGTCTTGATCTTGTCCGCAACCTTTGCTGTCGGTGCAATGTAAATCACCGTCCACATGCCTTGTCCGCCCCCTAAGCTAATGTTCAGAGCCCGTATATTGGACTAATGATAACATACCTCACTTTTTTTCTGCAAGAAAGGGTTCGGGACCTTTGGGGAGAATTTGGGATCATGAGGGACATTTGTCCCCCACGAATAACTCATATGGTTGACGAAATCTTCTTGTTGATACCTCTTCCATAAGCAGCCCCAAGCTTATCAGGGCAGCATCAGCCGCCCTTGAAGACCTTCACATGGGTCATTAGATTGACCATAACAGACATGCATGGAAATACAGGGGGTTAAAGGTCTGAGGGGTATTTTTTGGCTTTAATATTTTTGTGTGCAATCCGGGCAGAAGCCGCAGCGGCCACCCCTGCGACCAGATCATCCAAAAAGACATGAATGGCTGTTGTGTGTTCGTTCAAATCATGAATTACACCTATTTTTTCTTTATCCAGGTAACCAAAGCTGGTTAAACCGATCATACCATACACATGAGTAATGCCAAGGGCCAGAGTCTCGTCCACTCCATACAGGGATTCATCCGCTTCCATAATAGCTTGTAACGGTTGGGGCAAGAGTCGTTTCTCCGCAAGTTCGTCGAGAGCAATACCGGTATAGAGCGTATATTGCACCTCTCGTTTCTGCAGAACGGATTTCACGCTGGTTACACAGTCGTCCAAGGTCAGTTCGGGGTGGTACCCTTTTTGCAGACGGTATACAATTGCGGCAATTGCATCAATCCGTACACCCCGCCGGGCCAGCATGGCTTCTACGATTTCATATGACATATCTCGACCTCCCGCATCAATCCCCCGAGGACCGCGAGGTCCTTCGGTGTTCTCAAGTGTATGCAGCAACCTGTTAAAATGTTCATAAAATGTGCGGATGGTTTAGACAAGTCGCACCCTGGACATGTTGCAGGATTGTACATTCAGCGCTGCACTGTAATGGGTCTGCAATTCGTTTATTTACACTATTCCGTCTGGAAACCGGGCTAAAACAATTACAAAAAAACCTGTTCAGCATTTAGCCAAACAGGTTTCATACTATGGATAAGTGCTATCACTTACGGGACAGCCCCTTATTTAATTTTGACTGTGCCTTCACCCAGCATTTTCTCCATATCGGAGAACAAGGTTGGTGATGGCTTAATCCGGTAGGCATCACTCAGCGCAAGCAGCTTCTGCTGCTGCTCATAGAAGAGCACCGTCGCCACAGGTCCGGGATGCTCCTGAAGCAGCTGCTTCAGACGAGCCAGAAGCTCAGGCTTTTCCGCATGCGGGGCAATCTTCACGAACACCCGCTGCTCCACGGCCCGCGGTTCGCGGCTCTGCTCCGGGCTGCCAGCCGCTTCAGCGGCACCGCCCGGCCGGGAAGCCGCCGCCGTGGCTGCGCCCGTACCCGCCGCATCGCTGCGCGTCGCTGCCGAGCCTTGGCTCCCGCTGCTACGCATAGCGGAAACATCCCCGCCTGCGCTGCTGCGCTGCGCTTCGGCTCCTGCGCCCGCTGGTCGCCGCGGCGAAGCCGCCTGCGCCGGGCGCGAAGAGCTGCCGCTACCGGGCTTGACGCGCCGGTCACGGCTGCGCAGCTGCTGCTCCAGTGCCGCCGGTGACAACGGCACCACTTCCTCAGCCAGCAGCTTAAACCCTTCGTCCTGCTGCTGCACTTTGGCACGCACGACGAGCAGTTCACCTTTCCCGACATGCTGCTGGCTACGCCGCCATACCTCGGGAAAGAGAACGACTTCACAGCGTTCAATCTGGTCTTCCAGCTCCATGAACGCCATAGCCTTGCCCTGTTTCGTCGTAATCGACTTCACAGACACAACCATACCCGCGGCGACGGTCATCGTGTCGTCTGCCGCCTCGGTCAGCTCCATGATCCGGTCAGCCCCACTCGATTCCAGCACATCTTCATAGTCATCCAGCGGATGCCCGGAAAGATACAAGCCTAACAACTCACGCTCTAGCTCCAGTTGCTGCCCTGAGGAATAAGGAGGAATTTCCGGGTATTCAATCTCCCAGTTTGGCGTCTCAACAAAGTCGAACAATTGAATTTGCAGATCCTCACGTTCCTTGCGCCATTTCAGCGCCGCTTCAACAGTCTCATCCAGCATCGCCAGCAATTGGGCCCGATGCCCAGGTAATGTGTCAAAAGCTCCGGCCTGGATCAGCGATTCAATCACACGTTTGTTGCATACACGCAGATCCACACGACGACAAAAATCGAGCAGACTGTCGAATGGTCTCTCCTGCCTTACGATCATAATGCTTTCCATTGCCTGGGTACCGACATTTTTCACAGCGGCCAGACCAAATCGTATTGCACCCGTTAATTTTTCCTCATCCTCGCGCGAGGAAGACGCTTCTTGTCCTTCGTCATTACCATTTTCCAATGAAGAAGCCGCCACCAATCCCGCTTCCTTCCGGTTGTCGGATGCCTCAGGCATCGATGTCGCTGCCTGCCACTCATATCCGCCACTGTCCTCTTCCGGTCCAGGACCGGGGTCATCCGGCAGAGGTGCTTCACCATATTCTGCTTGTCCCGAATGCCCATCATGCTCATGAACGCGATCTTCCCTGAAGGAACTCCCGTTACCGTTCGCAGCATGTTCTTCAGCCGAGCTTCCGGGGTTACTCTCTGCATCTGCTCCCGCAATCTGCTTCGATACCTTACTCTGATCTCCGGTTCCTGCGCTGCCGGACGGCACAAATACAGGCGTAAACAGAATACCGCTCTCATTCACATCCGGCGGAAGCACCTCCATATCCATCCGCCGGCATTCCACCACGTACTCTGCCACTTTCCGATGACTGCCCATCACAGCTGTTAACATGGATGCCATAAAATGAACCGGATAATGTGCCTTCAGATAAGCCGTCTGGAACGCAAGTACACCATATGCCGCGGCATGAGCACGCGGGAAACCATAGTTGGCAAACTTGACGATCATATCATAGACCAGGTCTGCCTCTTCTTCGCTATACCCTTGTTTCAGACTACCCTGTACAAAGTGTCCTCGCTCCAGATCCAGCACTTCCCGTTTCTTCTTGGAGACCGCTCTGCGAAGCAAATCTGCCTCACCCAGCGAGAAACCCGCCATCCGAGAGGCTATCTGCATGATCTGTTCCTGATACACGATGATGCCGTACGTATCTTTCAGGATAGGCTCCAGATCCACATGGGGGTAATCCACTTCAATCTGTCCATGCTTGCCCTGAATGTATTTCGATATGAACTCCATCGGACCCGGACGGTACAAGGCAAGTACAGAGATGACATCTTCAAAACTACTTGGCTTCATCTCTTTCAGCACACGGCGTACCCCGGCAGATTCCAGTTGGAATATGCCCATCGTGTCCCCTCGCCCAAGCATCTCGTACGTTAACGCATCATCATCGGGAATAAGACGGAAGTCCGGAATTTCTCCATGTTCCCCAATCCAGCGTACACACCGCTCAATGATCGAGAGGGTACGCAGACCCAAAAAGTCCATCTTAAGCAACCCGATCGACTCCAGGTTTTCCATGGAATACTGGGTTAACGCCGTCCCTTCACTGCCCTCCTGAAGTGGCACCGCATCGGTCAGAGGGTCACGGGAGATAACCACTCCCGCTGCATGCGTCGAAGCATGACGTGGCATACCCTCGACCTTCATCGCCATATCCAGCAGTTCACGCGTCTTGGGCTTGGTTTCATACAGCGCCTTCAGCTCAGGAGTAGCTTCCATGGCCCGCTCGATGTTAATGCCGAGCTGCGCTGGAATCAGCTTTGCAGCCTTGTCCACTTCGCCGTAAGGCACATTTAGTGCCCGCCCGACATCACGTACGGCCGCCCGAGCAGCCATCGTTCCAAACGTAATAATCTGAGCGACATGGGCTTTGCCATATTTATGCGAGACATAATCAATGACCTCATCCCGCCGTTCATCGCTGAAGTCAATATCAATATCCGGCATGGAGATCCGCTCGGGATTCAGGAACCGTTCGAAGAGCAGGTTGTATTTCATCGGATCAACATCCGTGATGTGCAACGTGTACGCAACCAGACTTCCTGCCGAAGACCCCCGGCCTGGTCCAGTAACAATGCCTTGTTTATGCGCATAGGCGATAAAATCCCAGACAATCAAAAAATAATCCGAGAAACCCATGCTGTCGATCACTCCGAGTTCATACGCCAGGCGTTGTTCCAGTTCGGATCGAAGCTCCGCGTCTGTCCAACGTGTGGACTGCGCGTAACGCTCCTCCATGCCTTCTTCGCACAGCTGACGCAGATACGCCGAAGGGCTTAGTCCATCAGGAAGCGGTCTATATTCCGGCAAAATCGATTTGCCAAATTCCAGCTTCAACTCACAAGACTCCGCAATGCGGACGGTGTTCGCCAGAGCTTCCGGTACATGAGGAAACAGACGAGCCATCTCTTCTTCACTTTTCAGATAGAGCTGATTGGTTCCAATTCGGAGCCGATTCTCATCATCCACGGTCTTGCCCGTTCCGATACAGATCAGCACATCCTGAAGCTCAGCATCCTCTTCCGACAGATAATGCGCATCATTGGTTGCTACAAGCGGAATCTCCAGCTCGGCCGCCAGTTTGATCAACTGCGGATTTACCCTTTTTTGCTCGGAAAGCCCATGATCCTGAAGTTCCAGATAGAAGTCGGCACCAAAGATATTTTTGTAGCGTAACGCCGCACGTCTTGCCTCTTCTTCTCGTCCATGCAGCAGATGCTGTGGTACTTCACCACCCAGACACGCACTTAGACAGATAATTCCCTCGTGATGGGCAGCCAGACTTTCCATATCTACACGGGGTTTGTAATGAAAACCCTCGAGATGTCCAATCGAGCACAATTTCATCAGATTACGGTAACCCGTCATATTTTTGGCCAGCAAAATCAAATGATGAATCGGTTGATCCTTGCGGCTTCCCCGCTCTTTGCGGGACCCTGCTGTCATGTATGCCTCGCAACCTATAATCGGCTTGATGCCTCGCTCCATACATGCTTTATAAAAAGGAATTGCACCATACATCACGCCATGGTCAGTCAGCGCAAGTGTCGTCATTCCGAGATCTGCAGCCTTATTCACGAGATCCGGAATACGCGCAGCGCCGTCCAGCAAACTGTATTCGCTATGAACGTGCAAATGCACAAAAGAACTCATGTTTTTTTCTTCCTTTCGCCGCAGATAGTCGCAGCATCGATCTTCTGATCCGTCTGCTACCCTATCTATCTCATATATATGAATTAAATAAATAAAAAAATGGAATCACCTATTAAAATTCGTGACAACCTCTTAAAAGGAGACTTTATTATTCTATTTTATCATAACGTTCGGGGGCACGCCCATACAATAGAAGTACAAGCCGCTCCCCCTGTGACAGACCGAAGACAGGAGGTGTGCTGCTAGGTCTGAAAGGGGTGTTGCCAGTGAGCACATTTTTGTCCAAAGCCATTCTTGATTTCTTTATTGCGTTTGGAATCGTGCTGGGCGGCGCGATGATCGGAGGTATTGGAGCGGTGATCTCTCTTCAGCCTCCGACACAGACGATGCTCGATATTTCTGGAAAAATAAAGATATGGGCACTCGCAGCCGCTGTAGGCGGCACAATAGATCCCATGCGTGTCATCGAAAGCAATTTCCTGGATGGTAACCTGTCTCCGGCGGTCAAACAGATCCTGTATCTGATCTCTGCTTTTATGGGCGCACATATGGGAACGGAACTCGTGAAATGGGTGTGCGGCGGAGGCCGGAGCTAATATGAGACAGGAACAGCGTTCATGAGAGTTCCGCCATTTTCTCGTTACCGCCCGCTGATGCGAATGACCGCTGTGTTTGTTCTGGGAATGATCGCTGGATGTGTCGTCTACAACGGCGTATTTCACCTGAGTTACAATGCGTTGTGGCTGAACAATCAGGAACTGCAGCTTCAGCTGCATCAGAATGAGGAGGATATCAAAACGCTGAAAAAATACAGTAAACGCCAAACCGTTATCAAGGAAATCAAGGTCCGTGCAGAAGAATCGGATAAGGGGCCAGACGAAGCTTCTCTGAAAGTGATGTTACAGAAGCTCGGAGACGAACTCGAGGTACTTCGGGGCAGAGACGTATTCAACATCGACGAATACAGCAAAATGACGCGAATCATGCTGAATCAGAAAGTGTACTCGGTCAGGGAAAAGGAATACACCATCCAGGTCAAAACGATGCTGGTTATGGAAGGCGTACTGCAAGTTTGGGTACAGATTCGCATGCACGTTCCTGCGTAACAGCAAAAAACTGCCCTTGTCTGCATCTCTGCATGGTACAATAAGGGCAGTAAATGCTTTCCAGAAAAGGAGCTGCGTCTTTGTGTTCATTGATGTACTCAAATATGCTCTAATCGCCATCTTTGCTGTTGCCATGGTTTTTGCAGCGTTGAACAGCATTCGTTCACACAGAAGTTCGGATGCCGCTAGCGCCGGTCTGTACCGTTCGTGGACGAATATCTGGATGGGTGGCATGCTTGTCGTGCTTGCACTGATCCTGATGTTTGTCTTCACGGGCTCCACTTTATCTGTGGTTGTGGAAGCTCTATTTCTGATTATGGGTGCGTACAATGTATTTGCCGGAATACGTAACCGCAGTTATTATGCCCGGCTTCAACAACGGTCCAATAATGGATCAGGTAAAACCTCTGGACAATCTGCATAATTCGTTGAAGTGTTATTGTTGTGTCCGCAAAAAGAGAGTACTTCCCTTCATTAAGCGAAGCCAGAACCGCGCGACAGCGCAACCCGGCAGAGCTTCTCGATCAGGGAGTACTCTCTTTGTTTATGCCCAAGGCAACGTACCCTGCTAGGCATGGTCAATCGACTGCAATGTCATTACCGCTTTGCATACTACACTGCCTTCACGGCTAACCACAATGTCCATTTTGCACGTTCGACGACTGGTTTCCAGAATTAACGGTCGAACCAAGATCTGATCCTCAATCTGTACCGGTCGAACAAAATACGTCGTTACATTATCCACCACATGGTCGTTCCCTGTAACATCCCACGCAGCCCGCCGGCCAGCCTGGGTCATCACATTCAACAGAACACCTTCGGAGATCGTACCCAGATCCGTTGCCATCTGAGGAATGATGAATCCGTGAAATAACAATTCGTTCTGTTCACCGCGCTCCTCGGCAAACCCGTTCCAGATCAGATGATCAAACGTCTCTCCCAGTTGTGGCTGCTTCTGTGCATCCCGCATGGCCTGAAGCACTTCCTTGCGTGTGACGGACGCAATCAGTTTGCGGTTCCGATCCACGATTGGCAGAAAATCGATGCCTTCCCAGGTCATAATCTGGGCAGCAGAAGCAAGAGATGTCTGCAATGAGGCCGTAATCGGGCGGCGTATCACACATTTCTCAATACTTTGATCTTCTTTCAGTTCACTAACATCCTTCAGACTCACAATCCCGATGACCCGGTTCCATTCATCCACGACTGGAAAGCGATGTTCACCCGTCTCCGAAACCAACATATGAAAATCTGCGGCTGAACTGGTCACCTTCAATACCTGCAAGCGAGGTTTCTGACCAATGATATCCTCAACAAGCATAATTTTTTTCTTAATCAGCCGGTCGAAGATCGCACGGTTAATCATTGAAGCCACCGTGAATGTATCATGTCTGGATGAAATAATCGGTAGCCCAAGCTCATCAGCCATAATTCTTACTTCACGACTTGTCCCAAAACCACCCGTAATCAACACACCCGCTCCCTGTTCGAGGGCAAGTGAGTGAGCATCTTCACGGTTACCCACAATCAACAAACTCCCAGCATCAATATAACGGGCCATTGCCTGTTCTTTCATCGCCCCAATCACATACTTGTGCAGCGGTTTGGCGAGCCCTTCGTTCCCCCCCAGCACATGGCCCTCTACAATGGTCACGACATCAGCAAAGGTCAACTGTTCCGACATGCCCCGAGGTCTCTTCTCGATCCGCACCGTTCCAATTCGTTCCTTGGTCACGACCAGTCCGAAGTTCTCCGCCTCTTTCACCGCACGATACGCTGTCCCTTCACTTACACCCAGCTCCCGCGCAAGTCCACGTACTGATATTTTACTGCCAACCTTCAGTTGTTCAATATGTTGAAGTAACTGTTCATGCTTCGTTACGTTCTCTTCCTGTCCGTCCAACTGTACCACCCCCGAAGATGCATCTGTACTATACTGTATCTATTATAACACGGCTTTAGGAAAATAACCCCACCCCTGCCCCATTCTCATAGGCAAGTTCGCCATCTGAATTTAATCATCCGACTAACCTCTAATTCGGTATGTACCAAAAAAGACCGGACCCCTTGTGTCAAGGGATTCCGATCTTTCATGTTGGATCTCATTCTGTATCTTATACAGACTCGCTCCGCTCCTGCTTGTCCAGCAGTTTCATCTCCCACTGCCGCAGCTTCGCCCGGCGAACGGCTTCCAGTGCACGCTTCTTTTCTTCATCCACACCGAGAATAAAATGCAGATGTGCACCAACGATTAATAAGGAGAACAGCACCCATACGATGCCAAAAATATTAACCCAGTCCATTCCTCCAGCAAAGGAAATCCGCGGCAGTGCAATGACCAGCATCGACAACGCAATAAGCAGATAGATTACATGTTTTGCTTTTTTCAACCTCTTCACCATTCACAGCTCCTTCGTTCTTGATCGACTCTATATGTCTAGTCTATGAACGATACGGAGCTAATATGAAAGGTTCAGGTAAAAAAACAAGACAACCTTTTAGTACGTGTTTATCCTTCGTAATCAAAAGTGGACTTTTTGAACTACCTTTTTACGCTTCAGCGCCACCATACAGATGACCCAGGCTGTCAGCAATAATTTTGTTCACGTCTTCAATAATGACACTGAGGCGACGCTCCGCGTCAAACAAACGACGGATGTTCAGATTCAAACTCAGCACTTCAAACAGTTTCTCCATTTTCTCCATTTCATCCGGAGCTGGCATATCCCCGCTCATCATACGTTGTTGCAATTCCATTTGTTGATCACGAAAGTTATCCAGCATTGCTTTTGCATCCGGATCAGCTTCAATCAGCTTCATCGCGGAAGTAATCTCTTCCACCTCGCTGCTTTCTCTCAGTGCTTTGGCCAAATCATTGGCTTTGTCATAAATGTTCACTATTATTCCTCCTCAGATTGGTTTGTTCATCCGTGTTAATACACGCTTTTCTCTCCTGTCAAACAAGGGAGATCTGAAACAGGCCATCGATAACCTGCCTCGAATCAAATGCATTTAATCCATATGGGTCAATCACCAAGGGTTATATGTCCTCATATGATGAAGCACATGCCATGTTCAGATGCCGTTCAACTTCGAGATCAGACATCAAGTTGCCGCCCGGAAGGAGATCCGTGATGTCCACTAAAAAAGTAACGATTCAGGTTACCGGCTCGGGCATCCTGCAGGACGACGTCATCATGCTGGGCGAAGGGGTGCTCAAGGCGCTTAAAATCCCTTCAGGAAGGCCGCTTCAGCTGCAATTTGGCTCTTTCCGCCGCGAAGTCACTGTTATTCCGGTACCAAAGTATGACGGGCTGCGCATCAATCAGACAGTTGCCAGCAAGACCGGTCTCGTTCCACGTTCGGTCCTGAGGGTATCCTATCGTTCAGCCAGCCGTACGCTTCGCCTTGGACCCTACATCAGTGTACTGGTTAGCCAGGATTATCCCGATCAGCCCGATCGGCCCTTTGGCTCCATCACGATGTTCTGTCAAGAACTGGTGAACGCCTGCCGTAAGCGAGGCGCCTATGTATCCTTTTTCACACCGGAGGATATTGGAGCGGTAACGGGTTATATGAAAGGCTGGGTGTATGATGACGGCTGGAAAAAGACTGTTCTGCCTGTAGCAGACGTCGTCAATAACCGGCTAACGTCCCGCAAGCTTGAGAACAAACCTAGCGTACAGCATTTTATGAAAGAAGTAAAATCGCTCTACGGCACACAAACCTTCAATGAAAAGTTTCTGGACAAAAACGAAGTATTTGACGCACTCAAGTCCATTTCAACGCTTAAACGAGTTCTTCCCGAGTCTCATTTGCTCAAGACGTCCACCATGCTCAAGACGATGTGCAACCGACATCCGGTTGTATTTCTGAAGCCCGTACGCGGTTCTTTGGGCAAAGGGATCATCCGGGTCTCACGTCAGACTGACGGAAGCTTCCTCACTCTGGCGACTGGCGTCGGAGGTACCCGGAAACAAACGTATACTTCTCTGGATAAACTGTATGCCAGTATGTCTGGGAAAATGAAAACAACGCGTTATCAGATCCAACAAGGGCTGACTCTCATTGACAACAGTGGCAGACCCGTGGATTTCCGTGCGCTCGTGCAAAAGAACCGTACAGGTAAATGGAGTGTAACCTCCATCGTCGCCCGGATTGCGGGCGGAAGTCACTACGTATCCAACCTGGCACGGGGTGGAAGTCTCAGCACCGTCAAGGATGCTGTTGCCAAGACACAGTTGTCTGGATCTGCCAAAGCTTCCGCGTATGCAGGATTGCACACCGCAGCACTGGATATCGCAAAAGGGATCGAGAGTGCCATCCCTGCTCATTTTGGTGAACTTGGTATTGATCTGGCCCTGGACACCACTGGGCGCGTATGGCTGCTCGAAGTTAACTCCAAACCATCCAAAAATGATAATACACCACTGAGTGAGAGCAAGATCCGCCCTTCCGTCAAAGCCATGCTCGAATATTCTACGTACCTGGCGGGTTTTTGAAAAGTTATTCCCTATAGGAAACAAATCTGATAGAGGAGAGGTGCAGCGTAATGTTTCCAACATCTCAGACCAAGACACTGGCCATTCTGGTACGTGCAACCGAAGGCTCACCTCCCTTTACGGATGAACTTTTCTGCCGACGTCTCAGTTTGGGGAGCATGCAATACGCCCTTCAGATTATTGTGATCCCGATATCGAATGATGCAGTCCATCTCCCTCTTCAATGGGGATATACCTATCATCAAGGGAAGTGGAATTCGGTACCTGTTCCTGCAGTCGACCTCATTATGGATCGTTGTCTTCGCCCTATCCCCAGGAAAGTCAGACAACAGCTTAAGGAATGGATACCAACCAACGGCACAGATCAACACCGTTATTGGTCTGCTTCCCTTCCAGGAAAATGGGAGGTACATCGTGTGTTGTCCCGAAATCCTGAATTGCGGTCACAACTTGCTCCCACAACCCGGATCGGATCGCATATTCCTTGGGAAACATGGCTGGACCGTTGGCCCAGAGGACTATTCTTCAAACCGGTAGCCGGAACTCATGGCAAAAATACCTTTCGCCTGTCTCGAGGAGCGACCCCATCAACATGGATCGTGGAGGGTCGTAACGCAGACAATGAACCCTTTTTTCTTACATTCAATCATACACAGAACGTATCTTCCTGGCTGGCATTACATCAGGCTGAGCGTAAGATGATCGTGCAGCCCTATCTGGAGCTTAGCCATCATGGAAGAGCATTCGATATACGGGCTCTAATGCAAAAGAATGGGCAAGGTCGCTGGAAACTTACCGGATGTATGGTACGAGAAGGACCCGAAGGTTCACTCACGTCCAATCTTCACGGTGGGGGTAAAGCATACCCTGCCCATGCATATCTGCTCCAGCGATATGGAACGATTCGTACAGAAGCTCTGCTGAAGCACATCCGGCAGACTGCTACGCTTATTCCCACCCTGCTGGAGAGCCGTTTCGGCAGACTAGCCGAATTGGGGCTTGATTTCGGAGCAGATGCAGAAGGCCAACTCTGGCTAATTGAAGTCAACTCCAAACCAGGCCGCACCTCATTTGCAGAAGCGGGCGACCGACGCATGCATACCCTGACTTATACCCGGCCGCTTGCCTATGCCCGTTATCTGTTGCAACAACATGTTCTCACGGACGTCATTCGTCCAATGAAATTGCCGAATACATCCAGCAAAGCTGGCCTGAAACCCATCCCGATTCACGGCGGCTGAGGCCCGCAGCGCCCGCTTGCCATGGAGCCCAAGGATCTTTTCAGGATAGGAGGATAAATCATGAGTTTGACCTTTTGCAATCTGCATTTCACCAAGCAACCGGATAAAGTGGTTTATGTATCCAACGCTTTAATGAAGAGCCTCAACCTGTCCGGCAAAAAAACGGTGCACCTTCGCTTCGGGCGTGACCGGGTGCCTGCAACGATCAAACCAATCAAAAAAGCAGGTAAACATCTGTATCTCGCTTCAGGTATCCGTAATATGATGAACGTTCCCAAACGGGGCAGTATTTATCTCCGGAATTTGCAAAATGATGAGGTCCAGTTAGGTCCACTGATCGGCGTACTCTCTGATGGGCCTGCGACGAGCACTAATCCATTCGGTTCCCGTACTGGTTTCATCAAACAGTTACTCCGTGAAGGCAGCCGAAAATCCTATATTTATGCCTTTACTCCCCGGGATATCAATTGGCAGAATGAGACGGTATCCGGTTTTTTTCTGAATGAAAACGGAAGCTTTACCCGCAAAACGGTACCTCTGCCCGATGTGGTCTACAACCGGTTACCGAGCCGACGTTCAGATTTCTCACCAGCCATCAACCAACTGCGGGACCGATTTGTTCGTCGGAAAATTCCGTTCTTTAACTGGAGCTTCTTCAACAAATCGGATATCTATACATTGCTGGAGAATGAACCGGTAGCAGGACGTTATATTCCTGAATCAATTACCAATCCATCCATTGAACAGATGAAGGAAATGTTGGAACGCCATCAGTTCGTCTATTATAAGCCTACTGCAGGAAGTCTGGGGAACGGGATCTACCGCCTGACTTATTCGCCCAAACGTGGATATTTCGCACGTTACCGCAAAAAAGGCGGTAATGCACTCCTGCGTTTTGGGTCCTTCAACAGTCTGATGCGCATGCTTCAGGGAAGACATGGCAAACAGCTTCGCGGATATGTAGTTCAGCAGGGAATACGTTTAATTGAGATTGATGAATGTCCAATTGATTTCCGTTTTCACATGCACAAAAATGGTAACAATCAATGGGTTGTTGTCGGGATTGGAGCCAAAAAGGCAGGACGTGGCAGCGTCACAACACACATCAAAAATGGCGGCTCCCTAATGACTCCTGAGCAGGCGCTCAGTCGCAACTTCGGCGATCGTGCGGGAGAAGTTCTTCAACATGCCAAATCCGTCGCTATTACACTGGCCCAGGCGATTGAAACCCAGCACCAGCATCTGATTGGTGAGATTGGCTTTGATCTGGGCATTGATCAGGAGGAACATGTATGGATGTTCGAAGCGAACGCCAAACCCGGGCGCTCCATTTTCCGTCACCCTTCACTCCGGGTGGAGGGAAAATCGTCGGTGGAGCACATCTTGGAACACTGCCTGTATTTGAGCAAGTTCCGGAAGAAGGAAGAAATTTGATGAGCCTTCATGATGATTTCAAACCTGTCATTGCTGTTTTGACCATGCATGATAAACAGCGCATGTTCAGGGGAAATCATCAAAATTTTCAGGATATCTTACAGACAGGCGAGAGCATGGGATACGTGGTGTACATTGTGACTGTGCGGGATCTGAACGTGAGTGGTCCCACCGTGATAGGTTACACGTACAACAAGGGGAGTGGAAAGTGGGTTTCACAGCCTTTCCCCCTTCCCCATGTTCTGTACAATCGTATTCCAAACCGGGAAGACGAAGGAAAACCTTCCGTTCAGCGCAAAATTGACGAATGCATGCAAGCAGGAATCGAACTGTATAACCCATTCTTTTTCAACAAATGGGATCTGTTCGAATGGCTTAAGAAGTCCAAATCGACTCAGCAACTGATCCCTTATACTCGGCGGATGCGAAGTGCTTCTTCTCTGGGTGCCGTTCTACGGACGTATCCCTATCTGTACCTTAAACCCGAGAGCGGCAAAGCTGGCAAAGGAATCATGATGCTTAAATTCCAGGAAAAAGAACGGCTTCCCTATCGACTCAAAATACAAACCACACGTAGAAGCACGACCTATAAAGCATCTACACTTGCCAAGTTATGGGCACGAATTCGCAAAGAAACCGGACATACGCCCTATATCATGCAACAAGGCATTGAGCTGGCATCCTCTCGTAAACGCCCCTTTGATTTGCGTGTTCTTGTACAAAAGAACACCAAGGGCCAATGGAGCGTAACCGGTGTAGGAGCAAGACTTGCTGGCTCCCGCAGCATTACAACCCATGTGCCGCGCGGTGGGAGCGTAGAAGACCCCGAGAAGCTGCTGACCGAGCTTTTTGGCGAAGAAATGTCAACAAACCTGATGAAACGTGTGAAATCCACTTCATTAATGATCGCAAGACAGGTAGAACGGGGATCAGGTTACACGCTCGGAGAAATGTCCATGGATCTGGGCATTGATGACCTGGGGGAACTCTGGTTCTTCGAAGCCAATGCAAAGCCCATGAAGTTTGATGAACCACAGATCAGACGCCGGTCATTGGAACGTATATTTCACTATAGCGCTTATCTTGCCCGTCAGTCCAAACGATGATAGACAGGAATACTGCAAAAAGAAGGTGATTGTTTGTGTCCTCACCTGTTCTGGGCATTATGACGTTGTACTTAAATGAACATCGCGCTCTTGAAGAACGAAGCGTATATCGCAGAATGATTCTTGAAGGGCGCAAGCGGGGACTCGATATCTATGTATTCACACCAGCCGACGTACACCCCGGCGGCAAACAAATTGAAGCCATGGTTTTTCATGAAGGTAAAGGCTGGTCCAGGGAGTGGCGATCATTCCCGGACCTGATCTTTGATCGCTGCCGGATTCAGCGTAACCGAAGGTTCCAGCAATTGCTTGCTTTTCGTGAGAAATATGGGCATCTGCTCTTTCTGAACAGGCCACTGCGCAATAAGTGGACCATCCACCAGACCCTTTTGCAAAAAGCCAACTTTCGTGAACACCTGCCGGAAACCGCCCTATTTCAGGATATGTCCGATGTAAACCGGATGCTCAAAGTGTCTTCTCTGGTCTATCTCAAACCCATTAATGGAACAGGCGGACGTGGTATTCTGCGCATTGAACGCAGCAATAACGAGGCTAATACGGTGCTTGTTCAGGGGCGGGATCAGAAGCGTCGTATCATCACTCCACGTAAAGTTCATTTATCACGACTTGGCTCGTTGCTCCAGCACTGGAACATGAAAGACAAGTATCTTGTACAAAAGGGCATTCAACTTCAGCTTCCGAATGGACGTGTGCATGATTACCGCATGCTGGTTCAGAAGAACGGTGAAGGACAATGGGAGCTTACTGGATGTGCCGGACGCATGGGTGCAGAAAAAAGCGTAACCTCCAATCTGCATGGCGGCGGTCAGGCAATAGCGATGGACCGACTCATGAAGCAATGGATCGAAGATGACGACCTCCGGGAAGAAATTAACATGACTGCAGAGAAATTCGGCATTGATGTTGCTTCGTTTCTGGAAGATACGTATGGGGACCTATGTGAGTTGGCACTGGATTTGGCGATTGACAGAAGCGGGCGTATCTACCTTCTTGAAGTCAACCCCAAACCTGCACGTGAAGTATTCGCTCGCATCGGGGAGCGGGATATCTACTATAAAGCCATCACTCAGCCGCTGGAGTACGCCTTATGGGTATATCGCAACAGACCTTCCGGAATAGCCAGAAAGCCAGCCATTCCCGGGCCCGTTACGCAAAAATCACCCAGAGTAAAAAGAAAAAGGAAAGCCAAGTGAGTGGATTAGAAAAAGCAGGAGTATATGTTCGCCAAGTGCGAGCATCTGCTCCTGCTTCACTGTTTTTTTATTTCTGCTCTTTCGTCCATTGCAACGTGTCATTGTCAATCACAATATACCCTTTTTCCTGACCATGCACATAAGATAATGCCAATCTCATCAGGTCAGGTTCTAGTTGGCATGTGGTTACACGTGTAACCTGGTCTGTGTGATCCGCGGGCAGGCACAACGTCAGAATCCCCACTTTACCCGAGAAATCAGTCTTGCCCTGGATGACCGATGTTTCCAACTTGGAACCATATACCTCAGATACCCAGCCGGGCTGCTCCGTCAACTCGAAGGCTCCCTTCCAGATGCCTGCCGTAACCCATTGCATCGTCAGCGTTATGGAAGATGCCTCATAGCTCATATCCGCCGTCATTTCTCCGGCTTCATTCATTCTCAACACAATATCCGCTTGCGGATGCAGGTGAAAACGTTGTTCCAGAGTATGCTCTGCTTCTGCCTCCAGCCAATCCACAATTAGTAGTATAGGGATCTCCACCCCTGCCAGCATCCAACGACGATGTGTAACTGGATCTGGCAAATGCGTATATCCATCCTGTGAAGCATCAATGAAATGATAGCTATCATTACTCTCCCAACGTAGCGTTGTGGACTGAGCCTCGGGTTCACCCCATTGCTGTGTGGTGAGATAAGGTGTCTGATCCAGACCATCCACCGTGACGGTATTGTGCGCCCGCGTACTTTTGAAATACCGCCTCCATTCCCCTTCTTCATACGTGTAACGTCCGGTGTCCGTGAAGAAAAGCTGATTCTTCCACATCCACTCCACATTCAGCGCGTCCGCATGTCCGTGCGCTCCGCCCATGGCAGCCGCATCAAAAAAAAGATATTGATACTTGTCCCTCATGACATAATATCCTGTCTGCGGAAAAGCCCGACTCGACAAAGCAGGAGAAGCAGCAGCCTGTAGTCTGAGGCATCGCTCATATTTCTCCACACCCAGCAACCAGAGACACTCCGAGCTATCCGTTCCGCGAGCCATCAAATCATCATCGTCCAGAATCGCTCCAAGCAGGGTCAGTCGTTGTCGTCCATCGCCAACCCAATCCGAATCACCAATACCGGTAGACTGATGATCTGGTCGGATCAGCGCCTCAGTAAATGCAGCCATTTGGCGTAAACAGCGGGCATACCATGCCGAGAAAGGATGTCCTGAAATCTCGCCTAACCGATAAGGCGTGCCAAACATTTCGATGCTGGCATTGTGGTAATGTGTTGTCAGTTCAACCTGTATCCCTTCTTCACCCAACTGGTGCAGCAAACACAGCTCAAGACGTTCCATCGCCACTTGACGCCAGTATGCACTTCGCGGATGTTGGTGGTAGAACGTAGCAATCATGAACAAGCCTTGCATATGCATAATGGCATGATTGATTTCCGTGCTGCCGAGGTAACGGGTTAAAAACTCGGCGTGCTCGTCCAGACCTTGTCGAAACTCCGCCTGAAAGCCTACGTCTAGCAGTGGACTTGCTTCCATATATTTATATGCCGATATCCAGGACTGCACACGTAGCCCTGTCTCCAGCAGGCGCCACGGTCCGGGTTTTTGAAAGAACACGGCCTCGTCGTAAACCAGATTTACAGGCACAGGGTTTTGCTGTCTCCAGCTACGGAAGTGGTCAATAAATGCTGTTACATATAGCGGATTGCCCTTCATCAGATACGCCTTGCCCAGATCGAGCATATGCCAGTGTCGATTGATGCCCCATGTGAACTCCAGATCATTGGTCGGGTTGTGAAGCCAGTCCACAGGTGTCCCCATCGGAATCCAGCGATTCAGATCGTTGGTATAAGGAACGATAAATTCATTCAGGATGGCACGATTGGCAATCGTGAGCGAATTTCGGGCTTCTTCCGGAAAATGTTTTTCATAATATTGGGCAGCCCGTTGCAGATCCGTTGCCGAAAGGTAAAAATCGCTCATTGGGATGCCTCAAGGAAATCCTGACGGAACGGGGTAAACACATCCAGAATGACTGAGTCCTCCAGTGCCTTGACCCCATGCGGGACGTTAAAACCGGCATAAAAGCTGTCCCCTGCTTTTAAAATGTGAGTTTCTTCGCCGACCTGAACCTCAAAGCTGCCTTTGACGATATAACTGACCTGTTCATGCGCATCATGGGAGTGAACTTCTCCAATGCCCCCTTTAGCAAAGGTAACCTCCACCATCATTAATGTACCGCCCATACCCAAAATCTTGCGGGAACTCGTTTCGTTCATGATATATGCATCGGTAGGCTCATGATTAATAATCATTTTGCTTTTCCCCTTTCCTTGTGAATAAGCGACCGAAGTGATTAAACCACGGCCGCTACGAACGTTAATTAGTCTTCTGTGGACAATTTACCCTGAAGCTTGGAAGAATCAAACGATGGATCAGCAGTTATGTTGGTCAGCCCTGCCGCTTTGGTTTTCTCCAGAGCTGCATTGTATCTCGTATCCAGATCCTTAATTACATTATCGAGATCGCCACCCGTGAATACATAGATGGAGAATGCATCACTCCATTTATTTCCTTCCAGTGAACTCTCGGTCACCACACTTGGATTTGCCGGGAAGATGGCATCATAACGTTTGGGCAGGAAACCTTCAATGCCCGGAATGCTTGGTTTTTTACCAGAGCTTAGTACAGCAGGAATCAGTGAAATCCCATATCCTTTTTCGTAATACTCACTCTGAAGATCAGTGCTGTACACATACTCCATAAACTTCCATGCCGCTTCCTTGTTGGCAGAATCTGCATTGATGCCGATGTAGGAACCCCCGATGACTTGCGAAGCGCCCTTGATTGTTCCATCATTTGTTGGCACAGGAGCCGCTGCCCAATTTTCTTTTGTAGGGAACTGATCTTTATATACACCTGGTTCACCGGAGTGGTTAATGTACATTCCGATTTTGCCTTGAGCAAACTGGGCTCTGAGCGGATCGATGTCCAGACTTTCAACTCCTGGCAGCATGCTGCCATCCTGATTCATCTGACGAAGCGCCATTGCGATATCCTTGTACATCCCAAAATCAAATTGGCCTGTCTTGTAGTTGTAACCATCAATACCCACATTATTGCTT
Source organism: Paenibacillus sp. ClWae2A (assembly GCF_032452295.1). Lineage (NCBI taxonomy): Bacteria > Bacillati > Bacillota > Bacilli > Caryophanales > Paenibacillaceae > Paenibacillus > Paenibacillus sp. ClWae2A. The sequence continues at coordinate 730,002 of NZ_JAULSQ010000002.1, forward strand.
GCACCTGCAATCGTATTGGCGGCTCTCCAGAAGCCGCTGCTGCTCTTGAACGGGCTGGCAAAGCCATAGATGCCTTCACTTTTACCAACTTCGGTAATTTTTTTGGCATCCGCAACCATCTCAGCCAACGTTTTTGGCGGACTCTCGATCCCTGCCTTTTTGAAAATATCCTTGTTATACACAAGCCGCCAGACCTGCCCTGTATTGGGGAGGGAATATATTTTTCCATCAATCGTGTTTTTATTTTCAATCAAGCTGTCTTTAAACACGGCCTTCATCTCATCACTCATGTAGCCATCGATCGGGGCGAGATACCCCTTCTGATAATACGTCTGAAAATCATTAACTTGCAGCACATCGGGTGCCTGCTTGCTGGCAAAAGCAATATCGACCGCCTGTGGATAGTTGTCCCCCATTACGGTCATCTCCACTTCAATGTTGTCCTTGTTCGTCTGGTTGAACTCATCGATCTTGGATTTCATAAAATCAGCATCATGGCGGTCCGGTGTCCAATATATGATTTTGGTTTTCCCTCCGGCATTCTCCCCGCTGGTCCCCGATTCGCTATTTGCCGAAGTACCACTGTCAGCAGAACAACCTGCCAAACTTAGCGCCAGCAATGCACTTAGCGTAGTCACCGTCCACTTTTTAACCATTGATATGCCCCCTTATGCTTGTCTGGACAACCCGTTTGGTTATCCGTTAACGTAATGATAATCGCTCCGCTTTCATGGAGGTGAGGGACATTCTGACTTTGCATGGTGGGACAAATGACGATCCGTATCGGTTTCAGTTCTCATACATTTGTCGGAAGCAGGTTGGCGTCATTCCGCAATATTTCTTGAACAAACCGCTGAAATAAGGCCTGTCCTCATAACCCAGCCTCTGGCAGATCTCTTGCACCTGTACACCTGCAACCAGCAACTCTTTTGCCTTTTCCATCCTCATCTTAGTAATATATTGAATCGGCGTTATGCCCGTTTCCTTTTTGAAGGCATTGGCAAAGTAACTCGGACTTAAATGCACGGATTGGGCACAGGCATGCAGCGTCAGATTTTCTGCAAGATTCAGACTGATATATTCCTGCGCCTTGCTAATCGCCTGCTTGACATCGGTGAGTCGTTTTTTGTCCATAATCTCGCAACCCATACTGCTAAAATGTTTGATATATCCCCTCCAGCCCTCAAACGTCAAGGAACGCATCGCCTCAAGCACTGTCAGGTCGGCCTCCAGACGCAAGCGTTCCTCTGCTGTAATCTCATCACAAAAGGCACGGTAGATGGCAAAAGCCAGTCCTGACAGCAAACGAATCATCGTGAGCGGCTCGGGAAAACCTTCGGAAACCTGCCATTCTTCGAGAATTTCATCAATGATGCGGTGACAGGTGCTCTCATTACCACATTTCAGTGCGTAAAAAAGCTCTTTCTCCTTCTCCAAAGGATATACCGGAGCCACACAGGCCTGATTCTCCAGTTCAGCATACTGGAGGATGCAATTTCCTTCACTGTAAAAACGATAGGATATCGCCTGATCTGCATGTGCGTAGGACGTCCAGATTTCCTGTGGTCTGCGGGCAATCGTACCAACACCAATTGAGACTGTTTTTTTGCTGAATCGCTCCACATTTTGGCGGCATTGCTCCAGTAGCTCAGAGACGTCGATCTGGCTTGGTGTGTTAAATATGGCTGCAAGCCGGTATCGGTTTTCCCGTAAAACAACGCCCTTGGTATAGCGGTTTAAGGTTTCTCCCACAATATTTTGGACCGCAAAAGGAACGATTTCGGCATCCAGATGCATCGTGTATCCATATCGCGTATAACCATCCACCTCGATGACCATGACGAGAAGATTGGATGAATCGAGATCAATATGCAGCTCGTTCCAGCGACTTTCATTCAGGAATCCCCCGATTTCATGACGCAACAAGCCCAGTAGATAGCTGTGACGCTCATACTGGCTGCTGCTCTCCACCTTCTGCTCCAACTGTTCCAACTGTTTGCACTGTGCCTGTTCTTCCTTAATCACCTGTCTTACCTTCAACACCGCACCGAGGATTTCTTCAGGGGTAAACGGTTTGAGCAAATAATCGGATGCACCCAGTTTGATGGCCTCCTGTGCATATTGGAAATCCGAATAACCACTGATAAAAATAAATTTGGCTCGCAGTCCGGCATCCAATGCCCGCTTCATTAGCTCCAGCCCGCTCAGCTTGGGCATCCTGATATCACTAATCACGATGTCGGGTTGCTGCTCCAGCAACAAGGACCAACCGCGCTCTCCATTGCTCGCCGTGCCTACAATCCGAACCTGATGATCTTCCCACGGAATAGTTGAAGATATGCCCTTTACAACTGCCTGGATATCATCCATAACACACATCGTCAATTGGCCCATACTGCCCCTCCTCAGGTGATCGGAATCGTGATAACAACCGTTGTTCCTACATCTGTACTGCTATGAAACACAATCGTGGCCACATCCCCATAGTGCAGGCTTAATCTTCCATGGAGATTGGATAGGGCATAACCCTTGCGTCCCCCGTCAGGAACATCCTCAGCATAGATACTGGCTACATCCATACCACATCCATTGTCAGCCACCTCCAGCCGTAGTGTGTCACCCTGACGATCAATGCGGATCAGGATAACGCCCAAATCTTCTTTGTCATTGAATCCATGCAGGATGGAATTCTCGACCAAGGGCTGAAGCAATATTTTTAAAATATCAACAGCGTAACAAGAGGGGTCCCCTACCTCAATCCGATAAACGAACAGATCCTCGTAACATTTTTGCTGAAGCTGCATGTATTGTTCGACATGTTTGATCTCCTGCTCCACACTGGTGATGTCTTTCCCATCATTCAGTCCCAGACGGAATAACAAGGATAAGGAGACGATCATCTCACTTACATCCTTCTTCTCTCCACTTTCACTTTTCCAGAACATCGTATTAAGCGTATTGTAGAGGAAATGAGGATCAACCTGCGCCTGGAGCGCCTTGACTTCAAATCGCCGTTTGTCTTGCTCCGTTGTCCGTACTTCTTCAAACAGAATCTGAATCTGGTCCAACATCCGATTGAAACGATGCCCTACAGCGCTGACTTCATCGTCATACTTGCTGCGAAACCGTACATCCAGGTCATTGGACTCCACCTCAACCATCAGGCGTCGCAGTTTGTTCAGTGGCTTCAGCAGAGCGGAGGCCACCAGACTGGACAACCCGAGTGCAAGCAAAATGCAAAACAACATGATCAGGATGATCAGCCAGCGTATCTTTTGGAGGGGGGACAACAAGTCAGCCTTGGACTGTACACTTACCATGACCCAATCCTCGTTCATCGACAATGCCGAATAGTTAACAAGCATGTCCTCCCCCTGATCGTTCCTGTAGGTGAAATCCCCAGCATCTCCACGACTAAACTGTTGGGTGAAGTCAGGCTCCATAATGAAATCGTAATTTCGGGACCTGGGCCGAATGACTTCATTTCCGTTTTTGTGCAGCAAAAACAGTTGAATCTGGTTATTCATGAGATCCTGCGTCAGAATGTCCCGCATCGCCTCTTCCTTCATATTGACGACCATATATACATTCGAATAGGTATGATTATCGATCACAATGGGTTTGAGCAACAGAGATAACACATTTCCTTGGGATTGGAATAATTGACTCTGATGTGAACCAAACCACATCGTATTCCAGCCTTGCAGCTTCACGTAGCGTCCGTATTCCCTGTTGAACGAGTTATTACGACTAGGAAAGTCTTTGGTCGAGAAAAAATCACCGATGGGTGTTGTCAGATATGCGGTATCAATCAATGGCTCTACGAGCTTCAATTGAGCAAACGATGTTTGCAGCAGCGAGAGATTCTGATAATAATGAGATGTGTTATTTTTTCCCACGTCCTTCATGACCTGGGTGAACGTTTCATTGAGCATAAAAGAAAAAGAGGATACAACAATGTGCCTTAGATGTTCATCCATAACCTGCACTGATTTGTTCAGAATACTTTGTTTCAGTTCAAGTGCATTCTGCTCAATGCTTCGTGCAGCAAAGAGATAAGAGCATATCCCGGTCACACTGATGCATAAGACCACGAGAAAAATGTACAGCAGCTGTATTCTTTTTTTCAGGGACATTTTATAAAAGTCGAATATCATCGGCGCTCGCTCCTTGAACACGGCTTGGCCCGTCCGCTGTGAATTAAAATGAGTATAGCACAGTGGAATAACCCGTAAAACCGTTTCCATGATTGTGCTCACGCCTATCCTTTCACAGCTCCCAAGGTCACCTGCATGAATGATTTGTTGGCAAAAATATAAACGATGAGCAGCGGCAAAATGGATAGACAGGCTCCGGCCATCATCAGTTGAACCTCAGCAGCAGCTCCGATGCCATATCGCAGATTAGCCAGCCCAACGGGCAAAGTCTGCAAGTCCGGATTGCTCATGGTGAACACAAAAGGAAGAATATATTCATTCCAAGAACTCTGGAATACACCCAGACCTGCAACGGCGAGTCCGGGGCGCAGGAGCGGAAGAATAATTCGCCAGTAGGTGGTGAAAAAATTACAGCCATCAATCATCGCCGCTTCATCCAGTTCGCGCGGGATGCTCTTGAAGAAACCAATGAGAATAAAGTATGTGGCAGCGTGTGCGCTGATCAATATAATAATAACGCCCCACAACGTGGTATTCAGCCCCAGCTTGACCATGAGGTCAAATTGCGGACGCAGCACAACCGCGCCTATGGAAATAAACAGAGTAGATGCCATGAGCAGGGTGTACCCCTTTTTCCCTTTGAAATTCACTCGATCCACAGCGTAGGCTGACATCGAAGCTACCAGCAGCGTGCCAACTGTTGTACTGATGCTAACAAACAAGCTGTTCATCGTAAAACCCGAAAAATTGGCGGTTTTCCAAGCCTGAGCATAGTTGGAGAACTGCCAATTTTTCGGCCAGATGGTAGCTCCTCCGGTCAATTCCTGGTTCGTTTTGAAGGAACCGAGTAATACAAGTATGATGGGGAAAAGCGACAGCAGAGCGATAGCGATCAAAAACAGCCAAAGTACCGTTCGTTTAGTCCAGCGAATGAGTTGGGGAGACCCTGAGGGCGCAAGCACGTTTTGAGTCATCATCGTTTCCTCCTGATAATTTATACGTGTTCAAACAGTCTGTTTTTCAGTACCGAGAAGATGGAATGAAGCTAGAAATGGAGTAGCAGAGCGTAGGGAAAACTACGTGAGCAACGGACATTTCGGCTGAATTTCATATTCGATGCTGATGATGCTGCTAAGCATGATTCGTAATCAAAAGCGGACTTTTTGAACAACCTTTTAATAGACATCGTTGAGCTTTTTGGATATCTGGAAGTAAATAAGCGTCACAGCCCCCACGATGAGAGCCGTTGTGAAACCGACCGCACTGCCATAACCGAGCTGCTGGAGTGATTGTGTGTCAGCCGACACGGGAAACAACAGTTTGAACAAGTACAGATACATCACCTCTGTTTTGCCATACGGCCCCCCTTCGGTCAGCACCATAATACTCTCGTAACCTTTCAGCGCCGTGGTAATCGCCAGCATGATGATCATCTGCAGGACAGGACCCAGCAACGGAATCGTTACATTCCGCAGTTTCTGAAACTCACTCGCTCCATCCAGCGATGCCGCCTCATAAAGCTCTTCAGGAATGCTCTGAAGTCCCGCAATGAACAACAACATATAGTTGCCCACAGCCCCCCAGATGGCGATGATAATGGTCGTCAGCATGGCATGCTCAGCCCCCAGCCAGCTAATGGATTCGGAGATCACATGATACTTGAGCAGCAATTGGTTCAATATTCCGTTATAGGAGTTGAAAATAATAAAGAATACAATCGCCATGACCGAAGCGCTAAAAATAGTGGGAAGATAATAGATCGCCCTAAAGAGGGATCGCCCTCTCCATTTGCGATTCAGAATAATCGCCAAAGTTAACGACAGTGGAATCGTAACGACGAGTTTGCCCAGGGCATACACACCCGTGTTGCCTACAGAATCCCAGAATTGCCCGTCACGCAAAATCCGTCCAAAATTATCAAGCCCGATGAAGACAGGCGTCCCGATGCCTTGATAATCATACAACATGTAACGCAGCGCCCATAACAGAGGATAGATCCCAAATACAAGAGTTAGAAAAAGACTGGGAAAGATGAACATATAGGCATGTACTTTGGATGGTTTCACCAGAATCGGACCCCCTATAGCTTTTGAATGAAGTATAGAGGGAATATGAAGGAAAGCGGGATAGGGAAATCAACTTTCTACAGGGGAGAATGTGACTGCATGACCAAACAAAAAAACCTGTATTCAACGAATTTCCGTTGAGTCTACAGGTTCATATCATGTGGTTCGTAATCTTAAATCTCAGTATACGTATGCAGCGTAGAGGCTACTCTGCTTCCTCATACAGACGCAGCAGTTCTGTAAAATCAGAGATGAGCACATCTGAGCCTGCAAGCTCCTCATCACGACCGAACCCGGCATAGGCACAGCCAATGACCGCCTGACCGTTCATTTTACCAGCTTCCACATCAGAAGAGCGATCCCCTACCATCCATGCGTCCTGAATACGATGTTTCTCAAGCAGGATCTGCACCAGATTAATCTTGGAGGGAGTCTTGTACTGGCCTGCACTGTATACCCCTTCAAAGAAAGGCATAATCTCGTGTGCAAACGCCACACCCTTCACATAGTCCTCCAGCCCGTTACTTGCGACAAAAAGTCGCACTCCTTGTTGTTTTAATGCTTGCAGCGTTTCTTTCACCCCAGGATACAATTGAGAACTTCCTTGATCAAGCCCCTCAATCTCCAGCTGAAGCAGCAGTTCGTCTGCACGGCGATGTGCCGCTTCCGATGCCTCAGGCATAACCACTTTCCATATATCTTCGAGCAACATGCCCAAACTTCCCAGCATCCGTTCCTCGGGTGGAGTTTCTCCTTCAAAATGCCCTTCGGCACGCAATGTATCAAATAGTTGCTGGTAAGCTGGCAACAACAGGGTCTCTGTCTGGAACAGCGTACCATCCATGTCAAAAATCATCGCTTCCGGTTTGAGCAAAACCTTCTCTTCATTCATGTCCAATGTTCCTTTCGGATTGGGATATTGTATATGTAATTGGAATCGTTCCCTTCCCATGATAAACATAACGTTTGAACGTGTAAACCAACCAATGTAAAAGATCATCAACCCCAACCTTATACAACATCAACCAAACATTATATTGTAGTTCAACAAACTATATACAAAAGAAGTTTCTTTACGTATAATACTAAAAAATAGTGCTTTAGACACCTAATCTAAAGACCTACAATTATCACATTTCCGGTTTTTTCGACAACTACATATACCCCATAGAGAGGAATAACAAACATGAAAAAGCGAAAGACCTTTAAGATTTTTTATAAGATCGGATTAGGATATTTACTTGTACTGGCTGTACTGGCTGGTTGCATCCTGCTGATTCAGAACAGCACAAGTCAGCTCCAACGGGAACTGGATTTTCTGGTCGATCACGATATGAGGGTACATGCCCTCACCTATGAACTCGAAAGAAACATGGTAGATATGGAAACAGGTCAACGCGGTTACATCATCACGGGTCAGGACAATTACCTCGATCCTTACACCCAGGGAAAAGAGCAACTTATTACACTCAGAGATGAACTTGCGGCTTTAATTTCGGATAATCCGGCTCAACTTGCACTTTTGGAAGACATACATACTACTATGGAGAACTGGGTCCAGGTCGCTGGTGAACCTGTGGTCGCCCTTCGCCAAGCAAATAATACGCAGGCCATTCGAGATTTTTTCGCAGATGATCCAGGTAAAAGAGACATGGACCAGATTCGCACTGCTCTCGATACGTTTCGAACCAACGAGCATACGTTAACCGATAACCGTACAGAAGCGCTGAAGCAAAAAAACACACTACTGAACTTGGAACTGTATGGGGCACTTATCGTTGTGGCCATTATCTCGTTCATCACTGCATTGGTCCTGTCACGTGCCATTGTTAGAAACATTCGTACCGTGAAGCAGGCATTAAATGACATCGGTTCTTCCAATGGTGACCTGACACTGAGAATCGCTACACCAATGAAAGACGAAACCCGTGAACTCGCGGAGGCAGCCAATACAATGCTCACTGGTTTGCAGCAAATGATGCTGGACGTTCAGAGCAATGCCATGATTCTGAGCACAGCTTCGGATCGATTGGATAAAGGGGTTGCCGATAGCCATCTTGCAGGAAAAGAAGTTGCCACTGCCATGGAACGCGTGGCTGAAGGCGTTGATGAACAGGTTGCTCTTACGCAAACCATGGTAGCTGCGATGCAACAATCCCTCAACGGGCTTAATCGTGTCGCCTCCTCGGCAAGTGACGTGGCAGGCCGTGCAGTTCGTACCGAATCCATTGCCGTGGATGGGCAACAGCGCATTGATAATGCTGTAGGTAAAATGAGTTCAATTGAGCAATCCTTCCTCTCTGTACAGGAAGCCATTAATGAAATTTCGAAGATGTCTGATCAAGTGATCAACATTGCAGATTCAATGTCGGGTATTGCAAGACAAACCAATCTGCTTGCACTTAACGCCGGAATTGAAGCTGCCCGCGCTGGGGAAAATGGACGCGGCTTCGCTGTCGTTGCCGCGGAAATCCGTAATCTTGCAGACCAAAGTGCAACATCAGCCAAAGAGATTACAAGTATATTGGAAACCGTGGTAACAGGTGTTCAAAGTACGGTGCAGGTGGTTGATGAGAGCACTCTACATGTGAATGAAGGATTGCGGACCATTGAGGATGCAGGTAATGCTTTTTCAACCATTACTCAGCATATTCATAACCTCAGTGGTGAAATTCTGGAGGTATCTGCTGTTGTCGAAGAGTTAACTTCCGGTAGTGAGGCTGTGATGAAGTCCATCAATGGAGTATCGGCTGTTGTGGAAGATACTGCATCAGCCACGGAAGAAGTATCTGCGATGACGGAGGAACAACTTGCTTCTCTGCAGGAAATGTCTGACACGTCCAAGCAGTTGAATGAAATGTCCGATGCACTTGATCATCTGGTTAAGCGATTCAAGCTGGCGTGACCTGAATCAACATACCGATAAAATTTCTATATAGCTATATCCTGCGCACATATTAAAGGAAAGAAGCATCGCAGACAGGCACACTTGGGCCACTGCGATGCTTCTTTGTTCTATGGAGAGTTGATCCATGAAGAGCTACAACGGGTACCTCTATATCAGAAACTCTTATCTCGATTGTTCCCTGTTCCGCAACGCTTCAAGCACCAACTGTGCCTGATACCCATCGTTAAAATCATATATCTTAGCTGGTCTGCCTTGTATACGGGCAATGACATGTTTAAGAACCGGCAATTCACTGGCGGATTCAAGCACTTCTACTGGAGACAGTGGTTGCCCCACCAGACCCGTCTTCAATTCTTCCCAATTTTCCAGAGCAATTGTGCCTTTTGTGCCGTACACCACCATGGATACACGTTCTTCCCCCGCAAATTGAGAGATGCCATTTAGCTGAATTCGAGTCCCGTCTTCCAGTTCCATTGCAGCCTGTACTTCTAGTTCACAGTCTCCATTCTCAGGATATTGAACCTGAGTACTCACTACCCGGATGGCACCAAACACCTTTTGAATCATATGAATCCAGTGAATCCCCACTTCAAGAATAAATCCACCTTGTTCCCGGCTCGTAATCCATGCATTCTGTTGCCATGATCGTGGCCACTGCGGGAATTGCAAAATCAAATCTATTTTGCGAATCGCCCCTACAGTACCCTGCTCGATCATCTCTTGCAACTTCAGCACGGAAGGTTCATGCGGCATAGAGAAATGGATGGCATGAACAACGCCCGCCTGCTGCGCTGCATCCAGCATCTCTTTGGCTTCTTCTACACTATTGGCAAGCGGTTTCTCGCAGAACACATGAATTTTGCGCTCCAGCGCTTCCATGACAACCGGATAATGAAATTTCGGCGGAACTGCAATATACAACAGATCAATCTGATGTTCATTCATCAATTGCTTGTAATCCGTATACGTCCTAACTCCCCGATTAGAAGCTGCAAAAGACGCCAAACCTTCCTCATTCGCATCACACACCGCTACAATCTCAATCTTTGTATCCATCTTTGTATTCTCGATTAGATGAACCATATGTAATCCCATTTTACCCAGACCAATCAGAGCCATCTTGATGACTGCCATTCCATCCCCTCCCAATTCCTTTCCAGTATAGCAGAAAGCAAAGAATTGCGAATGCGATGCATTGATACGAAAAAAAATAAAGCTCTAGCTTTCAAGTCGCTATTAGTGGCTGAAATTCATCATTTACAGTCATTATTTTACATTATTTGTAACTTCGTTGCGATTGGGTAATTCGTTTCAGGTATATATAACCAATTATTTTTACTTTATCCAGCAACACTTAAAGCGTTACCAACTTAAGAATCAGGAATTTAGACTCACAAAAACAGGTTGACAAAAAACCACAAAAAAAGATACTCTTCCTAATAACAATGAATATTTCCTCTTACAACCTTAGACAGTAACTTGCATTCAACAAATGGAATATGCGTATGGTTCTAATAACCTATTTCATGAAGCGAGGTGTCCTGCATGAGAACAGTTGCGGACTATTTGGCAGAAACTCTGCGTAATCTAGGCGTTACTCATGTCTTTGGTATTATTGGTAAATCCATCTGTCCTGCTGTCCTGAAAATGGTGGATTACGGATTAGAGTTCATTCCAGGCCGTCATGAATCCAGCTCAGGTTTTGCCGCATCCGGTTATGCATTACAGACAGGTAAGCTCGGCGTTGCCTTTGCCACATCCGGCCCAGGCGGAACCAATCTGCTTACTGCAGCAGCCCATGCAAAGGCCAACAATCTGCCTGTACTGTTTATTACGGGTCATCAATCCATTCAGGAACTGGGGCTCCCCCAGTGTCAGGATTCCTCTTCCTATCTGGCTGATCTGGCCGAGATGTTCAGGCCTGCCACGTTATTCAGCAAACTGGTTGAGCGTGGAGATCACTTCGGCACACTACTGAATCATGCCCTCTCCCTTGCACTCGGCCCCAATAAAGGCCCTGTTCACCTTTGTCTACCTTTTGACGTACAGACTGAATTGTTATCTCAATGCCGGATTGTCATTCCCGAACCCGAACCTCTATTTAGCCTATCTAATCTGAATCGCATTCTTCCTCTCATTCAACAATCCAACCGTCCCTTAATTATTGCTGGTAAAGGTGTAAGTCGCGCCAGAGCCCATGATGAATTGCTTCAATTGGCCGAATCGTTTAACATTCCCGTCATTACTACTCCTGGCGGAAAAGGAGCGATTGCGTGGGACCATCCCCTGTACCATGGACCTTGTGGTGTTGGAGGTTTCCCGCATGCAGACGACATGCTGAACCAAAGTGACCTCTATATCGTACTCGGTTCACGTCTGAGTGACATGACCATCTGCAATCTGAAGCCTGATCATCATCCGGCACACCTCATTCAATTTGACGCTGATCCTACATTTGTAGGCAAGATTCTGAGCGCTCAAACCTTACATATCACCGGTGATTTGAAGGATAACCTGCAATATTTGCTGGGCACATTAGAAGACCTCCCTACTCCTGTGAGAAGCACGCCACCCATGGATTACACTGTCCCTTTACCAGATCTCCCCCAACTGTCTCTGGCTTCTGTGCTAGATGGAATGAGCGATCTGCTTCCGTATGATCATAAGCTGTTTGTTGATGATGGCAGCCATGGATTTCATGCGGTTCAGCGATATAAAGTCAAGAAACCAGGCAGCTTTGTTTTTGACGCTTACTTTGCCTGCATGGGGAACGCCATTGGTATGGCGATAGGTGCAAAGGCCGCTTCACCTGAAGAGACCGTTGTATGTATCACCGGGGATGGATGTTTCATGATGCTGGGGACGGAGATCAATACTGCGGTATGCAACAATTTGAATGTCATTTTCATTGTTGTTAACAACAAACAACTGGACATGGCACTCAAAGGAATGGAAAAAACAACAGGCAGAATTGATGGCACATTATATGAAGTTCCTATGGATGCAGCCAAATTTGCCGAATCTCTCGGTGCGGTTGCATTTCGAGCAGAGACCCTTGCTGAGTTCTCATCTGCGCTGAACACAGCCCAGACGTTGAATCAGGTAACTGTTATTGAGCTTCTGACCGATCGAGATGAAATTCCACCCACGGCTCACCGCACCGTAACTTTGAATTAGGAGGAGCAGATCATGAGTGAACATGTAGCTCAGGGACTAGACCGTTTCGCGAAACTATCTGGTGAGTATGGCGCAAGAGCCCTCGCACCCATCAAAGAACATTTTCCCGAATTGTCGGAATTTATTATGGGTACGGCATACGGGGATATTTTTCAGCGCACTACGATTACGGATCAATGGAAGGAAGTTGCTATCATCTCTTCGTTGATCACCCAAGGACAGTATGAACAATTAGGGGTGCATTACACAATGGCGCTGAGCGTGGGAGTGACAGTGGATCAACTCAAGGGAATATTGCTGCATCTGGCACCATGTGTGGGTGCTCCACGCATTATAAGTGCATTTAATATTTTGCTTGCCACCTTGGACGAAATACAGTAATTCACTTTTCTACATTTTTATACATGATTCGACTTTTTTATTGATCTTTTTACATTCCTACCTTTATAATATGGTTAAATTATCCTTCGAACCAGCTCGCATCTTAGAAGCTTTCAGCAGAGGTCCTATGAGGCTGTGTATTCATTAGCGGGATAGCCTTAACTCATTTAAAGGAGAGAGATCAAGCATGGGAAATTTCATTCTTAAGACTGACGTTCCGAACAAGGTGTTAAACATTGAACTGGAGGGTTCTTTCTCTCAAGAAGACGGTTTGCGTTCCATCTCGGCCTATCAGGATACGATCGCTCCTCTTAACACCAAGGAGTATGACCTGAACATCGATTGCAAAAAGTTGAATGTTACTGCGCCGGAGATTGTTCCTCTTCTGGAAGGCTGCCTTCAAATGTTCAAAAAAGATGAATATAAAAAAGTCGTGTTGACCCTCGAGAACAACGCGATTCTAAAAATGCAATTGTCCCGACTTGGTCGGTCTGTTGGCCTGGACAATCTCGAAATCATATCTACCGTTACCACTTAATAAACCAGGCGGACAAGCTGTGAATTCACCCTTCCGCTCAAGAGGAGAATGAAGATGGCCGGAATTCGTATTGTAGATATCGATATCTATCATCCAGCAACCAAGGTGCACAATGATTTTTATATTGAACATTTTGATGCAAGAGGTGTAGATATTCGTGGATTGTTACAGGCACTTGGTCGTGATACACGTTATAAAATTGACAACGATGACGAAAACTCACTAAGCATGGCCTTTGAGGCAGCCAGTAATCTACTGGAGAAAACCGGACTCACCGGTGCAGATATTGATCTGATTGCTTATGCAAGCCAAACGCCAGAATACATCTTTCCTACGAATTCCTTGATGATTCATCGCCTGATTAACGGGGCTTCTCACACGATCTGTATTGACAGTAACGCCAACTGTGCAGGCATGACTGCTGCTTTCGAACAGGTTAGCCGGCAGATGCTGGGCAATCCTCGAATTCGCCGGGCCTTAATCATCGGCTCGGATTACGTGGCTCCTCACGCCAGTCCCGATGATCCCGTGTACTTCGCCAATTTTGGTGATGCAGCAGCGGCGGTTATTGTAGAGCGGGATGAACACGCTGTCGGTTTCATTGATTCCATCTATCAGACGGATACCTGCGTGTATGGTAATTCTCTTTTTCCTGCAGAAGGCTTGGCGAAATTGGGCAAAACGGGTGTAGATGCGGGTGCCTTTCATGTGAAATTCATCCCATTTGATGATTCCATCTGTGTAGATGCTGCTTCCGAGTCCATTCGTACCTTGCTGACACGTAACGAGATTGGACCAGATGAGATCAAAGCCGCCTGCTTCTCCCAGCTATCCATTAGTAACATTCGGGCTGTATCCGAGAACGTTGGCATTGGTGATGATATTGCCGTCTATATCGGAGATGAGTTCGGCTATACCTCAACCAGCAGTCCGTTCATCGCATTTCATCGAGCGGTTACAACCGGTCAGATTCAGCGTGGTGACAAAGTGTTGTTCTGGACCGTTGGAGCCGGGTGGCAAAATGTTGCCATGGTGGTTGAGTATTAGGCCTTAATTCGCCAAAATAATAACCAGGACGATCCCTTTTCTTTCAAAATGGGTCGTCTTTTTTATTAGAAAGCAATCCAAATTTCAGCACATACACTTCTTCTAGCTCACCATTTCTTCAAAACAAAAAGCAGCCCTCACCGGACTGCCAGGTTCCTATTTCCACCTGTTCAAAAAATCTTCTTCGTATCCCGATCGTCTTTCAGAATCTCCACGGCCTCCCGGAAACGTAAGGAATGCACGATCTCCCGTTCCCGCAGAAACTTCAGACTATCCTGCAGATCCACGTCATCAGTCAGGTCGATTAACCATTGATATGTAGCTCGGGCTTTCTCTTCTGCTGCAATATCCTCGTACAGATCCGCGATTGGATCTCCCTTCGAAGCAATGTATGCTGCCGTAAAAGGTACACCTGAGGAATTCGTGTAAAATAAGGCAGAATCGCGCTGAGCATAGTTAGGCCCAAGTCCTGCTTCTTCCAGTTGCTCCACCGACGCGTCCTTTGTTAACTTGTAGATCATGGTGGCAATCATTTCCAAGTGGGCGAATTCTTCTGCACATCGTAGTTATCTATCATAGAAGAATAAAATCCACTGCCAAGCATATCTATTTTATGACCTTGCCGCCGAAGGGAGCATTATTGATGAGTATGAATATTCGTGGACCAAAAGGATCTAAAGTTCGTTTTGTGAATAGAGGTGGATGGGATGGTGAGTACGAACGAGCTGCTGAAGTTTTAGAACACGGGAAAGTTTATACGATCAAAAGAATTAATGTTTATCAATCTTCTTCTGAAGTTTTTCTTGAAGGAATCAATGAAGGATTCAACACTATATTCTTCGAGGATGTTTACGAGACTGAGGATGGAATCGATTATGGACGTATCAGAGAACTGACGAATGTTCCATTTACTGAGTATGTTAAAGATAAAATAAAGGCCGCATTAGCTTGGAGAATATTGGAGCACTGCTTTATATCGGTAGATGACTTTGGCTGTGATCCGAATGATCCAGATGCCGATGAGCCTGATGCTCCTGTAATAGTAGTCGATGTTAAAGTTCGCGGAGCGCTATATACTTTCTGGTACAACACCGATTCAAGAGAGTATAATCATTCGATTCTTGGTGAAGATGTCGTGAACAGATATCTTGCGATCACCAAAGGACATCGACCCGATCTTCCTGGTGTTTATGTCTATAATCCTACAGAAGAATAATCATAAGAAAAGAGACCGGACAATTGAACCGGTCTCTTCCTATTTATATGCTTGCTTTTATGATCTCTTCTATCTTAATCCAACTATAATCCTCGTCACCACGTTCAATTTTAACTCTCCTGTTTGGTTTGTCAATTGATGTAATGACACCCCGCAGCTCCTCGTCATCAAATGGGCTGAACACAGTTAACGTTACTGATCTGCATTCCTGGTACGATTCAAAGATAGCTTCTTCAATGAGCTGGATTCCTTGTTCATCCAACACCGGCTTTCCTCGTCTTTTTTGCAGTTCCATCTCAGCCAAATACGCCTCTCGGTGTTCGGGCAAAATCATTCTGGAACCTTCGTAAACGCCGTTCGCCGTCAATTTGCTTGCCACGTTGCACTCCTCCTTAATATTGGGTCCAGTAACTTAAATCGTTTGACTGCGCCTGTGGCGGTACCTTAGGAAGCTTAGGCTTTTCCGCTTCACGTTCCCAGCCTTCCAGGATAACAAGATTGCTGGTGTCAGACCTGTCTTCCCAATGTATGTACTCCGCTTTAATTAGAGCATCAAGAGCAGCCATAACATCCTGCTTACCCTTACCCGTCTTAACCGTAAGTTCATGAATTGTCGGTAATCGTCTGCGACCGCTACTGTAATTAAACAAGATCCTCAAGATCTTACGTTCGTAATCCGTTAACATGTTTATGCCCCCTGTGCTGTCGTCATGATCGGATGGCATGCCAGTAAACCGGATTCCTTAAATGTCCGCGGCTGCCCTGACAATAGATCATCAGCTTTGATCATCCCGGATCGTATGCTTTTGACCTGGATACGACGTTTCGTGATCTTTCCGCTTTGATCCTCATAAATGATTTCAACTAACCAACCCAAGTATTTCACTGGCATGTTCATCCCTCCAATAAGAACGTTTGTTTGTATTATATGCGAATGTACGTTCGTTATTCAACATGAAAAAAGCTCCATCCGCAGATTTACTGCAAGATGAAGCTTTTCCAAAACCCTTCAAAGTCAAAATTCGTTGCTTTGATACGCTTATAAGTATTTTTGTAAAGATAGGTAAGGTGTCATTTTCACAGCATTTCTTAACAGTTCGATAACACCCTTAGTATGTGCTATTCTCGGATTTGGAGATAGAATTGGGACTAAGTCATCAACCAGTTCTTCCAATGTAGGAATTTTCACAGATGGATCTTTCTCGGCCGCAAGATTTGCTCGAACACATAATTTTAATACATTCTTAATTGAATTATACTGATCAACGTTTAGTTCATTTGCAATCACCCAATCCCACAATCGATATTCCTCGGGATCTACAGCAATTTGCCGTAGGAGCGTAACGTATAGTTCCAATCTTTCCACTTTCTCTTCTAGTGATTCGTTTGGCATAGTATTATATTACTCCTTTTTATAAGAACAACATTACTACATTAGCAATTCTATTAGCCACTGAACTGCTAATAGATCCTTGAGCTACGCCCATAATAGCTTGTACAATGGCATTTTGAACTTGTTCTTCAACCGCATCACCTAAAGAAGCTAAGAAATCCAATTCATTAGTAATATTCCAACTTGCTTCATCCCAGGCATCTTTCAGTTTATCGCCAGGTAAGAGATCACGAATTGTATCCGAGTTATTCTTTACGAATTTGGACAATGCCTTAATTGTAGCGGCTGCAACCTTTGCCTTACCTTGAATTTCAACATTATCGTTACCAGGGGCTGCATTAATAGTTTCATTTACAATAGGATTTACTGAAGGCGTTGAAATAGTAGTTTCAATATCAGTAATGATTTTTTCTTGTGGCAAACTAGAAGCAAAGGCACCGACCGATGTTCCTACCATCATAACACTAGATAATGCGAAAGCAACTCCAACTTTCCACGCTTTGTTCAACAAAAATATCACTCCTTAATTGGGATTATGTTACATTTTTTATAATATATCAATTCACACACTCTATCAACCACATATTGTAAATAATTGTGTATATTTTGTTAAAATGGAAATGTATTCTTTTCTATATCACGCAAAAAAAAGGAACAACTGGATTACTCCTGCTGTTCCTTTTTATATTCAATCAATTGCGTTATATCGGTAAGTTCTAATGCCACCATGATTTTATTCAAGTTCTCAGGTGACCAAGCTTTGGACTTGTTTTCGGCCATATCAGATACAGTATTCCATCTGATTCCTGTCATGCTGCTTATCTGTCGAGGATTCAGCCCTCGTTCATTCATAAGTTCATTTAATCTCAACCTAATCATCGTTATCACCTCAAAAAGATCATACACCATAACACGAAACATTTCAACGATTATCGTTGACATTCAACGAATTTCGTTGTATAATTATAAATGTAAGGAGGTG
Source organism: Paenibacillus sp. ClWae2A (assembly GCF_032452295.1). Lineage (NCBI taxonomy): Bacteria > Bacillati > Bacillota > Bacilli > Caryophanales > Paenibacillaceae > Paenibacillus > Paenibacillus sp. ClWae2A. Next base: position 747,867 of record NZ_JAULSQ010000002.1, read on the forward strand.
AACAACAGCAATGAAAACATTGGATTGGGTCTTGCTCCTAACAGCTATAGCAAACATGACGACGGCCATCGTCAATATGCTAAGTACCACCGCTAAGAGCAAGAAAAAGAAAAAAGGAACCAAACGACGCGCACCACGCAAACGTTAAAAGTTCCCGAGTAGGCGGCTAACACAGCGCCTGCTCACCCCAATCTTATCATAAACGGCAATTAAATTTCCACTAGGAGGGCTTAGGATGTACATTGCAATCTGGACCATCGCATTAGGTGGGCTTGTCATCTCAGTCATTGCTTTAATACTGTCGGTCTTGAATTTCAGAAAATAACAGAAGGGTTGGATTGGGGATGACTTTACCTTGGAAGTATAACAACGCAGGAGACATCACATACATTTATGTGAATGGGGCAAATAAGTATTATCAAGCGGTCCGGATAGTCAAACGTCTACTGGGGCGCAAGGCTACCGCTGAGCTGCAGACAAATAAGAGCCGGACACGCTGCTTGATAAAAATATATATGTAAACAAAAAAAGGCACTGCCAGCGTTATGCCAGCAGTGCCTTTTTTTTGTTTACATATATTTCTTAGTTAGGAGAAACAAATCCACTACTATTAAAATTCTTTCGATAGTAGGTTGTTTTTCCACTAGTACTAGATAAATTCCATCCCGCTTGAATTATCTTGTCTACACCTAAATTCAAACCTGTGGATTTTTCATTAGTGACTGCAGTCTCTGAATATCCACTGAAGCTTATCTGTAATCTAGTTTCTGATTGCAATGTGCCTTTAACATAGTTTTTAACGATAGTAAAAGTTCCGCCGCTGTAAGGGGCTAAGTAGCCCGTATCTGGATATACTTTCTTAAACACTCTACCTATAGATCCGCCAAATTGGACCTCTTGTAGCTGAACAAGAATCCCAGCTTTCGCCTTTACACCAGCACCCAAATCAATAATTGCAGCATATTCAGCATCGTAGGTTTGGTTTATTCCATTAGCACGTGTCTCTGACTTTGATGATGTTTTTTCTGGAAACTCTTTACGAACCTCACTGTAACTTTTCCCAGTAGCCTCAGCATATTTCACTAGAAATTCTTCTGGCGAAAGTCTTGTAACTTCCCAATCAACTACCTGGCTATTAAGGTCCAGAATAATTGATTCAGGAGAAGTAGTTGTGTCCTGAATTACAGGATCAGCTGTGGAAACACCTGCAAGTAATGTGGATGCAGCCAAAATTGCTGAGAGTGCGAGTCCTGTTTTCTTCATCTGTAAAGCACGCCCTTTGCTGTAATTTTAGAATAGGAATAATTTCTCTAATCTCCTATCAGTTTACTACGATTTCCTTCTTTTGGGAAGACTTTTTTGGGAAATTATTGAACTTTATCTTTTTATAAGGAAATACAAACCCATATAATATCAACAAATACAAATATATAAACAAAAAAAAGACACTGCCAGCGTTATGCCAGCAGTGTCTTTTTACCGATGCTATCGGATTTAATTACATTAAAATCCAAATCCATCTTTACTTCAACTTTTTATTGTTTCTTTTATGATTGGATATTCATCGTAAGTTCGACCGTCAAGTATACGACCATGACGATGCTTCTGTACCCCGCCCCATTGTTTAAAGAAAAAGGCTGTTTCTTGTTCAACGCATTGATCTCTAATGCTGAGTGCCCACTCTTCCTCCATTGGTCTAGCCTTAGGTCCAGACTCTCCTCCAACAATTACCCAATCAATACCTTGTAAATTTAGATTATCAATTGATCCAAGTAGTGGCTCGCAGGATAGAAATTTAATAGCTGCAGGGGTTTGTCGTAAATGATCGATCCTATCTAGAACCTTATCATTCTCAACACTTACCCCCTGCCATATGTTATCAGTCCAATTAAGCTGAGGCGCTAGTTCCATTAAACGTGAAGAACGTTTAGTTAGAACTTGAAAAGTGTGCCATGAAGCTTCATTCATCGTATTGAAAACTGCTTTAATAAATTCATCTGGTACATCTTTATGAAACATGTCAGACATTGAATTCACAAAAATTTTCCTTGGTTTTTTCCACTTTAGTGGGGCTTCAATTAAATCATGATGTAAAGTCACATTAAATCCGTTTAAATATCGAGGATTCCCCATGGCTTCTAGCCTTCTGGCCATCGCAAGGGCGTAACAGTTTCTACAGCCTTCTGATACCTTAGTACACCCAGTCACTGGGTTCCAAGTAGCTTCAGTCCATTCTATATGTGAATTACTTGCCATAAAATCACTCCCTTATAACAACATTATAACACAGAACATATGTTCTGATTGAGTTAAATTAGGGAAATTGAATAATTGTACCAGATGGATAGCTGTTTTTTTTCTTTCTTGAAGACGAAACAATTCTAATTTCAGCATTTTTCTCCATCGGTATCAGTATCGGCTTCTTATAATGTGTAGTCTTAAAAGGAGTGCTGCACAGTACAAAATCTTCAATTTCATCAACACTCACAGTCATACCACTGAATTTTTCACAAATAAGCACTTTAAGGTAAGCATAATCCGGTTCAACATTAAAGAGCACTCCCTGCTTAGGATTTGTGGAATCAGAAAATGTATATCTTCCCCCAGCATCTACGGACCACATAGCATCTTTCATTTTAGATAGACCAGTCTTATGATTTGTACCATAGAACAAAAAATATTTTGTGGATTTCCTTTTACCCTTCATTTCGAATGACCTAACATATTGTGCTGCATTATTAACTAACTGCTCTTGATATAATCCGTGGATGCGCTCCCTACGTTGCTCTGGTTCACAATCCAAATCAAGTTCCTTCCAATCTTCGTTTCCAAACAGCTTGGTCATAACTGCTTCTTGACCATTACGTTTTATAAATCTATTTATAAATTCATACATGAAATTGATGAATACTTCGCATTTAGGATTATCCATCAATTTTTGAATCAATTCAAAAGACAAATTGTAGCCAAAAGGGTCAACAAACAAAAATGCGGGAGCTAATTGAGCCTTGCTTTTCTCAAGCTCCTTTAGAATATCAGTCGCTGTATCCTCGAAATTTAAATTAATTACTTGAGGTTTAATTTTTTTATGTATTTCCATTGAATCTATTTTTTCTTCGAGATGAATAGCTCGATCGGTATCTTCTTCAATAAAGATCATCACAATCTCTTGAATTGCAGGCTTATTAGAAGTCCGTTTTTCGCTTGTCTCCAAATATTGAATCGCTTCCTTTATGGCAATAATTGGAGAACCATCTTCTCCGTTATCATATTGTCCTGGCCCAGCGTAACCATCAAGAAATAAAATCCTTGAGTTGTACTGACCCATAATTGGAAACCAAGCTCTAAGATAATTCCGTAAAATGATGTGTTTTGCTTCAGTATGTGGTTCCAGTTCCCACAGTGTTGTTTTAGGCTGACTCATGTATGACCCTCCAGTTCTCAACTGTAATGCACTAGAGGTACTTCTATGCAAATAAATCCAATTCCTTCCAAACATATGTTCTAATTATAACTCAATCCCTGATGAATAGGGATTGAGTTCATTCACTGGACCTTACCCCTCTGTTTCAATCTTCTTCAGTCGCTCATCCATATCAGCCACGTCTCCGTTAATCCCTGCAATAAGCTTCAGGATATTTTTCCTTAGCCGATTAATGACTGCTGCTGTTTCTTCCCTCGTGATTTGCGCCCCTGGACGCGTCCCGTCAAAATACCCATTGGCTGTAACTTCTGCCCATGCCGCTTCTGCCCATTTACTCGGCATATTGATATCTCTTACCGTCACTGGCTTGTCCTCCTTAACAGGCGTTTGCCCATAGTAATTAATTAAGTATTGTGTCGGCTCCACAACTCCCGCTTCTGTGGCAGTGTAACCAAACTGAGGTGTGCAAGCTTTCCGCACTTCATAATGAAGGTGTGCCCCACTACTGATGCCTGTGCTGCCTTGCTTACCGATCAGTTGACCACGCTTTACTTGTTGGCCAACTTTTACGCCTGCAGCTGATAAATGGGCGTAAACGTGCAGATAACCTTTGTCGTCCTTGATGGCCACAACTATTCCATAATTTCCGAAGCCGGATCCGGACACACCCAATTTAGCATGGATGACCTCTCCAGCCACAAAAGCATAGATGGGGCCGTCTGCTGGTGTGACAACGAGATCCACACCTCTGTGAAACTTGTTAACCCCGCTCACTGGATGCTTCCGCATTCCAAATGGACTTGTGAGTCGGTACCCTTCAAATGGATTACTCATGTCTTGCTTCCTTCCGTATCGTTTCTTCAAATCCGATAGGCTGCCGTTGAATTCATTCAGATCCACATTGCCACTGATCCCCAGCACCTTACCTGAATCGCTGTATTGCCATATGGTCCAGGTCTTCCAAGATGGCTGATCATCCGGGACACGAGTGTTGCTGTAACGTGCAATCCAAAGATCATAACCGGACAAGCCAGTATCAAAATTGCTTGCAAATGAGTTGCCCGTATAGATGATCGGTTTGATCCCTGTCAGCCGCTCCAGCTCAGTCAAGAAAGCTTTGGCCACAATGTTAATCTGTGCCTTGCTGATCCCCTCAGGATTGTTCTCGTAGTCCATCACAGGCGGTAACTGCAAGGCTTTTGCCCCGCCAATCTCCTCGAGGGATTTTGCATAATGAGCTGCCTCGGCTTTTGCTACAGTTGCTGTTGTGGCCTTCAGGAAATGATACGTACCCACCAACAACCCAGCCGACAAGGCACCTTTAACGTTGGCCACAAAATTCGGATCAGTGTATGTTTGGCCTTCCGTGGCCTTGATGAACACAAATTCTCGCTTGTCCGCTTTCACCTGCAGCCAATCAATCTTGCCCTGGTAACGGGAAACATCAATGCCTTGAACATTGTTCTCCTTACGTGCTTGCACCTGTACCATCTCCTTTATCGTTGTCGTTTCCACCTTTTCCCTTCAGCACTTCGATTGCTTGCTTGATCACGTTTGGAATAGGCGCTCCCATTTTCCCGCCATTTTCAGTGATAGAAATTAGCTCATTCGCAATGTAGAAGAATGCCACCGTATCCCTGAATAAGTGGCCATCACCAAGGATGCCATCCACCAAGTGACCGACAGCCACCATCGCAAAAATAAAGACCTTCCGGGCAATACCGATAAGGCCAATTTTGCTTTTTAATCCTCCAATAGATCCGGCTGCCACAACACCCGTCAAATAATCCAAAATAACGAAGAACAGTAATACTCCCAACACTCCAGACCAACCCCCAAATAAATAAGACACTAACCAGCTCCCTAAGGCCAAAACCCATTTCCCCACGTTCTCCAAAATCATATCCCCCATCTATTTATTATGAAATCCTCTGACCACTCCACGCACAAATAAACACGATCCAAATTCGGATGTGCTGAATTCACTATATTCATTTGACTTATATCACCCCTCTCACAACGTCACACCCTTTCCCCCTTGTTTCTATCTCTCTACGCCGCTACACATTTTTTTCTTGAAGATGAGCAAACATGATTCCTTAATACGAAACTTAATTGCTCATCCCAATAATATATATTTATATGTGCCAGACATTAATTGGTTGTTACTTATAACGTCTGATAGGTAGAATCTTTTATTAAAGTCCCTAGCACCGTGACCCGTGGCAGTAGTACCATTGTAAATGTGGGTGTGGTAATTGTTTGTCATATCAAAAGAACTACCGTTAACTGCTATCACCAAGTTATATTCGTTCATAATCAAAATAGCCATTTTCGGGTCGAAATTTGGGGATGGTATGGTCACACTTATGCTTGTTCCTGAAACCACCGTAGAAACTGATCCAGTCAAAAAATTAGTGAACGAACTTAAATCGATTCCATCCAGCCCGTAATTATCCAATGAGTAACTATCTATCCCTGACATTACGTCACCTCTTTACCGCTGATGACAATAGCTATTGCGTTGGTAGGATTGCAAGATATGCGTATCACTTCCCCAGCAAGCATTATCTGATCCAAAAACGGGATGGTTACCGTGTCATTAGCTTTAATTTCGTGATTATATATTACGTTTGTAAAACCTAATGTCATTGTAAACTTGGCTGCGGCACCTGATTGATTGCACAAAGTCACCGCTTTTACCATGGCCATTGTACCAGATGGAACCGTGTAAGCATTTATCTCCGATAGCGATACCGACCCCTTAAAAAATCTCTTTGCTACTACCGCCATCTATAACGCCCCCCATAGGTTTTCTGTTGTCATAATTTCATACAGCGCCAAATCATCACCCTCGGCGCTGTACGGCACATCTGCTGAACCCTCCGAAAGTTTGATTCGTGAGATTACTTTATTCGTGACTGGCGAAGGACCAGAAGCAAGCAATCGAATTTTAACGCTGTATACCCCCGCTGGAATTGTAACCGCTGATGACTTGCGATGCCACCCTGTGTTTCTGTCTGGTATTAGCGTAAGTATTACATCGTTTGTTATTGCATTCGTCACATCTAAACGCAAGGCATCGGTAGTCATGTTTAACGTGTTGAAGATACCTTGAAACCTGTGAACTCCAGGAATGACGTTTATAGTTTCTGAAAGCAAAATGGCAAATGCTCCGTCTTGTAAGGTTGAACTAAACACAAAAAACTTTACGCCTGAACCAGAAGCAGTCCAAAGGTTACTCGTGCTGTTCGTCCAAAAGTCCATTCCGAGGTGTGCGGCTGAATTCTTTACAAGGTTGGGTGTAGTAGCTCCGATGATGGGTTTTACCGCTGCGGCGGCATACCCCTGGGCGCTTTCGTCAGCTTGGTTCAGCATTTCTTCAAGTTCTGCTCTTGTAGGTACTTTCTTCCACGCACCCCATCCGAAATAGTAGTTTCTTTGGAACACCTCTAAGTTGCCAGGCTGGAAGGTGGTCAGGGTTTGCAACACTCCCGCATGCGGCTCGACTGTCAAGTGAAACGCCTCTCCTGTTGGGGAATTAAGCAAGGTTTCTACGGTAGCATTAGCAGGGCAATAATAGTTGCCCTCTTCCATATAGGTATTAAGGTCTTCTCCCGCAGGAATGACAATCGATTTTTTAATAAACCCATCATGCAGCCCGTTAATTTCCTCTCCGATCGCATTCATATCATCAGGCTTAACTTTGTCACTTATCTTCCAATCTGTTTTTGCCATCAGTCTGTAGCCTCCTCTATTTCAAACGTCTCCAGCATCAGCGTGTCCGATATAACGGGCAAATTGACTGGCTTCGAGCTCACTCGGATATTCGGACCTTTAACCTCAATCAAAGTGACCATGGACACGTCCGCAGCAGGAATCAAAAAGTTAACCGCAACTGTTGATTCCGTGACCGCTTTTTCTGAAAAGTTGGTTATCTCATATACCCCATTGATGACTACCTTAGTGATACGGGAGTTCAAATGTGCGGCCAATTCGTTCAATATTTCTTGATCGATCATAAGACCACCTCCGGACCTAAATCAGCGAATGTCTTTTCACCGAGTTCCCAACCATCGTCCAAACCATAATTCCAAGACACATCTCTTTTGGTAGTCGTGTGCTTAACACTGATCCGATGCCGTAAGGATGTGTTTTGTTGGTATACCATGTTCGCAGGCTTCACCGTTTGGATCGTATGCTGAACCTCCTTGAACAAGTTGGCATTTTCGATATTCGTTGTGACCAATAGCAAGAACTCTGCTGGCTTTACCGTCACAACGGCCATACCCGGACCGATCAACCGATCGAACTGAGCCTGAAGCCAACGTTGTGTGAACGGCGGTTTGGTCGATTGACGGTTAATGATACGGCGGCGGCGGAAATCCAATGACTCTGTAGTGGGGTCCGCCTGGATGCGAAGCATCTTTTCTCTACGGCGTATTGCCGTCGAGCTGGCTTTCATAATGAACATGTCATTGCGCTGTCGCAAGACCCCGGCAGCAATGTTATCCAACTCCATTTCCTGCGCCATAAGCAGAGCTGTCATTTGCTTACTGTCCACATAATACGACGGTAAATACTCTTGTAATCTACTCACTCAGTATCACCGTGCCTTTCTCCGGTATCAGTTCAACTCCAAAAATGATGTTTGTTGTAGATCCGTTTAACTGTGTACCAATGACATCTACAACGCCGGAAACGGTCAGTATGCGCGATTCGAGTGGCGCAACTCGTATAATCAATGGCGCCTCAGTTTCCCATGATTGACGTAAAGCAAGGAGGTAAGCATTGATCACTTCTTCAACGTCCTGCTGTACTTGTCCGATTGTTGTATCGCCATCTAGTGTCAATGTGGTTGTAATGTTGATCGTGAACCAGGTAACCCCATCTATCGTTACGGTATGGCCGATTGGAGCTAATCCGAGCCCTTGTCCTGCAAAAGCCACCGGATCAACGAGTTCTTGCAACTGATTGATCAAAGCCGTTGAAGGTGGAACATTCCCGGTTGCCATTATCGTTGCTTTGACGGAGCCTCCCCCTTGCCAAACTGGAGTGATCCGCACTGCTCCAACCCCATCCAAGGCTCTAATCATCTGCCGGTAATCAGCAACATTACCGCCAAAAGGTTGTTCATTAATTTCAACAAAAAAGCGTTCACGTAGCTGATCGTCCGTTTCTTCGTCTTCCCCAGGTACCAGGATGTCGCTCAGGGTTGCCGACGCTAAATCGTTAATGTACTCCATTGGTAGCAACGAACCGAATGGGGCATTTCCCAAGACTCCCGCAGTTTCGGAAGTCACTTTGTACACGCCTTGTGAAACTCTTTCGGTGACTGAGTAATTCAAATCCTCAATAAAAAAGCGGCTGCCGATGGTTACATCAATACCTGCTCCATTCGAATCCAAAAACGTGCCTTTTCGAACTGCAAACGTTGCTTGCTTCCGATTAACCCCCCATTCAGCCGCTCCTTCAGTAAGGTATTCTCCCGTTGCTGTATCGACGTTGTATAAGTCGTCACCGGCAGATAAATCGATGTACATCTGAGCGAATTCAGCTGCTGCAGGTGCTAATGAATCATAAATAATACTTCCAGGGCGCTTGTCCAAATCATCAGGTACCCTATCAAGCATCCTTTGCAAGATGGCTTCATATTCGTATTCTTCTGTATCAAACACTACCGACCACCTCCGTTAGCCGCAGATCCCCTTCGTTTGTGACAACGGTGAATGTGACCGTCGCACTGTCGCCCTGCTGCTCGATATCAAAATCCTTTACCTCGCTGATTCGCTCATCGTAAATCAATGCCTCAGTGATAACCCTTGGCAGTTCCGATGCTACAAAACCCGCACTTGTCGCTAGGCCCACAACAGTATCAGATTCGGCCCCGTAGGAATCGGGATATATGACATGCTCAAATCGGATCGTCCGGATGGCTTTGATGACAAATTGCTTCATCGCATCCAGCCCATCTATAGCTCTGCCAATCTCGCCAGTAGCTGGGTCAAAAGAATAAGTCCGTGTCGGTTGGATCTCAGAACTGAAGAGATCTGGCACTTGAATATTCAAATCAGGAGTCAGCGCCATATTTCACCAACCTTTCTGCGATATAAAAAGACTGACCGCCTTGAAAGCTCATGACTAATACTTTTTCTCCCGCCTGCAGCTCATCGACGAATTTAATCACACCCGAAAAAGTGCCCTCACCTGATATTTTCCCATCCCCTGAATAATCCGAGGTTTGAAGGACCCCTTCTATCTCAAAGTCACCTTCCAATTCAACCTCACGTTCGTAGGATGTGAGACGTTCCGATACTGACAGCATTTCCGCTGGTATCGGGTTCTTGGTGTCCAACCCTATTTGGATACTCAGTCCAGGCGGCGGTGTTAATACTGTGGCTTCAAGCAATTGAACAGGACCGGCTGCTTCCATTGCGGCTACTGCAGCTTTCTTGATAATGTCCAACATGTCATCACCCCAAAATTTCCTTGCGAAGTTGTTCCGCAAACTCTTTGTCCTCATCTTCCTTACTCTTTTTCTTGCCATCTTTCTTCTTGGACTTGTCCTTATCTTTGTCAGAATCGCTTTCTTCCGGTTCAACAGTCACATCGATATCTGGCAGATCATCGGTCTTAGTCAACGTAAGAGACATCATATGTTCGTTACTGCTAAAGGAATGGTTATCCTCATCAACATAAAAAGCCCGGCTTACGCCGAGCTCTTTGGCTATTACATATACTGCAGATCCAGAGATCACAGGTGCGATACCGAGCGCATCGATGCTGAAGGTCTCGCCTATCTTGCCTTTCTCCATCATCATGGACGTTGCGCGCTGCATCAGCTGAGCCTTGTTCAGCTCGTCGGACACTTCCTCGTAATATTGGAGTGTACCGAACCGCTTTTTAGTCGTTGGGTTATCCACCTTCGCAATGTGAGTAGCACTGACTTTTTTCTTTTGGACCGTTTCCTTCTTACCCTTTTTGACCTTGGTTTCAATGGTCGTATTAGTTGTAGACGTCAATTTAACTTGGGTATAGGTATCCTCAATCGACTGCGCGAATGAATAATCCACCAGGTTAGCCCCGTCCTCGATCACCCATTTATGTGCGAGATCCACGCGCTTGGTCAGATGAAGCTTGCCCTTCTCGGAATACAAGTAGTATTTAACGCGGGTATGCTTATATGTCAGGCTTATTGCAGTCAAGATCATATCGAACAACGTCCCCTGAAGAATGCGGGTAAGCTTATGCGGCGTGTCTGCAATCTTGCCGATCGGGATGCCGAAATCACCACAAATACGCCGGACTATCTCACCCAACGTTTTCCCGGTAAATACATATTTGTCCTCAGATTTGGTAAGGTACACTAGATCGTCATAGGCTGTTAAAGCCAGGCTGCCACTCTTGGTGCGATCCTTGGTAAAAACAGTTCCTCGGAAAAGTTCCTCACCTTTCCACTTGAATAACAACTGATCCCCCACATCCACTGGCTGTTTTCGATGCATCCCACGCGTCGTGGATAAGATAGTCGCCGTAAGGGTTCGGGGGGCTTTCAACTTTTGGCCAGACCATTCCACATCCTGAACAGGCAACTCATACGTTCCATTGCTTCTAACAACAAACAGATCCATCATTTCAGCTTCAGCCCCTGCCCTGGCTTAATAGAGTATGGCGCTTTGATTTTGTTCAGTTCAGCAAGCTTCTGCCACGTTGTTCCGTTTGCTTGTGCGATCTTCCATAAGCTGTCGCCAGACTTCACCGTGTAACTAGCTGGTGTCGTCTTTGTACTTGGTCGTGCCGCCGTGCTGCTCGTGGTCACCTTCGTACTTCCATTACTGCCCTTTTTGGAGGTATCAAGCTTACGAATCGTCACGAATTTGTATTCTCTAAGAGATAAGTCATAATAAATCGTTTCGACGTCCCCGCCTTCTTCCCGGTGCACAAAGTCTTCAACCGTTGCCGCGAAATTCCAAGCGGTACCAGAGACAAGGAAACGGATTGGTTTGCTTGATGCCTTCCACTTTTCAATCATGGCTACTGCCTGTTTAGGATTTGGAATGTCCTCATATTCGCAATATGGCCCCCAAGTAGCGGGAAAGAAGCTACTGAACTCGAACGTCTTAAGAACCGGATCATTGATTATGGCAACTTCACCGATCCCTGCCACGTCAACGGTCGTCGTTTGGCTAGCGTTACCGATTGTAATATCCGGCGGATTGACTGGCAGGCGCAACCGCTCAGCGTTGTTGTTCCATGATAGCCAAATTTCACGACTCCGACTCATACGAATTGCACCCCCTGTGGTCCAAGATTATGTTCGTCTTCCAATTCCTTTTTAATGATTTTAACAACTTGTCTTGCATCCATCTCATTGTGATAGTGGTTGTCACCTGTAATATTAATACTGATTGGAGCTGCTGCAGGTGAAGCAGTTTGACTTCCTCCGGATGCCGCCATTCCACGGATCAGATCAGCTTCTTCTCGTGGCAGAACGGTTTCACCTTTGTGCAAGGTAGCAGGAAAATTATCAAAAGGAACATCCGATATCCCTTTAGCAAATTTATTTTTGGTGTAAGCTTCAAGGAGATTGGGCAATCCTGATTCGTGAGCAACTTGGGAAACCGTCTTGTTTGTGTCTCGCATTGCTTGAGTCTCCATAAGTCCGATTTCTGGTACGTTAAAACCAATAGATCCACCGCCTAACATTTCCGGCATTGGTATGTTAAGTTTGTTCAGTTGCCGGATCATCCAGTTAATTCGTTCCAGAATCCAGTTAACACCACGTGCAACAATATCTTTTGCTCCTTCAAAGGCCGATGAAACAATACTCTTAATCGTATCCCAGTTCTTCCAAGCTGCCCAGAGCAAACCAAGTGCAGTTATAACCCATCCGATGACAGGTATAAACCGCACCAACCCACCAGCTACACGACCGATCCAAGGCAAGAATGGTTTTGCCCAATTGAGCACTTTTACAAAACCTTTGCCCAACCAAAGCAAGGCACTTCCTACCCATTTCAACACACTCCATACGACCTTGAGCACCTTCCATAATCCCTTAAATACCGGACTCGCTACTTTGAATACCTGATATCCTTTCGCAGTACCGTAAACACCTAAAAATGCAGCACCGACCACTTTCAGGATGGGCAACAATGTATCCCAGTTTTCAATCACCCATTGGATGCCTTTGGACAACCCATTGGCAAGCTCGCCCGACAGTTCAGCTACACTTTCTGTAAACTTGGCTATCGATTTTTGTCCTTCGGGTGAGGATGCCCATTTGTTGAGTTCCACAAAAGCCGGAGTCACAGCGGTAATCACTGCTTGCCCGATCGTCTTGAGTGTCTTGCCGAGGGCACGACTTGCATCGTTGATAGGTGTCATCGGATTGTTTTCCCGCATCGATGTGAATTGTTTCTCCAGTTCTTTGCTGGCATCGATTGGCTCATTGATAGCACGAGCTGCGGCCAGTACAGGCTCCTTGATATCTTCATATTTGGTACCGAGTAGTTCTGTCGCATACAAGGCACGTTGGGCTTCGCTCGGAATTTTGGACAAGGCGGTAGCAAATTCAAACATTACTTTTTCACCGGATAACGTTCCCGCATCCATAGACTTGTAAAGTTCCCTGGTGCGAGCCTTGCCGAGCACTTTAGCCATAGCTGTAATTTGATTGTCCGTCAATTCATTCCTACGAATGTTGAATTCACGGAACATATCTGCAGGTTCATCGAAATTCCGGCCACCAGCTTGAACGGCCGCGACAAATGCCGAACCTACCTGACCCATGTTAAGCTGCAAGTCCTTAAACGTAGAACTGTATTCATTGATCGTATCCAGGTAATCATCGTACTGATCTCCCGCGTTTTTAAGCACGTACGCGGACACATCCCCTATCTCGCCCATGCTTCCCATTTGATTCTTATATGCCGATGCAAAAGCACGATCAACCTCAGGTATGTCTTTACCGTACAACTGCGCAAACATGGCTGATGTTCTGGCGGCTTCTTGAAGCGCCTTGCCCTGCAGATTAGTCTGCTGAGCGAAATCAACGAGAGACTGAGCAACCCCAGAACGTTCGGTGCCGATGTTTTCGCCATAATAAATTTGATCCGTCATAGATGTAACCTGAGGTTGGCTGATACCGCTGATTGCTGATGCCCGTGCGTCGGTCTCAAATGCGTTTGCACCTTGTGCAAGGATGGCGGTACCACCGACTGCTGCCCCCAAGCTAAACATACGGTTTTGGATCCCCGCTGCGGCACTCTCGATACGAGCCATAGCACGAGTAGCCAAGTCTTTCACTTTCACAACTACTGTCGCAGTAATAGCTCCCACTCGAAGGGCTAAAGCACGCACCTTATGTAACGCACGGGTAGCCACGTCACGCACCTTTGTTTGCAAAGTCACTCTCATACTGTTAAGGTTACGGGCCAATGAACGCAACCGCGTCAGTCCTCTGGTTGCAGCATCACGTAAACGAGTGCGCAGAGTTGCTGTATACGATCCGAGTGCCGTTGCAAGTGAACGAATACGGGTTAACCCCCGTGTTGCCAGATCCCTCAGTTTGGTTCCGACAACTACCGCTCTCCGATGAATCGAATCTCCTAAACGACGTATGCGTACAAGTCCCCGGGTCGCCATATCTCTCAAATGTGTCCTCAATACAGCTCTGCGCCATCTAAGATAAGCCATGGTTGCCCTGATCCGAACCAATCCGGCTGATGCTTCGTCACGCAATCGTGTACTGATTACAGCAACCAGGCGACTTATACGCGGTACTCGTGCGGCTAAATCATTAAGGGCTCTAGTAGCCCAGTCTCTGACACGAGCTGCAACCGTTACTGGCCTTCGACGAATATCTTCAGCTAAGCGTCTGAGCCGTGCTAAACCTCGACTGGCCCGATCTCGGATAGCTGTCCGAATAACCGTGGCACGCCGATTTAGATAGTTTTGCAGATCCCTGATTCGATTGAGCCCCCGCGTTGCATTATCACGTAGCCGAGTTTGAATAATCGCTCTGGTACGCGACAACGATTCAACCCGCCGTTGCACTTGGTTTATAGTATCCCTCAGTCGCTGAAAATTTCCGCCCATCTGCCTAACCCGATTGCTTATACGATCTCGGATATCAAACAACGCCGTTAACGTTGCCATTCACATCTTCCTTCCTACGCAAAAAAGGGGGCCCATCGGCCCCTTACTTACGTTTCTTATTTTCTCGTTCTTGATCAGTAAGATACTGATCGATTGAGCCATAAATAAAAGCCCGATGGTACGGGTCCATTACCCATAGATCCTGCGGCAAGATGTGAAGCTTATGCAGGGCATAGTGAGCATACACGGCATCCCGATCACCGGACTTGATTAGTTTTTTACGTCATCGATAAGCTCATCTTCGGACTCGTCAAAACCATTGATCCGATTAGATTCCTGCATCCATTCCATGTATTCACCACCAACGGACAGGACAGCCTTAGCCAAATCAACTGGATCGGTCAGGCCGTATGACTTGAGCAATTCTGCATCTCTAAAGTCAGGGTACAATGTTGATTCAATGGCAATTCGGAGGGATAACCGTTTGCCGTCAAGCTTTTCGCCAACTTTCTTACCCTTCTTAATTTCCGGCTTGGTGCATTCCGTTTCCAACTCGTCAATCCGGGTTGTCCCCAAGGCCTTCATGATAAACGGGATAACCTTTCCCTTTTCATCTTTATAACGCTGAGTGATAATGACTTCCTCTTCTTTAACCTCAGCTGCCTGCCCTTTCATGAAAAACGCCATATTCTTACTCATTGTTCAATCTCTCCACTTCAATTTAAATTTTGTTAGCCCAATGTCGGGGCAGTAAATGTATTTGGCATATCAACATCGTCAAACGTGAAACTCACCTCTTCATCCAACGCATCTGCCTCGGTGTCCAATTTGGCAATAACCACGCTGTCCAAGTTAACGCCTTTAAGCACCACGGTTTGTGCCCCGATGCTGGATGTTGGGTCATCATTCGTGATTTGGATATCAAAATACGTATCCCTACCATTTTTCATATATTCCATCATCAGCTCACGGTACCTGGATGTTGTGTAGTAAATAGTCATCGACCCCGAACCAGACCAGCCTGTCGCCTTGTGTTGTACACCACGACGACCAAGTGTCTTAATCTCAGCCTTCTGTTTCTCCACTGTGGCTTCAAGTGTCTTCACATAGAACATTTCTTCTGCAACACCGTTGATCGTGGCAAAAGCACGTCCTTCCTGCCCCGAGATGGCATCCTGTGCTTTAAGGAATCCCATAGATTACTTCACCCGCACTCTCATATAGATTTTCTCGATACTATCCACTGGTTGAATGTCCAGTTCGACGAATATAGCATCCTTGGCTTCCCCAGCCAGAACAGACACATCCGTTTGACTATTGAAATTCTGGATAGCGCCGAATCCCTGATAGCTGTTTACAATGTTGGTCAAGGCAGAACGGAACAAATTGCGACCATCTGCGGAATTGTCCGTTTTGCCAATATAGTATTGTTCGAATGTATCCTTGAAATCGTTAGCTAAGCCATCCAGCACCCGGATAACTCGGTTTTTGGAGCGCTCTGCCCCCTTGGTCAGGGTATACGTCCGGAAGGTGTTAATGTCTTGTTCCACAACGGCACGCCCCCGGCTTGCCGTGAACAGGAATTCCCCACGCAACAGTGCCTCTTCGATCTGGCTGTTGGTATACTTCACATCAACATCCACTGCATC
The DNA here is from genome assembly GCF_032452295.1 of Paenibacillus sp. ClWae2A. Lineage (NCBI taxonomy): Bacteria > Bacillati > Bacillota > Bacilli > Caryophanales > Paenibacillaceae > Paenibacillus > Paenibacillus sp. ClWae2A. The sequence continues at coordinate 764,040 of NZ_JAULSQ010000002.1, forward strand.
GTCATAGGCAGCATAAGTCAGAGACTGGCTAACCGCAGCTCCGGCCGTTGCACCGGCAACCCAAGCAACAGCTTTCACCTGGTCAATCACAGTCTGATCGGACAATACAACGCCGTTTTTGACACTGATCACGCCCTCATAGTCGGCTGTAGGGTAGTTCGGTACCACCAGTTGAATCTTCTTACCTTCATTCTCTCGCTGCCGCTTAACAAAAGCGGTGTAAATAGCCTTCAGTGTCATCTCATCCGACATTAGACCCACCGTGTTGAAGTCAGTCACCTCAAGCAATTCCAGGTATCCGGTGTGATCAGCATTGGTTACTGCACCATCGGTACCTCCTGTGAGCGGAACACCTGCGGAAGCAGTGAGATCCTTGTCTGCTCCGGATGCTGCGAATGTTACCCAAGCGTTTTTGATGAGTCCATCGATGTCGGAAACAGTCTGCTTGTCCTGTTCTGCGCCAGCGACCAACGTGGAAACGTCGAATTTAGTCGTATCATCAATATTGGCTTGAATGACAATGGTGATGTCGTTACCCCTCACACCCCCATGAATACCCGTCACTCTCAAGTTACCGCTTGTAGCCGTTGCCTTAACTCCTTCGTTCAGGCGATAGAGCAATAACTTCTGCGCACGTTTCAACGTCTCGCGAACGGGCAACATCTCGGGCGCTGTGATGTCATATCCAAGCGCGTCAAAGGGATCTGCCCCAGCTTCCACGGTTACCAGTTGTTTGGACGGCCCCCAACTCAGTGGTATCGCCATGGTCACCGTACCACGCTCTCCGAGGGCGGTTGTTACAGTGCCCACAGATTCAAAATTCATATATACGCCTGGGCGTACTTTGTTTTGTCTTGTCCAAATTCCTCCGGCCATTAGAGCACCTCCCTTGATTTAAATGCATTCATCTGTCGTAGGACTTCTTCATGCGTGTACGTCTGGCCATCTTGCAACAAAGCCACAAGCACGTCCTTTTGGGCATTGCTATAACGGCTCGACTGCAAGAACTGTTCCTTGCTGAAGCGAGGTTCTGCAGGTGCGGCCTTGGCCGCCTTCGTAGTACGTTCTTCTTTCACATCACTCATGATTTCACCGCCTAATTCCTTGATTTAAAAACAAAGAGCCCATCTTCTCGTATTCCACCCGGTTGTACCGATACCGGGAAGTCCACGTAAAAGTGAGCTGTGCAACACCTTCGTCTATGATGCGAGAATCCATTTTGCGGAGTCGCATGTATTTCCCCGTGTTACGGCCATCCTCATCGATGATGGGAATAACCATACGAGATTGCCTGATTGTCTGAGCGATTTGTTCAGCTGCGTCAGCCGCTTGTTCATCCGTCTTGGCGAATACCTTACCCGCCAATGAACGATCCACTCTGTACGAACTGATGGAGCTGGGCGCGTCCGCGGTAATCGGCTGCGGGAAATAAAGAGACGGTACAGCAAAGTCCTGCGGCATGCGATCGGTGTAAACTTGAACGGGGTGTATCCGAAAGCAAGCCGCCATGATCGATCCCACATCACTATTCACCGTCTTCGTCCCCCTCGTCTATTAGCACGTCGGCCTCTTGGTAAAGCATCAAGCCATTCCTGCAGGCGACGTTCCAATGAAGATTCAAACAATCTTTCGAAGATAAGAAGAGCAGTATCCCAGTAATGTGTGCCTTCGACCCATTGGCGCCTGAGCATCATCCCTGTGTTTGCTCCTGCATCGTAATCAAATCGATCACCGTGCCAACGTCCAGGTACCCACCGTTGTTCCACACCTTCTTTAGTTGTCCAATGGCCGTCATTAACGAATTGGGCATACTCCAGATTGGTACCGACCTCAAGCCGTAACCCACCGGAAGACATTGACCAAACGTTATCACCATCGCCTCTGTCAAAGCTGTTAAGCAGCCGCCGAGTGTCTACCGTCTTCGTCCGGATGATCTCATCCTGAATCAACTCAAGAAACTCGAACCCCATTGCATCAAGCCAAAGAGCATATTCCTGTCGCAACCCACCGTTGGCTGCCTGATCTAAACCGCTAATCAATTCATTAAGCCCGCGGATCTCCGCACGGTTCCTGCTCATAGGTTAGCCCTCCTTGTTGCTGTGACTTCCCAATGATGCCCCCGGAGATCCCGGGGCACCTGCAGCGTCAACTCCACACCATTCCATACCACCTTGTCATTCACCCGAACATCAGTGTCTGGGAGAAAATGAACAAGGAAGGAATGCAGGATCTCGTTGTTCGGTTCAGCCTGATTGATTGACTGGCCTTTCTCCACGAACCAACACGACACATCTATTGCGTCCGGTACCGATCCATATTTAAGTTCAGGTGCAGCCGGCACACCAAAACGGCCAGGTCCCGCGCTTAACTGCATATGGTAAATATCGCATCGATCCGTAAGCATATCTTCATAACTCATAACAATCGCATCCTCATGTTGACGTTCCCCTGCACCGGCTGCGCTTTGAATTTACGCAACATGGCCAGGATAGACGCCTTACTGATAATCTGGCCGTTGTCCAAGGTGTATGAATAACCGCCAATGCTTTCCGACTTGATCCCCTTGGCAATCGACTCATCACCGTTAACCAGGGCATAGTATTGTCCCAACTGTATGAGGGCCAGCCGAGCTTCAGGTGGCAGAACGGGATAAAGGGTCGAATCACTGAAATCGTGACCGACCTCTTCGAACACTTCTGTTTCAGCCTGCAGGATATCCATCTGAAGCAACTGCGGAGCTCTCGCTTTGACCTTCTTGAACACCGTGTAATCAATGATTTCCTGCGGTGTGATTAGGGCCATAGACTATTCCTTCCGGACAGAGAACAACGCATTATTCGCAAGTCGTGCATACAAACTCTCCGTTACCTCTTTTTCCTCGTCCACCTTAAAGACGATACCACCCACATCAAACGTCTTCCCCCGTACAAGAGTGGCAAAATACTGTGTGTTAGTATTAGAGGTTACGGGTTCGCTTGCAGGTTTATCAGATGCTTTGTCTTCCTTCTTTCCAGTCTGACCTTCAAGATCAAGGGACGCTTGTTCGGCGGAAGTGCCCTGACTATTCTGATCCTCAGCATCTTTCACTGTGTTGTTCTTAGCTCCTGCCATGATTAATTACCTTCCTTTCAAAATTGAATTTTATATTAAGCTTTGATGTGAATGATCTTAGCTGTTGCGTCTTCTTCTTCCAACTGAACATCAATTTTAGCTGTCAGAACAATGATGAACACACGGCGTGAAATATCCTTGTCTACTTCAACTTGGAGTTTACGGTTCATACCGACAACAATATTTTTGGGATGCGTAAGAATGGCATCAGTCACATCGGTATAAGCAACAGGAGAAGTCACATTGTACGGTTGCAACATAGCGATTCCGTTGACTGGAACTCCATATGCATTAACCAGTCGACCTCCATCCAAGCTTTGATCACCACCGGATGTTTGACGATTGGCGAAACTGTCCCTCCAGTCAAGTTCAACACCAGTGTTTGTGTAGTACCTCCAATCCGCAGGGTTGCGCAGATACTGGTTAGGCACCGCTTTGATTCCTCGCTTGAAAATCTCCTTGGCAATTGCTTCCCCTTCGGCATCGACGATATGAGAAGATACTTTCTTACGCACACCATCAATCAAAGCAAGATACTCATCGCTTGAAGCGGTATCGCCGTTGATGATCAGTTCCTCCAAATCAAGCGCTGCGCGATCGGCCAGCAAGTTCATGATTGTCGTCCGGATGTTATCGCCTTCGATGTTGTTCTCAATCGTGTCGTACGAGATATTGATCTCAGCAATGACTTCCTGTGTGTTCAACTTGATCGTACCTGTGGTCGGTTTGGTGCGTTGTCCCTCTGTGAGCGCTGTTCCTTCTACGCCTGGACGCAAAATACGTTGACCGAAACCAATTTTCTCGATCTTCTGGCTGTCGGAATTCATTGGAACTGTACGAGCGCTGTTCAAGATAGTAGGTGCCGCAATCATACGGCGGTAAAAGGCATTGAATTGCTGTTCATTCATTCGTCCACCGGAAGCCAAATCGGCGAGGGTCATAGTTGCTTTTTCAATAATGGATCTGTTGGTTGTCATGGATACATCAATCTCCCTTGTTATTTAAATGTTTAGTTGTGATTAGAACAAGCCTTTGTAGGGATCATTGTCATCGTGATCAGCCTTATGAATAGACTCGCCTTGACGGGATAGGCCACGGGCTTTTTCGACCGTTTCCAGACGAGATTCAATCGGCGCTAAAGCTTCCTTAAGAACGTCCTTCAATTGATCGGCAATACCGCCTTCAGGCTCAGGTGTTGGTGTAGTCCCTTCAGGATTGTCACCTTCGCCCTTCTCCAACTTGTCCAATCGATCAGTAACCGGAGCAAGTGCACTCTTTACGATCTCCGCAATGTCTTCTTTCTTCACTTCTTCGTCCCCCTCATCGTCCTGCTCGTCATCTGCAGGCACTGTTTTGTTTTTCAAATCGGTTAGTGCAGCAATGGCATCATCGATATGCTTCATGTTGCCGTCGGAAATCTTCTTGCCTGCCTTAACAATGCTTTCAGGTGGTTTACCAATGGCTTTTGCAATATCCTCTTGGATCAACACTTCTTGGGCAATTGTAATGAAGTCTTGGAGTGCTTCGCGGATCGTTTCAGGATCGCGTTCTACTTCACTGTTCCAATCGTCCCAATTGAAGATGACACTATTGAGTGCATCCTGTGCCGCCCAAAATTCACGACGGCGACGATCACGTTCATATTTTTCAGCCACTTCGCCTTTAGCAATCTTCTCAGTGCTTCCACCCGTGAAGAATGCTTTCATGGTACGAAAAAAGCCCATAGCTTCGTCATCCGACTTGGCCACAGGCTCCTGGTCTTGCTTTTCGATTGCTTCTGCGGTCCCGGCCATCGAATATCCGGTAATTTCCCCGCTCTGGATTTGTTCCCAAATCTCATCACTTGCTTTCGTAACGAGTACCCACGACCCTTTAAGGATAGTCTCGTCACCCAATTCAAAATCTACAGGAGCAATATAGCACTCCACTACATCACCGACACCTGGATCAAAATCATGCTGCGTGTCCATAACTGCGCCCTTCGCAATTGCGAGATTGCTCATGAACCCATGAACAGCCTTTTCAATCTCAGCTGCGGTCATCATATCACCATGTGTATCTTCAGCTCCTGGCTCATACACCACACCATATACAAGCTTATTCGCGTCTTCTGCCTTTGCAATCAGCCTGACTTGCTTCTGGAAATCCGGCTTCTTAGCGGATTTAGTAAGGAAGAACCGTTTTTGGTTCGCGCCCTTATCAACATAACTTATATGCGTGATATCCACGTTGGTTAATTCTCTTGGCATTTTCTTTGTTCACCTCCTCTCAGAATTACTGTTTTTGTAGTCATTGGACAAGTATATTGAAAGCCGCCAGGCACCAACGATACATCAACGTTCTCGTGATCCCATAAACATGATGGACAATCAATGATTTTCACGTTCAGTCCTCCAATTCATCCAGAACTTGCTGCCGGATAGCTTCCTTTTCCTCCGGTGAAAGTCCTAATATTTTTTTATCAGTCACAGGAGACATCACGCACTTGCATCCAATGCGCTCCCCTGGAGGGAGCTTCGGATCGCGGGGATAATCTCCGCTATGACCATTTACATCAAATGGATCATCTACCGGCACCTCATCGCCATCCATCTTTACGTGAGCTTCCCGCGGGTTATTGTTCTTGCTCCCACTATGCCGCCAGCGCTTGGCAACGACTGACGGGCTTTGCTTGTACGCTTCCCACTGGCTCCGACTCGATGCTGCAAGTATTTCAGTCTGTGCAGTGACCCGAGCACGTTCACGATCAAACTGCGGAAGATCCTTGATCCGCTGCACGGCCTGCTGAACAGATTCGCCCTCATCGACTGCTGTGATCAGGGCTTCCTCTACTGCTTTATGTGAGTTGAGGGCCATAATCTTACCAAGATCCTCGCCCCATTCCTTAATCCATTTGGTCGTGCGTCCTGATAGGGTTTTAAAAGAAACGTCCTTATCGATGGCAAACATCATGTCGGCCACCAGATCGGTGATAGTCAGTGTCAAAAAGACAGAAGCTTCAATCCCCAACAGTTCAGCAAGCTCGTCCGCTGCAAACAGATCATTCATGACAAAATTGATGATGGTATCCAGTGTTTCGTCTTTTGCCACGAACGTATTGATCCCATCGACAAAATACTTGCGCTGACCACGTAACAGCTTAGCAACGGCCGATTCAAAGTCTTCCACGTAGTCCGGGACCTTCTGGAGTCCTGGGAAATCCGGGATATCCTCTGTGATGTCACCTTCCTCAGCTTTGACGATGGTTGCAATCGATGTCAGCAAACGGTCAATTGGTTCCACGTTGCATTCCCTCCAGTACGTCCCGCAAGTCCTTCAGCACGTTGACGATCTCAGACGATGGTGAAGCCCCCTTCTGCAAAGCAATCGGGAATGTACTGCCTGTCTGCTGTTGTCTAAGAGACAACGGTATTTTGGCTCCCTCGTCTTCGAAGGGTTCAACCGTTTTGCCAAGGATCTTGCCCACATCATCCCGAACATCATTCGGGGACACACCACCGATCTGATTATAAACAGTCAACATCTTGGCTTTGTCTTCGCTGTCCGAAATGTCCGGACCTTCGAAGAAGACTTCGACGTGCTGAAGGTTGTACGGTTCAAGCAATACGTTATTCAAAATGAAAGCCAGGCTTTCGCGTTCAGGTTGGAAAACCTGTTCCTCCGTGATTTCTCGTGCCTTATCTGCTGTAGCCCGATTAAAGTCACGGCTGCGGCCAACGAAGATATCCGGCAGCCTGAATGCGGATTGCTGTTTCATACGCGAGTTGTCGTCGTAAGTCTGAAATAAGGCATCTCCTTGAAGAATGTCGGCCAAGGATTTCATTTCAATATCAACCTTGGTCTTTTCATCCTCAGTAATCCCTTCGTCCAATCCTTCCACTTCGAGGACCAACCATTTATGCGCATGATCAACACCGTTCAGATTGCTTGCATATTCTTCGAGTTGCTTCACGCTCTCGTCTGTTAGCAATCCGTTTTTGACAAGTATGGCCATTGGCACATGGCGGCCTTGATCAAAATAGTTCAGATTCAGGATTTCCGCCTTACGACTCCCCGACATATGCGGCGACTGGCTAATCCATCGTGGTTCGCCATATGCTCCGCTGCCAATTTTGAGGTGCAGGATTTCGTTTGCTTCTTCTTCAGGCGGAATATCGTCGCCATACTGGCCTGTCTTCCAGGACATTTTACGCGGATCACCAAATGCCTTGAACCAAACCTTAGAACCATTTATCTCTTGCAGATACCTACGGAATTTCTTTTTTCGCTTGAATTGCTTGCTATTACGCCATATGGTCACTTCCACCGGATCGCCAAGCTTGGATACCTTGACATACTCCGGTTCCATGTTTTCAGCTTCAGCAGGAAGGCCAGTTCCATCACGGATAATTTCGATGTACCCGTTCCCCGTTTGTTCACGGTGCACAATTGCTTCGGCCCATACGTCCTTGAAGGGCTTATCAAAATTGAAGAACTGTAGGATATCCTTGACACGTTCCCACTCCGCTTTCATTTCAAATGTTTCATCGACCTTGGTATCATCCTCTTTGTACTGTAGACCAAACCCGAAACCAGCGATATTTTGTTTGTATGCATCAACACATTGGGGGATTACAGTACTCTCCTTACTCATCTCGATCAAATCAACCGGACGATAGAGTGGTTCAATCATATCCCCAAAGGCGTTAGTTTCATCCTTGATCGCTGTGGAGGTGCTGCTCTTGCTGACTGAAGTAGATTTAATTATTCGTGCGTTGACCTTTCGCATGCTTTCTCCCTTCTACCGACCTCGGCTCGGGCGTTCTCGCTTTGGCCGCGGTGTCGGTGCGTTCTCTCTTTCGGAACGTCGTTGCTTCGCACGTTGCATCAGGTAATCCGTATGGACACCATACCGCCGTGCATCACATGTATGGTCGTTCTGCTTAATGGGCTTGTCTTCACCGCGCTGAGCGGCTTTATTATCCCAAATGTAAGAAACCAACTCTTTGAGTGAGTTGGAGTTGTCGGCAGAAATATAAAGTTCGTTGTTCTGAAATCGATTGGAAACAGTTTGTATGCCATCCAACACGGCGTTTACAGCCGCGCGAATATGCCCTATGCCTCTGCGCTTCAGCTCAATGATGAAAGCTTTGGCGCTTGGGTCAATGAATATTGCATACTCATCACCATCAGCAAAACCTTGAAGGTCATCGGCATATTCGCTGTTCGTCTTCTCTCCCTTTAACTTGATGTCGTGGTAATACTCATCCAACTCATAATAAACATCACCCAGGACCCCGTATTTAAGGAATGTGGTCGGGTTGTTGGCCCCGTAGTCAACACAAAGGAACTTACGATCAAACTTTGTAGGAAACCACTCACGCGGTTTCTTGTGGAGCTTGTCGCTGAACTTGGAGAATATAACGCCCTCAGCCATAACCCACAGTCCAAGAATAAAACGGTCATAGAATATCCCCGTGTACATCCTCCGGTACCGATCCCGAACACGTTCGGACAGTGATAGGTTATCCTCCATCGTAAAGTGAAGATGAACGGCACGCTTAACGATCAGGTTGTCCAGCCATTCCACCTTGAACCAGTGGTACGGACCTGCAGGGTTACAGTTAAACCACATCTTTGCATCTTCAACCGAACAACGGGCAGTTGCCTGATCCACGAAGGACTTCGGCATCAGGGCTACCTCATCAAAGAACATGCCCGCCAAGGTGATACCTTGAATCAATTCTTGTGAACGTTCGTCCTTACCCCCAAAGAGGAAAAACTGGTTGCTTACAAGACCACGGGATACAGTCAGAACGTTATCTGTCTTGTTGTCATGCACCTGGTACCCACGACTGGACAACATCCTTTTAAGTGGACCAACAACGTTACGGCGCAACGCACCGATCGTCTTTCCTGCCATACCAAATTGCTCAGACCGGAACGTTTCCGTTGCCCAAACGATGTATGAAAAGGACATGGCCACTGTCTTGCCGGCACGAACCGACCCGTCGCAAATGATGGCATCCATATCATGATGAGGGCTTTCAGGCATCCACCATGTCAGGACTTGGACTTGCTTATCAGAGAAAGGCTGCCACTTGAAAGGTGAAGGTTTAAGCTTCAGTGTTGCCATCTTTAGCCCACACCTCCGCAGCTCGTCCCCTCAGAGCATCCATAAAGCCGTCATCCTCAACTTTATCCGGTTCAGTACCGCCGCGTTTGATCATCAGCTCATGTTTCAGCATCTCAATCCGGACGCGTTTCTCTTCGTCCAGGAGTCTGGCCTTCATCTCAATTGCCTTTAGCTTCTGAGTCTGCACACGGGTTAACGCTTCTTCAAGTGAAATGATGTCATCGATTACGCGGAAGGTCTTTTCTTCTACCTGAGATTCGACCAGCTCCGTTCGTGTCACAGGAATGGTCTTCGTTTTACCCGTCATTTCATCATGAACCGTCATGGCTTCCTTGATTGATTTGAGCTCGTAAAGAACACGCCGTTCCCTCTCGGTCAGACCGTCGGTCAGTCTCTTGATCCGAAGCAACATCCTACGTTCGCGGATCTCAAACTTCATTATGGCTTCATCAGCCTGTAGAATCGGGTCAGTATCAATCAGATCGATGAGATCCAGCTCGTCATCTTCCAAAGCATCAAGCCAAATGGTTTCATACTCACCTGTGGTTACGGCTTTCTTATTCCCATACGGTCCACCGTTGCCGCCTTTATTGCCGACAGCACGTTTATTCCCTGGCGGTGCTCCCCCGCGATTCCCAACAGCGTTCTTGTTACCTTTTGGGGGTCCTCTTCGTTTGGTAACGTTACTAATCGTTTCAATGGTAACGTTACTATTCAATTCAGACGCCCAACTGTCCTGAGACTTCCACTTGCGAATCTGTGTTTCCCCAACAGAAAGAGCGGCTGCGATGTCCTTTAGCTTCATCGTCCCGCCACTCTCCAGCCACATCAGTTTTGCCTTGTCCCGCTCGGGACTTCTCTCTCTGGCCATCTACATTCATCACCACCCCCAACAATTGAAATGACATTTCATACAGAGTTATTTTTCAATCGGTTCACCATCAATAAAAATCATGTCTCCTTCGATCGGTTCAGGATTACCAATGGTCATGTAAGGACCGAGTCTTTGCATGAGATCCCATATTTGAAACCTGGTATACCCATCAGAATCCACTTTCTCTACATATGGCCCTACGCCTTTGCCGCCCCGACTAAGGATGTATCGGTTTAATTCTTCTCGTTGATCCTTCAGGAGTTGTTTTCCATAAGAAGTAAGCTTGACTTTGACTTGGTCATTGAAGTTAGTTTTAAAGTCCATGCCGTCACATCCCCTATTTCACTACAGTGTACTCAGATTCGAATTCAGCCTGCTTCATATGTTTCAGCGTCCCGGCTGCGTCCTTAACAATGTAATCCCCGACAAGCACCACCAAAGGTTTCAACGGGTCAACGATCACTCGAAGCTCTACAACATTACCGGCCAGATTGATCGAAATGGGAAACTGAACAAACGCGAAGATCTCATCTGTATGTGTCGAGCTGTTTCCTTCGAACTGAATGGCCGTAGCCGGAATGATCTTTTGATAGCTTTTAACGGACATATTGCACCTCCTAATCCTGATTAACTATCACAGTCGCCGCACCGGTAAACTCATATATCCGACCATCAACCACAATCGCAAACTCTTGTTGCGGTTCGACCGTGAAAGTATCCACGCCAAGTCGCCGAGACAGTTCCTCGCTCAAGTCCTTCGTGGTAAAAGGAATAACCCCTTCTCTTTCGCCTGTAATTACCGATTGTTCGCCCACTACTTCCCATTCGTTTGAGAAGAGTTCAATATTTGTTTCCTTCCATGGTACACGACCAAAGCGGCTTTCCACATAAAGGTACGGTGCTGTCATCTTGCTGTGATCATCTGGATACTGTGCCCGAACCACCACGTCCGGCTGCCATTGTGGCAACCTCATCCCTCTACCTATCTTTGCTTGCTCAAGCGCTTGTCCAAAATTCATCGTTATCACCCTTTCGTTGAATTAAAAAGACGACCTACATGAGATCGTCCTGCTGAAGCTTGATATCCAATTCGATGAGACGTTCCAGATCCTGAACGGTCTGCATCTTTATATTTCCAGCCTGCAGGTCTTTGACCCACTGGGCAATAGATGCCTTAACGATTTTACGGTACTGTTCCTTGCTCTCAAGGATACCCTCGGCGACTTCGAGTTCATGCTGCAACAAAACTTCATCTTGTGTTCTCATGTGTAATCCCCGACTTTCCGTTATGATGGAAAACGAGATAGCGGATGTCTGCAAAATGCCGCGCGCGGCGGGCCGCTATCTCAGCCGGGGGATACCCTGGGTGATGGGGAGGACGTTACAGCGTCCTCCTTTTTATTTTGGATACGGTTTGTGCAAAGGCAGGATCTTACGCCGCATCTTCTTGTTCAACGGCATCAGGTACTTGTGTTTACCCTCAGTCCGGTACAATTCGGCATTGGCATCCAAGTTGTTCCTGATCCAATCGATGCGTTGACTGCCGGTACCGTACTTGCTGTGAATCGATTTGGGATGTGTCTTCTTGCCACGAATGATGAAATAATGTTCCCCGTCCGTCTTCCCCTCATAGATCCAGTTCGTAGCCTGATAGATCCCGCCGTGATGCTTTTGCTCAACGTCGGCATAACTAACGATCAACTCCACATTGGGAGATTGCTCCTTCAAGAACCGGATCGCTTTGGCAAGGATCTCCGATACAAATGATTGATGCTTGGTTAAGGCAACCCGTGTCAACTCACAGCATTCACGCTGCGTCAGACCATATGGAGAACCGATATTCTGAGTCGCCCCACGGCTGAATATAACCACACCGATAAATTGGCCATCTTCCCATGCTCCCACCTTCACCGACTTTCCTGCGGGCAAACTGCGGCTATAGTGGAAGTTCTCACAAGAAAACTTCGCTGCTGCATGTGTCGCCCAATCCACTTTTAAATCAATCATGTTCGAATTCCTCATTGCAGTGCGGACAAGTCACCAGCTTTGAACTCAATACCCCCAAATCGCCTTGATCCTCGGAAGTACCCGCATCGAAGTTCGGGATCTCGATCTCACCAAGCATCTGTTTCAGGTCCACATCATCGAACCCGGACAAAGAAATATCCACGCCTTCCTGTTGCAGCTCAACAAGCAACTGCGATAGGGCATCTTCATCCCAAACGCCTGATACCTTATTCAAAGCGATGTTTAACAGCTTCTCCTGCTGATCGTCCAGATCCACCACGGATACCTGCAACTCAGTGTGGCCCAGCTCGTTGACCATGATCTTATACCGTTGATGGCCGCCGACCATGTTCCCTGTGCGTTCGTTCCAGACAATCGGCTCAACATAACCGAATTCCTCTATGCTGCGGCGAAGCTTCTCATATTCCAGATCCCCGGGCTGAAGGTCAACACGGGGGTTGTAGGCTGCTGCATTAATCTGATCGATTGGCACGATTCTGATGTTCATTTCTATCACCTCAAAGTTTTTTTCACTATGACCGCAACTGGAACGGGGTATAGACCGATTGTTACTCCGACAAAACACTAGGAGGAACATCCACTATGACAAATGAAATGATTTATGAACTCTTACACACTCTACTGAGCGACACATTGCCCGATCTACTCATCGCAGTTAAGGTTTATTTCTGGTATCTCGGGCAACGAGAGATTACAAGAAGAATGAAGAAATAAAAAAGGACCAGCATCATAGCTCGTCCTCGTTGATTATATTCAGGTGTATTAAAGAACTGCCTTTACGGCTAACCATAGTGCATCGCGAAGTTCCGTGTGAACGAACACACTGGTTAATCTTCCTCCAGAGAAAACGAATTTAGGAATACCCCAGCGTTCAAAATTCCGCTCAACACTATGTTCTAGACTGAATTTACTTTGAGCCTTGGATCGAATAATAGCGATCATTTGCCCAATTGATAGCAAAGGCAATGCTTCACCAGTATTGAAGTCTTCAAGAAAGTCCCTTTCCCCCGTGTTAATGAAAGGCCCTTCATACTTCAATCCATCGTCATACTTGTACAAGACGACGTAAAGGTCGAACCTGCCCGGGTTGATTGCATACCACCATGCCCTAAGACGATCTTTCTGATCTTGCGATAACTCTTCCAACTGTTCAATCGTGATTAGCTGCTCCAAATTGGACACCATCCTTTTGGGCAATAATACCATAGAATTGTGTTGAGTTGGTTTCACCGATTGGCCGACCATCATATGCATGCGTAGGCTCATTCAGACGCTGTTCTCCGCTCTTCTAAACGCTTATCCCTGCAAACGGACGTTCTCATGCTGATACGCTTAAAACAGCTTATACTGCGTTAAGAACAGCAAACTCCCCGAAATAGAAAGAGGCCGCACGGTTATATGCCGCAGCAGCCTCTTCTTTACTATTAAAGTATCCCAAATGCTTGTATTTTCGATTAATGCCGATAAAAGCTCTCCATCGTTTATCTCGTTTATGCCAAGATACGCCCTTGAGACCAGAAGTATTATCGTCAGGAGCTCCTTCCCTATTCTGAGAATTTTGAGCTTTGGTAGCTATTCGCAGATTGCTTCTCCTGTTGTCCAGCGTGTCATGATTAATATGATCAACGCACATATCTGATGGAGGGTCTAAAATCCATCTGTGTAATTGTACTGACTTTGAGTTGCTTTTGTTTCTGGGCAAGTTTCCATGCACATAAAATCTGCCTTGTTTACTTTCGTTCAAATACCATGTGCCCGTAAAACTGTTTACTCTTGCGTAATCTTGCACAGAAACGAAAAAGGAATGAACGTCTCCATTCTTACGTGTGATAAACACCTCAATATATTCACCGTGATTAAGGAATTTATTTTTCACGAAATAATCCCTCCCTGATCCGTATACATCTTGGCATCATACAAAATTGCTTAACTCCATCCCAGTTACCATAGGGACAACCTTTGCACTTCTCCGGCTGCTTGTTAGGGCGAATGCGTATCTTCTTTCGTCTTCTGCTGATCACTTCAATTCCTCCAATAAAAAAAGCCGATCCAGTGAAGGAACGACTTTGGCTGTGATATGTACGATAATGGCTAATCGAATTACGTTTTATGGCTATAAAATGACGCTTTTGGCGATTTGTGTGACGCTTTTAAAAGATTGGCGTCCGTACCCGTCCGCAGCAAATGCGCTTCGCTCTTTGCTTTAAATGCATACGTACTATGTAACTATAGAGGAAGAACAAGACCATTTTACTGAAGCTACCAACAGCGGGTCAAGGAACAGAAAACGGGTGAGTCCCGATGAACTGGAACAAACCCATCGTTTCCTGCTGATTGCTTGCTATTTCGCATTTGAACCATATCGAGCATTACCTCGACATGATCATGTCGTTGAAACTGACGAAATGATCAGTCAATACTCTTAGCTTCCAATGTAACCAGTGCCAACAACGCTGTGGATTTAGATTGTAATAAAAAAGCACGCGCTTCTGGAAAATCCTCAGACACTAAAGGGCCGAATGTATCTTCTTCGCGAACACGATTTATTTCCTTAATTTCTGCATCAATATCAGCAATATGATTCATGATCAATTCTCTCGACATCCAAAGCACTCCTGTATTGAGAGTTAGAAAAAGGCGAGAAGAGGAACGCCCCAGTCATATGCCGCTATTGCAGCTGTGCGTTTCATTCTCGCCCGATTTCCACATTACCAATATACCAGGGAAAAATGGTCAAGTGGTGTTCATAATTCCTCAATCCACACCACGTTTTCCCCACTTTGTCGTCAGAATTGTTGTTTGATGTAATCATAGAATCCTGTGAGCTTCAAAGAGTTAGCAATCGATACGATTCCGGCTTCAATGCGGCGGTCCACGGTACTGGCTGCCACACCCTTTCTCATAAAGAGAATGGTTTCCTTTCGGGTATAACCCTTAATGAAACGAATTTCAATTGCTTCCTTCTCTTCAGGATCAATTACTTGACTATGAGCTCTACGAATAAGAGCGGTAAAAATCTCATATTGTGAGTAAACCCATTTTTGTTTATCTTGCAGAATCACGGCATTCGCAGTCTTGTCAGCATGCAGATCTGTCTGATCGATGCGACGGGCTACTTCCCCGTCAACTGCTACCTGTTCCATTTCTTTCTGATGATTCTCAAAGTCTTCCATGAACAAACACATCATTTTATATTTATCGAGGTAGAATTCCGCGCTCTGGATCTCCTCTTTTGATGCCTTTGCAAAGAGTTCTGTTTGTTCCCAAAGTCCTCCCCATGCCATCGCCATCCCCCTCATTCCCCTTTATCCTGTGATATACTAATAAGAGGAATGAGGAAATAACATCCACTACATCCCCCGCCTGGCCGCCAAGCTCGCGGGGGATATTTATTATACTGAAATAACTTCGTTGCAGAACTCGTCCCACTCCGCTTCACATTCTTCAACGGACCAGCCGTTTACCAGGTCTTGCGGATATCCGTACTCCAAAAGCAATGTCCTAAAATCTCGCTCCAATTACCATTCACCCCCGCGTTTATAGTACCTACTGTTTCCGTTATGCTGTTGTGGTGCAGTTACCGCCTTTTGCAGCTTGTCAGGCCGTTTAGGTGGATGCTCAGCCCCGATTGCTTTCAAATGATTCGCTATCTGCTCCGGTGTCCATGTTGTCTTTTCTACTTTGCGGTAATCTACCATTAGGAAATCCTCCCCGTTTGAATGCCTTCCTGCAGATCGGCCAGCAAGTTATATACAGCCCCATCATGCGTTTTCTCAATGCTTTGATCTTGAATCCATTTCAGGATACCCGCTTGAGTTACAACCTTTGGCCGTTTGCCCTTCTTGGTCAATGCCAGGGTGCGAACCCCTCCTGCTGTATGTGTAAGGTATCCCTTACGAATGAGCGTGTTAATGTGTGCATGAATAGTAGAAGATGACGATAACATAAGTGCTTCAGCAGTCTCCCTGATCGTAGGAGCATAACCGTTGTCTTCAATGAATAGTCGAATATAGTCATAGACTTCCTTTTGCCGACGGCTGAGGGTTTTCTCTAAAGTTGCTTTCGTAGTCATCCTGCTTCCTCCCAGTTCCATAAACTCAATTGGCCTTTCGCTGGCACCGGCTCCTGCAGCTGAACAACGTCGTCGAGCTGCCAGGCGAATCTTCCGTCACTGTAGTCTCCAAAATGGTATTCGTCGGGCATGTATCCACCCCATGTAAGAAACCTGCCAGTATCAGTACTCACACGTTCTATCAATCCCCCGTTCTTAAACGGATGGTTTATAGCCCATACATCATTGAGCACAGCTTTTGCAATCACTGCTCCTGTAGTCAGATCCCGCCAATCGTTAATACCATGTTTCAGCAGCGCTTCGCGGATTTGTGGGATCAGGCAAGCTTCTTTATCCACCTTTTGCCCTGCGTGAATAGCAAGCGGCCCCCGATGTTTCGTCGCCCAGCTCCGTGTCTCCAATGTCTTGACTCCCAAGGCTACCAGTGTGGCCCAAGGCTGAATAATCGTGACTGCCTTCATTGGTTTTTCGATCCTTTCTGGCCCCGAGTTAGGCTATCGATTGCTTTCCAATCAATCAAACTCACTAACACTTTCAAATTTTTGGCGATAGCACGGAAAGCGAAGTTGTCCTTAGGTGATCCGGCTTGATCAATTTCTTTACACAGGTTTTTTGCTGCCATTAAAGGGATGCCATATTCACGGATCGTTGTCCATGCATCTCTAAGCTCCTTGCGGAGTCGCCCCGCTTCACCGTGCAGATCAATCACGTTCTGATCAGAGTATTCTCCAGCATCCACCCATTCTTCGAATTCTTCTGACGACATACCTAACATATAGGTGATTGCGTCTTGATCTGGGTTACTCATGACTCCTCATCCTTTCTCGTATCATTTAACTTCCATTCATACAGTTTACCGAATCGATCCAGATCCGGGCTCCATCTATCAGCGACAACATCCTTCAGCCGATCATATATAACGCGGTAGTCGATTACCTTACCCATGTGAATCCTTTATAATGGTCCTCGATCAGATAAGCCCGGCCCTTCGGAACAAAGTTACTTGACTCAACGCGTAGTGGTCCAACGCTTGTCTCAACTGATCCTTGTTTCACCAGTTCCGTACCTGCGGCACACACCATTTTGATCCGATCGATGCGGCAGCCGGTTCGAATTAACGGTGCAAGTTTCTGATCGATTAACCGGATAACTTCAGGTGAGATGGCCATGTCTATTAACCTTCCTCAGCTTCTGCCCGGAGCGCATCCGGGTCAGGATTATCCGTATACAGTGCTTCCAACGCATGGTGTACCTCCGATACTGTCACACCGTGAATCTGTGCGACTTCCTGGACCTCAGCAGCCGCTTCGTCCTTTTCCCACTCTAATCCCAAGGTGCACAAAGCGTAGTAAATGAGTCTGTATTCCAGTGAGTCGTACTGATATAACATGGTCATCCTCCTAAAATAGTGATAATTGGACCGTCTCGCGCGGCCTGTGTGGTATCAATTGTTCTCCGTACTTTGTCATCCATTCCTCGACACTCAATCGTCTGTTCCATTTATCACGCGGTATCCACGAGGTGTTGTCTCCCTGCACCACCGCACTGTATGGCTCAAACCATTCCGGGCGTATCATGCCCAGCAAGTGGACCTGTGCACGTATAGGATTAAGCAGCAGACTGTCCAGGTATCGCATACGCTCATCGTCTCTCATGCGGACCATGCCACCGATACATACCAGCCCATTCCGTTGTAGCAAACTCACGTCTCCGCCAGGTTGCAAGATCGGTACCGGATTATAGCCGCGCCGCCTCATGTCCTGCAAATACCAAGCGGTTGCCGCAGGGTCGCCTATCTCGTCATATTGCATATAGGTGTGTCGGGACTTAGCATGCCGATCCAGATAAGCCCGATATCCTTGATACGAAATGCAGTCCTCGCTAAACGTCCCTGGGTCCCAAATAACCGTTCTGTGTCGCAGGTATGGCTCAAGCCAGCTTGGATATTTCCGCAGGAGTGTGGCGCTCAGGAGCCAGTAAGGTACGCCGCTGGCCTGTTCTGCTAGGTGCTTTCTGTTTACTCCAGCAACGTAGATTATGCGTCGCATTATTGTTTGTACCATTCAGGCAACTGCAGTACATTAATGGCCTTAGTCAGCAGATCCTTGTCGAACCATCCGAAGTGACATTCATGAACGGGGATGCCCAACTTGAAAGCCAATATGCTGTATGCCTGGCGGCGTTTTACCTTCTTGCCTTTCCAAGCGGGATCGAATAATGAATGACATTTCTTCTTGAGCTGCCGCAACTCTTTGTTGGCCAGCCGACCCAAAGGGATATCGGTTCCAGTGTGAACACCCACATAAGCATCACAGCCGGTGCATTTGTACACTCGGCCGTTACCATACTCCTTACCGTAAATGACTGCGTTGCTGGTATAGATAACGTCACTGCTGCAGTAAGAGCACGTGACGGGTATCGGATAACTGTCGATTCTCATTTCCTATTACGCCTCCGATCTGAAATCTTCTTAATGATGTCTGCCATGATTACACCAGTCCTGGTTAACTCAGCGTCTTTATGAATCAGCCCTCTTTTATTCATGATTGCGAGTTGGCCACGAGACACCAGAACTAAATTATCCGGATCCAGATTACTCCGATTCCCATCACCGAAAAGGACAGCATGACCTTCCGGGACTTCGCGTCCATAGTGTTTTTCCCAAACGATCAAGTGTTTTCTACGCCACTTATTGGGATCAGCAATCTTTATTTCCGCGTATCCATCGGCAGTGACTCTCTCAGATCCAACCTTCAGGTAATTAGAAGGTCGATGTCCTTTCTTGAATGAAGTAGGATTGCCACCAACGTTATATAGTCCCTTTGTTCCTTTAATTAATGGGACATGACCAACTTGGAATCGACAATCCAATCCACTTAATAAATAATGATTCTTTTTATACGTCTTCATTTGCTTTGCAGTGATCTGCAGATCGAACTTTTCATTGACTAGATCAGCGAGTTCCTGATTTTGTCGGCCCTCAACATTTTTTTCGATGAATTCTTTTTGTTCTCGTGTGAACAAACCTTCATCGCCAGTTGTACGTTTACGTGGGACGTTACTTTTAATCTTGTGATTAGCTTTAAAAGATTTTATCTGACCTGCTGAAACCTCAATACCAAACTCAGCTTGAAATAATTCAGCAATTTCAGAGTTATATCTACCCTGTGCGATATCATGAATAAATTTCTTCTGCTCAGGGGTGTACCACACCATCAGTTTTCACCTTTAAGCATTGCAGGAACAATAGTGTTAGCATTCATCCGATCATCAGCAAGTTTTGCAGCTTCCAGAACAAGAGATCCATTTGCAATAATTTGAGAAGCTACACTCGTAACTGCTTTGGCTCGGGTGATTTCTTCATTGAGTTTTTCACCGGTTATATCCTCATCGCTGAGGCGTTCAAGCTGGGCGAACAAGTGATTTTGCAAATCTCCCAATGTATTTTTCATGTGATTACCCCTTCCTTAGCGTGGAACCCGTTTAATTCGAACGTGCAAACCATCCAGCGGAATATGCTTGGTAGCAAGTAAAAAGTAATCAGATCCGTTATGTTCAATTCGGGTCGCTACCCACCGACGAATGTCTCCATCTACATCCAAATATTCAACGTTTGAGGTAGTCGCAAGCTCAAACCCATTTAATGCATATCGTCCGTTCGCCTGTTTACGCAAAAAGCCCTGGTCTCTCACTTCCGCGAATGCTTGGGTCAACACCCTAGCAGCGTCAGCCATAAGATCACCCGCCCGATAAAACATTCCACGTTGATATTGTTCTTCTGGATCGTTCCGGTCGTAATGATTAGACCATTCTTCCTCCATGTCTTTAATTTGTTTAAAAACATGTTGCATACGAGGAAGCAACTCCTCCAACTCTGCTTGAATCTGATATTTCTTAACGGATTCTTTCATTGATATCGCCCTTTCTTGATGAATTTGAGATCATACGTTCTGTTTGATGCATGCAACTGGTCACCCCGGCCAACGTTCGACCGGGGGTTGATGCTGTATGAAAGATGCTTAAACCGCTACGCCATCCTGCATCATTTTAGTAACGCGCTTTTTGTAGGCGTTGAACTTGGAACTGATCTGCGAACTTGGGATGTTCATTTCTTTTGAGATTTCCAACCATGTCTTGCCCTCTACCTTCCGTTGCTGAAGGAGTGCAGGGAAATCGGCAGGGGAATCAGCCAGTTTGATATCATCAAAGATCGGGCGCTGAGCAAGGATGAACTGTTCAAGTTTCTCCTTATCGATCTCAGCAGGTGCACTATCTTTGTCACTTGCAGGAGGATCTTCATTCCCGTCATGTTGAGGATCTGCTTGCGGCTCTTGATCACCTTCTGAACCATCAGAAGAACTAAAGTCCATTTCTTTCGTACCGGACTGATCATCGCCGCCATCCTTCATCCAGTCTGGAATGTCATTGTTATCGTTATCACCGTAAGGATCATTTGGATCGGTACCAGGATCATCGGCGCCTGTCGGTGGAACAGTTGGCTTGTCGTCACCTTCTCCCGTTGGCTGCTCTTGATCAATAGGCGCTTCAGCTGGTCCAAACAACTGAGCCTGATTCTCGTCCTGATCAGGTGCAGAACCCGGCTTCTCGATCTGTGTTACTACACCGGATGAATCAGTTGTTACGCGGCGCCCACTGTTCCAAGTGTTGTACATTGGGTCATTCTCTTCATCATCGAAGTCAAACGCTCCTTGCGGATCACCCAGGTAAACCATGATCTCTTTTTCTTGCATCTTCGCTAAAGCAGATAATCTTGATTCAACTGCAGCAAGAGGGATGAGCAACTTGATTGTTACATCCTTTGTACCAACACTGATTCCTTTTGCTACCTCTGCCGAAAATTTCACCATTCCATTTGTCATGTCTATGCAACTCCTTTGATATGTTTTTGATAATAAGCCCAGCACAAGGCTAAAGCGTCGGATGGATCGTACAAGCGAGTTTGAAAGTCCCCAACTTTGTACGTTCCCTTTGGATCATTTTTCTTGTAGTAAACGGGTATAGCAATTTCGTCTAAATCAAGGTCGAATAACATTTGCATTTCAACCGCAACCGTTTCTTTATCTGCATTTCCTTTGCCTGTGAACATCTTCAGTTCGGAAGGACGTATCTCAGCAATTCGAACGCGATTATGGAGTGCAGCCAATGTAACCATGGAATACGCACCAACCAAAGCGATTACGCTATTCGCATTTTTGAAATGTACGGGGCGTTCCAAAATCACGACATCAGGTTTGTGAGATCGAATCATGTCGTAGTTGTCCTGGTAAATGGCGTTCAAGACCTTGGGCATCGGTATTTTGGAATAATCCTTTAAACCGAAATCAATTGGTTTGCCCTTCGTCATCGTTGCCCATCCCGCATAGTTGGTCCCGTGATCAATGCCCATAATCTTCATCGTCTGGCACGCTTCCTTTCCTTCCTTCGTTGTTTCGCTGGCAGCATGTCACGCTTAATGACAAATACCTCAGCCAACTTACGACCGTCATCACCGCGCACGGTATAACTCAAATGTGTCTGATGGTGCGGATCAATCAGCTTTCGCACGTCGCACCTCCAGTTCCGACGATTGCATCAAACTCAACGATCCCTTCGTTGAGCTCAGTTTGATCAATCCCCGAAAATTCTGCCTGCAGCTCATCCCGATCAGGAACCTGTCCTGTATTCATGAACCGATGTCTCATGTACTCTGACACCGACCATCTGGTATAAGGACTGCCCATCAAGTGCGCACCTTGTACGGCCGCAACATGCCATCGATCTTGTCCAGCAACCAGCGTTTCCCCGAATGCTTGTTCAGCAGTACAACACCTTCAGACGTTTCCCGCTCAGACAACCAGTTTTCCAACGTTACGCCTGGTCTGGCCTTAAGCAGATCAATTTTTTGTTTCTTGGTAAGCCGTTTACCTTGCTTCATGCTCGTTCCCTCCTTACGCCCATTGGCGTTTTTCTATATCTTCAGGCTCCGGTGGCGTTGGGCCATAGTTGTGCTTCCGCTCATAGTTCACGAATTTATTGAATTGTTTCAGGAAGACCAGTTCAACGGTGCCTACTGGGCCATTCCGCTGTTTACCGATGATGATCTCGATGATGTTCTTCTTCTCGGTCTCCTGGTTATAGTAGTCATCCCGGTACAGGAACGCTACGATGTCGGCATCTTGCTCGATCGAACCCGATTCCCGCAAGTCACTCATCATGGGACGTTTATCCTGGCGTTGTTCAACCGCTCGGCTGAGCTGGGACAATGCAACAACCGGAACATCCAATTCACGAGCCAATTGCTTCAAAGTCCTTGAAATCTCGGAAACTTCTTGCTGTCGATTCTCAGAACCTTTTCCCTGACGACCTGCGATGAGCTGAAGATAGTCGATGACGATCATCCCCAGTCCTTCCTGCTTTTTAAGGCGGCGACACTTCGCACGGATCTCGTGAACAGTAATACCTGGCGAATCGTCGATACGAATATTTGTTGCACCTAGGATTCCGACTGCTTCAGCAAACTTTGTCCAATCGCCTGAAGCAAAATCGCCCATCCTCATGTTACTCGCGTCGATGTTCCCTTCGGCACACACCATCCGCTGAACAAGCTGAGCTGCTGACATTTCTAAGCTGAATATAGCTACAGGTTCGGTATTCCGAATGGCCACGTTCTGGGCAATGTTCAGAGCGAAAGCCGTTTTACCTACTGATGGTCGAGCAGCAACAATAATCAAATCACTCTTTTGCAATCCGGCTGTGATACTGTCCAAATCGGTAAAGCCTGTTTGAATACCTGTGACTGTACCGTTCTTAAAGTTGTCAAAACGAACCTCAGCAGATTCCACAACTTCGATCAACACATTTTCAATGCGCTTAAAATCCTGTTTTGGTGCTGCTCGATCAGTTAATTTGTTCTGTGCTTGTTGAACGCTGGACATTAACTGCGACAGTTCGGTTCCAGCAGCTGCTTGCTGTATCAGAAGCATATTAGTCCGGATCAGATCCCTGCGAACTGCCATATCCTGAAGCTGTTCGAAGTAATAACCGGCATTTGCGGCAGTCGGTACTCCCCCCGCCAACTTAGCAAGGTAACTCACTCCACCGATGTCATCCAGTTCACCTTTATCCTTCAGGCTTTCCGTTACTGTAACCAGATCGATCGGATTTTGCCTTTCAGCTAATCCTGCAATCGTTTTGTAAATTAGGCTATGGGCCTTATCGTAAAACGCATCTGCAGTGAGTATCTCTGCATGTTCCAAAGCTTCCACTGACTTCAGTATCAATGCACCCAGGGCAGCCTGTTCAAACTGCATACTGTAGGGAAGGTTATTTTCTATGTCGAAGCTTTGCAAGTAACTCATCCTTCCATCCCGGCGGCGGCGGGCAAGCCTTAAGAGCCGCTGCTTCTCTCTCCGCAAAATATGTTTCTGTTAAATCTCGCATCCGTTCACGTTCAATCTGTTCGCCAAGTCTTCCGCGGATCTCCGAGATGGTCGGCGGCCACTTTATAGTCTTGATATGCTGATCCAAGTTTTGAATAGCTGCTTCATACGGAAAATCTTGAAGATGCTTGTAGTGGCGATCCACATTCTCTTCACTGTCATCGAAAGTCGGGTATTCGTCGGTGATCGCCATGAACAATCGAATAACATCAGCCTTTTCCACGGGCTTCCTCCTCCCTCAGCCTTTGTTCTAAACTGTCCCTCTTTTGCTGCCTTAACGGTTGTTGTCTCCGACCACTCGGTACAGAACCTGTTGTAACTGAAGAACCTTTCCTTGCTTCGAAAGCATCGTCCAACGCTTTGGCTGCTTCAAATGTTTTGGCCCCAGACCTCAGATAATCTCCAAGGATCTTGGTAATAAGGGTGAACCTGTATCCTGAAGCAGCCAATGCCGCACGTTCCATCGCCCGTATAACCACAGCCTCGTCCATGTGGTCCTCATCGATGTAAACGATAAGTTGCTGTGCTTGGAATGGATTGCACTCGAATCCAAACACTCGCTTGTGAGCTGAGTAAAATGATTCATACTCCGGATCAGGTGGACGATCAATTTGATTTCCGTCTGCAGTAGCAGATGATGAAGCAGAAGAAGAAAGAAGAAGATCTTTTAATACAGGGTCTAAAATTTGTTCCACTTTTCGTTCTACTTGCGGAAAGTGGTTTAATTTTTGTTCCACTTTCTCACCTACCCCGTCAAAGTGGTCTAAATTCTGTTCCACTTCCTGCCCTACTTCGTCTGAGTAGCTATTGAAGTGGTTCAATTTTTGTTCCACTCCGACACCCAACAAGTCGAATTCGACGCTGTAATCTCCTTTTGATTGCCCTCTTGGTGGTTGAATGTAAGCAATCAATCCTGCATCAACGAGCTTTTTTCGATGAGCATTTAGCGTACCTTTGTTCGTAATTCCCGTTTGAACCATGAGATCCTTATTGGTCATTTTCCATGCCTTACGCCACCCAAGCTTTGCACTGCGTCGCCATAAGGCAATCATTATTGCTATCCCTTCAGGACCAAACTCTTCCGGCCCGCCAATGGCTTCAAATTGTTCCAGAAGCCCGGAAAGGGTCGGTCTGGCTGTCTCGGTCACTTGCGTCTCCCCCTCCCGTAGCAGCCGTGATTTCAGTTCCTACACCAATGTTATTTCTGTTGAACAGCGTAAACAGCGACATCGAACTTACTTTCATTGCCCGTTATCTCTTGAATAACGGTTTGAATTCCGCGACCGAAATGAGTAACTAAATCATTAATGGCTTGCGGCATATGAACCGGATCTGACGACGCTGCCGCCTGTGCCCCCAACGAGAAAGCAACGTCTCTTAAATGGGACTGGAGAACCTCCGGCCCTTCCATCGCGGCGTCTTCAAACATTTGTTGCAACTGGTTGAAGACTGCCTTTCTGCTCTGTTTAGTTGTCATATCGCACGCTCCCTATCATCACGTAAATAAATGTGCGGGTACTTCGCACGAACAACCAGCCATCCAGGATAGCCTCGTGCGAAGTAATCCCGAACCTCTTGCTTGAAAAGCGCAGGATCTGAATCCATCAGTCGCCATATCCGATCACCGATCATACTGCGTAGAAGCGGCTGATCGGTGATGGAATCTATTTGGCTCATTATTCAAATTCGACCTGTTCAGATCCACCATCGCCTTGTTGAGCAGGTGGTGGATCGTCAGTACCTGCAGGTGGGGTGATATCGATGAACGATTCATCCGAAGGTGTAATATCTTTCCTTGTGGTTTCGTCCTGCGTTACAGCAGAAGCAATCTCCACGCTGATCGGCAACCATTTCCATCCGGAACGAACGACCGTCTTTTTGCACATTTCCGTATAATCCGTGACCCAGGGGCCGTTATTCGATGCCTTGGAACGTTTCCGGTGCGCCTCAATCTCGCTGATCGGCATGTAATGGATGAAATGACCGCCGTCATTGAACTTGGCGACCATGTAAGCTCCGACTACCTTACCTGACTCAGTTGGCTTTTCATCTTTCCTCAGGAACCAAGGAACGTGTTTTAGATTCTCTTCAAGACCATATATCAACTCTATGAAGTCATTTTCATAGACTTCATGCGCGGAAATGGATTGAATATTACCAGAACGCCGGGCCAAATCGATCATGCCTTTATAACCGATAATGAACGTGGCTTCCTTGCCGTAAGGAATGATGTAGCAATGACCAATCAGTCCTGGCTCAAGTCCTAACTGAGCCGATTGCATAACTGCGGCCATCAGTGAAGGAATTGAACATTCCAAAAGCTTTGGATTTGTCCGGATTGTAGTGAGTGCGATACGACTTAAACGCTCAATGTTCATATGCTTCGGCATTGCTTCAGCAATCTGAGATTCCATTTTCTTCAGATAGGCGGCAATGGTTTGCGATGGATTAACAGCAGGAGCATTGTTCGCCCCCGCTGCCTTATTCTGCAATTTCCCTTCGAGTGATGCTCCGTTTGCTCGTGCCATAGGGCCTCCTTATTTCACCAGGAACCGTCTTGAAGACGAGGTGTTTGAGTATTTTTCATATAGATCAGGTTGCTCTTTCTTCAATCGTTTACTGTCAATCCGAGAAGTATCATTCGACTTCCAGGACAACAAAGTGTCACCGTTATGGATAGCCAGCTCATTCTCGCCCATGATTGATTTCAACTCGTTTTCATACCGTTTGACCTGTTCCGTAGCAACAGCAGCTTCTTCTTTTGCCGCCTGAAGCTGACGAACGATGCCGGCTTGCTTATCATCCAAGATGACTTCACTTGATGGCGCGGATATGGGGTAAAGCTGATTCAACAGATTTGCTGAAGCGTCACTCCCATCAATCATTGGCGGAATACCAGGCACGACATGCCGGTTCCAAAATTCATCCTCAATCTGCACAAGTGAGTCAATGATCTTGTCATTGCGTTCGACCAGCTTGTATTGGAAACGTTGACCACCGATAAGAACCGCAAAGTACCCGTAATCCACGCCAAGAACAGCCATGTAATGCTGCAGTTGGATCGCGTACTCATCAGGAACCTGATCGTCTTCCCACTCACCGAGTTTGTAGGCGCTGGCCGTTTTACACTCCAGGATGCCGAGTCCACGACCACCTTTATCCAAGATCAAGCGGTCCACGTTACCAAGCATGAATTTATGTTCAGGATGCTGATAAAGCTTGTTGCTACGCTGAACCCTTAGTCCGGTTTGGATCGTGAACTCTCTTGCTACAACGTCTTCGAGCACATTGCCCCAATAGGCTGCTTCTCCAGCTTCATCCGCTTCGATTTGACCTGTCTTATCCAGAAACACTCCAACGGGTGATTTATAACGGTTCAAGCCAGCGACAGCAGATGCATCCGAACCACCGATACCTTTCCGGCGGATCTTCAACCATTCTTCTCGGGCCATGTTCTTTGTACTGGCTGCAATATTCATTGCCATGTTCGTTCCTCCCTCATATAAAATCATGAATGCTCATACCCCTATCAGCGAGTTCTTCGTGAATCGTGGGATAATCAGAATCGTGTTCCTCAGAACATTCACTTTCCTGGGACTCAAGCAATTCAGACATGCGCATCCTCCTTGTTTGGCACGGCCACCCATGGTAAGATGACCGTGTATCCATATTTAGTTGTGAAAGATCAGTGATGACCGCGGCCTAGGCGGTCATTTTTTCGTTGTCTGGAACTGGTCCATCTTCTGCGATCGTCTTCCAATCAACAATCACCGGAGCGTTCTCAACATTAGAAATCAGTTCCCCATCTTCATCCAAAACGTGATATTCCGAATGAACATGATCCTCGTATTCCAAACTCATGTTCTTAATCTCAATGACCTCGCGGCCGTCGATCTCGGTACCGACTTCAAACACACGAGTCGGGTTGCTTACAACGGTAAGCCGATGAATAATTTGCACGGGTTGTCCTCCTTACTCATTTTCTAATTCCTCAATACGGTCATTGGCTTTGTCCAACTCTTCCTCAATCTCTTCCGCAGCATCCTTTGCATCATCGATGTCGCGAATGATTTCATAGAGTCCGTTGCCGGCAAATGAAGATAAATTTTCAAGAATTTCTGAGGTGGAACGAGTTTTATCATCAATACCATCTTCCAACTTTCTCAACGCATCAACGATATCGCTCAGTAACTCGCTAGGTTTCTTCATTGTTTGTCCTCCCTTCAAATGTTTGTGTGGCAGAGTACCACCGCGAGAGCCGCCATTTTCCCAACCAATCGACCCAGTGAGCCGTCAATCGAACCCCTCAGGCGGTTACGTGGCTAATGGCGCAAACCAGACTTTAGTCTTATCCTTTTGTAGAGGGAGCCAACAAAGTCTAAAAATGTAACCCTCGCGCTAATACTCTGTGATGCGTCAGCCGCATCTCACCGCCAACGGAACGGGAGTTGGTTATGAAACCCGTCCCGCAAGCAGTGAGACAAGGCCGACAATGGCCTGTCCATAACTTGTATCGTTAAATCTTCTCAATCTCCGCCACAGCCTGCGCCATGTATTCCGGCGGCAGCTCACGCAAACTTGAAGCAGCGTTCTGCCAGCGGTGAAAGATCATTTCCCGCTCTTGCCAAATGGATTCGAAATCCGTTCCCTGAACCGATCCATTGAAGGACATCACAGCCGCCGTATTCTCACGTAAGGCCTTGGCTGATTCTGTATAGTTAATGATGATTTGGATATATAATTGATCTTTCATACTGATTCCCCCTTGCGCTTTGACTCGGGAGACGATAAAATGAGCAGCAGAAGAGACTTTAAGCGAGTTCTCAACGTGAGTGTCCGCCCTGCCAGGCGGGCATTTTCTATTTCTACTTCCGCGAACCGGATCATCCGGTTAAGATATTCCTCTGCATTATTCATCTTCCCAGGCAACATTCTTTCAGGCTGCTTCCGAATCAGTTTCAAGTTGTGCTTCGAGTTTTTTCCAGCCTGCAATGCTTCATATGCCAACTGTTCACGAGACATTCAATCAACCTCATTTCATATATTTTTTAGCCTTTAGCTCGGCCCGATGCTCTTTCCAGATCCCGAACCAAGAGAACGAATACTCTTTGCACAGCACGGCTGCAAAGTGCGTGAGCGCCGTTATCGCTTCGACCGTCTCCATCAGCAACCGCTTCATGATGACTCGATCAGCTTCCGTGAGTTGATCACCCGTCTTACTGATCGGCACCTCCGAAGTCAAAGCAAGAACTTCCTTCATTTCCTCTACCGTTTTGAAAAGTACACTTGCTCTATGTAAATCCACGTTGTCTAACCAGGGCGTTATCGCACCGCCAGTTACTTCTTCCTGAGCAGCCAAGTACAGCCTTGGATCGTCGAATGCGACCGCTGCTTGCATAGCCATACCCTTCGGAGCTTGCCGCTTACCGCTCTCAACTTTTGCAATCGATGAACGATCAAGCAGCAACCTCTCCGAAAACTCTTCTTGCGTCATCCCATGTTCCTTGCGGTATTCATGCAAGATGTTCCCAATCGTCAATACATTCAGCTCCCTCAGTATCAATTAGAGGGATTTGGGACAAAATGACTCACAACCTCAGTTGTTATGTGACATAATCTAGGGTTAGTATTAGGTTGCAAGGTCTTCCCCAGATCCCTTCATTGCCCGCCAGCCGGTACAGCTCGGCGGGTTTCTTGTATCCTGCGAATCATTGCTTCAGCGTCCTTCTTGAGTCGCTTAAGCTCTCGTTGAGATATCAGATGTGGATTCTTACATTGAATTTCGAGTGACAACGTGTAATCAATTGCTTGATCTACCGTCATTTTCTTCAGTTCGGATCGGATGGCGACGGCAGATATGAAGCATGCTCGTGATGTGGGTTTGATCCAATGGAATCGCATATGCTTGTCCTCCGTTGGAAGCCTAATCGGCTTCGCTTTTCTGGTTTCGCAAAATATCCCAACCTACTTCGTGCATTTGCTTGATCACTTTAGCGATTTGGCTAGGTGTTTGTGCAATGAAGTCATCACAGATATGAACAGTGGTTTCTCCAAATTGGTAGGTCTCAACAACATTTCCTGCTGGCAACTCTTTAATTTGGATCGACATCGGCATATCCCTCCCAGGATTATGTTTATGCGTATCGAGTTGTGGGACAGCCATTGTAATTTTGCCTCCTTACTAGATAAATTGGTTTAATCAGCTAGCACCTTTTCTTTTTGTACACTCAGCTTGTACTCTTAGGCCAAAAAAAAGAGTGTTAATATCTTCACCCAGAATTTCAGATATTCTGAAAGCATCAGAAAGGGTTGGATTTGAATAACCATTCTCCCAGTTACTAACGCTTGCTTTAGAATATCCAAGCTGAGAAGCTAATTCTTCCTGTGTTAAGCCCTTTTTCCGCCGGGCATTCATTAAGGCTTCGTTCTTCATGTTTTCACCTCATTTGTACACTAATCTTGTACTTGTTGTCTTGATTATAAAGTACAAGAATGGTGTATGTCAACACAAAAATACAATATTGGTGTACATAATTTATTTAAATCGATAATAAAGGTACAATATACTTGTACCTTAACGTTAGGAGGTAAGCATGTGTTCCATGGAGATCGTCTGGCGTCTCAAAGAAAAAGCAAACGACTAACTCAAGAAGAGTTAGCCGTCAAAATCAATCTTACTAAGGCTGCGGTCAGTAACTATGAAAATGGTCATAGTACCCCATCCAATGAAACATTAGTTGCAATAGCTGATGCCCTTGATGTTGATACTGACTATTTATTAGGAAGAACTGAAGTTCCGAGAGAAGAGTTATTATCATCAAAGCCTGACCTTGCTGAAGAGACGACAGAGTATGTAATTAAGGAATTAGTTGAGAAATACAAAATTGATTTAACCGATTCGAACAAAAGGGATACCTTGGAGAAAATGATTAAATTGGTTTATGAGGATCTTTGATTATTTATTGATTTTATTAATTGCTCTTTAATGAAGAGATAAATTTCAACTGATTTTTCCTTTTTAAGTTCGATAACCAAGGAAGTATGTTTTTTAAATTCATCATTCATAGGTGTCACTTCCGTTCTTATTTTCTCTAAAATGCGAACATGTGTTTCTCTTTAGCATAATACTAACATGTGTTCGTATGTTTGGTAAATGCTTTCCACAGAACAAATTAAGTCAATTATTTAAGGAGTAGCGCGATGCGGTATGAACCGGATCGTTGCCGCTTAAAAGAATGGTATAAAAGGAAACGAATTTCGCAACGTGATTTGCATATTATCACTGGTATTGCTGAAAGCCAGTTAAGTCAATATGCGAACAACAATCAAACAATGACATTGGGTACAGCACATACTATTGCCAAGGCAATGAAGCTACATGGCCCCCAAGCGTTGTATACGTGGCGCAAAATCCTAGATAGTGATTAGTTCTTTTAAGCTGCAGCGGAGGAATCTTTCCTCCCGATCCGGATAAAACTTTATTAGGTAGTAAAGTTTTATGGACTCATCTTTGCTACTTTTAAGATAGATCACCCCTAACCTGTAACATCTTATGTTATAGACTTATAGTCCTGATATTATCATGGAGTAATCGCAAATACTGTCGAATAAAAATTGACCGTTCATCCCTAGTGAACGGTCAAAGTCCTTTGAATTTATACACATTTCGGCGTGTTACTTTCACACCCTCTGATTTATGATTTTTGTCGAAATATAGCGTATGATTTTCTTCACAAAATGTCCATATTTTATCGGTGTTTACAATAGCCGATTTTGAAGCTTTCTCAAAGCCAAATGGGGCAAATAAGCGTTCGTATTCAGTCAAGTTTCTTAAAGGTCTCCCTCGTCTAGTTTTTGTTCTTATCTCAATCTCATCATCTTGTACAACAATGGCCACAATCTCATCTAAGCTTACAACTATAATATTGCCCTTTGGGCTCATTATTGGTAGCAACACCATCACCTCGTGTCTATCATGTGCGGAGTGGTGTTCATATATACATAGATAAGCTAAAACACGAGAGGGGATCACGAGCATGAAAAAAGGTTTGCAAATCTTTATTTTTTTAGGCGTCTTGCTTCTTATTGCAGCGTGTAGTAATGGGGGTTCCATAACTGCTGATGACGTTATTTCGAAACTGAATGCGGCAAGTGTGGAAGCGGAAAATCCGGAGAAGGTCACTCAAGACAGCACCATTAAGTTAAATCCCGAGGACGGCGAAATAGTTAGGTTTAAAATACCTTCGATGAATGGTTCTTCCATATCTGAAGGATCTGGAGAGAATGGCCTTGTCTATAAGGATGCACCCTCAGGACACGTCTTTATTCTCAAAAACAACGATGATCTTGTTGAATTACAGAAATTTTACGAAGAAATGGGACAAACATCTGAAATGTTCCGTTCATGGACTTATGTAAAAGATAATATGCTTCTTCAGATGCCCGGTGGAGTTACTGAAGAACAGTTCAACGAATACAAAAAAGTCATAGACTCCATATAATTTAGACATCAACAATAGCTACAGTTCAAAAGGCTCAATAATAGGTAGCTTAGCAAACGTTCATATGGATGGTGGTTAATTTGAAAGATGAAGTTCGTAAAGGTGTAAACGAAGCTAAAGAAAGTGAAAGCGGAGCAAATTGGTTGTTTTTCGAAATATTTATCTTATCTATAGTTTTCGGAATTTATTATACATCTTGGTGGGTATTTGGTGGAGTTATCTTAGGTACCATGATCGGATTAATGATAAAACCCCTTCGAATCGTAATATTAGTTTTACTGTCATTGGCCTGTGGATTTGTCGGTTGGATAATTGGTCATTGGTTCGACAGTACGCCTGCAAGTGTTGTACTCGCAATTCTGTTCGCACTGGCTGCTGGTGGAGCACATCTTTGGGCGAACCAGTGGCTAGAAGACAATTCGTAGAACTAGCACTTTTCAAGCCCTTCGGGGCTTTTCTTTCACATCGAAAAACGAACACATGTACTGATTCATATTTAGCCATAATCAGCATATATAACAATTAAGGAGGCTTGGCCATGTCAGACGAACTATATGCAAAACTAACATCAAAACTTCAAGGTCGTTTTTGTATGTACCTAAGGAAGTCTAGGGCAGACATGGAAGCTGAAAACCGCGGCGAAGGTGAAACATTAGCAAGGCATGAAAGGAATTTATTTGATCTTGCTAAACGGCTAAAAATAAACATTTCTGAAGTCTTCAGAGAGATCGTTTCAGGTGAAACAATAGCACAACGTCCCGTTATCCAAAATGTTCTTCATCAAGTTGAAGAAGGGCTATGGGATGGTGTACTAGTCATGGAGATCGAACGATTGGCGCGTGGCGATACCATCGATCAGGGTATCATTGCCCAAACCTTTAAATATGCCGGTACTAAGATCATAACACCTATGAAAACATATGATCCCGATAATGAATTTGATGAAGAATACTTTGAATTTGGTTTGTTTATGTCCCGCCGCGAATATAAGACAATAAATCGCAGACAACAAACAGGGCGTAGAGATTCTATTTCAGAGGGTAAATTTATTGGTAACATTGCTCCCTATGGTTACAAACGTCTAAAGCTTTTAGCCGAAAAAGGATGGACACTGGAGCCGCATCCCGATCAGGCTCCAATCATTAAAATGATATTCGATATGTATGTTAACCAGGGAGTAGGTACCGGATTAATTGCCAAAAAGCTGAATCAGATGTCAGTTCCTACATTAAAGAATAGCCAATGGACCGTTGCGACTATTAATGGTATGATTCGCAACCCTGTCTACTATGGAGTAATTGCTTGGCGTAGACGACCTGAGAAGAAAACCAGAAAGAACGGAGTTCTGCAGCGTTCCCGCCCTCGTGTGGACAGTAGCGAGTGGCTAGTTGCTGAAGGAAAACATGAAGGTTTAGTGAGCAAAGATACTTGGGATCGCGCTCAACATATCTTAAAAAGTCGTTCGCACCCTCCCGCACCTGCAGGAGTCATTACCAATCCACTCGCTGGAATTATCCGCTGCGGGGTATGTGGCAGATTAATGGTTCGTCGTCCATATAGTAATAATGCTCGTCCAGCAGGTTTGATGTGTCCTTATCCCACTTGTGATAATGTCAGTTCCCCAGTGGCCATTGTTGAAGATAGGATCTTGGAGGGATTACGGACTTGGCTGGAGAACTATAGAGCACAGTGGACCGATCATAAACCTGAGAATGACGAAGAGGAATCGAGTTTAAGCATCAAGGAACAGATCGTAAAGGATCTCGAAAAAAAAATGCATGAATTGCACGAACAGAATAATAATCTGCACGATTTGCTAGAAAAGAAAATTTATACGGTTGAAACATACCTTGAGAGATCTCAAACACTTGCTCAAAGGATTGGAGAAACGGAGGAAAGCATTAAGGTGGCTTTAGGGGAAATGGACTTGGAGAAAAGAAGACAAACCGCCAGGGTGGATATCATCCCGAACGTAGAACATGTTTTAGATACCTATTCGCAAACAGAAGATCCAGCACAACAAAATAAATTATTGAAATCAGTCCTTGAAATGGCTGTTTATAATAAAACAATAAAAGGCCACTGGTCAAGACCGGAAGCCGTAAACATTTTCGATCTTAAATTATTCCCTAAACTCCCCCGAGTTTAGGGCTTATAATTGATAACTATAATGTACTGATTCTTCTGTGCCAATATCATTTAATAGCCCGATAATTTTATCCGGAATTGTATACCGCTGGTTCAAGTAACGCAGAGCTGCCGCCAGCTCACCATCCGCTCCTCCATATTGTTCAGCCAGCAATTTTGCCATATGAGGATCACATTTGCTAACCCGAACAGGATACTGCAACTTTTTCTCATACACCCACATGCAGAGCCCTCCTTTTTGAATCAAATCGAAATTGCTGGCGTATTCCCCGAGTCCCCGGCGTGACAATGTTGCACGGAAACCCGAGGGGATTGTTTCACACTTGCCATGGCCACGGTGTCTGTGACCACTCCCATGGATATTTGGAGAATGCATGACCAAAATTCATCAGCGGTCCGTACAATTGTTGAAATTCATGTGCAACTCTCATGCGCTCCTGACTGAATTTGTTGTACTGTTCAATACTCTGAAAATCACCCGGATGGGTGTCCAGATACAGGTTCAGCTCAACTAATACAAAGTCCAGTGCCTGGAGCTCCTCTAACAGCTCATAATACCTTGCATCACAGGCTTTGGGCATTTCAGGCTCCATCCGATTCCACCTTCCTCCCTTTCGATCTCGCTGGTGTATAAGGGCTGTATAATGCAGGCCACAACGTTCCGATTCTTAAGGCTTCCGCCGGGCTGTACTGCGGCCAGCCCATAGGCTGAAATGGAATAAATAATTGCGGAGGAACCAGATACGTTCGAATCTCTACAGGCGGACAAGGATCAAACGGCCCCACAAACGGGACGTAAGCACGAAGCTGCGGATCTTTCACAGAACAACTCTCCTTTCTCAATGTTTACATGCATCCAACATACATTTCAAACGCTTGCTTCCCGTCTCTATATCCATATGTTTCAGGTCGGTAAGTTAATCCCCTTTTAGCGGACACATCAAAAAAACCTCTGAAAGTCCACCACAAAGGGCGGTACTTTCAGAGGTCTGTTTGAGGTCTGTTTATTTTGTTGACTGATCTTCCGAATTTATGTCTTGAGGGACAGATTGCTTGTACACTCGAACCCGGGTAATTCGCAAGCGAGTGGATTCTTCCACTTCAAAAACGTACCCATTCAGCTCCTGCGTTTTTCCCTTGGCTGGATTGCCCCCAAGCTCTTTAAACAACCATCCACCGATGGTATCCACTTCTTCATCCTCAATGATGGCTCCGGTCCACTTATGAACTTCTTCAATAAGCGAACGACCATCAATGGAAAAGGAATCCCCACTGCGTTCCATATGCGGACGCTCATCCTCAAACTCGTCATACAAGTCTCCAACGATCTCTTCCAGAATTTCTTCCGCAGTCAGCAATCCAGCTGTGCCGCCATATTCATCCACAACCAGCGTCATCTGAGAATGTTTCTTCTGCATCAGACGCAGCACATGGCTGATTTCCATGGATTCAGGAACGTTTAAGATTGGACGGACGAGTGAAGCCAGATCATGTTGTTGCTCCGGTTTAGCCAAGAGCAAATCGGTGATGTGTATAAATCCAATGATTTCATCCTTGTCTTCTACGGCTACGGGATACCGGGAATGTTTGGTTGCATTAATGATCTCCAGGTTCTCTTCCAAAGACATATGCGTGTACAGACAATCCATGTCTGTACGTGGCAGCATCACTTCACGTGCCAGCATATCGGAGAAATCAAAGATGTTGTCCATCAGTTTGATCTCATCTTTATCGATGACACCACTTTTGGCACTCTGCTTCATCAGAATACGAAGTTCATCTTCCGAGTGAGCTTCTCCTTCACTGGCAGGTTCGATACCCGCCAGACGCAGCAATGCATTGGCCGATACATTCAGTACCCAGATGAACGGGAAGAAGATTTTGTAGAACAACAGCAAGGGCGCAGATAAGAACAATGCCACGCCGTCTGTTTTTTGAATTGCCAACGATTTAGGCGCAAGCTCACCCAGCACAATATGCAGAAACGTAATGATACAAAAACCGATAATGACCGACACGGTCGAAATAAGCCCTGTATCTCCTACTCCAAGTTTAAACATGAGTGGCTCAACGAGCAATTCGGAGATGGCCGGTTCTCCCAGCCACCCGAGTCCAAGCGATGTCAGCGTAATCCCGAACTGAGTTGCCGATAGATAGGAATCCAGTTTACTATTCACCTTCAGAGCGTAACCAGCCATACGATTTCCTTCACTCTGCAATTGAGTTAAGCGTGTCTGCCTTACTTTCACAAGTGAAAATTCTGCTGCGACAAATACGCCATTCAAAAATACGAGCAAAAAGACACAGACCAGATTAAATACCAGCTGCCCAAGATGAAATTCGGTATGAATATCCAAGTAGAAACTCCCCTTTTCTATCTATTTCAGGAATACACCTGGAATATCAACGTGTGATTGCCTTTCTAGATTTGAAATCCACACCTTTGTAATACATATCTGCTACCAGCAGATTTGGTCCGCAACAGGATGCAATATCGCAATGGCAATTGACCGTTTGATTCAACGGATGTTCAGCTGACCATTCATGGAACACATCATCCAGTTTACGATCACGAATGTTGCCAAATGCCGGGATATCCGCAAAATCCGTCACATACACATTTCCCGTGAACATGTTGACGTTAACGCGGTTGCGTCCGTCTGGATCGTTACGTACCGTCACATTTGGTTCGCTGTATAATCGGTTGATCAGTTCCCGATCCTGTTCTGCTGCACTGCATGCGAAGAATGGCAGGGTTCCAAATAACATCCACATATCTTTGTCACGCACATCAAGCAAACGATGAATCGCTGCTCTCATATGGTCCAGTGATAAGACCGGCAGTGACGAAGCAAAGTTCGAATTATACATCGGATGCACTTCATGACGGACACAGCCCATCTCACGAATCAATTGGTGAATACCATCCAGCTTGTCGTGCGTACGGAAGTTAATCATGGACTCGGCGGAGATAAACATGCCTGCTTCACTTAATTTGCGGGAATTTTCAATCATTTTCTCGTACATCTTCACCGCTACTTCACGTTTCACAGGTCTGCCACTATTCGCAAATCCGACTTGATGGAAATCGTCAGCATTCAGGTAATTGAATGAGATATGCATAACGTCCAGATAAGGTAAAAGTTGCTCATACCGGCTGATATCCAGCGTTAAATTCGAATTGATCTGGGAACGAATTCCACGTTCCTTGGCATATTTGAGCAGTGGGATAATCATCTCATCCACTGTTTTCTGGCTAAAGCTTGGCTCGCCCCCCGTCAGACTAATCGTCTGCAGATGCTCCACTTCATCCAATCGTTTCAGCATCAGAGGGAGCGGAAGAGCCGGCGCTTCACGCATCGTAAGCATATCTCCCACGGCACAATGCTCACACCTCATGTTGCACAGATGTGTCACGGTCATTTCTACACTGGTCAGCACATGGCGTCCATATGTACGCAGAGAGCCGATCGGATCCCACGGATCATTGGTCGGCGATAAAGGCATCGGTTGTACCGATCCTGAGTTTAGCATGGTCATTGTTCTTCACCTTATTCCTTTTATTAACCTAAAAAGTTTTATTTACATCATACCTTGTGTTTCTCTTTTTGGAGTTATCTTTTATCATAGCACAATTTTGAATGCTCCGGCATACGTAGACCCTGTCCATTACATGACAAAAAACGCTCAGGCAACTCTGGACCGAATCACAAAACGGCCCTGATATTACGACATGAGCGCTAATCATCTTCAAGTTGTTCAGCTTTCCACCTGTTCACTTTGGGGCACTGACGGTGTATCCTCCACACCCTCTACACCTGTAATCATTACAGACAGAGCTGTCAGCAAGTTAATTTCATAAGGCGAAGATAAAGTATGGCCGTCCGCATCTTTGAGAACACGGATAAGCGGACGTTGAGGAACACGTGAATGAATTGATGCAACTACCCCCACCTCTCCTGTACTGAGCTTGACTGAAAGACCTACTGGGTATATCGCTACACAATCCCTGAACTTCTCCAGCATCCATTGTTCATACAGGGTCCCTGAACCGGTATACAGCACCTCGACCGCCTGATGCGGCAGCAAGGCTTGCTTGTACACCCGATTTGTCGTCATGGCATCATACGAATCAGCAAGCGCAATCCATTTGGCATATTCATGAATTTCCTTGTCTTTCAAACCAAAGGGATATCCACTGCCATCAATTCGTTCATGGTGCTGCAATGCACAATGCGCAGATAGAAGTGGTATGCCTGGTTCATCTTTGAGAATACGGTGTCCATATGTAGTGTGCTGCTGAATGATTTTGAATTCCTCGTCACTCAATCTGGAGGGTTTATGCAGGATTTCTGGTGCAATCTGTGTTTTGCCGATATCATGCAACAAAGCGCCCAGACCAATTTCCATTAATTGCTGGCGTGTGTAACCCGAAGCGACACCAAGAACCAGCGTGTACACACATACATTCAGAGAATGGTTATACAGGTCAAAATCACTGGAGTTCATGTCCATCAGCATAATCATGGCTTCCTTCTGACTGCCGATGTCTTCCAGAATGGCATTCATCACACCACTAAGAGCTTTACCGAAATGAGGAATCCGACTTTTTGTTTTCAGTCCTGACATACTCTGAAATTGCTGTTTGATCTCTGCCAGTGCCTTTCTCCTGGTCTCTTCCTGCAACATATCAGGAACGATGATATCCTCTGTCGCAGCATCTTTAATATACACATAACCGACTCCGAGATCCTTAAGGCGTCCAATCAATCGAATGGTTAGCTCTACATCCTCACTAAGTAATACAAGGCCTTCTTCACTATAAATACGTTTCCCCAGCTTCATGCCAGGCTGCAATAAGTTTATATGTACTAAACGCACAGCCTATCCTCTCCCGCTCCGTAGATGTAATTACCACTAGCCGCCGCTTCAGCAGAAGGCAAGTACTTTTAATTTAGCTTTGATTCCAGCGGGCTCGCAGGCTGTCGTCCAGAGCCCCTGGTCGTTTTATTTCCGTTTCCAGCAAATCGCGTATGAATTCCGGAAGATGATAGAGCGTACGGGTTCCATGAGCCAGAGGAGGATACCCCACATTGAACGTAAACATGTCCAGTGTTCCAACGATATACTCACATTGTTCGTCCATAGGCTCCCCATTGATGGATATGGTCTGGATCTTCTCATAGGCTGGCGCATCTGGATTGTAATGAACTTCCATTCCGTCCATACATAACGTGCCTAGAATCTGACCACGAAAACCAAATCCCACAATGGGCTTACCTGAAAACTCGTCCAACAAGGACTGCTCAAGTGCT
This sequence comes from Paenibacillus sp. ClWae2A, assembly GCF_032452295.1. NCBI lineage: Bacteria > Bacillati > Bacillota > Bacilli > Caryophanales > Paenibacillaceae > Paenibacillus > Paenibacillus sp. ClWae2A. The sequence continues at coordinate 803,643 of NZ_JAULSQ010000002.1, forward strand.
TCACGAATATGACTTCCTCTCAAGCATATTGTACAAGCATTTATAGGAGATGGACATAGGGAATGCAACATTCCTTTTGTAATATTACCTTGTGGAAGATCTCCGAGAAGCTGACCTGCATTTACCAGAGACAACTGGGCCCCCGTGAAATGACGAACAGCTTGTGCAAGCAATGTTGCAAACGGGGATTCCCGGTCATACGCGATGGGCAGCACCCGATCGGTTATCACTGCCGTCTGATTCAGTGTCCTTTCGGCTTCCGTACGATTCGTAGCGATTGCCAGAGCAACCTGATCATCCAGTAATATACTCTTGGCAGCCACACAACCGCTACTTACCAGTTGGAGAGGTTTTCCCACACTTGTTCGTTCCAGAACCACTTTCCCAAGCCATTGGCCAAATTTTCCAGCTGCGCCCAGCACGGTCTGACCAATGACTAATGGTTCTTCGAGAACATGATGGGTATGTCCACCGAGAATAACATCAATTCCAGTAATCTGCTCCGCCAGTCTCCGATCTGTCGATAGTCCCAGATGTGAAAGAATAACCACCACATCCACTTCATCACGTAATGCTTCCACTTGAGCTCTCAGTGAATCCACAGGGTCCAGAACATCCCACCCGAGCAGTTCGTAAAACGTGGTGAAAGGGGCGGTTGCCCCCAGCAGACCAACGCGAAATGGACCTTTCTCCACAATCAGAGAAGGTTTCATCCACACTGGCGGAAGGCCAGTATCTTGCTCCACAACATTGCCGCATACCACAGGACACAGAAGTCCAGCGTAGGACTGCGCGAGCTGATCTGGCGTAAAGGTTAGTCCTTCGTTGTTACCGATTGTAATGGCATCGTAGCCCGTCAGGTTAATAACATCAACATTAGCCGTACCCAGTGTTCCTTCTGTTTCAACGGCCATGCGGTCCATATGATCGCCGATATCCAATACAAGGAAGTTGCCACCTTGGTCACGTTCCTCATTGATCATAGCGGCGATGGTGCTCATGGAGCCGAAGTGGCTATGGATGTCATTGGTGTGTAGAATCGTTAACGTTTGCTTCTCCCTGGTGCTCATCACACCGCCTCCCCTGCTCTTCAATAAACGTTCATTCTTCTAATGGATAAGCATAACATTTTCCGCGTCGTTATGATATATTTAAAGGGTTTAGAGACCAAGAAGAGGTGAGTCATATCTATGAAATTGACAATTCAACTATTTGCAGGCATTGCAGAACGTTTAAATACATCCCTTCTGGAGTTTGAGTACATTGGAGACCTTCCAACCGCTGCTGATTTAAAAGAAAAACTGAGTCTGGCCTATCCCGAAGCAGCTTCTCAGATAAAGACATCCTTTTTGGCAGTTAACCAGCAGTACGCTCCTGCCGATACTATACTTAGCTCAGAAGATGAACTTGCGTTGATCCCTCCCGTCTCTGGAGGTGATGGTACGGATATATCCGATGAGAAGCTTCGCTCTACCGTTGCTGAGCATCGGACTGAAGATGGCTTATTTCTGATTACAGAGTCCACCTTGTCTGTGGAAGCAACAACGGCGCTAGTGATTACCCCGAATCACGGGGCAGCTCTTACTTTTGTAGGTACGACTCGTGAAATGACTGGTGAACAGCGCACCGTCCATCTTGAATATGAGGCCTATGTGCCGATGGCTCTTTCTCAGATGGCGGTCATTGGTGTGGAAATCTCCGACCGCTGGCCTGGTGTGTTATGTGCAATCAGTCACCGAATCGGCAAAGTGGATGTGGCAGAGATTAGTGTAGTCATTGCCGTTTCCTCGCCTCATCGCAACGACTGTTATGATGCAAGTCGTTACGCCATTGAGAGACTCAAACAGACCGTTCCGATCTGGAAAAAGGAAATTTGGGAAGATGGATCTGAATGGAAGGGACACCAATTAGGACCATGGAACCCTATGAAGAACTAAACAATGAGCCTTTACACCTTTTTAGACAGAGTGGGTTAATAGTAAATAAGTCGTTGTCAACCCATTTTTTTCTTGTTATTATAATCATATGTGTCGATATTAGTCGAGAAAAGGTGGTTTATACGTGAGAGTGCATGTTACTGATCTTAAACCGGGTGACCTGTTAAAAAATGATGTATACAACAGTTCGGGTCTCCACATGCTGATGAAAGGTTCCACCCTCAGTGAAGATGACCTATCCAAACTGCTGCAACATGGAATCGAGTACGCAGATGTAGAACACACAACATCCGACCTACACTCTGATGCACAAACCTTACCTTCCGATCAAACCCGTCTGTTAACTAACTTGTTTAACGATACGATCAAAGGTACTGAATCTCTATTTCAACAAGCGATGGAGAAGGGTTTTATTGATGAGACACAGGTCGATGAGATTTTGTTCACCCTAACAGAACAGTTGGAAAAACAAAAAGATGTTGTCTCCTTGTTGCTTATGCTGGACGGGGATAGCGATTATACGTACAACCATTCTTTGCAAGTCGGAATGCTCGCTTTTTATATTGCCGGCTGGATGGGTTATAACCCCGAGGAATGTCTAACGGTAGCCAAAGCAGGATATCTTCATGATATCGGCAAGTCCAAGATTCCTTCTGAAATGTTACATAAACCTGGTAAATTGACCACGGAAGAATTTGACGAAATGAAGAAACACACATTCTATGGGTACGATATCATTAAAGAATCCACGCAGGATGAAATTCTGGCAACAGTTGCACTTCAGCATCATGAGCGCGAGGATGGAAGTGGTTATCCTCATGGACTGCGAGGAGACGAGATCCACCCATATGCCCGTATAACTGCTGTAGCAGACGTTTACAGCGCCATGACGACGAATCGGGTGTACCAGACCAAACAGGAACTGATCTCTGTTCTGTGTGAACTGTACAGCCTCAGCTTCGGTCAGTTAAATGGTGAAGCAACACAGGAGCTGATCAAGCACATGCTGCCTAATTTTATCGGTAAAAGGGTTCTGCTCACCACGGGTCAGACGGGACTCATTGTCATGAATAATCCTGCGGATTATTTCCGACCACTCGTTCAGACCTCTACCTCCTTTATCGATTTAGCGAAAGAAAGAGATATTGCTATCGTTGAAATTTATGTACAGTAATTGTGTAACAAGGCTATCTGTTCATTTTACACAGCACACAATATGGATACGAAGCAACAAACAGGAAGTAGCTTGAATAACCAACTCATAGGTTGGCATATGACAAAAGGGAAGCCGTAATCGGCTTCCCTTTTGTCTATTCCGATTCGATTATGTTGGATTACACGCAGAATGCTTTTGTGATGATAACCAACAGAATGAACAGTACCAAGATTGCACCAGTGTTTGTGAACATATTGTATCCGCCTACTCCGCCTACTCCGCCTACGTTGCCCCCACAGCCATATCCTACTTCGCTCATGTGATTGCCTCCTCTTCATCAGGTATACCCTAACATATGACGTTTCCGGTGGAATGAACCGGGCGAACAGGCAACATTCGATAAATGGTTGTCTGCCTGCATCTATCTGAGTGGATCAGCCTTTTGCGACTCCCTGTTCTTTACAGGGATCTATATGTCGGAGCCCGAATGAACCTGAATGCCTTTTTCCTTGCGGTACATGATAACAAGTAATCTCCAAAATTCATAACTGCCTTTGTCGTTCATAATAAACGGTCGATAATAATCGAACGCTTGCTGTGCCCATGCGGGACAATCCATATTGGAGAGTTGCTCCTGTTGCTGAATCCATCCCCCTTGAATCTCCAGCGTTTTCTGCATGGCTTCAAACATTTTCTTCTGCTCAGTGGTCATTGGCGGAGCCTCCTGTTCCTGAGATGCAGTTCCGAATTCGGCTTGTAAATACGCACCCGGTTCCGTCACACCATCTTCGCTGGCTGTATACCCGTAAGAGGGTGCACTTGTTTTACGAATCTCATAATGTACATGCGGGCCTGTACTCTGACCCGTGCTTCCCTGATTACCGATAAGCTGGCCTCGCTTCACCCGCTGACCAACGGTTACGGCAACACGCGAAAGGTGAGCATAACAATGCAAGTAGCCACGATGATCTTGAAGGGCAACTGTAAGCCCGTAACCGCCGAATCCGGAGCCTGTAACTCCCTCGGAAGCAAAACGTACCCTACCCTCCATAAAGGCATAGACGGGGCCATTCCAGGGCTCTGTCACGAGATCAATTCCGCGGTGAAATGTCTGTCCACCATGAATAGGATGAATTCGATAGCCGAATGAACTTGTAATCCGATAGCCCTCGAAAGGTTTTACGCTCATACACTCACATCCTTTTCTATCATTAAATGCTTAAATCTATGAAATGGCTTGTGCTATTGGACTTATTTTATTCCACAAAAATACCGCTCAGAATATCATTAGGGAAACCTTATGGTCTCTCTCCAACGTATATTCCAAGCGGCGCGCTATGTTAATATGATTGCTCTATCAGTTATATATACTATGTTTTTATGTCAACCACTACACTATCCTAATTCAGAGGTCTGTATATGACCCCTAGCTGATCCAGTTCCTGTCCTGCTCTTCCATAAAATCCGGCTATATACCACCCTGCTGGTGCCTCAAGTTTAATTTGATCCGATGTCTTTTGTCCGCCTTCAATCTTATTTCCAAGATTGGTCGACAACTCCACGTAAAAGATCCGTTTATCTCCATTTCGTGTCCCCTGACCAATGGTTGCCTGGGTTAAGTACTCTCCGTCTGCCAAGTTAAGTGTGGCAATGTTTGATTGACCACCATGCGTCAGGTTCGTTCCATCCCTGTACAATGTCGAAATACCGTCTACACGGTTGCCCGAGTTAAGCACCACTGAGCTAGGTCTGGCATCGGGAATCTGATTCAGATCATTAAAGCCAGTCCCCCCGGACCCTCCGATTGTTGAACTTAGTTGGTACTGAGAAGATGTGCTGTACACGAATTCCGCTGTAATTGGATAATGATCAGATAATTGCTTCCCACTCGGGTCAACAAACGTTTGATTTTCTAACCGATAGCTCTGTGCATTAAGGGACAATGCTTTACTTCCGCGATACAAAATTTTGTCCACTATCTCATAGTTTAGTCCATTTAAATTGGTTGCATCCATAAGGGCGTCTCCATCAGCCGGAATACTCCCACCTCGAATCAAATCGATCCACGGATCTCTTAAACCATTCTCAGACATGAGCAACTCTATATTGTCAGCGGCACGGGTGTACCGTGTATTGGTATCCCCGAATACAATAACTGCGTTCCCGTCCGAGTGCTCCTTGATGTAATTGGAGAGTTGTCTGATATTATCTCGTCTGGCCTCAAGTGATTTATCATCGCTACCTGCGTCCGCATGCAAGTTGTACACGTCCACTTTCACCTGAGGTGCGATCTCATATGTAGCTGCTGTAAATCCTTTTGGAGTCAATTCATCACTTCCATTGTCAAAAACACCAGATCGCTTATCCCAGGTAATACGCTTCAAGTCACGGAATGGATATTTGGACAGACTGTTCAACCCACTACCAAAACCCGCAATTCCGCTTGTTGTCGTCAAATACGGCAGAGTGACTTGGGATATCAGCTCATTATGATAATTAAAATCCTCTTGTACATTAATGATGTCATAGTCATTTAATTTCGGGGAAATCTGAACGGTGTACTCCTTGGGGTTGGAACTGGATACCAGGTCTGGAAGACCACCTACATTGTAACTAAGTACGTTGAATGTACCAGATACCGTTCCACCTTCTGCTGCACTTGCCGTTGATAAAAATAACGGAGAGCTCGTAAAGGCAACAACAGCAGACAATACCAAGGCTGCTCCTTTTTTGACTATACTTCTTCGCATCATATACCTCCTTATATTTAAATCTATTCAAATATATGTAACATTCATTAATGGAAGAATAAATCCGTTCTATTCATTTGTATAATCCAATATTTCAGTCAGACATATCTGACACACCGATCCCACATACCACTTACTCATCGTCTTGTTTGGGCAACAAAAAAAAGATCAAGGGAATCTCTCCCTTGATCTTTCTTATATTCATAAGCGATCAACTGAACCCTACACCGCTTAACATCAGCAGCCATGTTCAGCTTTACGGCTTCGAAAGGCGCTGCATTGGATTAACCAATGGAGCCCTCCATTTCGAATTTGATCAATCTATTCATCTCAACGGCGTATTCCATTGGCAATTCCTTTGTGAATGGCTCAATGAAGCCCATGATAATCATCTGTGTTGCTTCTGCATCAGTCAGACCGCGACTCATCAGGTAGAAGAGTTGATCCTCGGACACTTTGGATACTGTAGCTTCATGCTCCAGCATGATGTTATCATTCATGATTTCATTGTAAGGAATTGTATCCGATGTGGACTCATTATCGAGAATGAGTGTATCACACTTGATGTTGGATTTCGCGCCCTCAGCTTGACGTCCAAAGGAAGCCAAACCACGGTACGTTACTTTACCACCATGTTTACTGATGGACTTCGATACGATCGTAGATGTTGTATCCGGAGCCAAGTGGATCATTTTCGCACCTGCATCCTGATGCTGGTTTTTACCAGCTACAGCGATGGAGAGTACGGAACCTTTAGCTCCACGGCCTTTCAGTACAACCGCTGGATATTTCATCGTCAGTTTGGAACCGATGTTACCATCGACCCATTCCATCGTTGCATTTTCTTCTGCAACCGCACGTTTCGTAACGAGGTTGTAGATGTTTGGTGCCCAGTTTTGAATCGTTGTGTAACGAACACGGGCATTTTTCTTACAGATGATCTCAACGACCGCACTATGCAGTGAGTTCGTGCTGTAGATTGGAGCTGTACAGCCCTCTACATAGTGAACGAAGCTGTCTTCGTCCGCAATGATGAGTGTACGCTCGAATTGTCCCATATTCTCGGAGTTGATCCGGAAGTAGGCTTGCAGAGGCACTTCACATTTAACGCCCTTAGGCACATAGATGAAGCTTCCTCCGGACCATACCGCACTATTCAATGCAGCAAATTTGTTATCTGCAGGCGGAATAACTGTAGCAAAATATTCACGCAGGATTTCCGGATGCTCTCTAAGAGCCGTATCCGTATCCATGAAGATTACACCTTGGTCTTCCAATTCCTTTTGCATGTTGTGGTATACAACCTCGGACTCATACTGAGCCGATACACCTGCAAGGAACTTTTGCTCTGCTTCAGGGATGCCCAATTTATCAAAGGTTTCCTTGATTTCAGAAGGAACCTCTTCCCATGTTTTCCCTTGTTTTTCAGAAGCACGTACATAGTACTGAATTTCATTGAAATCCAATCCGTCGAGATCTCCGCCCCATTTCGGCATAGGCATCTTTTCGAATTGTTTCAAGGATTTCAAACGGAATTCCAACATCCATTCCGGTTCATTCTTAATCTTGGAAATCTCGGTAACCACTTCTGCAGTCAGACCTTTACCGGTTTGAAAGATGGATTTGTGCTCGTCGCGAAAACCATATTTGTACTCTTCCATTTCTGGTGCTTTTTTAGCCATCTTGCTCTACCTCCCTATCGTTATTGTACTTTGTTCTCTTCGTCAATCCCTTTGCGTAATGCATTCCAGGCCAGAGTGGCACATTTGATGCGTGCAGGGAACTTGTTCACACCGGATAGGGCTTCGAGATCTTCATAATCGTCGAAATCGACTTCTTCACCTTTCATCAGTGAGGAAAAACGGTTAGCGATATCGAGTGCCTGTTCCATCGTTTTGCCTTTGACGGCCTCTGTCATCATCGATGCAGAGGACATGCTGATGGAGCAGCCTTCACCCGTATATTTGGCTTCCTGAACGATTCCGTCTTTCAGCAAAATTTGCAGTGAAATCCGGTCGCCGCACGTTGGATTGTTCAAATTCACCGTGACAGCGTCATTATCAAATGTTCCGCGGTTACGCGGGTTTTTGTAGTGGTCCATTATAACACGTCTGTACAGATCATCAAGTTGCATCGCCAAAATACTCCTTTGTCTGGATTAAGGCGCTGACAAGCCGATCTACATCTTGTTCGTTATTGTATAGATAGAAGCTGGCACGAGCTGTTGAGCTAACTTCAAGCCAGCGCATTAGCGGTTGACAGCAATGGTGTCCGGCACGAATGGCTACGCCACTCGCATCCAGCACGGTTGCCACATCATGCGGATGAACATCCCCTAGATTAAAAGTAACTACACCCACATGCCGTTTCGCTGGGCCATAGATGGTTAACCCATCGATCTCGGTCAGACGTTCTGTTGCATAAGCTGCCAGTACACTCTCATGATGTGCAATCTCATCCATACCAATCTGCTCCAGAAAATCAATGGCTGCTCCCAACCCTACCGCACCTGCGATAATCGGGGTTCCGCCCTCGAACTTCCAGGGAAGTTCTTTCCAGTTGGATTCGTACAGACCCACATCATCAATCATTTCACCGCCGAACTCAATGGGCTCCATGGACTCCAGCAGCGCCTTTTTGCCGTAGAGTGCACCGATTCCAGTTGGTCCGCACATTTTATGACCGGATAATGCATAGAAATCACAGTCCAGATCCTGAACATCCACCTTCATGTGAGGTGTGCTTTGTGCGCCATCAACAACGATGACAGCACCATTGCGGTGTGCAATTTCAGCAATTTGTTTCACAGGATGGATCAGACCCATAACATTGGATACATAAGCGATTGCTACAATTTTAGTATTGTTCGTAATCGTCTTCTCGACATCAGCCAATTCAATATGACCGTCAGGCTGAAGCGGGATGTATTTCAATGTTGCACCTGTCTCCTTGGCAACTTGCTGCCAAGGAATCAGATTACTATGATGCTCCATTTGCGTGATAACAATTTCATCGCCTTCTTTGCAATTGGCGCGGGCATATGATGAAGCCACCAGATTCAGGGCTGTCGTTGTCCCACGAGTAAAGATAATCTCCTCTGTACGACGGGCATTGATAAACTTGGCTACCTTCTCACGTGCGCCTTCGTAAGCGTCGGTTGCACGGCTTCCAAGGGTATGAACACCGCGATGTACGTTGGAGTTCTCATACTCATAATAATGTTTGACTGCTTCGATCACAGCACGAGGCTTCTGTGAAGTCGCAGCACTATCTAAATATACGAGCGGGTGTCCGTTAATTTCCTGGTGGAGGATCGGGAACTGCTCGCGAATGGACGGGTTCATTGTCCCAGCTTCTTCTCAATCAGGGACTGCAATTGGGTGCGCAGTGCTTCCAGAGGAATATCCGCCACCACCGGAGCCAGGAAGCCATAGATGATCAGGCGTTCGGCATCCGTACGGTTAATTCCGCGCGACATCAAGTAATGAATCTGCTCGGCATTGACTTGACCAACAGAAGCCGCGTGACCTGCTGTTACATCATCCTCGTCAATCAGAAGGATTGGATTGGCGTCTCCACGTGCTTTAGGGCTCAGCATCAACACTTTCTCTGTCTGCTGTCCATCAGCTTTGGTAGCGCCTTTCTCAATCTTCGTGATCCCGTTGATGATTGCAGAAGCTTCTTCACGCATAACTGCACGTGTAATCATCTGACTTGGTGTATTCTTGCCGAAGTGACGAGCTTCTGTGGTGTAGTTGATTTTCTGTGAACCGGAACCTACAGCGATGACTTTGGAATCGGAACTTGATCCATTGCCTTTCAGCACAGTCATCGTGTTGCTCGCTGTATCGCCATTGTTCATTTCGCCTACAATCCACTCGATGGAAGCATCATTCTCCAACACTGCACGACGGAATGAAACATCAGTTACATTCACACTCAGTTGATGAACCGATGCGAAACGTACTTTAGCACCCGATTTTGCGAATACTTCCACAACACCATTATGGAAAACAGGTGCGGACAATTCGCCAGATACATAGTTATCCACATAAGTTACCGAACTGTTTGCTTCTGCAACCACAAGCACGTGAGGTGCAAACGTTGCAGATGCGTCATCCGTAAGCAACACTGCTTGCAGTGGTACTTCGATTTCGACATTTTTCGGAACATACAGGAAGACCCCGCCATTCCAAAGTGCCGCATGCAATGCAGCGAGGGAATGCTCATCGGCTTTCACCGCTGTGTTCAGATATGGTTTTACCAGATCGCCATGTTCGCGAACCGCTGTAGCCAGATCCGTGAAGATAACTCCTTTTGCTGCCAGATCAGCAGACACTTTAGAGTATACTGTACCGGAATTGCGCTGGATAACCAGACTGCCTTCAGCTTGATCCTGAACCAGATCTTTGATAGAAGCAGGTACTTCTGTCAAAGAAGAAATAGCTTCACTTGCTTTATATGTTCCGTACTCGCTGACATTCCAGCGTTCGATTTTTTGTTTTTCCAGTTTAGGAAGCGCAAGCCCACTCGCAAGCTTCAAAGCTTCGAGCCGCTGTTCGGTCAACCAGCCGGGTTCATTGTTGCTTTCCGACAAGGCGCGAAGCGCTTCAGATTCAACCGGAAGAATTGTTTGTGTAGTCATTGATTAATCCTCCTCCGTTTTGTCTTTACGCTTCTTGACCTACAGTTTCGTCTGTAATTCCCAGCTCTTCTTTAACCCAGTCATATCCTTCAGCTTCCAGACGGTGTGCCAGTTCAGGTCCGCCGGATTTCACGATACGACCTTGCATCATAACGTGTACGTAGTCAGGAGTAATGTAGTTAAGCAGGCGTTGATAGTGAGTGATGATCAAGAAACCACGATCTTCGCTCTTCATTGCATTTACACCGTTTGCCACGATTTTCAGAGCATCGATGTCCAGACCGGAGTCAATTTCATCAAGTACTACGATTTTCGGATCAAGCAGCATCATTTGCAGAATTTCGTTACGTTTTTTCTCACCACCGGAGAAACCTTCATTCAGGTAACGGTGAGCGAACTCAGGATTCATGTCGAGTTCTTTCATTTTACCTTCCATTTGACGAATGAATTTGATCAGGGAGATCTCGTTACCTTCGCCGCGACGTGCGTTAATTGCACTACGCAAGAAGTCGGAGTTTGTAACACCTGCAATTTCACTTGGGTATTGCATAGCCAGGAATAGACCTGCACGTGCACGCTCATCTACTGCCATGTCCAATACATCTTCACCATCAAGTGTAATTGTACCGTCAGTTACTTCATATTTCGGATGGCCCATTAATGCAGAAGCCAGAGTTGATTTACCTGTACCGTTCGGACCCATGATAGCGTGGATTTCTCCACCTTTCATTTCCAGGTTGATGCCTTTCAGGATTTCCTTACCTTCGATCGTAGCTTTCAGACCTTCAATGACGAAATTCGTAGCCATGTGTATTGTTTCCCTCCATTGATTAAATTGATGTTTGTCGAAAACGAAAAAGCGCCTATTATATCTGAACAGGGCTTCCCCTGAATTTCTCCTGTACTCGAATCTCAAAGCAAGAACACTTTAGAATAATTCTAAACTGATTCTCAATGATAATCAAGTTATTTCCTAAGAGTGTATATTCCTTGCAGGAAACATTATTCTTTTTGATTCTATAATAAATACCAGATTGAATCAAATGAGAAAACATCTCCCGCCGAGATAGACAGTGAGAAAAATCACAGAAAATGAAGCTTTTATCGTATCTGCTACACACTAATCTAAAAAAGGACTTATCCATATTATGGACAAGCCCCTTCATTAATAATATTACAATTTGAGCATCTCGTTAATCTTCTGTACCTGTTTGTCAAAATCCGCAACGTCCACCACCGGCGTCATTTCGCGCGGCACCAGACCATTCGGAATAGAAATCCATGAACGACAACCATTATATTCAGGCAGTACGGGGATCTCCATCGGTTCTTTCAAAAGGTACACACGTAAAATCAATACATGGAGCGGATCTTTCCGTTTCCATTTCAAACGGTCTTCGGCAAAATCCGCTGTCCACATATGAAAGTCAAGAAGTCGATCCAGCATCTCCTGATCTCGTATCTCCAGATCCTGCGTTACTTCGGCATATGCAGTAATACGGATTGTCGAAGCTTCGGGCACCCATTCGGCCAGTGATTCTTCAACATAGGATTGATCCGAGGACTTAATCAGTTCTTTACGCTGATGTTCATAAGTCGGATACAGGTAAAACGCCGGACTTTTCAGCTCAAAATGTCGGGTTTCCTCTACAATCCCACCTTTGCGCATCACCATAATTTGGCGACCCGTTTCCAGTGCTTTGATTGCAGAAGCCCATTCTTTTAAAGCCGGTATCGTTGGTTCTAACATAAGCGGTTCCCTCCCCTATCGTTCTTGTCAGCAGTATAGACGCTCAGGGCATTTCTGACAACAGATCGGGGAGCAGAAAGCTTACGTAAGAGACCCAGTTGTAGTAGAAAAAATCTTGGCTATATTAACCCAGGAAAGAGCGAAGCATCCACATGTGTTTCTCAAGGTCAGCTTTAAAGCCTGTCAGCATATCGGATGTTGGTTGATCTTCAGCTGCATCTGCAACTTCGATACCTTCCTGATATTCATTCGAAAGTGTAGCGAAGTCCTCGATCAGGTTTTGCACCATTGTTTTTGCGTCTTCGCCACCTGCTGCTTCCTGGATAGAGGAAAGCTCCAGATACTCTTTCATTGTAGCCGCTGGGCTACCTTTTAGCGTAAGGATACGCTCTGCAATTTCATCCATTTGTACTGTAACTTCGTTGTAGAACTCTTCGAATTTTACATGCAACGTGAAGAAGTTAGGTCCTTTAACGTACCAGTGATAGTTATGGATTTTAACATACAATACGTTCAGGTTAGCAACCTGACGATTAAGTACTTGTTCCACCGATTTTGCTTGATCTGTTTTGTTTTTTGTAGCCATATTAATCCCATCCTTTTATTTAAAATTAGTCTGTCATGCCGTGGTAAGCAGGTTGTCCTGCAATGCATAACAGAGAGTTAATAATGTGTCACCACATGTAGCGGAGAGGCTTGCTAACGGCGTTTCTCTTAACCGTCCGGCCTATTTGTTTTTACCCTTGAACCGGAAGTTCGAATCAGGATCGACTTGACTTGTCTCAAAAAAAAGTTCAAAAACCGCGCTATTTCCGATATACTGACATATACCAAGCAAAGAAGTGGGTTTTCCTGTTTCTTCATATATATGGAGGTGGCACCTTTGTCCCAATATCGCCCGTTTACCCCCCAGGATGCAATTGAACTGGCCAAAACATTACCGGGTCCATTTGCGGCAGATGCGAATCTGGATTGTCACGAGATCGGCGACGGCAATCTGAATTTGGTTTTCCACATCACGGATCAGAACTCCGATAAAAGTATCATTATCAAACAGGCGCTTCCTTATGCGAAAGTGGTTGGAGAATCATGGCCACTGTCTCTGGTACGTGCCCGCATTGAACGTGAAATTCTTCAGGAAGAGTATCGTCTGTGTCCAGGGATGGTACCTGAAGTGTATCATTACGATGATGACCTCGCGTTAACGGTTATGGAAGATTTGAGTGATCATGTGATCATGCGCAAAGGCCTGATCGAAGGTGTTTCCTATCCTCTTTTTGCACAACATATTGGTGAATTCATGGCAAGAACGCTGTTCTTCACATCCGACTTGGGCATGGATCAGCAATTGAAGAAGGAACAACAGGGCAGATTCATTAATCCGGACCAATGCAAAATAACGGAGGATCTGATCTTTGATGAACCCTACCGGATCGCTGAGAAAAATAATTATGATGCTTCCATTGAAGATGAGGCTGAAGCCCTTCGCACAGATGGAGAGCTTCACCTTGAAGTGGCCTTGCTGCGGGAAAAATTCCTGACACATGGGCAGGCACTGCTTCATGGAGATCTGCATACAGGCAGTATTTTTGTTACACCTGAATCAACCAAAGTCATTGATCCCGAATTTGCATATTACGGCCCCATGGGATTCGATGTCGGTGCAGTCCTCGCGAATCTGCTCTTGAATTACGCATCCCTTCCAGGATGGATTCAGGATGAGACTGCTTTGCGTGAGCGTGAAACGCTTTTGCTGAATATGGTTCGTGATGTATGGAGTGAATTCGAATCTCGTTTCCGGGCCCTCTGGGTTAATGACCTGATTGATCCGATGGCTAAAGCGCCAGGGTACCAGGATCTGTATGTGCAACAATTGTTCAGAGATTCGATCGGCTTCGCAGGTGCCAAAATGGTTCGTCGTATCGTGGGACTCGCTCACGTGGCGGATATAGATACCATTCCAAATGCGACTGAACGTGAACATGCTCAGCGTAAAGCATTGTCCATTGGTAAAGCATTGATCAAGAACAATCGTCGCTTGAATACCATCGGCGAAGTGCTGGATATTGTATCTACAGCTGTTACTACTACTAAGGCTTAACATAAGGAACGGAGGAACCATCCATGACAACCCCTGAATATCAGCCTCTGTCCTCTCTCATCTGGAAAAAGGATAAGCTTGAAATGCTTGACCAGCGTCTGCTGCCCGAAACGATCCTCATGTTGAAACTGTATACACCCGAGGAAGTATGGGAATCCATCCACTCCATGAAAGTACGCGGTGCTCCAGCGATTGGTATTGCTGCTGCATTTGGTGTTGTATTAGGTGCCAAATCATACGATGGAACAACCATTCAAGGTTGGTTGGATCACGTAAAATCCATATGTGCTCATCTCGCTACTTCCCGTCCAACAGCGGTGAACCTGTTCTGGGCGCTGGATCGCATGATGCAAAGAGCAAATGTGGTCGTTGAATCCGGTCTGAGCCTGGAAGAGGGCAATGCTGCTCTTGAATTAGAAGCTCTGTTGATTCAGAAGGAAGATGAAGAAGTATGCCGCATGATCGGCGAGAATGCACTGCCATTGTTCGAAGATGGCATGGGAGTTCTCACTCACTGTAATGCAGGTGGACTAGCTACAGCGAAATATGGTACGGCAACCGCTCCAATGTATCTTGCACAGGAACGTGGCATTCACCTGAAAGTATTTGCAGACGAGACTCGTCCTGTACTTCAAGGTGCACGCCTGACTGCATTTGAGCTACAGCAGGCTGGCATTGACGTTACGCTGCTCTGTGATAACATGGCAGGCATGGTCATGTCCAAAGGTTGGATTCAAGCCGTTATCGTCGGAACAGACCGTGTTGCAGCGAACGGTGACGTAGCTAACAAGATCGGAACCTACAGCGTGGCCGTGCTTGCCAAGGCTCACAATATTCCGTTCTATGTAGCAAGCCCATTGTCAACCATCGACTTGTCTACTCCATCCGGAGACCTGATTCCCATTGAGGAACGTGCTGCGGAGGAAGTGACCGAAGGATTTGGCAAACGTACAGCACCGCAAGGTGTTAAAGTATACAATCCGGCATTTGATGTAACGCCTAACGAATATGTAACAGCTATTATCACGGAAAAAGGCGTTGTTCGCGCACCTTTCCAAGAAAATCTGGCTGCCTTGTTCGCGAAGGAAGAAGCTTAATTTAATGAGAAGCGTTCGTGTGTATAGAGGTGGGAGCTACGATGTGCCAGGCTCTGTATTACGACGTTAAATAAGGGCTTCCCATATGGGGAGCCCTTTTGTTAGTGCTTAGATCATTTTCAACAAAGCCTCTACACCCGTCATACCAACCGTAATGCCTATGGCCTCGGCTTCTGTTGTCACCGACTCCATAGGTGCATGCAACAATTGCTCCAGTGTACGCACACCAACCGCCCGAGCCGCAATAATTTTGCGATCCCCGAGCTTCTCATTAAGTAATCCCACGTCGAGTGCTCCGCACATGATATATCCTTTGGATGTGTTAATGGTCAACAACGTTGTTTTGGGCAGCTTGACTTCTACCCCAACCAATACATGTTCTCCAACTACAATAGGCTCCATCGTCACCATAATTTCCCGATCCACCTCCTCTTCCACAGGTCACGATAATTGTATGCCTCATTCTGGATTGTCGTGTGGACACCTGCCGTGTTTGAGAAAATGTAGGTACTTACAGTTCGGATACAATGTTGGTAATTCTCTTCGCAGACTTAGATAGGAGGGATATGCTTAATTCGAAAATAAAAAGCTACCTCAGAAATGAGGCAGCTCCTTCACTGATTTAACCTACACTTTACATAGAATCCATTAGTTCATCGATATCAAAGTCCAGAGAGTTGTCGCTGTAGATTACTCGATTAATTAAGAAGCTTCCAAAGATAGAGAGGGAAAGACTAATATGTGTTTTTTTCTTATCTACTATCCAATAGCATTGGTAGCTTATCTTTCCAGCAGCCAAATCTTTCTCTTCGCCTTCATATGGAGTAACACGCTTGCCGCTCCGATTAAGAATGTCTCTGTTGTTAATAGATCCCTCATATGTATCAAAGAGATCTCGCTTTAAACTGAAATATTCACTAATCAAGTCCCTTGTAGTTCCATTTGTATTGTTTGGGTCAAACACATACATTGCACGGACTAATTTGTTTTTGTAAAACAAGTAATACAAATTCGCATTCTTCCTAAATCCTTTTGTTTTATAAACTAAGTAGGTGAAATCTTTACTCTTTACTGTTTCCAATATCTTTGATTTTTCTTTCTTTTTAACCTGATTAACAGTCATGCCCCAATTTACGTTTTTGAAATCATACTTAGTAGCTGCTGTCGCTGGTGCGGGTGCATATGTAGTTGAAATGATACATATTAATAAGGCTAAAAACGATAAAACCAACTTCTTCATACGTAGACCTCGTTTCCTAAATTATGGAATCATCATACCATGCCAAAAGGAGTAGGTCTATAGGATTAGATGTCAGAGATTACAACGCAGAGAATAAACTCCATACTAAAAAGCCACCTCACCCAAGGTGAGTCAAATCAGGCCTACCTTAAAACGTATGCTCATCATTCTTTAATCGCCTTATCTCTGTTAACTCTCTTCTAATTCCCAGTACACGTCTATGAAGTGCACTTCGATCTATTGATTCAGCTACCGTCTGTTTGAACTGGACATCCAATTCACTTAATTGCTCCTGAGCTAGTTTCTTTTTATGTAGTACTTGAAGTTTTTTAGTTTCAGGCTTGATACGCTTCAATCTCTTCTGCTTCATAATCTGTTCAAATACGCTGTCCTCTTGACGCATGGTCTTCATTCCTTAATATGTGATGAACATATTGTATCATAACGAGAAGACGACTGTTACACAATAAAGTACAGATGCTTAGAGTTGAGCAAGAGCCTAAACGCAAAAAAAAGAGGGCCAATGCCCTCTTTGATGATGTACTCATTTTATAGAATGTAAAAATAGGCTTGATTCCCTGGACTCTTCACAATCACTGTGGTCACTAAATCACTGGCATCCCGTTTACGGATACTTGCGATTGAATCTAACTCCTCATTCGCAATAACTCTTGGTAGGATATACGCGGCCAGATCAGGCTTCGAAATTGTCAGTTCAGTAGCCATATCGAAAATCTGTCTCACATCTACCGTAGAATGCATATCCTTCCACTCTCTTACCTGAAGATAACCATCCAAGTATTCTCTTTCCTTGATACTAATATGTGCATTCAAGACATCTGCATACTTGACTTCAATGCTGGAAAGCACATCAGGTCTGGAGATATACAGCTGTCCAGGCTGTTCTTCCAAATAAGGAATCTCAAGAGTGCCTGCCCTCTCATCATGATCTAATGCTCTGACTTGAAGAACACTATTCAGATCAGGCTTATTAACCTTAATCTCCGAAATCACAGTCGAATCACCGTCGTACATGACCGTAAGCAAAGACCCCAACGTCGAAGTTGCTTTTATATAATTGGAGACTTCCAATGAAGCATGAAGATCAGGTATGGATACAATTAAACTAGTCTCCCGTCCATCATCGAACAACTGTGATATCGTTAACGTACTGACCAGAGACATTTGTCTATCTACCGTAATAACTGAAGGAAAGTCAGGATGAGACACTGTGATTTCTACAGTTTTTTCGTCGTCCAGACCTGTTCTAACGGCAAGATTACCGTCTGTATCCTTAGTTGTTCGTATAGCAGTAATGAACTGCGAATGAAGCTCGGGCTTAGAAACGGCAACCCATGTTTCCTTCTCTTCCGTCCTACTCTCAGCAATAGAAATGTTCGAATCCAGTTCCGCATCTATACGTTTAGCTATTGTCAGATCTACATCCAGGTCCGGACGGCTGACTGCGATTACTTGAGGTATATCATGATGCATGTGATCCTCATAACGGTGGACGTACAACTGAGATTTGAGCCAGTCCAGCCCAATATCACTGTGTACAACTAACGTTGAAGCTATATCCTTGCGACCTGCACCATAAATAAAAATTTCACTTTCAATTTCGGTTCGACCGATGGAATAGATTTGAGAAGTGATATATCTAATCTGCAAAACAGGTGGTTTGGAAGACTCACGAGTGTTGAAATAAATCGGTGTGTTACCGCTAGACTGAATAATCATTCCTACATTCGAAAGAATACCTTCTCTCCACATTTGGAGTAATGCCATCATATCAAACTCAACATAACGTTCAGTCGTATCGATGATATAACTGGACGATAAGAGCTGAATGGACTGAGGTCTGTTCGCATACGTAATCCCGTACTCACGCCACAGTGTATCAGGCTGATGCAGCTCAATGTGTGCTTCAGGTGCCAGGGTTCCTGTGTAATATAACCTCAATTTAGCTTCTTCCAGATATAACAGATCAGGTATTCTGGTATCCAGATCACCGAAATGTATAAATGATTCGAATTGCTCCATCTCGTCTCTGCCGATCATCATACGCTGTGTATCACCAAAGTTGAGCGTCTGCAAGTGAGTTTGACTTCGTGTGGTTGCATCAGCAACAGGCTTCAGGTTAACAGTCACACGCGGTGCTTCCAGTAATTCATATTTGCCGTGTGCACGGTTATGTGGTCGAACGTACAACATGCCTTCAAGATCAACTTTGGATGCCGCTTGAATGGTTGCGCTCAGATCTCCTTGCGACCTGTACATCACATATAGCGAATTGCTTAATTCCTCTGACCGTCTGACACGTACGGATACATTGGAGACGATCTCGCTAATTTTTCTTGTAGCAGCTATTAGGACCGAAGGCAGTTCTTCATCCACCTGATTGTACAGAATATACTTTGCTGTAAAACGATTTTCTGGACTTTTAATATGTATATAACTATCTAATAGAGTCTCCCCGTTATTAATTCCACTCACTTCCTGTCTCATTGTATTGAGAGCTACACCCGGTCTGCTGTGACCTTCATTTCAAAATTACCATTAGGATTCGGCTTGGCATGAATATCCGTTGCGATACGAATATAAAAATCGATGCTATCCTCAGGTTGAATCAGACCATAGGTCAGATAATCGATCGGAAGAAACGGATCGGCCTGTCTGGATAATTGGACTTCAACACCATCCGTTTCGAATTTCTTATCCATCTCCAGGTAAACATGATCCACAGCATATCCAAGCAAGTTTTTGATTCTAACTTTCTTTGTTAACGTCGTCTGTCCAGCAATGATCACCCCATAATCAAGTTGTTTTAAAATACCGCCAAAGGTATCTGACAGAAAGTCTCCCGACTCATCCATAAACATTAATCCTGAGTACGATCCGATAAACTTGGTTTCCCAGGAGTCTACGGCACCCCAATAGTCCTGAAATTCAACCTTCAATATATTCTCTACGCCAAAATTAACATTTCTCTCGTCAATATTGAGTTCAATATTGAATGGTGAAGCTGCTAGTCGCGTAAAATTGCCATCCGCCGGATAATACGTTTTACCGTTCAGCAACACGCGGTACTTAACCTTGCCCTGATCTGCATCATCCAGCACACCTGTAAGTTTGTTACCAGAAAAGGTCAGGTCGATTGTGGCTGTGGTGTTTAACAGTTGCAGTGACATATCTCTAATCTCCACTGCATGTCGTGGTGCATCAACGACCATCTTCACTTCGTCAAGCGAGTAGCTGTTTTCATAATGCTTACTACTCTCGAAGTAATAGGCGATTCGTGTTAAAGCTATTAGATCCTTTTCAGGGATGGCGTTGAGTGTGTCCAGATTCATTCCTTTTCTTTTGAATAAGGTTGTATCCTGGATATCCAGATCAAGCCACTTGTTGAAACGGTATGTCTTCCATGTGAGCCCCGAATCGAACGAAGCAGCCATTCTTAATATACCTTCCGGACTGTTCTCCGTTACTTTCGTAGCGACAACCTTTTTCACGTCTCCATATAACGCTATGTCTGTTGGTTGCACAATTAATTGTTCAAACGGTAGCGCGTCATACGTTAGCATCATGTCCCGATTACCGGCAATAACCTCTTCATCATTCGTCCACGTAACCACGTCAAAATCTCCCTCAAGTTCATCCAATGGGGAGTAGTTGGCCGTGATATTCAGTTCCGCTGAAGTTTTGGATGGATCATCCGTGTAGTATAGAACATCCACACTATCACCCAACTCGTCGTAGAGGGTAAACGGTTCGGTTTCGATTGTAATCGTTGATTCGGTTTGGTTCGGGTCATCAGTGTATTCAATGATTTTAATCTCTTTATCTTCCCATTCTTCGGCTAGGGTGAAGGGGTCAGTTTCAATTGTAACCACTGATTCTGTTGCCGTTGGATCATCAGTATAATACAGTACTTCAATATCCTTGTCTGCCCACTCCTCTTCAAGAGTAAAAGGATTGGTTTCGATGTTGAAGAATGCTTCTGTTTTTGTGATGTCATCCGTATAGTAGCATAGTTCCACTTCTCCTTGAAGTTGTGACCATGCGGATTCAGGTATGATAGAGATGTCTTTAATGCCATTATTCAAATACTGCTGTTCTGTAGGTGAGTCTAAACTGACTATACTCCAAGTATTATTATCAAATGACTTATATCCTTGATTATCTTTTACAAGTGTACTTTTGAAGATTAGTTCAATATCAACAGAAAACACTTTTGACGCTCCATTAGCTGTGTTGGAAGCAATAAGTCTATAGTCTACATCATCAGTACTAAAATAAATGTTATACGACTTACCAAAAGTAGTATTAGACCAGTCAGTTAATTCAAGTGCGAAAGATCCAATGTATTCGAATTTGAAAATATAATATCCTTTTCCACCTCCATTATAGTATGGAGGTTCGGAGGTACTCGTAAATAACAAGCCCATATTTGCTACTCTTTGATCCATATTATGACTATATATATTACTCAAATCTAATGGGAGATATTGACCAGAAGATTTAGATTTGAGTTTTACATTCCAAACCAATCCTATACCGCCATTGTTTAAAGCCTCAGTCTTAATGTAAAAAGCCATTACTTCATCTCCTTTCTAAATTCTAAATCAAACAATCATTTTACATAACTATGTGATTGATGCTTTCTTGATTGGTGTTTTTGATGTATCTATTTTTTGCTTGAAGACTTTTCCCGAACCTAATATGCTGGTGTTGCTGTTCTGAAAAGAACGTTCACTTAACTCGAAATGCATATCGATTTCATCTCTCACGTTATGCCCATAACTCAAGAAATTTGATTCTGACATAGTATCTAAAAACTTCATTTTTGGTTGTTCTAATATTTCGTACATTAACAATTCTGCAACCTGTATTAAACTACCGCCATTATTACTATTTATATTAATTCTATATATCTTAAAACTGGCTGTATTTTTGAATGAGAAGCTTCTAACCTCTCCAACTGTCCAATTCGTCTGATTTTCTTGCTCATCTAAAATCGTCCATTTTACCCCATCATTCGAACCTTCAAATGTCCATGATTTAGAATTGTTTTCAGCGGTATATCCAAGCAATGAATACTTCCCAATAACTCTAGACTGAGTAAACTCATACTGTAAAGTTATTGGAAAAGATGCTGTTGCATACCATGTCCCACCAATATCTCCGTCAAATGCTCTATAAGGAAATGATGGGTTATTCGTGTTACTTGCACTTGCGATACCAGAAGGAGCAGTATTAGATGTCATCTGTGGAATGACAGTATTGTCGCTATATTTTAAGGTTGAAACTGAATAATACTTATCTTCTGATGAAATCAAGAATTTATTAACATAGCCGACCCCAAACATTTTCAATTCATTTATTACAACTTGCGCCCCCCTATTGTTAGCTGACCAGTTTAACCTATATGTTTTGTAACTTTTAACTTTCTTGTATTCAATAATATATTCTTTATCTGTATTTGGAGTTGTCCATATTTGATTAGATTGTGTATCGAGAACAGTCCAACTAACACCATCATTAGACCCTTCAAAAGTCCAGTTTTTAGGCATTTGGGGGAAATAAGTTGCAGATAAACTTCTAACAATGTACTTTCCAATTCTAGCAGAGTTCACAAATTCATATCCAAGATGTCCAACACTACCATTCCCACTCATGAATCCATAGGTATCAGAATTATCGAATGCCATAAACGCACCATTCAGATTAAAACTACTTGCAAAAGCCTTGCCGCTTGGAGCGGTATCTGATGTCATTTTGGGTATTAAATTTTCTGTGTAATTCATCTAGTTATCCTTCCCCTCTCAAAAAAGAAGAAATAGAACACGTCATTTAGATGTGCCCTATTTCTTTACCCTAATATAATTTTTTTTGCTCTATGCTTTGACCTATCGATTTTTTGCCTGAAGAGTTTGCCTGATCCTAGTGCTGTATTCTGATTAACAACAAACTTCTTAATGGCAATAAAGTCTTCCAATTTAATCTCCAGTGCCTTGTTCATACCATGCCCTAAATAAATAGCTTCTGACACTGGCATTTCATACATCTTCATACTTCTCTCCATCATTTTTACTTGAGCGATAGCAAGATATACTGTATTACCGTTATTGCTAGAGACATTGATTCTGTATGATTTATACGCTTTGGCGTTTTTAAACTCAAACGTTCTCACCTCAGTGTAAAATACCCAGTTTGTCTGATTGACTCTTTTGTCTAAAACAATCCAATTTAATCCGTCATCGCTTCCCTCAAAAGTCCAGTCTTTAGGTTGTGCTCCATTAGAAAATCCTGATGCTGTCATAGAGTAAACATTAATAACACGAGGTTCGTTGAAGTCATATCTTAGCCACCCTGTTACTTCTCCCTGCCTTCCAACCCAATACAGTGTACTTGTGCCACTAAATGATTGCCATGGCTGGAAATCAGTTGCGGTATAATAGCTACTTGCACTTGCAACTCCAGATGGTGCATTATTAGATGTCATGACAGGGATGAGGTTTTTTGTTGGATCAGTTGTTTCGAAGCTGTAATACTTATCTTCAGATGAAATCAAGAATTTATCATAATAAACCAACTCAAACATATCAATCTCACTCAATTGAATCCTTTCGGTGTCATCTTTCGTGGTCACTATATTGAGTCTATAAAACTTATATTTAATGGTGTTCGAAAATACATACTCCTGAATCAAGCCTGATGTCCAATTTGTGATGTTTGTTCGACTATCTAAAACACTCCAATTCTGATTGTCATCACTTCCTTCGAATGTCCATTGTTTTGGTGCGCCATTAATTGTACCTGTCGCTCTTAGAGAGTATTTGGAAATTACAATTGGTAAATCAAACTCATATTTAGCCCAACCACTCTTAAATTGTGCTTGCCAATAGGTTCCTGTATTTTTATCGAATACTCTATAGGCAAGGTTTAAGTAATTATCAGCAAATGTGCTCACACTAGCTTTTCCATTTGACCCTGTGTTAGATGTCATTGACGAAGGAAGCGCACTACTATCTTTTATATACCCCATACAACCATCTCCTTCCAAAAACAAAATAGAACACACCATATAGATGTGTTCCTCATAAATTTAGCCAAGCGTAATTTTATCTACTCGGCGTTTTGACATATCAACTGTGTGTTCAAAGGTTTTGCCTGAGCCAAGCACAGTATTTCCTTTTTTTAAATTTTTCTTTGTTTTTAAAATTTGATTGAAATCATTTAAATCTCCTACACCACGATTCAAAAAATCTGTTTCGGTTTCGGACTCCATTTGAACTAGATAAGATGGTTTCATTTCAAACATTTGAAGTTCATAGATACATGGTAATGCTACACCATTGCTGAGCACAGTAATATAGAGTCTATAATAAATATAAGATTTTCTATTCGGAATAACATAATCCAATACACCACTAGCCCCTCCAACAATTGAGTGAAGAGTGTCATAGTTAACACCATCATTACTTCCTTGAAATTCATAGTTACGAGGATAATAAGTTGTGTTTGTAACATAAAGCCTGTACTTTACTATCACTTTTGGTTTTATGAATTTATATCCTATCCACTTTGGCATAGTAGTAGGTAGAGTGTTGTTCCCCCATCCATTAGTTAAACTTCCATCGAATGATTCCCATCCGATAGTAGAACTTCCATTAGGTGTGTTACTGACAAGCACCTCACCTTCTGGAGTTGTATTGCTAGTCATTTTAGGTATGGAAGTTGTTTCTTGAATTCCATCGTTTAGAATAGAATAATACTTATCACCTGATGAAAGTAAGATTTTATGTTTAATGTCATAGTGCAGATATCCTTGTGGGACTTGATAGGAGAATGCTTTTCTTTTAAATCTAGCAGTTGCAGTTGATGGTATACCAGTTCCTGTTGGGTTTCCGTAAAAAGGATAAACTGTTCCAAGAGATTTAACGTCAGTGAATGCTACTCCTTGTGTGACACCGTTCTTCCAAAACTCAATTGTTCCAGCATCCATATCTAGTAGTGCGCTTATGACATCTCCTGAACCAAAAGTGGCTCCATAAGAAGTACCCGAAGTTCCTCCCCACTTTGCCGCGCCACTAAAGTAACCTCTATGATTCACGGTATTCCATATCTGTCCACCTGTTGTAATGCTAGTTACACCTACTATTGCACCCGCACTTTGAACTAACACCTCCCAGTACCATTTGCCTGAAGACACTCCATTACCCGTTGCTATGGTAGATTGTAAATGAGTAGGTAGTGTAGCAGTTAAATCATTGTCGCTTAAAGATACACTAGTAAATGATCTCCATGATATACTCATATCTTTATCAGTGCCCCCTATCTATATGAAGTCATTATAAAAAAACAAAAAGAAGTAAAGCTTGTATGCTCTACTTCACACTTACATTTATTACTTCAAAGTACTTCTTCAGATCAATACTTCCTTTGTACATCTTGCCCGATCCTAGCGATCCATTGGCAGTCATAGTCTGAGCGAAAACTTCGTTTTTTCTATCTAATACAGATAGATCATTCATTCCGTCATTAATAAAAGTGTCTTCTGATGGTAAGGTTGCTGAAATTGTATTCCAAGTTAAAGCTTCCGTTTGGTGTTTCTTATACGCTCCATCATGATGGATGAACGATCTGATCATTGGAAGAATTTCAATCGCCATTAATGGTCTAAATCCAGTAGCAGTTGCCGCCGCAACATAAGAGGTTGGATTATATCCACTTGCTCCTACATTGCCACTTGCACCTCGCCCAGTTCTGTTAGCCGAACCAGCGGTATTAGTTGTGGAAGTCCACGAAGATCCACCACTATAATTCCACACGTTGTCGTCACCAGCAATGATCGTTCCATTCAGTCTTGAGTTTACAATGTACATATCCCACTCGTTATCTTTGTCACTAGAATTAATACCGCCAGTAGGGAGTCGAAGAAATGATAAGTCTACACTTGGCATTGAGTCTTCTTCGATCAATTGAAACATGTCAACTGCCATCGTTCGAACGTATGCTCCACCATTATTTGCATTGAATACTAGGCGACATGTTTTATAAGTATCTTTATTCGTGAACACATACTCCCGATATTCCCCTGTTGACCACGCTGGTTGATTTGTTTTGGTGTCAAGCACAGTCCAATTAGTTCCATCATTAGATCCTTCGAATCTCCAACTCTTAGCACTATCCGTACTTGCATTAGAATTCGGTCCTTTTATGCCATATTTATTAATAACTGTTGGTTGTGGGAATGTATAGCTAATCCAAGCTCCGTTCCACTTATTACTCTCCATGAGCCATCCTGCATCTGCGGTGTTTTTATCAAATGCCTTCCATGCTTCAAGGGATGCACTGTAAGTTGTGCTTGCCGCCGCTACACCTTGGGGAGTAGTATTGGATGTCATTGCTGGAATCATGCTCACATAGTATCCTTTCTTCGGGAGCGGAACTCCACTACCAGAAGCAATACCGCTTGCATTTAACGTATCCCAACTAATACTATGCTGAATGTTTCGATCTGCAATAAGTTTCAATTGACCAGCACGATTTTTGTCTACACAAATAAAATACAAGTCTCCACCTGCACCAGCAGAAGTTGTAATAAATGGCGCTGTCTCTTGACCAAAGAACGCAAAATTCCCCACCACTCCATTATTTGTAGAGTAGTAACAGCGAATCCGTTTGCCAATAGTGAGATCTATCGGATCAGTTACTTCATCAGGATGAAACATTCGTCCATCAAGGTCAATGTCTACAGCATCTATTCTGATGTTTTTGGCTTCAGGAGAATATATTTCAATTGTGTGAAGAGAATCTTCAAGCCCCGTTTTTTCGAAAACAAGAACTTGATTTATAGACGAACTACTATAAAAAGAAACATCGTAAGGAGTACCATCAATAGATATTTTTCCAATAGTGGTTGAGTCTGAATGAGTCATAGTTATCAATCTGAGCTTAGTTCCTTTAAATGTAAAGATAACTTTCTTGTTAACTGTATTATTGGAAGCACTGAATGAATTGTTGTAGGAGCCAGCTTGTCCCGTAGGGTATCTTAACCATCCATCATATATTATCTCTGAACTTGAATCGTCATATCTCTTCCACCCCTCATCTGGTGTAGTCAATTGCATTCCAATAGGTCTTACCATAAATCCATTTTCACCAATATCAACAGCATCAATATGAAAATTTCCTGTACCACTAACTTTCTTAACTATAATTTCATGAATCCCATTAGTTAAACCAAATTTTTCAAATGCGATCCTTTGAGGTTGATATTGAATAGAAGAAGATGTAGTTGATAAATTAATATATTCAACAACTCCATCGATACTAACTTCAACATTTGTATCATACGCACTACCATACTCTGCAATAAGTCTAAGCTTGTCTCCTGCAAAGGAAAATATTATATAATTCCCAACTACATTACTATACTTAACAGAACCACCTTCAAATACTCGCCCTGTACTATTCGCTACCGATTTCCAATCTGTTCCAAAAAACTGTACGGAACTATCCGTATCATACCTCCTCCACCCACTTTCGGGTGCTGATACTTCGGATCCAACAGATCTTACTAAGCGTCCATCTGAATCAATATCAATAGCATCCAGACCGAAAGCGGCGGCTCCAGCGTCAGGGACTCCGTAAAAACCGAAAATCTTTACGGTATGTGTTCCGTAAGGAAGACCGATCTTTTCATATACAAACGTCTGTGCTTGATTTGTGGCAGTTCTCGCTGTAAATGTCTCAACATTACCATCAATAGAAGCAGACACGCTCTGTGCTCTACTTGTGTTGGTGGTTGAAGAGATAATCCTCACCTTAGTCCCTACGAAAGAGAAAACCACTTCCCCTACAGAAGATCCATTTGCATTATATGAGGTTTTCCCTTCATATGTACCCGTAACGGCATGGTTTCTTTGAGTAAATCCTGTGTAGCTTATGAATGGCTCAGCATCATCATACCTTTTCCAATCTACATCTGGTGCTGTTAAAACAACTCCAGTACTTCTAGTCATATATCCGTCTTCGCCTACATCAATTGCATCAAGGATTAACGTTTTGCTGTCTACTGTTTTAATTTGAACAACATGTTTGTCTTGGGACAGGTCAATTTTTTCGAAGACCAAAGCCTTCGTTCTTGAAGTTGTTGAGTCTTCATTGATTATTCCAACATTTATTCCATCAATAATAACTTGAACTGTTGTCGTTCTACCTGAATACAAGCCACCAATAATTCTTATTTTTGTTCCATAGAAAGTAAAACTCATTGTTGATCCACTGGTCGATGTATACTTTGCACTTCCATTATAGTTTCCAGCAAGTGTTTCTGTTGACCATGTACCTATGTACACAATCATGTCATTCGTATCATCGTACCTCTTCCATCCACTTTCAGGATTATTTAATTGATCTCCTAATACTGCCATTTACTACACCTCCCTATATTCAAATACTGGACGAAATCCCCAAGTGGCATAAGAACCACCACTTGCAGAGTAGTTTATGTCACTCCACTGCGCTCTGGTATTGCTACCTCTACCAATGCGCTGATTATTGGATGCTGTTGTAGTCGAATTTCCAGCCTTGTCTCTCCATGTGCCATAATTCGGTGTTTCTTTGCACCAGCTATAGTTGCTTAAATAATGAATAACATCATCTAAACTTTTTCCTGATAATATCTTTGCTACAGGAAAATTAATGAGATACTTATCCCACTCGTTGATTGCGGGAAATGCTCCAAATCCTAAATCAGTGTTCGACTTATTTCCACTTGAGTCTGCATACAATACACCGCCACTTAAAGAGCGAATCGAACCCGATTCAAATGCAACGCCTTCTATCCAATTTTTAGAGTTGAGTTGATCCCATGTGATGGAGTTGAAAATCATTCTATCGGAAATGAGCAACCCCTTGTCTACCTTAATGAAGTAAAACGTTCCACCTACTCCTGCTGTAGTACCTAAGCCATCTAAGGGTATTTCTCCACTACTCAAAGGAGCGCCTGATCCAAAATTATACACAACAGTATTTCCTATTGTGCTCCCTCTGATTGCACCACATTTGATATAATCCCCAATCTTCATATCCTCCACACGCTCTCTCAACTGCCCTGTTGTGGCTGGAACTGCCATAAAATCACCCCTTACTCACTCTGATTCTATCTACTTTCTTAAATTTCGCTTTTTCAACCTTTTGACGTAATACCATCCCTGCTGGAGTATCCGATGCTCGTTCCATATTCAATTGATATATTCTCTTCAAGCCTAGTGAACCCGAATCGCTTTCAACAAAGGAGTTGTTGTATTTCCCGTTCTCTTTAAAATCATCTATGTAGAAATTCGAATATTCCTTCTCAGCAAAAATCTCAATTTTCACCTTGGCATACTTGGCAGGAGATTTAGGAGCAGTCACATCTACTACAACTTCCTCATACGCCCCCCACTCAAACCCATCCTCAGATGTACTCCAGTAAATCTTGTATTCTGCGCCCCCCGCAACATCTACCTTTGCAGCCACACCTTTAAATGATGCGATCTTATCCTGAATTCGAATCGCGGTGGACCCCCAAGATCCAGTAGCAGGATAGATTGAATTCCCGTCCGCATCATGACCCAGTTCTCTTAATTTCAACCTCTGATCCTCAACTATCGTATCTTTAAAAACACCTACAGATAGATCTATATCTAGTGCAATTTCTTGAATTTCCATATTCTCACCACCTATCTCATCTCAAAATCCAGCTCGACGAATGTCCCAGTTAATGATCCCCGCATGATTTGCCTTCAGAGGGGCTATGATTCGATCAATGACAAACCCATTTTTACGAATAACGAGTTGCCCAGGCAAGTCCAGGTTAGAAGAAATTTTTATTTGAAAGAATACAGATTCCTTTAGAGGCAGGGAACAAACGCATTGGAAATTAATTTGTGCATCATTCAGGTTCATTGTTTTTTTGTAACCAAAGTTAAAACATTCAATCGTATTTCTGAAAGCCCCTGAATTCCCTTGCCCTGAAAATCCAGCCATATTCGCTTCTGAGGATCCATTTTTGAATTGGATGATGTCATTGTATACAAACGTTCTCCCGGTTAAAGGGTACTCCTGCTCCTCACATTCATAAGATATGGAGTAACGATCAGCATTAATGTGGAAGACCCCATTGGCAACATTGTAATAAACTTGGGATCCTTGACCCATCAATCCGAATAACACCAACTTCTCTTTGTTGATGTCATAAAAGCGGTGTGGATGTTGTGTCTGAAGATCATACTCACTCAGATACGTTCCATCATAATAATCTGCAATCCATATATAAGCTTGAGATACAGGTGAACGAGAGTACTGTTTCTGACCTAAAATCACAGTTTTTCCTCCTCATAGATAAATAAAAAGACAGGCTATAATAGCCTGTCTGCATCATTAACTTTTCTTAAACGTACCGATAGGAGATACGTTTCTTGAACTCTTGTTTACCACTACGAGCATTCAAGGGTACTTCGCATTGAATAGACAGCGTTACATAGTTACCTGCGGCGTCTTCTTGATTTCCATTATTATTGACTCCCAAAATCTCTTTCGCTCCCGGTACTAGCGGTGTTGCATAAGGTGTTCCTGAATAATCCACCGTGGTTTTGCCCGTAGTTCCAATAGGCTTCGAAAAGTCCTTGCCTACACGAGAGCTCTCTTCATCCAAATCGTTCTCCCCAAGTGAGTCCACTTGCACATGAAACCAGTTGTTTTTAACAGCTTCAATATCGTATTTAACCGTATCACCAGTGCCCCCATCCATATCCCGCGTTGTAAAGGTGCAGTCCTCCATTTTGGACACATCTGTCGCACCGCCTTTGTTGTTCCACACATTAAAAATACGAATTTCACTTTTGGTATCTGCATCAATAACACCATAATCAAACGGTGCTACAATCTCCTTGCTATGTGTTGCGTCCATCCATGTAATAATTGGTTGTGTCATTATAATCAATCTCCTTTTTTTTATGTTCGTATGGTTAATTGAATTGTAAGATGTTGAATATCAAGTCCTGCTTTGATAATTTGAATCCGAAATAAATCCCCTGCCGAAACTTGTTTGCTACTAAACTTCGCCTTTTTGTTGTCAACATGAGCTAGTGCATTAAACTCCAATGGAGAGTCCATAATATCCACCCAGTGGATTAGATCTCTGGATTTCTCAATTCTGATCTCTGTTTCTGTTTCTCCATAGACACCACAAAAACCCTTCACATCCAGGATCTCCCCATGAAATGGGAAAGGAGCTACAACCCCTATGACTTCCTTAAAGACATAAGACTCTTTGCAGAATACAATTACACGGTCTTGGACTTCCAGTGGAATTTCGTTTAACTTCAAATGCTCCGCTACACTCATTAAGCCATCTCTATACGGATTAACTACCTGCAAATTCTGGCCAAATATATCAATTTCAATCCAGTTGTTTCCATCATAACGATATCTTTTGCCATCCTTGTAGGTTTGGACCGTCCAGCCTGTCTCAGGAAAAGGATAGGTGTCCCGCAGTTCACGAAGATCCGATACCGGACCTTTATACACGAGTCGAGTCGTTTTATAGGCATCTTTGGCTCGATTAGCAGCTTCTAACGCTTCATCTGCTGCCTGGTTGGCATGATCCGTGGCACGCCGGGCTTGCCCTGTCTGGTCTATGGATTGCTGAATGACTTCTTCTACTCGTTCCATCGCCAGCTGCGTCTCATCCAGCTTACGCTGTGATTCTTCTATAAAATCTTGCAATGTTTTGATAACATCCGGATTACGTGTAATCATTGCATAGATTCGTGAAGCAGGATACATAATGAGTCCTCTACCTTTATAGCGACATAGATGAACCCTCCCTTCTTGTGAAGGGTGAAATTGAATGGTACCCATGCCATAATGAACAAGAAACTCATTCTCTGCCAACTTTTGTTTTTTCTCGTATACATGTTGGTCAATCTCAACAAAACCACTAATAACAACCTTATCGGTAGATGAAGGGATTTCAAGTAAAGTGATCATGCTATTAATAACAGGTAACGAATCTGTCCGATCCACAAATGGATCTACTGCATCCCCCTTGCGGGCAATAATTGTGAGGGGATCATTATACTGCATATGTGTATGTAAATTTGACAATAGTTCACCTCCTTTCGTTCAATACTCAGTTTGTATATACATTGCTGCTTCCAGTCGTGATTCGGGCCGAAGTCCCCAATGATGTGGTAACTGTTGAATCGACACTGCCAATGGCTTTAGCTCCTGCAAATACAGTCGTACTCCCTGATGCAACTCTTCCCTGTCCACTGCCCGATGTTGCGGGTCGTATGTTAATATATCTTGTTGAACCATTACTCGTTGGTACAGCAGGACTTGCGGTCCATGTATCTGGAGAAGGGTCGTTCACACATGTAACTGCCCGTCCGTTCACATATACCGTTGAGTTGGATGCTGTCCCCGATGAGGTTATGACTGCATTGGTGCTTCCACTACCAGCTGATGTCCAGTAGCCTCCCCATTCTGTAGGAACCCAATTTTCAATGTCGTATGTAACATGCCCACTTTTACTTGTCTGACTTACACTTGAACCGTTATAAGCTACTCCAGTCATATAACCTCCTACTGTAACAACTTGAATTGATATCTGAACTGGATTCGTGCATCTCCACGAACACGCAAAATATTTTTCCCCACAGACAAACTTAGAAATTGATCGTTAAAATCCTTATATCTATACGTTACGGGAAGAGAGGATTCTATATGTTGTCTCTCGTTATCCACATACACTTCCTCATCATGCACCAGATTCTTGAAACGAAACACTTCAGCATGCTGAGACTGATTGTCAATCTGAAAATCACCGTTCCCTTGCTTGTGAATCCAAATTTCAGGCTTACAGACCTGATCTCCTTTATTGAACAGCACAAGAACTGGTTCAAAAGAAAAAGTGATTTCTTTCAATTCCGGTGATTTACTCAAGTCACTTGTATCAAACAAGACACGATACATAAAATGGTGCTGATCGACCACTGTGTCTTCATTCAGTCCAGGTACAATTCCATCATTAATGCACGTTTCCCAAGAACTCCATTCCATTCCATCCATTGAATTTCTCGTCTGTACGGTAATTCTGGAACTCTCCGAACTAGCTTCACTAACCCAACTCACCCGACTTAACACGCCTCCCGATTCAATAGGAATCTGAATTGGACGAGATTCATAATGACCTTTCTGATGTGTTACTGACAGCCAATTAGCCATATAAACACCTACTCAATCTTCCCAAAAGGTCGAAACCAGGCAGCTGAACCGATTTCTTTCCATTTTGCGATTCGATGGGTGGACCAGACTGCATTCTTGTCATACGTTGTTGTTCCATCAATCGTAGTCCATATTGGCTCTTGATCACCGGACTCTCCTGCCTGGATACATATGTAGTATCTGCCGTTATCTATTGAAGGCAGCACCATATCATTTTTCTGATACAGAGTGGTTGAAGCCCATTGACTCGTTGCCCGAATATCCTGAAATTCAGACCCTTCTGATATTGGGAAAACAGGTTCCCGATAACCGGAGTAACCGGACTGGATGCATTGATACACATGGCCATTATCCACCGTTGGTACGATGTAATCTCCATTTTTGTAAGGTTGCACACTCTCCCATTTGGGAGCAGCTTTCCCCGTACGTGTGTTTACCCAGCCGTAATAACTGCCATATACGCAGTTGGCATTACGTAATGTCGCATTTTGCAGGTAGTCTCCGCGAATAGGGATGTCTGTTACAAAGTCATCGGATATCTGGTCTAACTTTTGAAAGTTTTCACCCAAATCTCGAATGGTGTTCTCTATCTCATCTGTAAATGCTGGTATTTTTAATTGAAGCTTGGATGTATTTGTTGACATAATTCTCTCCTTTCCGAATTCAGTTCAGTTCAGTCCAATCCATGTTGTATGTTTAGGGTAATCGCTCCATTTGGGTCGGTTCGTATTTAGGGTGAGATGACCTTCTGAATTCACAATCACCGATTTGGAATCTATCCCTGTTTGAAAAGTCGGTTTCCACTCATAGATCCGGTCTTTCCATTCATACGTTCGCGTTGTCATTACCGGGGAGTAGGCATACGGTGAATCACACCTGAACGTCAATGTAATGTAACCTTGCCTCAGTCCATTGTGTATAAGTGTTGCTTCATCTACTACGAGTGCATAAAAAATCCTTTCAGGGTTCACTCCTTCCTCGGTAGTAAATGTTAATTCCTGATAATAGTCATGCTGCGTTAACCATCTCGCCACTTCCCTGATCTTGTCTGAGTCCCAACTCTCTTCAAATGCAAAAGAGACCGAGAATTGCAGCGGTTCAACCTCAGTTCTCATAAAATAAGGTTGATCCCTTCCCTTGATTTTCTCTTCCACAATACTCCGGGTAGGAGCAAAGCTTTCTTCCAACATACCACTGCTAAGATTGACGTTAATGATGCCAAAATCCACAGATTTTTGGCCTGCATACGAAAAATATAGTGCATCCCGAATGGTTATCGTAATCACCTCCTTTCCAGATCTACTGTTAATTCAGGTCTATACGTTGGCCGTTAACTTTAATATTGCGATTAGCTTTGATTTCAATATCACCATCGTTTTTCATATGAATGGTTGAACCAGCTTCTGTTTTGAAAATAATTTCTTTACCACTTACTTCAACTGGTCCCGATTCAGACTCCATAATCACTTTGTCATCCATGAATTTCAGACTTCTTCCTCTTCCATTGGATTGTGCCGAATATAACAGTTCGAGGGACCCGTTGGGTTTGGTTATTAGACCTTTGCCATATTGCCTTGCGTCTCCCTCACCCATACTGATAATCGGATAGGCTGTCTGTCCATCCCCTTCAAAATACAGCTTCATTTTGGTCTTGTCCGTCATTCCATAGACCATCACTGGCCAGTTGGTTACATCCGTTGTCATTTCACCGGATTGACTGGTATTACGCCAATATAACTTACGCCCATCCGATAACGCTTTATGCGTACCCGTTCCCGCCTCAACCATACTCGTCAGAAAGGTTAACTCTTTCCCTTCAATCTTGATGTAGTTGGACCATCCTTGTACTGCTGCGCGCGTCAAAGTCGAAACTTTGCCAGAAACGATTGAACTTATGAAACCATCCTCTGCCGTAACCATCGTTGCTGCGATCAGTTCTGCATCGATCGCTCCCGCACCCACAATGTCCCATTGATTCATGAATATCTTACGTTGCTCCGAATCAATCAACAGCGTGTTTTGATTATCCGTTATCTTCAGCTTTTTAAATTTGGCAGTACCATCCATGGCAATGGACGCAACAGCATCTTCAAACTCTTCTGCGCCAGCCCAGAATCCTTTCAATGGGAACATTTTCATCACACCGGCCCCATCTCGCAAGGTTAATGATGATCCTTCGATCTGGCCATCTTTGAACAAAGAGTTTTGAATCTCTGCTGAATCTGCATACAGTTTATT
This sequence comes from Paenibacillus sp. ClWae2A, assembly GCF_032452295.1. Classification (NCBI taxonomy): domain Bacteria; kingdom Bacillati; phylum Bacillota; class Bacilli; order Caryophanales; family Paenibacillaceae; genus Paenibacillus; species Paenibacillus sp. ClWae2A. The sequence continues at coordinate 838,841 of NZ_JAULSQ010000002.1, forward strand.
CATCCAGACATTACCGTAATAATCCGCATGAAAAGGAGCCCTCGCCCATACACTGGACCCGAGAGCCAAACCATTTTTATCTATTGTAAAGACCTGATCATCCACGCCAGCTTTGACAAACAGATCACCATCAAGCGAAGTGCCGAACGTTTTGTCTGCAATTCCGTTACGAAAACGTTCGATGATGAATCCTTCATCCGCTGTCATAGAAACCCGATTAACTTTGGTCGTATCATTACAGTTAGATGAACCGTACCGGTTCAGGAAAAATCCAAAACGATCCGGTTGCTCCGAGAGCAACCCGAGCTTAACGACTTCACGTCCACAACGGTCATCAATCATCAATCTGGACCCCTCAATGGTAAACACACCTGTTGTATCCCCTATCACAACTCGCTGACCCAGAATGATCTTGCCTAGCACCATTTCAGCAATCAGTCCATCTGCTGTAATGGCCGTTTCATATTTCAGCCCCCCTGATCGTGTAAGGCCCAATGCACCGTTTGTCAAACGTAGAAAACGTAATGGATCATCCGGATCAGTAATGGTAATCCCCTTGTTGTTAATATCCACTGTGTTATTAATGGACATATTAATTTCATTCGTAACCTTATTCCAGAATCGGTCAAACAGCTTACTCATATCGGATGAATCAACGACAGCTTGACCCCATTTTGTCTTATTGGTATCAACAATGATCGAGGTATTCTTGGTTTCATTTAGAAACTTCTCAATTCGGGTAGATTCATCATTTACATTTTTGATGTTGGATAACGTTAGACTGATGGAAGATGAATCATAGTTATATTGAATCTCACTGATACGGGCGGTCACACCAATACCAACTGATTCATATTTCACGTTTACATAATCCCCCAGATTGAGTTTATCCCAATTAAGCTGCTCCTCCACAATCTCCAGAAAGTTAACAATGTCTATATCCACAGATAGTTGAGGTACCTGCAGTTCCCTGAATTTTTCAAGAGCTGCCTCGTACAGATCCTTTTCATCAATGTACTTGTCTTCATTAAATTCTCGTTCAATAACAAAGTAGTTGAGCTCCTGTAATTGCTCTGAGGAAAAGTTGTTCTCTGCCGTTAATAAGGTCTGTAGCTGTGTAATTTGTTGCTTAACCGCTATAATCTTGCTATTCAGGTTTGAGATTTCGACCTCTTTCAGGGAGATTTGGTTCTTTTTCTGATCCAAACTATATCGATCCACAATGATAGCTTCATTGGAAGAGGTATCGTATTCACCAAGGCTTATGGTGTTTACCTGAATGAAGCAACTTGCTGCACCCCCGTTTAAACTTACCGTAACCGAATCAGTTCCCTTAGATCTGGTTAGCATCGTCCATTTTCCAGATACTGTATTGACCCATGTTCCATTCACTGAAATGGATACTCCAGCAGCAGGCTCAAGTCGTATCATGACAGCATATGCATAATCTGAGTTAAGTTGAAACGTTCGAGATGAGTTGCCCGAATGAGTATATTTTTCAAAAAACATTTTATCAGCAAACTGTTGGGAAAGTGTCACTTCCTCCAAAACAGCCTCGTCGTTTTGCAACTTGTTCAGATCAATCTGTAATGGAATCAGATCCTTTTCATACTGTTGGAGTTGATCCAGATACTGATTGAATTTCTCCTTGTTAGACTCAACCAAGTTATTGTAATCAAGTAAAGCATGGCACAGTCCATCAGACATCCAAAGACTTGAGGTAATGACTTCACGAGAAGAATCGCGTTCAAACGGATACAACCAGTAGCCAAAATTCTCAATATAATTCTGTCCTGTAGGATTCACTTTCTGAATTCCTAAACCATCTCTGCCACTGGCATATAATCTCGTAACCATTTCCTCAGCACTTGTCTCGCGATTCATGCTTTTTAACAATTTCCCATAACCCACGGTGAGTCCTCGATTAATTCCAGTCAGTTCTGGCTTGGTCATACTGATTAGTCGTTTTTCTGTATTAAAATGAACAATCGCGTTATATGTCTCTGCTACCGAGAATACAGCCTCAAGCGCACTGTTAGATGAAAAATCGAATGTCCTGTAACTTAATTTAAAATCGGCGTCCAGATAATCAATGTTCCAAAGCGTGTTGGCCAGCAGTTCCGTCAACACTTGTTCTGCATGATACGATTCTGCAAAATAACTATGGATACGCTTGTCTGACAATTCCCTGGCTAGAGAGTAACAACGGACGTTTAGCATGTCCGCATCACCCAGATCATCCCCTAGGCTATTCACCGTAAACCACTCTATCTTGGTACCTTGCACCATTTTTATTAAATATCGTTCTTTGATCAGATCTACATTTTTGTTTCTGTGCAAGACATGGGCAATATCCAGCTGGTACGGTATAGAGAATGATAACTCGCTAACATCATTTAAGCGAATACTCATGGAGTCATGACAAATCTCACTCAATTTGCTAATGATCTCCCGATTCGGTTTTGCTAAAAAATATTGGGGCTGTATAGGTTTTCTAAGATAATCTATAACACCTGGCAATGGCTTCACTCCTTTCTGCAAATATAAAAAGGAAGGGCTTCTGCCCTTCCCTAAATGGTTCTCCACTTTAATTTGTTATTCAACGCTTCTTCGAATTTCCCAAGCAAGTTCATTCCGGTATCGTTATCTTTAGCCATAATTTCAACTTTATCAATCTGGATCCGGTTATCCGTATTTCCGGCAACTCTATTCTCAGAAATTTTAAATGTACTGAAATCAAGACCGGTCTTGATTCGATCTGTGATCCCCCGAACAACATCTACAATCTTCAGAAGATTGGATGTATCCGATTGATTCAGAATCAACTCTTTCTCATGGGCAAGCAGGAATTTTCCTCCTGCAAACGACGGAGTCATACCACCAGTATTCGCTGAAAAGATATTTAGCTTAGCCAGTTCCGCAAAGCTGTTGTCAGGAAATTTATATTTGTCCCGGTATCCTTGGTTCTCCTCTTGTAGTTTTTTGAAATCCTTCTCCAGTTGCTGATATTTATAAGAGTCTGTATTATATAAAGCCATTTCTTTCCGGATTTTTTCAGCTTGATCCTTATTACTCAAATAATGTGTCCATGCTTTTCTTGTTTCCATCGTGCCTTGAATTTTAAATTCATTGGCTGATCCACTATTATTGTTACCCTGTGATCCTGAATCGGATGATGAATAGTCTCCTGCTTTAAATTTCCCTATGCCTTCCATCGATTGCTGAAAGTTGTACGTCATGTTCTGCATTTCTTGAGAGGTTTCAAATGCATGCTGCTTAATGCTAGCAAATAATTCGTTATACCTGTCTCCTATTTCGATTAATTTTGCACTGACGACTGCAGCATCGTTACTCATCAATCCTTGCTTCAAATCATAAAAATACTTTTGGTCCTCAAGGATGTCCTTGTAGTAACGTTCTGTTTTCTTCTTCTCATCATCCAGATTAGCTAGCGTTGTCTCATGAAGATCGCTATCTTCTTCTTTTAGCTTATCTGTGTAGTTCTTATGATCATCAAGTTGGTCCTGTAGTCCCTGCTTAACAAGCTCTCTTTCACGATCACGTTCGTACTTAGCGATTTCTTCATCTACGGTTGAGAGTTGCTCTGTCAGATCTTTTCGTTTTGCCTTAGCCTCCATGGAGTTATCCAAAGACAAAACGTTAAGTTTGTCCACAATTTTCTGACGTTCGTTCTTTTTCTTGGTCAACTCTTCCTCATAATCGACAGAAGAATTTTCACGATCCAGTGCTTTTAGCCGTGCATTAATGTGCGTTTCGAACTTCTTCTGCTCATCATCCAGATGTTTATTTCGCTCTTTATGACGTTCGTCTTCAGCTTTCCGCTGCTCATCAATTGCATCGATAGCAAAGTCGCGTTGCTGCTCAATGACTTTTTTGAAATCTTCAATAATTTTGTCTGCGGCATTTTCACGCAAGGCTTTTAATCTCTCATTTACGTCACTCATAGCTGAATTGTTGTCTATTAGCGCTATGTTTAAATCTTTCAGCGTATTGGTATATTTAACGGTCTGATCAGCGTTTAATTTGCCACCTGAAAGCAGGTGCTCTACATATTTAATCTCTGCTTCTGTGATACGGTTCTTCTCTTGTAGAACAGGAAGCTGGCTTGCAAGTTCCTTATTATATTCTGCAGATCCTTCCGTCATGGTCTTCAATTTTGCATTTGAAAGAGAAACTAGATGATCTTGTTCCGAAAGCTTGTCATTATAACTTCCGATATATGAATCTATCACTTTCTCTCTTTTAGCATAAATTTGAGATTCATCCTCTACGTTATTTGATTCCAGGTCTGCAATTTGCTTATTATACGTTTCTGAAGTTATTTTCTTATCTTTAAGCAGTTGCTTAATCTTGGCTATCTCTTGCTCTCTCAATTTAATTTGTTGACCAACATAACTAATTTGTGATTGTTCTTCTTTGCGCCATTCCTCAGAATTAATGTATAACATGGATTGTTTACTTGTAGATTTTGCGATCTTTGTCTGTACTTTATCGATTGCCAATTCGTAATATTCAGCCCAGGAATCGATTAGCTTGTACCGATTATCCATTTGTAGGTTAGAAATATCTTTTAATTCTTTCTGCTTCTCTTCTACTGCTTTATTCTTTTCATCTAACGTCGCTGGTACAATTACGGACGTATTACCTGTACTTTTTGGGGTGGATGATTCAGAGTTTATAGATGCTACTCCCGAAATAGAAGCATAGTTATTAAGAACATTGGGAACGTACTTTTTCGTCTCCGAAAAAGGAATATTATGTATTTCACCATTCTCAATCCACTTATTTACATTTCCGGGACCCGCATTATACGCAGCCAGAGCATGTTCAACATTACCTTTATACATTTTTAGAAGATCCGAAAAGTATTTGGTTCCCCCTTTAATATTCTGTTCAGGATCAAAACTATTTTTTACCCCTAATCCTTTGGCTGTAGGAGGCATTAACTGCATAAGTCCTGATGCTCCTACCGGAGACATGGCATTAGGCTTGAATCTGCTCTCTGTTTGTATAATTGCCGCAATCATATTCGGGTCGACCTTATACTGCTCAGCATACTTGTTAATATAGTTAGCATATTTTCCTGCGTAACTACCTGTTGTTTTCGCTGCAGTAAAAACGCTCTCAGATGTTGCATCTTCTGATTGCTTGGTTGTTTTTATTTTGGTAGATACTAATTTCTCCGGGTTCTGTATACCTTTCTCAATAAGGTTTTTCTTCTGTTCGAGTAAAGAGTTTTCTTCCATCAATGATTTTCGATATGCAGCTGAACTGGTTTCCATATTCTTTTGTCTGTTGTGCAGATCATCCAAGGATTTATCTACACCTTGAATTTGTTTCTGAAGTTCGGTCAGAACCTCAGTGGTTTCTGTATATGTGTTATTGGCTTGTTTGGCGGAGTTTGCAGCCTTATCAGACGACCCCGCATTTTTCTCATTACTAATACCCAATAAGTCTACTGAATCAGTTAACTTATTTATACTAGCCCTTGCATCAAAAGAACGTTCCAAAAGTTCATTAAAAGGAGCTATAAGTTTCTGAAGCTCCTTTTCGGACTGATTTAGTACTGCTTGATTTTCTATTCCCTTTCCTGTGTAATCTTCAACTTCAACGTCTGCAGCAAGTGTTAACCTTACCTGAGCTTTGGCAGCATTTAATTTTGCAAGTGTCGTGAGAGCATCAATCTCGATGCCCCAAGCTCTCAATTTACCCACGAGTGCTTGGTTATTATTGATCAATTCCTGCTGTGAAAGCACCCCTAACGTTTTAATATAATCTACTTTTGTTTTCTTCAAGCTCTCCAAGGCCGATTTCTCAATTGTATAGCCATCTTTTGTTTGTTTCACATGCTTAGCAAGTTCGGGATACTTGAGAATTAATGCATTCATCTCATCTGCAGACAGAGACTGCCCCTTGGATAGGTCATGAATAACAGAGTTCAATTTGCCAATCTCCGAGGTAACACTATTGACCTCACTGGTAAATTTACTTAAATCGGTATTTACCTTGATAGGTTCCTCTAAAGGTGCTAAATTAATCTCCGCGATTGCTTGATTAACTTTATTTAACGTATCTATAGTCATATCACCAACGTTAGGCAACTGCTGTAGAAAGGTCATTGCTTCTTCAGGTGTTTTAAATTCTTGATTCTGTAGGGCATTGAATATTTCTTTTGCATCTTCTTTGATCTCAAAAGCTGTAGCTTCACTCTGTGCTGCCATTTCAACATAGATATCGACAAACTTTCGGGTTGACGCCTTAACCTCGGTCCCTTCTGCTTCTTGTAGATCTATGTAGCTCTGATAAGCTACTTTGATTGCATCAGATTTGATATTAATATCTTTTTGGAACTCTTGGTTTAGTTGATCTAGTTTCGCTTTCTCACTTTCGAATTTATTGGCACCAAATTCTACATTGTACACCGTTTGATCGTAATCAGCTTTACTATAATTCTCTGGTCCTATTTGATTATAATATTTCAACAACTTTAGTTGTTTATTGTAGTTAACATCAATTGTCTCTACTAAATTCTCTTTATCGTTAATTTTTTCTTTATTACCAGCTAATCTTCCCTCAATGTCCCTTGACTGTTTATTATATGCCAATTCAGCCTTGAATCTTTCGTTCTCAATTTCTGTTTCTAGTTGTTCAATTTTCCCTTTGATTGCATCTGTATTCTCACTCAGAGATTTGGTCTGACCATTAAGTGACTGAGTTGTAATACCGTATCTGGTAGACAATTCACTTTCAAGTTGAACAAGCCTTGTTTTTTCTTCATAATTAAGCGATGCCTGGTTTGAGAGTTCCTCATACTCTACTGACAATGATTTCAAACCATTGAGGTCGTATACCTTCTGATTCAACGCTTCTGTTTTATCAGAAAAATCCTCGGTGGCTTGAGTCGCGTTTGAGAACTTATTCATTAACCACTCTAAACCGGTACCGATTAGCGCAAACACAAGTCCTACACCAGTGCTAGCTAGTAATGCCTTAAAAGAATTTTTTAATATAGTAAGACTCATGCTCAACGCTTTGGTACCCGCACTCGCTGCAATAGTTGCAGCAGGAATTCCCATCAAACCGAGAATAGCCTTCGCAATCTCCACTACCAAAATTCGTAAAGACGCGCTTAACAAACCTACGGCCATGCCTAAGAGACCAAATAATGCAAAGCTGCTATTTAGTTGTGCCATCCAGTTCAGTAAACCGGTAACAAGTGAAGTAATGGTGATAATGCTGTCTGATACCAATGCGTTACCCAGTGCAAGTGTGAGTGACTCCCAAGCGGTCTGCATATTTTGAATTCGTGCGCCGAGTGACCCCATATATTGCTCATTATCTTTCATTGCCGCCCCTTGTGAATGAAGGGCAGATTCCGATGCATTCACGGATGTTTGCCAGTTCTGCATCAGGGCTGTAAACATTGTTGTTTGATTCAGTGCAGTCAATTTGGTAGCCGTGTTTTGTTGCTCCGCTTTTGTTAGCTGATTCCATTTCCCTGCCAGTTCATCGAGTACCGTAATCACATCTTTATTGGCACTGGATATCCCCACCGCTTGAAGTGCTCCGGTAGACGGATCGTCCGAGGCAACTTTGGAATAGATCATGTTCAGTCCTCGTCCTACGATATCTCCACTTTCTCGAGTTATACTACTAATAGCTGTTGTATTGCCTAGCACTTGCTCCATCGAAACACCAAATAACTTGGCTGCTGCACCAGCTGATGTTAATGATAATGCCAAATCCTTACTTGACACACTGTAGATCCCACTAACCTGTTTAAGCTGATCTGCTATCCCTATACTCTTAGTAGCTTCAATGTTAAAAGCAGTCATTGCCCCAGTTAAAGTGTTAACCGATTCTTCTGGCGTCAAATTAGATATATTCTGAAGCACACTTGCAGCTTTCCCTAAACTTAGCGTTTCTGATTGGTCAAAACCGCGGTTGGCAAAGCCGATTAAATTCCCGTTCACCTCAGACATGCTACGTCCCGTAGATTGAGCAATATTGATACTACCATCCAACATTCGCTCTTCATTGAATGACTTCCCTATTGTTCGTTCTAACTGATTCATCTGACCATCAATTTGAATGATGGATTGAACTGCTTTCCTTAAGACATCCATGGGCTGAATCAATGAGGTTACATTTCTCATCCATCCCCCAGCCATCGTTGAGGCACCCTGCATAACTTCACCCAAGGTTTTGATTTCTCCACCTGCTGCAGAAGACGAGCGCGTAGTTGCTTTAAGCTGCTCATTGACTCTAGCTAAATGCTCCGCAGATGCTTTATAACCAACCGTAGACATGGATGAGTTAAGCGTTAGCATCTCATTGCTTAGTGATCTTAACCCATTGGATACCGTTCCATTCAAACTGTATTTTTGACTTGCCTGAGCGATTCTTTCTTCTGTTTCCTTAATGGAATTACGCAAGTTTGTATCCATTTTTGCATTCTGTTGTAGCGCTTGCTGATGTGCTCGATCTTTGGACTCGTTGTTTCGGCTTGTTTGCTGTTCCAAAGCTCTGCGCGTGGCCTGTTCTTCACTGAGAATGATTTCACGTTGCTGGTTCAAACGGTTTTGTTGATTAAGGATACGTTGCTGTTGACCTACACGCTCCATCACTTTATCGTAATTTCTTACTTCACCGTCATTATTGGTATTCACTGTAAGAAGTTGACCTGCATCATTTTTATATGTTTTAGAGTAACCGGTAATTTCACCTAATTGATTTTTGTTTGCTTTACTCTTGGTCACTGTATAGCCTTCTAGTTCTTGTTCCAGACGTTTAATGGATTTGCGTTGTTTCTCATAAGCTGCTGTCTCAGCATCCGTCATATGGCGCTGACGTTCTTGAATCGTCTGAATACGTTTATATTCATCCATTGAACTTTGCATCATCAATTGATTCTGAACCATGGTACGATTCAATCTGTTCATGCCCTCTGCATAAGAGTTCATTCCTTGCACAAAACTTTGATCAAAATCCACTTTGACCTCAAGTTTGCTCATTTTATTTGAAAGTTCTCGAAGGGCCTTATTAAGATCTGTAATTACTTGATTGGTATTTATATTCAAATCCAGTTCATTTTGCATTCATGCATCACTCCTCTTATAACAAAAAGGAGCAATTCAATGAATTGCCCCTATTGTGCGTATTGTTCGAACTGTTCACACAGTTGGTCGTAGACATCCGCTGTTTCTCCCTCCAACTGCAATGAACAACTTTGCAGGATTCGGTACATCGCTTGTAACATTGGCATACGTTCAGCATTTGACTCGATCATCACTTGTTCTTCCAGTAACTCCTGCAATTCTGTTTGAAGTATTAGTGAGTCTCGTGGAACCATGCTGCCGTTTCTCATGACAAAACTGCCGTCTTCATTCTTTAACATGTGTTGATCTTTCAGCTCTTCCATTTCTTCATGAAAATGCTGATAGTGTTCAACCAATAGTTTTTTAAACCGAGTCCGTATACGGCTTTCCTTGGCTTCCAGCTTGAGCTGGTGAAGGAATACAATGTGTTTTTCCAGATTTGCTTTCAAAAACACTAACATGAGTATTCTCCTTTTATAGATGTATTTCGTTAAATAATCTCATCTGTTGATTGCTGTGCACGTGTCAAGGCCAACTCAGATACCATTACTGCCATTTTCTCTTGCAATGCCTTAAACTGTTCTTCAAGCTTTCTAAGTTCCACATCCGGGAACTGTATTAGTACTTCTTCCATAATTCCGTTATCTAGCAACATGTTGGTCACCTTGATGAGTTTCTCCACATCCAGCTTTCTAGGAATCGGAAGATCTGAGAATTCTTTTAGAAGAAGTGTGTTATACAACCCAACTGTATCTTTGATAACTTGATCCGTAACATCTGTTTTCTGTCTAAGTTGATCGATTAGAGATAAATAATTGGTGTTCACATTATCAATTAGCGATTTCCGAAAAAAGGTGTGAATCTGGACTTCATACTGTTGGTCTGTTACATAAATCGTTTTGCGCTGATTGTTTTTTGCATCTAGCGTACTTAAAGCTGCCGCCGTTAATTTTTTTGTTTTTGTCGTAGTCAATATGATCACTCCTGATTCTGATTTAATGGTCCGATTAACATGAGAACTCCCTGATATTACGGCTCTGTACTTGAGCAAATTATTAATGATATCAGGCGAAACATAGAAAAAGCCGCATGATCATGAATGAAGACACGCAACATTTCAAGCATATGACGAGGTGATATAATTCTGTAAAATGCTCAAGCTACTTGGGATAATCACAGAAAAGAGCTGAACCAATGCTTGGTCCAGCCCCATCCTTGCATCTAAGTTTTAGTCTTCCAGTACGTCGATAACAACCATGGCTTTGGAATGCGTATCCTTCAGCACTTCACAAGTAAATGTAAATGGTTGCGGATCGCCCGTTGATGCCATACCAATCGAGAATCCAGGCATTACTTTCAGTTTAGGAATAGTGTACACAGCCTCTACGTCGAAGCCATCTTCATTCTTCCAATTCGTCGTACCTTCAAGAAGGTATGTTCCTGGGAACACATCCGAAGCAACCGTCATACTTTGCGTAGTATCTGGCGCTGCATAGTAATAATCAGCAATAACTTTATCTCCCTCATTGAGAGTGACTTCTGTAAATGTCACAGTAGTACCTGTAATAGGAGAGGCGGTGAGTTTGGCATCCATAGATGACCCGTTTGATGTTTTGAAGAAATGCGCCAACTTGGATGTAAGTGGGGCATGACTAAGTTTGACTTCTCCTGTCTTACTCACTTCAAGAACCTCTTTTTTATGCACAGGTTTGGTTCCTTTTACAAATTTAGATCCTGTAAGAACAGCGAGAGATTCTTTGGAGATCAACGCATCTTCCATTGTCATGGTTACATCTTTCTCGGAATCCCAGCCAATTAGCTTCGGATGCCCTTTTCCACCACGTGCATATACGGTCTGTCCAGCAAACTCCATCGACGATGTCGTCAAACTTTCCAAATAAACGACCGGTTCCCCAGTCTTAACATCTTTCAATACTACATCCAAAATTTCACGTGATCCATATCTGCTCATAAAAAAATACCTCCGATAGTTTTATATAGTTTAATTTGATTAGTAACTCTGCTTGTTAATTTAATGGAGAAATCCAATGTTTTAACTTGATACTTTTGGAATCCGCCCCATGCAATAAAGCCTGAATGTTAACTTCATAATCATCTAATAGCTTCATGCGATTAAACTGATCATTGAATTGAAAGAAATTCAGATCAAATACATTAAGAATGTTGATTCCATTGGCGTTAGAACTCAAGATGGATATCAAATCGGTAAAAGTTAAAGCGTTCTCGGACGATGAACTTTCTTTTAATTCACGCACTCTGCGTTTTCGTGCAAGCATCTTTTCTCTTAATGCACTTGCTCGCTCATTGAGTGGATTGAAATCATCATCCTGCTTAGTCACTACACAATGTTGAATTTGAATGATTTTGACGATATGTTCCAGATCCGAATAGGACAAGCTGATGTCACCAGCCATAATACATGAATCCGAATAACTGAATTGAATGGCAACGTTAAGAAAATAATGAAAGGCATTCAGATAAGTAGCAACCAAGCTTTCGTTCCTGCTGTACAATAGTAGTTCAATCAACGCACCATCATACTCTTTCAGTGAAAGCGATGGATAAATGTCCTCTATCCTAAGACTGACCAGATTTAGCTTTTCATTAAAGTTCTCATATCCTTCTTCAACGATTGCATTCAGTGACTTGGGAAAAATATTTAGACCCTGAAATACGATAGGCTTGTTAGCCAGCGTTCTTAATTTGATGTACTGTACATTCATCAAGCAAAATCCAGCATGCGATAGGCAATGCTATCCCCATAGTAGTTAGAGTTTATATCCAGAACATCCATCTTATAAAACTCCAATCGTCCCAAGCCTAAATCTAGATTCTTGGCGAAAAGTTCATCAATTTTACTGATAATATAATCCGTACGTAACAGCTCACTATTGGACTGACATAGCTGACGATGAGTGTACACATTAAAACACAGAATGCCCGCTTTATACTGATGCTGAACAGGTAGAATATTCTCAAGCGAGATAGAAACTACAGTTTTCAGTACATCTTCATTTTCACCGGGAATGCACCGGTGCGGGAAAATCCGTTTGTATATGTATTGTTTCGGATCAACTACAATGGATTGTTCTAGATAGTCCGCTGTATCATAAGCAACAGCCTTCATCAGATCCTTTGACGTCAGCAACTTGTCAATAATCTTTTCTCTCGTGCTACTTAATTGAATGAATGTGGATCGAACCATACAACACCTTCTTTTTTGAGTAATGGAGCAGCCCTGACTTGTGTCTGCTTAAAATAACTTTTGACAGAGCAACTAGGATTCATTTCCAATTAACGTCCCCCTTCTACCTAAATGGTAAGTAGACAGCAAAGGTCCCTTCATGAGAGTCTTTTCCCTTGACTATCACTAAACACTCTCTTGAACAAACGTGGAAACCCTTGGTGTGACTGGCTTAGAGGTTATTCTCTAATGAAGCGCAGACCAGAAAATAAAAAAAGCAAACCATGATCAATACGATCATGATTTGCTTCAGAAACTGCTCATTCAGACAAATGCAAGGTAAGTACGCCCCGCTTGATGATATCCAGCTTTCTTGCAGTCCTTACAATACTTCATTCGATTGGACTTGGCCAACATGCGTTTTCCACAGATGGTACAGACCTTAATATTCTCGCCTTTCCATCGTAGGTACTCTAACACGAAATCATCGAAACGCTCCAAATAAAAAGCAACGTTATCATTCTCGCAAGCAAACTGCACTTGTACATTTGTGGAATCAACTCGCTTGCTTCCTATGAGATAACCCTGTTGAATCAGTTTATACACCAGCAGCCCTTGATCCTTTTTACTAACTGCCATTTGACTATCACTGTATACTTCTCTCAAATCATTATTAACCCAATACGTACTATTTTCGTTTATAAGATTGTTGATTTTGCTATATACCAGCATTACAAATGCTAATTTTTCTAGTCTTATGCTTTTTAATGCTTTGATCTTCTGGAGTTCATCAACCGTTATCGGTATTTTATTAATTTCGATCATTGTACTTTTCTGATCTTCTTTTCTCTTTTTTATCCAGTTTATGGTCTGACTGATGACACGTGTTAGATACGTATCCCATTGAACAGTATTATAATCTGGATAGTGTTGAGCCATAAATTGGTCTAATAACATATGAACTTCATGCTCGCTCTTCCCTTGTTCAAATTTATATTTGACCAGACATGCCAACGTTTTGGTTGGCTTCTTATCCATTTTCCCATGTGCAATTGCTTGCTCGGCATGATGACGTTCATTAAGAATGATTTTCAAGACGCTGCTCCTTCACATGCATTTGGGTCATTTTAAAGGTTTTTCCCGCGTACTCAATATCGCCGTCCGGGTCTCTAACCGGATAATGGATGATGTGATCATTGCTGAGCAACAGATTGCGAATAATTTGATCCCCCGAAACATCCCATACAAATTGCTTTGATTTCTCCGTATTTCGATAACACATGTCCACAATCATATTGCACAGATCTTCTTCGTTATTACAGATCTCCAGCGCCTGCTCCTTGAAACGTGAAACAAACAACTGCCATCGGGCAGATCTTTCTTCCTTTTTCACCTTGCTTTTGCGCAGATTGGTCATATAGCTACGCAGCTCTTCGTTATGCATCTGATATAATCGTTGAATCTCTTTATAACGAGCTCGGGAGTATTTCTTGGTACTCATTAATATCGTATGATCAAACGAACTTGCGGTCTGTTTTAACTTTAACTTGTTGAACTCGTCTTCCACTTGATGGCATAACCGGTTCATCACAGATGGTGCTGTGGATACAGGCATTCTCTGTTCATACTGTGCCAGGAACTGTTCCTGATCCGGAGATAGCTCCTTTTTCGAATACAATTCATCAACAGTCATGCCAAATAACTGCAAGCACTTTTGACTCGTTTTTTCTACATAGGTGGTATATTCTTTTTTCTGTTCCGGGTCATTGTATATGAAAAAATAAGGCTTCTTGTGTGCTACCATTTTCAAGGCAGACTCGTCCTTTACCGCAGCGCGAATATCATACCAGTGCTTCGGCATTTTTTTACATTCAATCCCTTTGGCCTGGTCAATGGCATTTTGTTGATAATGCTGACCACATTGAATTCGGTACATCATTTCCTGATATTCTGCACTATGCTTCTCATAATTGGCTAATACATCAAACATTGATGTGATTTTGTTGGTTGTAAAACCGATGAGATCACCGAAACTGTCTTTGTTGGCCTGGATTAGATCCTTCTCATCCGGAACTTTTGGGGCTGAAGTTTTCTGTACACATACAATCGCATCAAGCTCCTGAATTGCCCCAAGAATCGTTTGGTTGTCTGTAGTTAGGACCTGATCACTATCCATATCTGCACCATTTAAAGAATGCGTCGTCGTATCCCATGAATTTAAGATCGTGACCGTGTTCATATAACGATACCAATGCTGTATCTCATCTGTATTTCGAAAACGAAGCACCTTGATATTGTTATGACAAGTCATCGGAGCTCTGAAGCAAGCTACGCGGTCCACATGGCGTTCATTCCAATATCTGGAGTAGAACTCTCCTGAATTCAGCAATCCTGTTAAAGGCAAGCCAAATATGCTCTGACACAATGTATAGGGATCGCCAGATATAATGCTGAAATTTCCTTTCACTCTTAGAACTCCGATCTTGGCTTCATTCATTCGCTTACGTATTAAGGTATGAATTTTGCTTCGCACAAAAGGATCATCTATAAGTCGTGGGTCTACCATCAGCCCTTTAATATAATCATCCGGACTATTTCTATAATCGTTCTCATGGATGTGAATTCCTTTGAGAAATAACAGTGCCTTGCGACAGTCTTCACCTAGCACATCTTTAATCGAGTCTACCGTGGGACGAATAAGTTCACCAATCTCGTTATCATCCAATTGGAGCGACTGAATAAACTGGTAGTTTAAATGACGCTCATCCTCCAGTTCTTTGGGTGTAACCTTCGTTACGCTGAACGTGTAGCCATAATAACTGCAACATAACAGGTAATCGTCGATACTGTTATACGAGCTCCATAGTTTGAGCATGGACGTTGTGATGATCAGGTCTACCTCTCGAATATCCACAGGATTACCCCAGGCATCATCCACCATATACTTTCCTGCAATTCGATCAGCAAATTCGTGATAATCAAATGTAAAGACCATCCCTTTACAGAAGCTATTACGGATACAGAAGCCACTCGGGATATATGCATGCCCCAATTCGGTTGCCCATCGTTCACTAAGTGCAGGAGAGATCAGACCAAATCCGTCACTCATATTCATCTGAATAGGCTCATTTTTCCTACTCTCAATGCGAGGGTATTCTGTCTCGGTATCATCAATCTGAATAATATCTGCGCCAAATTCGGTTATGCAATCCTGAACAACCAATACACGTTCGGGATGTGACACAGGCGTGCTTGTACTGCATGCCAGGGCCTTATATGCCTCCAGTTTGGCAGGAACCAGCTCTTTATTGGGATCTCTGCCGTTATTCAATCTTTTCTCCAACAGCGGATGAATATCCTCACTCACATAGATGACCGTCGAACTTTTGGCTCCACCTGTCGTAGCCAATAACCGCTTATATTTTTTGCCGTTGACAGAGAAGGCTTTCGATGAATTCAGCCGGTCATAGTCTTTATTATTTTCAATGACCACCAGCAAGTAATCATCGGCAAATTTCAATTTTTTCAGTTCTTCATGCAATTTCTTCATTGTTCTTTTATGTTCAGAATTGGTTTTCAAGGCTTTTAATCGCTCTATTTCCAGCTTGATTCTAGCCAGATCTTGTTCCCTCTCCTTGTAGCCTCGAATACGATCTATAAAACGAAACACCTGATGGTTTCCAATAGAAGCCACTTCTCCATTCACTGTCGCTTCTTGATAAGTAAGATGCAGATCATAATCCGCTTTTCTAATTCTGGAAGATGTAATTTTATAAACGTATCTCAATCGATCCTGATATGCATTGCCCATTCCCGATTCCCCCTGTTGCTTCCTGTCCTGATTAAATAAATTATAGATTAGACCCGCACGACTGGCGCAGGCAAACAAGACGATCAGGGGATGAAAAAAGAAGAATATTTGTTCTATTCTGGGGAGAAATTAAGGGGCACTCCGGGACTAAATTCATTTCGTTTCGGTATATTTCTGCGTCTCGAGCACTATGATAATTTCCTTTTTAATGATATAGTGTATTGAAGCGTTTTTTTGAGCTGACATACTTTTTAACGGGGCTGGGATGAATGAAAGAAACCTTATCCAATCAAGAGGACATCGGCTTTTTATTTAATGTCGATATACTTATTAAGAGCCGCTCAAATGCATTGGCACTGCAGTCCCTGTTGGAGTTCATAAACAAAGAAGAACAAATTGCGGACTTTCGGATTCAATCCGGCATAGAGCTAGGCAAAATTATTGAAGCGACACTCCAGTCCAAGAAGGACTCCTTCGTCACACTTCACAACGAACGCAAAAAATCACAAGCCAACGCAGCACAGAAGGCGTCCACTGCAACTCAGACACCTGCCTCACCTGATCCAGTTAAAACACAGAATCAGCAAGAAAAACCGGTTAGCGAGAAAAAGCCTGCCACCCAAACATCCAATGTTTCCGATGGAAACTCGTTTGACGCGTGGATTGACACGCTCATTAAAGAGAACAAACTCACCCGTATTGTTGTCAATAACAAGAACGGCAAACATCAGAGCATTCCTTGCCGTATTTTGAATTTTGATCGAGATACCAGTGTGGTGAGCATCTACCATGTCGATGAAAAACAGGTGTATACGTTCCGAACCAATGAAATCGATGAGTTCCTGTAACTAACTTCATCGGATTAAAACAAAAAGCAACTTGCAATAGAATGACGTGACATTCTAACGCAAGTTGCTTTTTTAGTTCAATGGTTCATGTAGGCTTGAACCCTCCGAGATTCGTTCGGACCGATCAGGAGCGATCCTTACCTCGCTGCCATACATCTAATGCCAATAACAACCATCCAGCAATGAAGGCTACCCCACCAATTGGTGTGATTGCGCCCAGAATCTTGATACCAGAAATACTAAGCACATACAAACTGCCCGAGAACACGATAATCCCGATAAACAACAGACGCGCTGCCCACTTCAGTTTTGTCGATGCTCCAAGTTGACCAGCCGTCAAGCCAATAATGAGCAAGGCCAATGCATGAATCATGTGATATTGCACACCCGTCTCATATGTAGCTATGGCCGCCGGCCCAATCGTATCCTTGAGCATGTGAGCACCAAACGCGCCGATCGCCACCGATAGCATGGTCATTACAGCTCCAAGCATCATCCATCTTCGTTGCATGTAAGTTCTCTCCCTTAATTCAACTACAATTCACTCCTATTATTGTAGCGAATCCACTCTTCCTTTACCAGTCGGGACAGAGCTTCAAAGATCATATGTCTGTTTATACTTAATAGTCCTATCCCTACCCTATTAATTGTAGGAAACAAGCGTAAATCCTTGATTTTTATCGATATTTATGGAAGAGTAAACAGGTATGTAATCGTTGTATTTTAAGTGCAAGTTCAAAAAGATTGGTTTTCAGTACCGAGTTTGAACAACCTCTAAAAGGAGAATCATTACTCATCGATTAGGTTAATAACACTCAGTACGATGATTAAGGGAGGCAAGTCAACATTATGGATAATCGCGATTCCTATAATTCAGGTTATAACAACACGGATCAGAACCCTGGCCATGCAGATCCATACAATAACAACAGTTACGACGCATACCCGCCAGATCATGAGAGGCAACCAATGGTACCACTGAAACATTCCGGACCTGGAATCGCCAGCTTTGTCATTGGGTTGGTTGCAATCTTGGGTTATATTCTGATATTCTTTATTGCCACCATGGCTGTAAACGAATCCATCGGAGTTCTCACCCCGTTGCAAACAGAAGAGATCGCCTTGCATCCAGCAGTGGTTCTGGCTTCATTAGCCATTCTGGTCTGCCTGATTCTCAATCTGGCCGGAGGCATCGTCGGAATTATCGGTCTTGTTCTCAAGAATCGAAAGAAAGTTTTTGCCATTATCGGAACCCTATTAAATGGGATCATGATTCTGGTATTCGTTGGACTTATCTTGGTAGGCATGACGCTGATGTAACGCTTTGCATCAGCGTCATGTTTCCTTATAATTAAAATGAATGGGTTTACACATAAGTATAATCTATATTTTTTGCCAAAATCATTGTTTTCAAAGGAGATTGACATGTCACGAATCAAAATTTTTGCGGATAGCACAAGTGATCTGGCTCCAGAATGGATCCAGCAGCACGATATCGGTATCATCCCCTTATATGTCGTGTTCGGTGAAGAATCACTGAAAGACGGCGCTGAGATTAAGCCTGAACAGCTATATGAACGTGTCAGCCAAGATGGGCGTCTTCCCAAAACAGCTGCACCTTCCCCCGCTGATTTCATAACGGCATTTCAACCTTACATAGATCAAGGGGATGAGATTCTATATATCAGCTTATCTTCTGAACTTTCCTCTACCTATCAAAATGCACGACTAGCGAGTTCCGAGTTCCCGGAAGGTCGAATTTCGGTTATTGACTCACAGAATCTCTCATCAGGAATTGCGCTGATGGTGATGAAAGCGGTACATGCTGCTGATAAAGGGCAAAACTTGCCTCAGATTACACACCTGATTGAGGCGATGAAATCAAATGTACGCACGGAGTTTGTCATCGATACACTGGAGTATCTGCATAAAGGCGGACGCTGTTCGGGCATGCAGAACCTGATTGGAAGCCTGTTGAAGATTCGTCCTGTCATCCGGGTAACAGATGGCAAGATGGCACCTGCCTATAAAGTGCGCGGAAAACGGGAAAAAGCTCTGGAACAAATGCTGAATAATACACTCAGCCAGAAGGATCAGATCGATCCAGACCTGCTGATTGTTGTGCACACTATGGCTGAAGAGGATGCGCTTGACTTGCAGAAGTCTTTGCAGGAACAAACGGGTGCCCGAGTTGAACTAACCACTGCTGGTTGTGTAGTATGCAGTCATTGCGGCCCGAAAACGATTGGAATCATCTACAACACTGTTTTATAGTATTACACGCAACATCGGATCGTATGACCCAATTCTTTCTTCTGTATCTGTATGTGGTTACATCCATTACTTGCACTGGCATACCGATACAACTAAAGAGGGCATTCCGAGCTTAATCGCTCAGGATGCCCTTTAATATGTTGCTAAACTTTTGAATGTCCTACATTGGTCCATTGTTCATTACGATACAGATCAATAATTTTTGGTCCGCAGATCATCCAGACTTTTAAATGCATAACCTTGCTTGCGTGCCTCATCAATAATGGAAGCTAGTGCTTCCGTGTTGTCTTTGGATACTGAATGAAGCAAAATGACAGCCCCCGGATGAAGTTGCTTCAGTACCTCTTGATGAGCATATTGTGCACCACGCTGCACATTAGTATCCCAATCTTTATAAGCAACAGACCAGAACACGTTCACATACCCTTGAGCATGACTCTCCGCAAGCGTGCGATTGTTAAAGATCCCGCGTGGTGGACGTAGAAAGGTCGCTTGTTGACCCGTCAGCCGATTAACCTCCGACTTAACCTTCTCAAGTTCCTCTCTAAGTTTTTCATTGGAGATGCGGGTCATATCCGGATGACTCCATGAATGATTACCGACAATATGACCTTCAGCCGCCATACGTTTGACCAACTCAGGCTGATCTTTCAGATAATGACCTGTCACAAAAAAAGCAGCTGGCACCTTCTTGGTACGCAAAACATCCAGTATGGCAGGTGTGAATCCATTCTCATACCCGTTATCAAACGTGAGATACAATTCCTTCTGTTTTGTATCTCCCAGGAAAATGGCATCGTTATGTTGTAAGATCGATTTAAAGCCTTCCTGATCAATGGAGGGCAGCTGACCGTTTTGACTTTTTTTGAAGCCAAAGTGATACGCTCCGGTAACCGGTGATGCTTCAGTCTGTGCCGGTACCATACTGATGGATAACAGTCCCAACAGTATATATAGAACCATTCGCTTCATTCTATCCGCTCCTGTTCCTGAAAAATTCGGTTAGTCGTTTGCACACACGAACACCTTCAGGTAATATGCCACAGGAACGGCTAATGTATGTAAATCATTAACGATCGAAACGTTTATTTTCAGGTTGTGGCGGAGATTGATGGAACAATTCAAGTAAGGTCTGAGGTTTGCCACTGGAAGCAAGCCATTCCCTCACGGTCTGTATGGCACGGGTCTGTCCATCTCCCCGATCACGCCATGTAAGCAGCTCGATAACTTTGATAATCAAGGCAGACATATTGTGATTATCCAGTTCAGACCGCTCTGCCCTCAGCTTGTGATACAAAGCCTCCTGTTCCCAATCCAGCAGAATCTCATCACCGATGGTTGGCTTCAAGAGCGTATACGCTCTGTCACAACCTTTACAACGCACCGTGCTGACCTGTTCATCTATAAATTCCGCTCGGACATCCTGCTGGCAATCCGGGCATTTGAATCCAACTTGTATGTTTTGTATGTTTTTGTTCATGACATTGTTCCTCCTGCGATGTGAGCATTTGCATCATTCGATGTAAAACACTCCTTGGATATATGCATAATTCTTATGTATGTACTACATCTTTACCCGATATTTTGTCGATTCACGCTTATTTTGAAGAAATCTGTAAGGTGCTATAATCTTGTAAATATGTTAAAATATCATACATATCATGGTAGGGAAAAGGCGGGATACTCATGTCGAAGGAAGAGCGTAATATAACCTGGCAATCATCCAGCATCAACAGACAAGACCGGGAGAAGCATAATGGACACCGTAGTCGTGCCATATGGTTTACCGGGTTATCAGGTGCAGGAAAGTCATCCCTTGCATTTGCCCTGGAGCAGTACCTCTACGACAAAGGCGTACGCTGTTATGTTCTAGACGGGGATAATGTACGTCATGGACTGAACCGTGATCTCGGTTTTACAGCAGGGGATCGTCAAGAAAATCTGCGGCGAATTGGTGAAGTATCGAAGTTGATGGTAGATGCCGGGTTGTTTGTCCTTTCGGCTTTTATCTCCCCTCATGAACAGGATCGGGAGATGGTTAGACAGTTATTTGAACCAGATGATTTCATTGAAATCTATGTGCGCTGTTCAATTCAAGAATGTGAGCGGCGTGATCCCAAGGGGCTGTACAAAAAAGCACGCAACGGTGACATCCCGCATTTCACAGGCATCTCCGCCCCCTATGATGTACCACAATCTCCTTCATTTATTATTGATACAGAGCAATCCTCCATCGAGGAAGCCGTGCAAGAGATCGTACAACATTTGGAACAGATCGGCGCTCTTCAGCTTCCGCGCCCTTCCAATACAGAACTGGTCCACTAATTCTTGCTCATTATATTAACCTGCTTACATGAAAGGCGCGCCCATCGTGGCGCGCCTCTTTGCGTGATATCATTGCTGGTTATACCATCGATAAATGAATAAATAGAAGAAGATACACATGCTCTATCATCGCGTTTGAACGTCTTCGGATGTCCACTCATTTACTGCCCCACAACATCCGCTTGCATGTTAAGAAGCTTTCTGAACGTCCCTACCGGATCAGTAGATAACTGTTGATACCCGCCCTCTTGAATCACCCGACCTTCATCGAGAACAATTACACGATCTGCCGTCCGAATCGTAGACAATCGGTGTGCAATCACGATAATGGTCACATGGCCTTTCAATCGTTCCAACGCCTCATGAATGTACTGTTCATTCTCACTGTCGAGCGCACTTGTTGCTTCATCCAGTACCAATACCGAAGGATTACGCAGCATGGCCCGAGCAAGCACCAATCGCTGACGTTCGCCCCCGGATAGACGAATACCCCGATCACCAATGATCGTATCCAGACCCTGAGGCAACTTCCGTACAAAAGCCGCAGAGGAGGAAAACTGTAAAGCCTGCCACATCTGTTCTTCACTTGCATTCGGATCAACCAGACGCAGATTCTCACGAATACTCGTATGAAACAGGAATGGGTCCTGGGAGACATATCCGATAGAACTTCGCCAGCTCAATAATCGTTCTTCTGACAGAGGAACACCGTCTATCAAAATACGACCACTCTCGGGCCTGACAAGGCCCATAATCAGATCTATCAGCGTGCTCTTGCCTGCTCCGGATTTACCTACAATTGCAGTCATCCCCCTTGCTGGAATCGAAGCTTGCACATTTCTCAATGAGTAAGCATCACTTCCCTCATAGCGATAGCAGACATCCTCACACGTGATAGATTCCTTCAGTTCCATAGGTTGAATCCCTTCAGTTCTACCATCTCCTGCCGAAGCAATCTCTTCACTAATCTCACGACTCTTCGCCGTCTGCGCTTGCAGTTCTCTTACCACCCGAAACGCAGGCAGCATGGAGCTGATGTACTCCAGATTGGACTGAATCGCCGTAAATCTTGGCCATAAGCGGGAAAAGATAAGGATAATGAGAAGCAGACTTGCGGGTGGCACCGTCATTACACGGAGAGAAAGATAGATGAATGCCGCAATAATGATTGCCGCGGACATCCGGTGAATCAGCTGTGTTCCACTGTTCAATTGGCTAAACTGAATGACATTGCGTTCAATCTGTTTACACATGCGCTCGAACCAGTTCATGTGTGAGCGCTCAAGCATGTTGCTCTTAATATCCTTAATTCCGTTAAAATGCTCGGTAATGCCGTTATAATAACTTTGCGAGAATTCAGAGGTCTGATCCCCGATCTGCTTGGCCCGCTTGACGAATTTTCTCAAGACAATAAATAATAACAATCCACAGAACAGCACAAGTGCTGTCAATTTGGCGGATAACCAAAAGGCAAGACCAATCTGTATCCCCGTAAAGATCAGGGAGGCTGCCATTTGCAGCATAATACTCGTTCCTTGGCTCACACGTGCAAGCTCAGTCGTTAATATATGGTTAAAATCGGATTTTCGTTTTTGGAGAAAAAATGACCATTGCGCCATAATAATGGCACCATAGGTTTCCATTCGCAGCGTGCGTACAAATTGCTGCTGGATTCGAGTATTGCGGATCGTCTGAAGACGCTGCATCCAGGCCTGTCCGGAGACAATCAAGACAAAGGTGAACAGTACAAGTAACAACTGGCTATTTTCAGAAAAACGATTTAACAATTCTCCAACCCAGGGAATGTTAAATCCTGTGAAGCCCATCTCAAATATGCCGATCAGACTCAGCATCGGAACAAGCATGTAGATGCCGATCCCTTCCATGAGACTGATACAGATCATCCCTAGCAGATTCCAATATAAAATGGGCCCCGTGACATGATGCAACTTTCGCATGAAATACTTTAATTCCGAGATCATACTTTACCCCTCTCCGTCACCGTATACCTTTTAATTCGCCGCCAGAACCAGAGAAACGGACGTAACGGAAAGTACAGAAAAAACAAAGAACGCGGAAGCGGCAGTTGATCCACATCCCATGTACTTGGATATAAACGTTCAATAAAGAAAAACCATTTCTGTTTCGTACTTCGAAGTTTAAACAGATACGATGGATAAGACTTCATATCAGCTGGACTTTCCAGCATGTCGTTCATGAACTTTGCGCCTTCGTTGGCTAATCGCTTGCCTGTACGGTCACTCAAGGACATCAAGGACATGTACTCTACATCCAGCGGTGTATTCAGCAGATTTGAGGCCAAGTGAAGAGCCTGTGAACCAATGGATAAACGTCCCTCTGCTTTCAGACGTCTCTCTACTTTCTTCACATCGAGTGGCATGCTTCGAATCATCTGATCAATATCCAGCAACCAGCGCAGTCTGAACCAGCCATGACGTGCTCCATGGGTTACCAAATAAGCCCAAAGATCTTCTTGTTCAAGCATACGGACAGGTGTCTGTGTGTATGAACTGAACCGGCTACGTTTCCACAGCAATTCGAAATCCGTTTCTTTCCCCGAATCCGGGTTCAAACGCCAATGGATCTCTACTTGAGTCCTTTTGACCGGATGGATGTAACAGATATGATGTTCCCGCCATTTCCAGCTGCGAACTGTGGGTGCCCGCTCCCCTTCCTTGGATATGTAACCGAGGGTAGCCAGAATGCCTTCAGCCGCTTCCACATCATCGAACGGAATCAGGATATCCAAGTCTTTGGAGGTTCGCATCGATACATCCCCATAAAGATCATGGGCCAGCGCTGGCCCCTTCAACGTAATATTGCGGATACCGTGTTCCCGGAAAGCTCCACACACTTGCTCCAATTCAGCTGTTAGATGTAACATGCGGAACGTATTGACCGTATATTGTTGTCTCAGACTCTCCATAACATCTGCAGGAATGATCACAGAGTTCAATTCTTTCATTTTCAAATAAAGGACAGAGTATAAGCGGTGATGATAGACCAGCCGCAGAAAGAGCTGCCAATCCGTTCCTTGCAAACACGACTTGAGTTCTTCAGGGGATAGAGCCGTCAGATCACCTCTAATCATGCTCAAAATCAGCTTAAGCTCCTTCGGAAACCCTGATGAATAGAGTTCACTTTCATGTATCATAGACAATCTCCCCAGATCCCTTCTCCGGACACCGTTTGCCAAACACGCCGACAACCGTATATTGGTCCATAGTATCAGCTCCGGTCACGATCAATTTACCACTTCGCAGCCAGGCATGAGCCATCATATGTCCTTGCTTATTCCGCGCGGTCCCCATGTATAACGTACTCTCTATCTTGCGTCGCTCAAGCATCTTCATCCCGGCAATCGCCATTACAAGGCAGCGGCTTTCCCATAACGTATATTTGCTGGCGAGCGAAATCGCTTTGGAAATACTCCGTATAGCGATTACATCGCTGCGGTCGAGTCCGGTCATCGGTGTTTCGACCATGGGCGTCCCCAGACCGGGTGCGATTTTGGCAAATGGCATAGTCTTCAGGATTCGCGCCCAACCCAGGAGGACATAAGCTTCCCAGACCAGTCGGCGCATCGCGCGCGGAAGGGAGAAATAACCCTTTATTTTTCGCAGCATCATTCTACACTCCGCGAGTAACGTCGATTAATCCTTCACGGGACAGATGTTCCAGGAATTGCACCACCTGCTCACGACATACATCTGGCTCAATCTCATACTCTGCAGCGAGTACCTCAACCAGTTCACCCAGCGTGCGTTCCTCTGCGATCAGATCCCAGATTCGTCCACCAGTACTCCCGAGATTATAGTATTTTCCAGAGTTAATGCTCATCATGACTTTCTCACTGCCCATATCACTGACCAGATTGCCTTCCTTCCGGGTTACCCGGTCTTCCACATTCATCGGCGTAGTCGCTGTCATTGTCCTGTATGCACTCCTTTTCGTATATGATCTATGATCCGATCCACCATCTCAAATGCTGTAAACTCAGCACCCGTTCTAGTAATTCTGCTGACTTCGATACTCGCGGATAACCGTGAAACAGTCTCGAACAGCCATTGTGCCAGACCTTGCCTGGAAACGAGTCCACCACGAAACGTATGAGAACACAGCATGTGAAGACGTTCCAATCCCGTAACTTCGTTCAGTTGAATTGGTTTCTTCAATTCTTCCGGCCTCGGATCAAGTTCAAATACCCCTGCAAGCGGAACAGACCTATCATGAAAATAATGCTGGACAGGTATCGCGTATTTCGTAATCTCCGCATGAACCGTTGCATAATCTTGTTCCTTCATGCCAAAACCCTCCAAACTGGGCTGCCACAGCTTTTGCTGTGGATATCCCGGCGATACGATCGCTCTCCCCCCCGCATCCCAGGTCAGTGCGACAACATCATCGGTGAGAAGCGGGTATCCGCGTGATGCGAGTGCAGCCGACAACGTCGATTTACCTGCCCCCGAATGTCCGACAAATGCGTAAGCCCAGCCATCAATAACAACTGCACTACCATGTAGCGGAAGAATGCCACGTTGCATCATAATCACGGCCATACACGTGCCCAGGATGAATAATCTGACCTTTTTCTCATCTGCACCCGGTATAGGGGATACGACAATGCGCTTTCCTTGCTCCATTAGAAACAGACCTGTATCTTCGATTTTGAAAAAAAGGCTGCCCTCTCGTGCCACAAAGTTATCGTTGCCTACATCCCAGCTCCCCCACAACGGGGACAGATCTGAAGACTCGATGTGCACATCCACGACATCAAAATCAGTCTCCGCATCCTTGGATGCGATCTGTAGTTCAGGCATTCGGATTTGGCTCGACCAGCGCAGACCATACGCTACATAATGCACAGGCAACAATGAACGACGCCTCCTTCGTAATAAAATGGAAAAAAACCTTATATTCATGTTGCTCAATATAAGGGCGGAGGCGAAAGCTGGATTGGTTCCATTTCCGCCCTTTAAGTATGATGACACTTCATAATTGACACTTCATAATACTTAACAACTTAAGAAGTTGTTGGATCGTACAGATCCGCATCGTGAACGGTTACCCAGTCAATTTGTCTGTAGCCCGTACCGGCCATCGTTTGATTGACTTCCAACACTTCAAGAGTTGGTGCTTGCCATTCCTTTTTTTCCATTTGCATCGTATTCACCTCCTTTTCGCCCTTCTAAGTATGATGGCGCATGTTAAAGCTTTCTAACTAACTCCGTAGAGATCAGCATCGTGAACCGTAACCCAGTCGATATGTTTGTAACCTACGCCCTCCATTGTTTGGTTGACTTCCAATACTTCCAATGCTGGTGCTTGCCATTCCTTTTTTTCCATTTGCATCGTTATTCACCTCCTATCATGAATCAAATGCATGAAGAATCCGGGCCCACAGTTCACCTGGCTATATCAAAATTTCCGAATGAACCGATAGACGATCAGGCTATGCATCATCAATCGCAGATCTGGATGAGAAGCAAGCTCCGGTCTCGGGCTCGGAAAATTGGCCAGGGCAGACTTGATGCGCTCCGTGTTTAATATGCCGGCTACCCGGCTATCAGAGCATAACTCACGTAATTCGGCCGTGAAGGCACCCCAATTGGGAATCATTCGGTGCAACCAATCCGCAGGCTGAACTCCTCGCACACGCTGATTTAATCTCACTTTATCAGGTAGCTCCGGTGAAGTAGCCCGGCGAATTAACGCGCGGTCCGTTCCTTGATTGACACACTGCTCAATCGGTACGGACAGGCAGAATCGAATGACTCTTACATCACTTGTCGGGTCACGTTCCCAAGCCCGATAACGGAGGGAACATTTTGTCGCTACAGCACCATTCTTGTTCGCAATGGCCAGGTTATTGAATTTCTCGGCACGGACCTTAAGTGCATCCGCCTGGGCACCGCCTTGCAGAACAATAATGGATTTGAGTCGTTCCAGTACACCCGTTCTTTGCGCAAAATCAGGATGGATCAATTGCACGGACGCGGCCTGGCTGGCTCCTTTGGACTGAGCCTTGAACCATTCCGGATATGCCTTTCTCCCTGTGATCTTGGCTATACGGGAGAAGGGCATGCCTGTTCGTTCACTATACTGCTGCATCTCACGGAACCAGCGGTACCAGCGGCCACTTTTCAGTAGGCTGGCGTAATAATCCAGAGCCGGTCCCCAGGAAATGGTGAAATTACCACGTGCGCCTGTGAGCAGGATGCCCGCATCTTGCTGGCTCGCTTTTTCATAGAATCCGCGAATCCAGAATGAATTTTCAAAGTATTTATAAGGCATCTCCATAATGTCGAGCCAGGTATCTACTTCACTAAGTGGACTTCTGCCTTCAAAATCAAGGTAGTTCTCCGTGATATTGCCGACGTGATTAATGGTTGAACGTATGAAAGGTCGTTCGTCTGCGAGCAACGTTTTCGACGTATAATCTGTGAAATCCGGTACGGGAACATAACTGTAGGCCTGCAGCCGTTTGCCCTGACTTCTCAGTGTTCCGGAAGCAAAACCAACCACGGCTCCCGAGTCCAGTCCTCCACTTAATGCAGCAGCCACCTGCCTGTGCGTTCGCAATCGTGATCCAACCGCCTGCCCAAAAACCTCCCGAAACGCTTCTACATACTCACCATCGGATTTAAGCCTTAGAGGTTCCACTTCATTCCAGCGATGATATTGCTTCAGCTCCAGTCTCCCATCCCGGAAGACAAGTGTATGTGCAGAAGGCAGCTGGCTTATTCCCCGATATACAGTTGAATTGATATCTGCTGAATCATGCATGTCGGGAATGGCAAGGAATTCGGACAGCCAGGTCTCATCAAGTTCTTTATGTACCCCTTCAAGCCCGAGCAACGGATTCATGAGTGTGCAGAAAGCAAATCGTGAACCATCATGTCGGTAATAAAAAGCTCTCATGCCTGTAATGTCTCTGGCTGCATACAGTTTGCGATTCCGCTCATCCCATATGGCGAATACAAAATCTCCCAGCAATCGGACAGCTACATCGTCTCCCCAGCGCTGATAGGCACGCAAGATCAGTTCACTATCCGCCAACATAGCCAGTTCAGCTCTGGATATCTGTAATTGATCTGCCAGTTGTTCCCGATTATCCAGAATGGCATCTGCCGTGATCGTCAGGCCACTTTCCTCATCATATAAAGGTAATTTCTCGCTCACCGATTCTGGTGTAATCCATTGGGCATGACAGCTGAGGAACGCCTCATTGCCTTTCCACACCCCTGTTGTATCCGCAGGGACATGCCCCAGGCTTGCATACAAGCGCCAGCTGTCTTCCCATAGCGCCTGCTGACCATCGTTGTGAACAATTCCTGCTATGGCGCTCATGACTTGCCCCCCCGTAGAATCTTGCGCTGTGAAGCCCAGGCGCTGATCTGATGACCAAATGGTACCCATGATTTGATACGCTGTATTTTGCTTTGAGCAGAAGCCAGCTGGACTTTCAAGCGTTCTCGCTCACTGTAACCCCGTTCCAGACGATGATCTGCTGCCCGTAATGCGGCTTGCAGCTGTCTGATCGTTACCAGTGCAGCTAGCGTCGGGTCTGTCTTTTCCGGTTCTTCGACAACTTGTTCATTAAGATTCCCATGCGGATCATGAACGATAGAACCTGCCGGCTGCATTTGGTATTGCGGTTGCCACTGGCAACCGGTCGCTGCTGTCAACTGATGCGTGATTCGGTCGATGACCTCTTGATCGGGATTTGCATCATAATGTACACCCGTCCATTGTTCGGCTTCTGCGAGCTGTTCACTGTATCCCATCCGGTGGAAAAGATCAGCCCCCATCACACGGCAATACAGTTCTACTTCATGCGGTTCTAATATGTTTTTCCAGTTGTTAACAGAACCCTGATGTGCCTCTTGATGCGAAGAGAGAAATGGATCACCCACGCCCATACTGTAGAACATGTCAGACTTGGCACTGTCCAGAAACTGTCCATACTGCTCCATACCCTGTTCATATCGAATTCCCAGAAACGCGCATAGTTTCTCAAGTTCTTCCTGAGGATTGGTAACCAATCGTTCATATTGCAATTCATACGCGTTGGAATGAGGTTTGGCAAAATAATCATTCAAGCGGAGCATCCCAAGTGTGAGATCAACGGATTTCATATTTAGTTTGGGGCTCTGCAGACTATGAATCAGGTCGAATCCTTCTCCTGTGTGGCGGTTTACCTTTTTGAATGATGCAGCTATGGCCAGAGGATTACGCTGGAGATGAATACGCTTGGACTGAGGGAACAGGCGATCCAGCCATTCAAGCATGTAATAGTACCGTGGAGATTTATCAACGATGAAGTCTGCTCCACTGCCTTCCAGGAATCCATTGTAGATCTCAAGAGCAAAACTTCTGCATGCCTTTTCGAAGACATCCTCGGATACCATGGCATTGTAGAACTGACGAATGATGGAGCTGCCACCATAAGCGCGTGAATCAGCCTTGGGCAAATCGACAAGATTCATCAGAAACCACATTTCCTGGGTGGCAAATATGCGACTGTGATTTTGCAGCATTACGGTGGATAAGGAACTACCACTGCGGGGAACACATAGTAAAAAAACAAGTCCGTTACCTTGAGCGTCGATCAATGGCAGCCTCTCCTCTGTTCATTAATATAAATGTTAGCCGGGATAGACCAGACTCTACCTTTGTGTTTGGCAAAACGAGTAATACGCACGCTATAGGTCAGCATTTTGCCATATTCCGTCGGAAGCTTACCCGGAAATGAAGCAAAACACATGGTTACATTCGACAACTCTCAGATACAGTATGTATTCATAGTTTTACTCTATGATACAAAATGTATCATGTCAATCTTTTATTTTCACCTTTTCATAAATTCTTACTCTTTCACTGTATTCTGATGTCAGTCTTTTCATCACTTACCCTGATCAATCTTGATCAAGATCCACAAACACGAATAAGCTTCAGACATGTTCTGTGAGGAACAATGCCTGAAGCCATAACTAATTTATGGAGATGCCTAGCATAAAAACCGATGAAAAACCACCCAGTAAACCTTACATTTGAACTTTTCCCAGCAGAGCTCCGGTGCTCCCATTTTGTTCTTCTTCCTGATCTGCCTGTGTAACATCCTGCATTCCCTTCTGTACGTTCACGGTTAACAATACAGCAATTCCCGCTACGAAAAAGAAAATGAGGGACAGAATACCCCAACGTGTGGAACCCGTGATCTGTCCGACATAACCAAACACAAATGGACCAAAGATCGAAGAGAATTTGCCTGTAATATTCACAAAGCCAAAATACTCTCCTGTTCTGCCAGCTGGCATCAGATTGCTAAACAGGGAACGAGCTGTGGATTGACTCACACCCTGCACAACACCAACCAACCCGGCGAGCAAATAGAAGTGAATGGCTTGTGTCATGAAATAACCAAGAATCACGATACATATGTATACAGATAAACTAAAGATCAATACCCGCTTCGCTCCCCAGCGCTGTGCCCAGGCTCCCAGTAACAATGTGCATGGGAAACCGATGAATTGCGTCAACATTAGCGCGAGCATCAAGTCGGATGTACCTATGCCTATACTTGTCCCATAGATCGTCGCCATCAGAATGATGGTATTAATGCCGTCATTAAAAAACCAGAAAGCCACCAGCATGCGGATTAACTGGGGAAAACGCCGCATCTGACGAAAGGTTTGTCGCAGTCTGCGCACGCCCACCGCAGCATATCCTTTCCACGTTTCGGGCAGATCCGTTGATGCAGGCCGTCTAGGAGCATGGCGAAAGATCGGTATCGAGAACAGCAACCACCACAACGAGACGGAGATAAAAGCAAGTCTTGTGCCTGCCAGTGTACTGCTCATCCCAAACCAGCCCGGTTGCTGAATCATTAGTAGGTTCACCGCAAGCAGTAAACCTCCTCCAATATAACCATAGGCATAACCTTTGGAGGATATCATGTCTCTTCGTTCCACAGGTACCAGATCCGGCAGCATTGCATCATAAAAGGTATTGCCACCTGCAAAACCAATCGTAGACATGACCAGTAAGGCAGAGGCAAGGAACCAGTCCCCTTCACCGATTGCGCTGAATCCCAATGTGGCAAGGACGCCTATAATTGCAAATACACGCAGGAAGTCGCCTTTCCGTCCTGACAAATCAGCCAGCGTGCCTAGCAACGGTGTTAACAGAGCTACGCACAACATGCCAATGGAGTGCGTATAGGCCAGGTAGGAGGCGGCGGTATCCGTATCCAGCGTTGCTGCAGCCACCGAAGCATAGAATACAGGCAGTACTGCGGCCAGTACAGTTGTCGCATAAGCCGAGTTGGCCCAATCATACATAATCCAAGCCTTGATCGCCTTTTTATTCACATAAATCCTTCCTTTTCATGCATCTCTATATTAGTGCGAGTTCAACAAGTCTAATTGGACTTTTAAACGACCTCTATTAGATGCCAGATCGATGTCTTTCTCCTATTGTAAAGGAAGGATATCACACTTGTTCACTGTTTCTGTAAAAAAAGGAGCAGTTCTGTTCTTACGACTCACCTTGCCTCCGAGGTGAACTTGCGTAATTGTATCATTTTATATCCACTCTCATCACATATCGTCCTCGCCCGTGAATATACTTAATTACCGACAGGCCAAACTGTGCCGCGTAATCAATGGGGGGTGCCTACATGTCAAATTCACACCAGCCTTACTCGTTCGTCGTGTCGAAGGAAGATTGGTCGCTTCACCGCAAAGGGTACCAGGACCAACAGCGCCATCAGCAAAAGGTGAAAGATGTCATCAAGCAGAATCTGCCTGATCTGATTACGGAAGAAAACATCATCATGTCTGATGGAAAACAAATCATCAAGGTACCAATCCGCAGTCTGGATGAGTACCGTTTTGTGTATAACTACCAGAAGCAAAAACATGTCGGTCAAGGAGACGGTGACAGTCAGGTCGGAGACGTCATCGGTCGTGATCCCTCTGCTTCGCAGAAACCCGGCAAAGGTGAAAAAGCTGGCGATCAGCCTGGTCATGATATTGTAGAAGCCGAAGTTAGTATTGAGGAATTGGAAGATATGCTATTCGCTGAGCTCGAATTACCCGATCTGAAGCAGAAAGATAAAGACCTGATTGAGACACATACGGTAGTTTTCAACGATATTCGCAAAAAAGGCATGCAGTCCAATATTGACAAGAAACGTACCATTCTGGAGAATCTGCGTCGCAATGCAACGACCGGTACGCCAGGCATCCATCACATCAGTCCGGATGACCTGCGCTACAAGACATGGGAAGACAAAATCATTCCACAATCCAATGCAGTTATCATTGCCATGATGGATACATCCGGGTCCATGGGTTCGTTTGAGAAATACTGCGCGCGCAGCTTTTTCTTCTGGATGACCCGTTTTCTACGCCGTCAGTATGAGAAAGTCGAGATTGTTTTCCTCGCCCATCATACGGAAGCCAAGGAAGTTACCGAAGAAGAATTCTTTACCCGTGGCGAGAGCGGAGGCACCATTTGCTCCTCTGTATATATGAAGGCGCTGGATATTATTGACAGCCGTTATCCACCTTCAAGTTACAACATCTACCCTTTCCACTTCTCTGACGGGGATAATCTAACCTCGGATAATGAACGCTGTGTGAAGCTGATCGGTGAGTTAATGAAGCGTAGCAACATGTTTGGATACGGCGAGGTGAATCAGTACAACCGCAGCAGCACACTGATGTCGGCTTACCGTCATATCAAGATGGATCAGTTCATGTATTATGTGATCAAAGAAAAAGGCGAAGTGTACAAAGCTTTGCGCAGCTTTTTCCAGAAAAGGGAAGGAGGCAGCGTTAGATGACAGATGAGATCCGCGACCTTGAATACGCTATTGCCGAGATTATGGAGATTGCCAATGGTTTTGGCCTGGATTATTACCCCATGCGGTACGAAATCTGCCCATCGGATATTATTTATACATTTGGAGCTTATGGCATGCCGACCAGATTCAGTCACTGGAGCTTCGGCAAAACATTTCATAAGATGAAAATGCAATACGATTTTGGACTCAGCAAAATTTATGAGCTTGTGATCAACTCCAACCCTTGTTATGCCTTCCTGCTGGACGGCAATTCCCTGATCCAGAACAAATTGATCGTAGCCCACGTATTGGCCCACTGCGATTTTTTCAAAAACAATGCCCGCTTCTCCAAATCCAACCGTAATATGGTCGAAAGCATGGCTGCTACGGCGGATCGGATCAGCAATTATGAGATGGAATATGGAACGGAAGCCGTTGAAGCATTTATCGATGCCGTGATCGCAATTCAGGAACATGTGGACCCACAACTGATTAAACCCCGCCATTTGGACAAACAACGCTATATGGAAATGAAAATGCGAGAGCAGCGCGGTGAGAAAGCACCACGGCCGGAAGGTCGCTATGATGATCTGTGGTCACTTGATGATGTGCAGACGGAAGAAGCACCCGTCGAAGGTATTCAGGTCCATCACTTTCCGCCTGAACCGGAGAAGGATGTCATGTGGTTTATTCAGGAATTCTCGGAAGTGTTGACCGACTGGCAGCGGGATATCATGAGTATGATGCGTGAGGAGATGTTATATTTCTGGCCACAGATGGAAACCAAAATCATGAATGAAGGCTGGGCATCTTACTGGCATCAACGCATTATACGAGAACTCGATCTGAATAGTGAGGATACGATCGAATTTGCCAAACTCAACTCTTCCGTGGTGCAGCCATCCAAACAAAGTCTGAATCCGTATTATTTGGGACTGAAGATTTTCGAGGATATTGAACGGCGCTGGGATAACCCCACCCGTGAAGAACAGGAACGTTGGGGCCGCAAACCAGGGCAAGGTCGTGCCAAAATGTTCGAGGTTCGTGAATTCGATTCCGATACCTCTTTTATCCGCAATTACATGACCAAACAATTAACCGAGGATCTCGACCTCTACGTATTTGAGAAAAAAGGGCCGGACTGGAAAATCACCGACAAGTCCTGGGAGAACATACGGGATCAGCTCGTATTTTCACGTGTCAACGGAGGCTCCCCTTATCTGGTTGTGCAAGATGCTGACTATCTGCGGACCGGTGAACTCGTACTCAAACATCAATATGAGGGCATCGAGCTGGATCTGAAATATATGGAACGCACCCTGCCTTATCTGTATCGCCTCTGGGGGCGTACGGTACATGTGGAGACACGTGTCGAGGATAAACCGATCTGGTTTACGTATGACGGCAAGAAGCACCACCGCAAGTTTTTGTAAGGTTTTCGATTAACATTATTGGAAACGAAAATAATAACTGCTCGTATCATGGATGAGATTAATGATTAATAAAAGATAAGGCACAAAAAAAGCGGCAAGTTCCCGATATACACGGGAACTTGCCGCTTGGCATTTCATAATTAATATTTAAAATTACGTTTCATCGCACCATGCTTTACTGAAGTGATTACATATCGCTCACCGTTGTCCAACAGCTTGTAAGACACAACGTATCGACCCACGAAACAATAGTAGGTGTTGCGGTACTCACGAGACGGCAGCATTGTTCCCATAGTAACAATCTTCTCTTCAACACGGCGAATGAGATTAATTTTGTATCACCAGTTCAATCAAGTCATCTGTTGAATACAGCTTGCCTTGTTTAATGTCTTTCTCGGAAGCTTCAATCATTTGCCGTATCTCCGGATCGGAGTCTAGCTCATCCACCGGGTTATAGACTTCATATTCCAGACCGGCAATACGAATGAATTCCTTATGATCCTTCTCATAGGATTCAATGACAGTGCCATCAGGAGCCTTAAGACTAAAGTTCATCCTTCGCAACCTCCTTTGATGATTATCGCTAAACTGCTAAATAGAACTTCCACCTGAATTATAGCATACAACCCTGTTGCATCTCAGCCATCAATCTTAGGATTACTTTGAATTATTCACTCTGATTATACCGTTGGTGTACCATTACCCTGCAAGCGCAGCGGTACAAAAAAATCATGCTCCACTTCACTTGCCGGCAGTGGACGACTGAAATAATATCCCTGAATCTCCCGGCAGTCATTCTGCATCAGAATATCCAGTTGGCCTTTCGTCTCAATGCCTTCGGCAATCACTTCCATCTTGAGATTCTGTGCCATCGATATAATGGTCGCCACAATCGCCTGATCGCTGTGACTCTCTGTAATGTCCGTCACAAATGACCGATCAATCTTAAGCTTGTGAATCGGGAAATGCTTCAGATAACTCAGTGAACTGTATCCTGTACCGAAATCATCCAGGCTGATCTTGACACCTAGTGCTGTAAGTTCATTCAGAATCGCGGTGGATACCGTTGCATCCATCATCATGCTCTCTGTTATTTCCAGTTCAAGATATCGAGCACCCAGCCCTGTTTCCAAGAGTGCATTCTTGACCTGTTCTACCAAGTTGGATTGGTGGAACTGCTGGCTGGACAAGTTAACCGATACCGGAATGAGTGGTCCGCCACTGGCATGCCAGAGTTTCATCTGCCTGCATGCTTCCCGCAGCGTCCAGTTGCCAATCTCATAGATCATGCCTGTCTCTTCTGCAAGCGGGATAAACACATTGGGTGCGAGTAGACCTTTGAGTGGATGATTCCAACGAATAAGAGCCTCCACACCAATCATACGGCTATCTTCGGTACGAATCTGTGGTTGATAGTACAGGACCATCTCATCGCGTTCCAACGCTTTACGAAGATAACCCTCCAGCTCAATGCGTTCATAAAGTTCCGAATCCAGTTGGGCGGTGTAGAATTGGAAACCATTCTTGCCGTTTTTCTTGACTTCATACATGGCGGAGTCCGCATGTTTCAGCAAAGCATCCACGCCCACTCCATGATCCGGATACATCGCAATTCCAATGCTGGCGGTCACGTAAAAGTCATTTTCCTTCAGTCGATAAGGTAACTGAATGGCCTCAACAATCTGTTTTGCAAGTTCTGACACTCGTACTTCTGTCGCTTGATCCTGGGTCACAACGAGTGTGAACTCGTCACCGCCCATCCGGGCCAGCATGACATTCTCCATAGCCAAGGGATCAGAAGCTTCTATAGCTTTCATGATCCGGCTGCTGACTTCTCTTAGAAATACATCTCCAATAGAATGTCCCAGTGAGTCATTAATCATCTTGAACCGGTCTATATCCATCACCATAACGGCAAAAGTATTCCCTTTTTCTTCTGAATCTTGAATCGTACAAGCCAGCACATCATCCAACTTGCGCCGATTGGGCAGCCCTGTCAACGGATCATGCAAAGCTTGGTGACGAATATTCTCCTGAGCCTGCTTCTCCTCCGTAATGTCTTTGATCAAAATGTGACTTCCCACATGTTTACCATCAATGACAACAGGAACTACAACAATACTAAGATCCAGAAGTTCACCCTGTACGTCTCTCATCTTGGCCATGTAGTGTGCCTGCTCCAGCCCATGATCATCCCAATCGATGGAATCGAATTCGCCGATCCACTCTATATCGATTTGCTGAGCGATCTCATCAATGGAACGATCCATGACCACTTTTTCAGGATATCCGGTGATTGTTGTTACAGCGGCGTTAATCCCTTTGATGATACCTTCCTTGTTCACTGAAATAATCGCATCCGAATGGTTATGATACAGAGCCTGATACCATTGCTCATTCTCATGAATCCGTCGATCTTTCTGTGACATTCGCTGATTGATAAATATGCCAAACAACGTCAAGCCCAAAGCAATAAATGTGCCCGATGCGATCAAGTAGGCGAGAATGCCTGGCTCAATCTGCATTCCTGAACTTGCCATCGAGCCATGTGAATGATGGAAATGTGCGGCTGACATCCCGGTGTAATGCATGCCAGAGATTCCAACACCCATAATGAGACCGCTGCCCATCTTGTAAACCCAGGTATGTCTTGATTGATCATAGCGGAAGAAAAACATGAGCCACAATGCCGCAAATGAAGCAAGTGCTGCAATCAGAATGGATAACACCACTCTGCCTGGTTCATACGTAACCGGAGTCGACATCGCTGCCATTCCCACATAATGCATCGAGCTGATCCCTGCTGTCATCAGTACTCCAGCAATCATGAGCTTGCTTATCCTGCCCGATTGTCTACCCGCAAGGTTCAAGGCCACCCCCGATGCGACAATAGCAAGTAGAACAGATAAAACAACCTTACCGGTGGAATAGGAGACTTGCGTAGGCAGAACAAAAGCCAGCATACCTACGAAATGCATGGACCAGATTCCCAGCCCCATCGAGACTGCACCGCAGGTAAGCCATACATTCCGCGCTATCCCGCTAGCCTGACTTACACGGCCTGCAAGGTCAAGGGCTGCGTATGAAGCTAACGATGCAATAATATAGGATAAAATAACAAGTTCTAAGTTGTACGTACCATGTAGGTGCTCCACTCACTCTGTCCTTTCAACCGGGAAATGCCTCATATGTATGCAAAAATGTAAAAAAGAAGCGAGTGCGCTGTCTGGATGACAGGCACTCCCTCCGCATCATTTGACTCGTGACCACAGACTTAGTTGAAGCCGTTGTCATACATTGGAACCCGTTTATTTGAATGTATATAGTCTAAACGTCCCAGCCTTTAAAATCAACACTTATTTCCAGAAATACGATGGTTGAATAGCTAACATTCTCATATTCTAATTCACAACGGAATATTCTATTTGCGAGTCAGTAACAGACTGCCAAAACCGGAAGTATCTTGATAAGAATTACCTGATGAATCACTCCAGATGGACACACTGCTTCGCTTGCCATCTCCCGCGCCATCATCATTAACTTGAAGGTCAAACCCAATCCATCTTTGCCCTTCAGCACGAACGCTGTCCAGTGGGATTGCCACTTCAACTGTGTACCCTCCACTTGTTAATCGGGTAGCTGATTTGAAACTTTCTTTCCGTGCATTTCCACCAAAAGAAGCCTCATTATCAAAATTGACCCGGTACTGGGCGTCATCCTCCTGATAGAATGTTGTCTGATCTTTGCTCGGGTCGATAAAAATCTCGATCGAATCCTGCTCATGTGCATTAGAACTTAATTTGCTTCGCAAAGGATCTTTCACATCTGCCAATACGTACAGGTATTTCTCATCCCATAACAGCTGTGCAGTCGCCGTTGCACCGGAGTTTCCGACCACCCAGACATCCGTTTTAACAGATGCAGCCTTTTTCCAGACGTTATCCTTTTTTGCATCAATGACAGGTTTGCCATAAGTGACCTTGGTTTGTTTCAAGACAGAACCGAGCTTCAGTTTGCCCCGGTTGGCTGGTTTGTCAGGCTGTTGATTGGAAATATCATTCCAAACAATGGTCGCTGTCTTTCCAGCAGCATATTCATCCGTAATCCGAAAATCCAGAGACAAGACCTGGCCTTCGGTAAGTAAAGCAGCTGACATAGGCAGTGATGCGTATACAACATACCCGGTTTTTGTCTCCTGTACGTTGTAAGTATTTTTATCTTTGCCTTTACCGCCATCCCGTTTAAATGTATATTGGCCATTTGCAGACGGCGGATTTTTCTTCTTGGCAGACAGATCAGCCTCAGAAGTTGCAACGCCTGTCCCCTTGACTTCTTCCGCGAGGAAAACCTGCACCTGATCCCCTTTGCGACGTGTGGTATCCTTCACTTCCACTCGTAAATTCACCTTTTTGGCATCCCACATCATACGAGCCTCACCCGTAACCGCAGATGTACCATCTGCCAGATGATTAATTTTGAGTCCTTTCACAGCACCCCAAAGAATATCTTCCTGTCCTTTGTGATTCGGGAAAGAAGGGCTGGCCTTCAATGCTGTCCATTCATTACGATAGATCGGAAGGGTGGTAGGGTCCACCAGTGCCCAAAATGCCGGTTTTGCTTTTAATTTACGATCAAATAACAATGGTGCATCTTTGCGTCCTTTGACTGGATGATTGTCAAGCCATGTACCATCATCCGCAAGTCCCCATACTGTAACACTGTCCATTACGCCGCGTTTTCCCAGCTCGTCAAACAGGTCGAACAGTTCACGATAACGGTAAGCTTGTTGCAGCATTAATTCATCTGTGACAGGCATCTCCAGTTCAGAATTACTCGAATAGATCGAAACGTCCAGCTCTGTAACCTGTACATTTACACCAAGAGCGATCACTTTCTCAAAAGCCTCACGAATGAGCTTTACATCCGGTCCGTACATGGATACATGCATCTGGAATCCAACCGCATCAATCGGTGTTCCTTTGGCAAGCAGCTTCTCTACAAGCTTCACCATATCATTCACCTTGTTTCCATTGCCCTCCATTCCATAGTCATTAATCACCAGTACAGCATCGGGGTCAGCCTCACGTGCATATCGGAAAGCCAGTTCAATGTAATCACTGTCATCTCCGTCTCCATCCACATCCCCAATAATATCTCTCCACTTGGAATTACTGGCCCCATTCCGCAAGCCGCCTCCGTCTGAGATGACTTCATTGACGACATCCCATGTATGAACCTTTCCTTTGTACCGAGTCACGATGGTCTGAATATGGGTTTTCATCCGCGCAAGCAACTGTTGCCGCGTGGCAGGTTTCGATGCATCATTCGGATCTGTAAAGAACCAATTCGGCACCTGACTATGCCATAACAGCGTATGACCTCTGATTTCCATGTCATTTGCTTCCGCAAACTTCACCAGGCGATCTGTCTCTGACCAGACAAACTCTCCTTCCTTGGGCTGCATCGCATCCATTTTCATAAAATTGTCCGCTGTAATACTATTAAAGTGTTTCGTCAACAACTGGGAATGCTGGTTTTCCGCGTTTAGTGCAGACTGGTTGATGGCAGCTCCCATTGCGTAATTTTGTCCCACGATATCGACCAGATTCGGAATATCCTTCTCAATTTCAATTTTCTGAGCAGCAGTAATCAGAACATCATCCACGTAAAATGAAATCGTATCTGCCTGCGTCACTTCCTCTGACGTCTTCCATGGTGTCTCCACATACATGCGGAATCCGGTGATGCCACTATTTTCTTCGG
The DNA here is from genome assembly GCF_032452295.1 of Paenibacillus sp. ClWae2A. NCBI lineage: Bacteria > Bacillati > Bacillota > Bacilli > Caryophanales > Paenibacillaceae > Paenibacillus > Paenibacillus sp. ClWae2A. The sequence goes on from NZ_JAULSQ010000002.1 coordinate 879,491, forward strand.
GAATCACCACATCGGCCTCGACTTTTTTCCACTGTCCTTTGTTCAAGGTAGCGGAGGCAAAGGTAGCATATTCAAGACTCGAAGCGTCCTTATTGTATTCTTTCTCGAGTGCACCGTTAAGGACCTGACTGTCCGGCCCTTCATCGTACATGGCCCAAAATGAAATATGAACTGTGCTACCCTTCTGTACATGATCCAGCACTTCAACTAAGGGTCCATGGAACGTTTCGGTACGTGAAGAGGTTCTCAGGCTGCGTGTACTGTCATGACCTACTTGCGTTACGATATCAAGCTTTTCACTTGCACGTGGACGCCATTGTCCCAACACACCATCTTCAAAATCAGCCTTGAACAGTACTTCATCATCGCCAGTCTTAACGTCCGCTGCCGAAGCACGTGTCCCTCCTGTTCCCACACTTGGGAACAAACTGAAGATCAATACAGCCGACAAGCACAAGCTCCACCATTTTCTCAAATGCATCCGATCTCCTCCTTGGTTGGTTGTCTGTGAAGAGTAACCTTTGTTCTGTCATACTCCAGCCCTTTACAAGATCGTTGTGCAGGAATGGATGGACGTTATTCAACAGAAATTGTAAGCATTTTCATTATACGATTGCCAGCAAACTTTGTTTACCCGTTAAACTATAGGACTTATTCTAAAATCTTCACAATAATATAAAACGACAAAAAGCACAGCTTGTTAGCTGTGCTCCGTGTCAACGTCTTTACATTTTTAATGGTGCTGTCGTCTGACGGATAACCAGATTGGAAGGTTCCGTCACGACAGGAGGAGAATAAGACGGATTCTCGATCATGGCAATCAGATATTCGATGGACTTAATGCCAATAGAATAGATATTCTGATTCACCGTGGTCAGTCCGGGTTTAAACACCTCAGCATAATATGTGTTGTCGAATCCGACAACCGAGATATCTTCTGGCACACTCAGTCCATGCTTTTCAATTTCATGAATTGCTCCAAAGGCAGACATGTCTGATGCACAGACAATCCCGGTTGGTTGATCCTGAAGTGCCAGCAATCGTCGGGCAGCCTTGCTTCCTCCGTCGAAGGAGTAATCGCAAACTTCCAGATATATCGTAGAATACGGAATGCCGCATTCTCGCAGCCCTTCCCGATATCCTTCCAATCGCAGATTGGCTACGGCAGGTCCGAGTGTCCCTGAGATATAAGCAATCTTGCGGTGTCCAAGCTCATACAGATGTTTGACACTCATGGAGATCCCGTTTGCGTTATCCGTAGTAATGTAACCGGCACGTTTGCCTAACATGTCCGTATCAACAAACATCGTTGGAATCTCTGCATCCACCAGTTCCTGGATACTCGCGTTTTCTCTGCCTTCACCAAATACCACCACACCATCCACATTACGACTGCGGCAATGTTTGATGAACGAGTACGCCGGATCATCGAATCGAGTAGATAACCGAACCAGATCATAACCACTGTTCTCCAGCGCAGTCTTGATCCCTTCCAGCAATTCTGACACAAAAGGGTTTGTAAAAGGAACCGTCAACAATACGCCTACCGTCCATGAACGGCGTTTGACAAGTCCACGTGCGACCACATTGGGTTGATATTTCAATAATTCGATGGCTATATTGACTTTTTTGCGTGTTTTTTCACTTACATCAGGATAATCGTTTATCACTTTGGAAACGGTTGCAACAGATACTCCCGCTTCCTTGGCCACATCATGGATAGAAGCCATCTGATCACCTCAACCTCTTTCAAATCCCCTGTCTCCGGCTGCATTTTCTATAACATCGGCAGGTTTGTCTACCCATTATAGCTTAAAACAGCCTGAAACGGTATGGAAGGTTCCTATTGCTTTTAACGTCTATTCCTGTTGTTCCAGATTCTTCAAATCCAGAGACAGTTTCTCCATTGTTGTTGCAAATACAGCGAGTTCTGCCGAGCGTGAAGCTTGGCTGCGTGCTCCGCGAGACGTATGATCCGACTCCTGCTGCACACTGCTGAGTTTTTTCATGATCTGCTCCAGATTAGACTGAATTTTACCCTGGGCATCCCGGGAACTGGCTGCAAGCTTACGCACCTCACTGGCGACCACTTCGAAGCCTCGTCCGAACTCTCCTGCATGAGCAGCTTCAATCGCTGCATTCAGACCCACAAGATGACTCTGATCCGATATCTCGCGAATGATTTCACCCATTTTACCGATCTGCTGGATCTCTCCCGTCAATTCTGTGAGCAGAACTTGAGCCTGATCCTGAGAAGCAGCTGTTTCTTTGGCTACATTCGAGATGGCTAAGGCATTTTCATTCAGTTCACTAATCATGCCTGTAAGCTCTTGGGTAATCTGCGTGATCGCCTGCAAGGTATGTTGTTGATCATCAGCAAGCTGAGATAATTTTTCTTTTTCTTTCTTCTCATATGCCTCAAGGACAAGCTGTGAATCCAGGTTAAACATTTTGCTGAGCGCCTGAATGACAAGATGCCAGGAATCAGGGATAACCTGCTGGAATATGCTCGTTGCAATATCAAGGTATACCATATAGGTACCCAGATAATAATCTTCGGACAGGCCAATACGGGAATGCACAAGCCCAATCGCAATACGTTGCTCAATGTATGCGTCGTCCACGATTCCATCCGTCATCGATAACCAGTACATCTTCTGTGTCTCTTTTAAACGTTCAATGGAAGAGAATCTTGCGATCAGATCTACCAGATCAGGATAATTCCCTACATGATTGTAGAAATGGTCCACCACTTCATTAACGACTTTTTTAAAAACAGGCCGATGTTCGGCAAGCAGTGTTAGATCTCCTGCGGTTAATCCCATGTAGTCAAGTTGCTTCTGTCTTGTTGCGGAAATACTGCTCATATCTGATTCAGTCAGCTCCTTAATAAACACTAAATTACTTTAAATTGTAAATATATGTATTGATTATAGACTAAAATACCTAAACATACATATACCATTAGAACTATTTCTCTTAAAAATTAACCTTATTTGTCAGCTTTTTAGATTAATATAACCCTCATATAACTAAAAAGGCCCTGACCCTGCTGTGAAGGAGCCTCACAGCAGGCATCAGGAGCCTGATCCGGAATGGTTCGTTGCCGATTAGCGATTAAGCAGACTGCCCACATAACGGAGCAGTTCATTGGCGCTGGCTGCGGTATATCCATGTTCTTCAATTAACCGTTTGATCACTTCATTCATTCGTTTCAATTGGGTTGCATCCGGTGTTTTGGTTGAGGTTGTAATCTTGACGATGTCTTTCAGATCGGTAAACAACTTCTTCTCAATCGCTTCACGCAGACGATCATGGCTGCTGTACTCGAATTTGCGCTCCTTACGGGAGTAAGCCGAGATTCGGATTAGAATCTCTTCCCTGAACGCTTTCTTTGCATTCTCGGAGATCCCGATCTGCTCCTCGATGGAACGCATCAAACGCTCATCCGGGTCCATTTCTTCATCTGTGAGCGGATCACGAATTTTGGACCAGTTGCAGAAGGCTTCAATGTTATCCAGGTAATTCTCGAATAGCGTTCTTGCCGACTCTTCGAATGAGTACACAAATGCTTTCTGTACTTCCTTCTTGGCCAGTTCGTCATACTCCTTGCGTGCAAGAGCAATGAAGTTCAGATAACGCTCACGCTCTTCTTTCGTAATGGAAGCATGTTGGTCTAGACCGTCCTTGATGGCCCGCAGAATGTCCAACGCGTTAATGCACTGAAGATTTTGCTTGATCAAAGCACTGGAAATCCGGTTAATGACATATCGCGGGTCAATGCCAGACATCCCTTCATCCAAATACTCATTTTGCATCTCGCGCAGATCGGCTTCTTTATAACCTTCCACTTCCTCACCGTCATACATCCGCATTTTTTTAACGAGGTCCATGCCTTGTTTCTTCGTTTCCTTCAAGCGGGTAAGTATGGAAAAAATGGCTGCAGTCCGCAATGCGTGCGGTGCAATATGAACATGCTTCATGTCACTTTGCTGAATGAGCTTGGCATAGATTTTCTCTTCCTCGGATACTTTCAAATTGTACGGAATCGGCATGACAATCATCCGGGATTGCAGTGCCTCATTCTTCTTGTTGGAGATAAATGACTTATACTCCGATTCATTCGTATGCGCCACAATCATCTCATCCGCACTGATTAAGGCGAAGCGTCCTGCTTTGAAGTTACCCTCCTGTGTGAGCGACAATAGATTCCACAGGAATTTCTCATCACATTTCAACATCTCCTGGAACTCCATCAATCCGCGGTTCGCCTTGTTCAACTCCCCATCAAAACGATAGGCACGTGGATCGGATTCGGAACCAAACTCGGTAATGGTGGAGAAGTCGATACTACCGGTCAGATCGGCAATATCCTGCGATTTTGGATCGGATGGACTGAACGTTCCTATCCCGACCCGATTATCTTCGGAAACAATGACCCGTTCCACCGGCACCTTGCTGATATCACCGCCATATTCGGTACGGAGTCTCATTTGGCAAGATGGGCAAAGGTTACCCTCAATACGGACTCCAATTTCCTTTTCCACTTCAGGACGAAGCTCCAGTGGAATCAGATGCAGCGGCTCCTCATGCATCGGGCATCCATCAATGGCGTATATGGCACCTTTCTCTGTCCGCGAGAACTGTTCAAGACCCCGCTTCAGCAACGTCACCAGCGTCGATTTACCTCCACTTACGGGACCCATAAGCAGCAAGATCCGCTTACGTACATCCAGACGGCGTGCTGCTGAGTGAAAGTATTCTTCGACCAACTTTTCAATGGATCGATCCAATCCAAAAATCTCCTGCTCAAAAAACTTGTACCGCTTATGCCCACCTACTTCTTCAACGCCAAACGATTCAATCATTTCATACACTCTGGCGTGAGCCGTCATTGCCGGAGTCGGGTCCTCTCTCAGCAGTTCAATATAATCTTCAAATGTTCCGTTCCATGTCAAACGGTCACTCTCTGCCCGATGTTCCGCAACGCGTTCAAAAATATTCATGCTTGGTACCTCCCATGGCTCCTTTAGTGTGATTGTCAACCATTCCGAATGGTATGAAGAAATCAATAGAATTGCGGCTCCTGCTTGAATACCAATCTTGCGGTCCTGTTTAGTCCCGCCACCCTCTGTCCAAACATCTTGTTTTGTTGTGAAAAGTGTATTACATACCTATGCGGCAATTCGGATAAGTTGACCTCTTTTTTTCAATCCACAGTTTCGAATTTTGGCTTTTCCCTGTTCTATCAGACATCTTGTGCCTTCAGAAAAAAAAGAACGAATATGATATAATGAGGGTTCTAAATTCAGGAAACCGGACAATGCATGGCCAGATCCCAGGCCATTTTAGGAAAGGAGCACGAACGATGGCAGTGCAATACGAAACCGAATTATATTTGCCTGTGAAGGCTTTCTTCGAGCAGCGTGGCTTCGACGTGAAGGCGGAAGTCAGACATTGTGACCTCGTCGGGGTCAGATCGGACCAAGAGGAACCACTGATTGTGGAGATGAAAAAAACATTTAACCTCTCCCTGTTGTTGCAGGGCATGCAGCGCTTGAAGCTTAGCCCATTCGTGTATTTGGCCGTTGAGCGCAATCGCAGCAAACGCGGAGCCGTGAACCAACGCTGGAGCGAACTGACTGCATTATGCAGACAGCTCGGTCTGGGGCTGCTAACGGTCACATTTTACAAAACCAAAGTTCCCCTGATTGATGTATTGTGCGAGCCCTCCGTACAACTCCCCCTCACTGGCCGCAATCAGGTGGCTCGCAAAAGCGGTGTTCGACGGAAACGCTTGCTCAAAGAATTCGACGAACGCAGCGGAGACTACAATACGGGAGGCAGCACACGCACACAGCTGGTCACGGCATATCGTGAGAAGGCTTTACGGGTCGCATCTGCTCTGCGAACGAACGGAGAAGCCTCTCCCGCCACCCTCGCCAGACAGACTGGTGTAGGTTCTGCCGCGGCGATTCTGCAAAAGAATTATTATGGCTGGTTTGAACGCCTCTCCCGCGGGAAATACATTCTGACAATTAAGGGAGTACAGGCGTTAACCGAGCATGCACACATGCTTGAGGATAATGATATGATCGAACGAAGCATAAATGAACTTGATGTCACGTATTCTGTATCTGGTGAAAATAAGGACGACCTTGCGCATATCGCTGAAACAGCGGAGCAGTACTTGAAAAATACAGGCCATATCTGATACAGAATCACTTGAAGAAAGTGATATGTAAAATGAGAATGCAAAAAAAACACCTGTAATCTCCACTGGAGACTACAGGTGTTTTGATGTGTTCTATATAGAAGATTGCTATTAGAATTTTACTGCTACTTCGGAAGCCAATTTCAGACCTGCAGTAACGATTTCTTCAGCACGATCTGCAGAAGCGTTATGTCCTTCAACGATAACCACTTCAGGGTTTTGAATGCCCCACAAGCCGAGAACTGTTTTCAGGAAGTTCAGGGACATTTCAGCAGCTGCCATTGGGCCTTCGGAATAAACGCCACCACGTGCGTTAAGCAAAGCTACTTTTTTGTCGCCAGCAAGTCCTACAGGACCTTCAGCAGTGTATTTGAATGTTTTACCAGCTTGGCTCAGGTAAGCAATGTAGTTTACCAATGGAGCTGGAACAGTGAAGTTCCACAGTGGGAATGCAAATACCACTTTGTCAGCTGCCAAGAATTGATCTTGCAATTGAGCTGCAAGTGAAGCTGCTTTTTGCTCGTCAGCTGTCAGTTCAAAACCGTTAGCTGCTTTGTAAGTACCTGTGATTGCAGTGTTACCATAGAATGGGAATTCTGTATTGTAGAGATCCAACTCAGTAACTGTGTCACCTGGGTGGGACTCTTTGTATGCGCTCAAGAATGCATCGTACAATTTAACGCTGACTGCTTGATCTGCAGGACGGTCATTTGCTTTAACAAATAAAATATTAGACATGTTGAATTTTCCCCCGTTAGATAAAATATATGAGTGCTTTTTCTGAACCGGCCACTATTGTAGCTTATATAAAGAAACCAACAACTCATTAATTCATATTATATATAAAAATGTTAGTGGATGCAATAACGTAATCACTTTGGTCATGAACCAATTTTAATTTTTACTACAAAATCTATTTTTGATCTGACTTAGCTACGAGCCGTAAATTCGGAAATAGCTTCACTGATCAGGTTCATGCCAAGCAGCAATTCATCCCGGCCCGGATGGCTAAAGTTCAACCGAATGTAACGTTGATCCTGTACACCTGTGGAGCATAACGATCCAGGAAGAAAAGATACCCCTTTTGGCAAAGCCGCCTTAAGCAGAGCGCCACTATCCAATCCTTCGGGCAACTGTACCCACAGATACATTCCGCCCTCAGGGATATTGTACTGGCACCCTTTCCAGCCCGGTCTTTTCAACAGTTCAAGCATCAGTTTGAGTCTTGTCTTATACTCCCGATTCAACATGGATAGATGATCACTCCAACGAAAAGGGGAATGGGCAAGCAACTGATACAATAACCGCTGATTCATCGGACTGGATTGACCATCTGCAATCCGTTTAACTGAGGCCATAGCCTGAATCAGCGCCGGATGTCCAGCGGCCCATCCGGTTCGAAGAGCGGGCGCTACCGTTTTGCTGAATGAACCAATGTAAAGAACATGTCCACCCTGATCTGCAGTATCCAGTGCAAAGAGTGAAGGATATCGACGATAGAATTCCGTTGGCTCAAGGCCATCGAAATGGAGCTCTCCGTAAGAATCATCTTCCACAAGCAGTACACCATAGCGCGAACACAGCTCAAGGACAGCCTCCCGCCTTTCCATACTCCACAAAGCACCGGTCGGATTCGAGAAACTGGGTGCAGCAAAAAGCAGCTTCGGTCTAACCTGCTGCATGTGTTGCTCCAAAAGGTCTGGCAATATGCCGTCCCGATCACCCATTACGGGCACAATCTTGGCTCCTTGCATCTCCAGAACCTCAAGACAGCCTGGAGATGTGGGATGTTCAACCAGTACAGAATCTCCTGGCTCAAGCAATAGACGCATCACCAGATCGATGGCCTGCTGGGTACCAGTGGTCAACAGAATCTGCTCGGGTACCGTTCGTATGCCTTTGCGTGCATTCCAGTCCTTGTTCAACCACTCTCTTAGGGGTGTGTAGCCTGCTGGCTCTCCATATTGCAAAGCGGAGGGGCCTGAACTAAAGACAGACACGGCTGCTTCTTCCAACAATTTGAAAGGAAACAACTCCTCCGCAGGCAATTCTTCTGCCAGAGAAATGAAATAATCCCTGCCAGACATCTCACGTATATCCCTCAGCGGTGATGACAAAAGCCTGTTGGTACGGGAAGCAAAGAAATATTTCATCGATCCGTTCCCCTTTCATCCCTATTCCGAAACTGTACTCGCAGTCCGCAGCCCTACAACCTATTCGTGCTCGCCATCGAATATGACCGGATACATACCGACCCGTTGTGATTATAAGAAGAACAAACCTGTTTCGTCAGGATCCCATCTTCACTTGTCTTGCATGCAAGGCATAACGTTCAATGGCCTGTGCTCTACTGCTTACTTCCAGCTTCACGTATATTTTACGCAGGTAATTATCAATGGAACGTCTGCTAACGTTGATCTCATTCGCTATTTTATCATAGGTTACACCCTGAACAATTCTTTCCATGATAAAAGTTTCGGTTTCTGTTAATTCAATGACACGTGCTTCTGTCGGAGACTCCACAGGTTGTGCCCACTCCGCACTGTTTAACCATGACAATGGAATGGACACATGGCCCTCACGTAACCCAGAGATCAGATGAATCAGCTGGCTAGGGGAAGCCTGTTTGGATAACATGCCGCTTGCACCAAGACTCATCAGATGACGAAACAGCTTCACATTGTCTTCATCCGTCAAAATGATGATGTGACTGTGAGCTGACAGATTCTTCATCTGGGCAATATATTGATCTGCCTGGCCCTCCGGAAGACGATAATCCATGAGAATCAGATCAGGCTGGTGAATATTCACCAGATCGAGCCCTTCTGTTCCGGTCGAAGTCATGCCACGTACCGTCAGATCTTGCTGCTCTTCCAAAATCAATTTTGTACCGAGCATGCTGGTGGGGTGGATATCTATGATGACCACCTGCCATACTTTTTTCATTGTTGTTCCCCCTGTTATGTATTGGACAAATAACTTCTAACTTCTGTCATGATGGTTCCATCGTCTATGCGACAGTCCGAGTATAGAAGAAGCATAGGTCGGATTATGTCGAAAAACAGAAAAACACAGGATACAGCCGATAAAAAAGCTCTATTTTCACTGTATTTTGTTATAAAAACACCATGACGTCCATCTTCCCATCCCCGGAAAGGTCAAAATATAGTATAAATTTCCTGCATTTCTATCTAAAAAAGTCGAAAAACCTGCCCAAAGTTCCTACTTATTGCATCTATAAGAAATTGTATCCTAGGACTTCCTTCCGATGCAATCTCTTTTTACTCTATTAAGTAAAGAATTTCATTTTTGCGTAATCAATAGGGGCATGATAGAATGAGGACTGGAAATTTTTTTATACCTATTAATGACCAGGAGTGATGATATGAAACCATCTGCCCCGCCCTCTGACATCCATCACACCCGGAGCGCCAAAGGCAAGGCCGGATCTTCAATCAAGCTGTTTCTGGTAATGTGGATTGTTCTCATTGCACTAGGAGTCGTTGGAACCTACTATTATAGTAACCATCTCCAGCAACAGATGATTAACCAGCTTCAGGCCCATAATCAGCAGCAGATTGCAGCGCTAAAAACCGACTACGAAAATCAGCTAACAACGATATCGAAGGAAGTAGAAGACCTGCAGGGACAAGTTCAATCCTTCAATGAATTGCTGACTTTCACCAAGGATAATGCAAGTGACAAAACGGATAACAGCAACAAACTGTATACCCAGCTGAGCGAAGTCAAAAAACAACTGGAGACACTCCAGAAAAAGATGGACCTGCTCAAATGATTACACCCGTCAAACAGGTTAATCGTTTTTTTATGCTTGCACTCGCTCCTTTTGTTGGATTGATATTATGCCTGCTGCTGCTTCGTCCTCCGCTTGAACCCGGTGGTTTGATTCCCACCGAACTGTCAGAGGACACGATTACACCCCGGACCCAAGCAATTAGCCAAGAACTTGCCGGGGCAAAAGACGCTGCTGTCCAGACTTCTTCTTCTATTAAAAGAACGACACAGCTCTATAATAAAACAACAAGTACGATGTCTACACTTGTGCAGAAGGCTTCCGCCCAGGCGGATCGTCCGGAAACGATCTACAACAAACGGATCACATCCAAGCTTGGCGTTCCATTTGAACGGGTAGACAGTGACCGACTAACGATTGAAATGTACAGAGTGAATCCTGGCAGCTATAAGGGCTATGCCATGAAGATCAAGCTAAAAGACCCTACGGCCATGCAGATGGCTCTAGACAGTGAACCTGGGCGTTCTGAGACGACCATGCAGGCTGTGAAGCGTAACGGCGCAATTGCCGGGATCAACGCAGGTGGATTTGCTGACAGTGGTGGCAAACGTTATCCACTTAGCACAACCGTCATGGACGGGAAATACGTGAACGGTTTTCAGGCCAGTTTCAAAGATCTGTTTTTTGTAGGACTTAACGATGCCGGCAAACTGGTCGGAGGCAAGTTCTTCGACAAAAACTCACTGGATCGCCTGCAACCGCAATTTGGGGCTACGTTTGTTCCTGTACTGCTGCAGAATGGGCGTAAAACAACAATTCCCGACAAGTGGAAAGTATCACCCAAACGAGCACCACGTACAGTCATTGGCAATTATAAGGATGATCAGTTATTGATCATTGTGGTTGATGGATATAATGAGGGCGGAAGTTCCGGTGCTACCCTTGAAGAGTTGCAAGGACGGTTGTACAAGCTTGGGGTCATCGACGCCTATAATCTGGATGGCGGTGGATCTTCCTCGCTTATTCTGAATAATCGGGTTGTGAATAACCCTTCAGACGGCAGCCTCAGACCGGTGCCCACACACTTTTTATTTTACAAATAATAGGGTGAAGCATTCCTTTTCTACCTATAATGGTTATAATAGAAGAAAATGAGCTTGTGCAGGAGGTGCGAAGGGTATGTCATTTTCACTGACATTCTGGATTATTGCAATTGTATTGACTCTCTTCATTACAGGCATTCTCACTTCATCCTACAACAATGACAAGACAAAAGGTTTGTAAAGGCCAAGCCTCTCTCCGGAGAGGCTTTTTCTATTGCTTCATCCTCGAAATAGCAAGAGACAAGGCTTAAAAGAATGATTCGATTCTTCTAAGCCTTGTCTCTTGCTGTACCGTTTGATATACGTATCCATCCTGTCACAAGACGCACATTCGGGATCAATAGCTAACCGCCTGGTCATTCCGCATAGCTATAACCGAATCAGACAGCATAGGCCCACTCACCGATCCACCCTCAACTAATGTCACATAAATTCGTTCATGATCGACGGGTTCTCCAGCAATAATTTTGATCAATTGTTCAGCAGCGAGTGATCCCCACTTGCGTTTGGAATAATCAATGCTTGCCAATCTCGGCTGGACGTACTTGCTCAATTCTATATTGTCGAATCCGATGACATCAATCTCCTGACCAACGCCAAGTGCACTGTCTGCAAGACGATCACACAAGCCAATAGCCATCTCATCATTGAGGCAGAATACCGCTGCGGGTCCATCATACACCTGCACAATCTGATCTGCGGCTCGTTCTCCACCACTCTTCTCAAAATCTCCCGTGATCTCAATCCATTCCACATCGGCTTCACGTTCCGCAACCTGTCTCACAGCCTTTAACCGCTGCACAGAGTCAAAAGAACCTTCCGGTCCTGTCACCACGTAGATTTTCTTATGTCCCTGTTCAATAAGATGTTCCATCGCAAGTGTCGCCCCGGCTTTATTATCCAGCAGAACCTGATTAATATTGGGATGATCCATCTCACGGTCCAATACAACGATTTTGTGCCCACGATCGGCATACTGCATTAGTTCCTCACTTGCAAACGTATGATCCAGAATGATCGCACCATCAATCATCCTCTCTGGAAGCATGCGATGGGATTGTTTACCACTGCACACGATCAGGTCATAGCCTTGAGCATTACATACGGCTTTCATGCCACTCAGCAAGTCTCCATACACATCTCCGCTAAAATCGGTCAAGAATACACCTAGAATTTTGGATTCCCTCTTCTTCAGTGTTCTTGCTGCGGCATTTGGAACATAGTTCAGTTCTTTGGCAATGGCCAAAATTTTGGAACTCGTCTCATCGGTCACTTTGTTGCTGCCATTCAGCGCATATGACACAGTAGAGATAGAAACTCCCGCCTGTTTGGCGATATCCTTGATACTGACCACATTCTTCGCTCCCCTGTTATGTTCATCAGGCCTTCCATAACAAAAGGCCTGACACATTACTCTTTCCATTCACCGGATTAAACAAGTCTGAATGATTTCTTCTGAGTATCCCGACTGTTTGCACCCACAAGAATATGGAACTCGCCTCGATCACTGCGATGGCTTAAGTCGGAATGGTGATAACGAAGCTGTTCTTCATTTAACGTAAATGTTGCTGTACCACTCTCGCCTGGCGCCAGTGCAAGCTTCACATATCCTTTCAGCTCACGCATGGGACGAACGACTTCACCCGTTACATCACGAACGTACAACTGAACGGTCTCCACACCTGCGCGCTCACCTGTGTTCGTTATACGGACTTGGATGCTCAGGGACTCTTCGGCAGTCATCTCGTTACTCGACACTTCAAGATCACCATAAGAGAAAGAAGTGTAGGAGAGACCATAACCGAACGGAAGCAAAGGTTCATTCGGGCTGTCAATGTATTTGGAGACATAACGTTCTTCCGTCTTCTCCTGGTTCAGTGGACGGCCTGTATTGAAATGGTTGTAATAGACCGGAATCTGACCTACGGACTGCGGGAAAGACATCGTCAGACGTGCAGATGGATTCACTACACCTGTCAGAACATCTGCGATCGCTGCTCCACCTTCACTACCTGGGAACCAGGCTTCAAGAACAGCATCCGATTCATCGATTACACCATGCAGATCCAATGGACGGCCGTTGAAAATAACGCTGGCAATGGGTTTTCCCGCTGCTTTGAGCTGTTTAACCAATTCCAATTGGGCTGCTGGAAGACGAATATCGGTGCGCGAGCCACCTTCTCCACTCATCTCGGAGTCTTCACCCAGAGCAAGGACAATCAGATCTGCTTTGCTTGCCACTTCCAGGGCTTCGGCAATCTGCTCAGCTGTAATCGTATGAACATTACTGCCTTGAGCGAATTGAACTTTCCCACCCGTCAAGCGTTCTTGCAGAGCTGTTCCCAACTTGACTGCATCTTCCTTAACTCCTTCACAGGACCACCAACCCAGAATGTCAGGACTCTGTGCAAAAGGACCAATAAGGGCTACATTCGCGCCAGGTTGAAGTGGAAGCACGTTGTCATCATTCTTCAACAAGACAGCCGATTTGGTTGCCAGTTCATACGATACCTGACGGTGCTCTTTGGAGAAAACAATCTCGCGTTCACGTTCCGGATCGGCTGCACGAAGTGGGTTATCGAACAATCCCAGCTTCTCTTTCAGTTGCAGAATTCGCAGAACAGCTTCATCAATGAGCTTCTCTTCCACTTCACCACTCTCAATCAGTTCAGGCAAATGATGTACATAACAAGGTGTCATCATCTCCATATCTACTCCTGCGCGAATGGCACGATATGCCGCTTCACGATCATCTTCCGCAGCGCCATGCGCAATCATCTCGCGAATGGAAGCCCAATCCGAGATCAATACACCATCAAAGCCCCACTCGTCACGCAAAATGCCGCGCATTAACTTCTCATTGCCACTTGCTGGAATACCATCAACCGTATTGAACGAAGTCATGACCATTTCCACACCCGCATCCAATGCTGCTTTGTACGCTGGCAAGTAATACTCACGCAGGTTACGCTCGGACATGTCCACCGTATTATAATCCCGACCACCCTCAGCCGCTCCATACGCCGCAAAGTGTTTAACACAGGCTGCAAGACGATCTTGCTCATCCTTCAAGCTATCGCCCTGGTATCCACGTACAAACGCAGCCGCGAACAAGCTGTTCAGATAAGGATCTTCTCCTGTCGTTTCCATCACACGGCCCCAGCGCGGGTCACGAACCAGATCCACCATAGGTGCAAAGGTAACATGCAAACCGGATACAGCTGATTCACGTGCTGCAATTTCAGCACTTTTCTCAGCCAGTTCTGTGTCCCATGAACAACCGATCGCCAGTGGAATCGGGAAAATGGTTTTGAATCCATGAACTACGTCAGCCATGAACAAAAGCGGAATGCCCAGACGACTTTTGTTCATATAAGCTTGCTGTACATCAATGATGGCCTGCGCGCCGGACAACCCCAGAATGGACCCACTGGCATCCACGGACTGCTCCGTAATACCCATCTCTTCCATCGGCCCTGTGATCTGACCTTCGACATTTGTTCCTTCATAAAAGTTGGCAGTCAACTGAAGAAGCTGAGCTGTTTTTTCTTCCAACGTCATCTGTTTTACCAGGTCTAGCAATTGCTCGTTATTCATCTGATCGTATCCTCCACTACAAGTTGTTGAAATAAAGAACCCGGCTGCGTTCGGGGAGAGACCGCGCACCGGGTTCAAAATTAATTACTGAATGATTACTAGAATTTATCGTTTAGCTCATCCAGATAAGGTTGAACCAGGGACATTTTACTGTTTACCCATTCTTTCCAGTTCGCCTCTAGATCTCCGTTTTTGAGGATCAAGTTGGCATATTCGTTCTGGTAGTCGAATGAAGCCTGACTCTTAGCTTTGGAATCGTACAGGTTGACATCCCAATCGTATGTTGCAAGCGATTTGCCTTCTGTACCGAGTTTTGCTTTTTCTTCGAACAATTTCACGGCTCTATCACGGTAATCTTTTTTGATTGCAGGGTTTACAACACTGAAGTCGTCACCGAGCAGGTACAGACCTTCGAAACGTGCTGGATATTTATCTTCCAATACCGTTCCTTCTGGCAACAAGCTAACGAGTTCGTTGTTTTCATCATATTTCCAGTCTTTTCCTTCAAAGCCCATGTTGATGAGCAACTGTCCTTCTTTTGTTGCAGAGTAATCAATCAGATCCATGATCCGTTCGAATTTCTCGTCACTGATGTCCGGATTGAAGATCAATGCAGACCAGAAGTTGGCTTGTTCCATGTTACGGTATTTCCCGTCATCGCCTACTACGATTGCTGTGTGTACCAGTTCATCACTATCTACACCCAGATTTTTTCTCATATCGGAATCCAGACCTTGTCTGTACGAAGCCAGTCCGCCCAGACTCGTTACAGCAGCTGTACCCGTTACTTTGAAGTTGTTTTGACCTTCATTGTTTTTCCATGTGTAGAACTCAGGATTGAGCAGTCCATCTTTATAGGCTTTTTGCATCAATTTAAGTCCTGTCAGCGTTTCAGGATCTGCTGGTCCCCAGTGGAATTGACCATCTTCACCTTTGTAGAACGGAGAGTCAGTCATGGCATGCACACTGTTAGGCATAATCATGTTTGTCATCGCATCTGCCGCATTGTAGGACAGAGGTACAAGTTTGTTACCCACTTTGCCTGGATCTTTTTCTTTCACTAGCGCAGCATATTCGTTCAATTCGGTTGTTGTATAAGCATCTTTCAGTTCAAAACCAACCGCTTCAGCCCAGTCTTTCCGAAGCGCAATGACACCAATTTGGTTCGTCAGTGGGTCAGCTGGTTTGTTCTCGAAATAGATTGGTCTAGGCAGGACATATGTTCCACCTGTCAATTCTTCCAACTTGTCTCCAAGACCCGTCAAATTGTAAGCTGCTGCCACGTTAGGCCAGCGTTCTTTCCAGTCATCCGGGAATTTGTAGAACAAACCTTGTTCAATGCTGTTAATGGCATCGCCATGTACGTAGTTCCATACCGCTACATCCGGCAAGTCGCCAGAGTTGATCCACAGACGAAGCTTCTCGCCCCATGAATCCCAATCGATGTAGTTGTAGTCCCATGTTACATTGAATTTGTCTGTCCAGAACTTGTGGAAATCATTATCCAGGTTCCCGTTTTTGATTTCTGTCAGGTTAGCTACAGAGATGGTCAGGTTATCTTTGTAATTTCCCTCTGCATCTTTTTCGTTACCACCTGAAGCTCCTTGGCTGGAACAAGCGGTCACCATCAGCATAACTACACTAAGCGTGATGGCAAAGAGAGCTCTTACTGACAACTTTTTGTTCGTTTTCATGTTTTACCCCCATGTTTTTTAGTAGAATTTTATTGCAAAATCCTATACGTATAATCAGGTCTTGATTGCCCCTGTTAATACCCCTTTGGCAAAGTGTTTTTGCAGCATTGGGAAGAAACACATAATTGGTACCATGGTGACAAATACAGCCGCCATCTTCATGCCCATGGAGAAGTTGCTTGCCTGGGCAGCATCCACACTGGATGCATTGGATGCATTCGTCTGAGATGTCACGATAATGTTTCTGAGTACATTCTGGAGCGGTAACTGATCCGCTTTTCGAAGGAATATCATCGCATCATACCAACTGTTCCAGTAAGCCACACCGTAGAACAACGTGATTGTAGCCATAATTGGTGTAGCCAGCGGAAGAACAACAGAGAACAAAATTCTCCACTCTCCGGCTCCATCCAGTCTCGCCGATTCCATCAGTGATTCAGGCAAGGTGTAGAAGTAGTTCATCATCAGAATCATGTTAAAAGCACTGAAGCTTCCCGCCAGGATAACGGACCACAGCGTACCTGTAAGATGAAGTGATTTCATGATCAGGTACAACGGTACGATACCACCATTAAAGATCATGGTGAACAGTACCAGGAAAAAGAGAAATTTCTTAAATGGAAATTTGTTGCGACTAAGGCCATATGCCATGCTTGTTGTCAGGAACAAGCTGAGTGGCAAGCCGATGACTAGCAATATAATTGTATTTTTGTACCCCGACAGAATCGTTCCGTCAGCGAACAACGCCTTGTAGGAATCCAGTGTCCATTCTTTAGGGAACATCAAAAATGGATTGTCAGCATATTCTTTTTGTGTTGCAAACGAGATCATGATGACATTCCAGAACGGAATCAGGATCATCAGGGCAAGCACTAGTAATACGGCAAAAATAATGTAATCGAGAAGTGTCATTTTTTCTGTACCAATTCTCGGTTTTTTGTTAGCTTTCTTGCTCATCTCATTTTTCCTCCTCTCTTATCGGAACAAACCGTCTCCGCCAAGCCACTTGGCAAATCTGTCAGCAAGAAGCAGCAAGGCCATATTCACCAGGGAACGGAACAAGCTGACCGCTGTCGAGAATGAGAAATCGGTAGATGACTGGAACGTAATCCGATAGATATATACATCGAGTACTTCCGATACATTTTTGGTAGCGGCATTTGCCAAGTTGAAGATCTGGTCAAACCCGGAAGACATCAATCCACCAACCGACAGAATAAACATGATTGTGATGGTTGGAAGGATGTTCGGTAAAGTAATTTTGAACATCTGTTGCATACGGGAAGCCCCGTCAATCTGTGCTGATTCATATTGGTCCTGGTCAATACCGGAAATGGCAGCCAGGAATATAATCGCGCCCCATCCACTTGATTTCCAAATATCAGTCAACAGCAACATGGGTACAAAGTTAGATTCGGACCCCAGGAAGTTAATCGTTGGCAATCCGAGTAATCCGAGCGCACTGTTTACCAGTCCGTCATACGCCAGTACATTGATGACTACCCCGGATACGATGATCCAGGACAAGAAGTGCGGGAACGTAAGAACGGTTTGGAACCATTTTTTCCCTCTGCGCATCCGCAATTCATTCAGCAACAACGCCAGAATAATCGGGAACGGGAACTGAATAATCAGTTTCAGAATATTGATGTACAGCGTACGCCATACCGCGTCGATAAAGGTTGGATCACGGAAAACATATTTAAAGTTCTCGAATCCGCTCCATGGACTTCCCCAGATTCCCAGGTTGGCCTTGTAATCTTTGAATGCCAGAGACAGGCCACCCATCGGCATGTAGGCAAACAGAATTAGCCAGACAAGCCCCGGAATAAGCAGGGTGTATGTCATTCGGTGCTTCCAGATTTCAGTCCAGAGCGAATTGCCCTTCACGTTTCCCTTCAGCTTTTTGCTAGGTCCTTCGGCTGCAGGTTTCACATTGCATCTCCTCACTCTACTATGGTCTTGTCGTTGTACAGAAAATCAAACATCGTTCTCAGGTGGTGCTCCCAAAATCTCCATTCATGAGCCCCCGGTGTCTCCACATACCGAAAATCAAAGGCAGTCCCCTGCATGTATTTCGCATAGTCGCGATTCATCTCTACGAAGGGGTCACTATCGCCACAGCAACTGAGGATATCCGGTAAAGGAACACCCTGTTCCAGCAACTTGGCCGACAGTGCGTAAATATCCTGATCGGCTTTTACCTGTAAACGTTCTCCAAAAACCGCTTTCATTTCCTTGATCATGGTCGCATGCATATGGGGATCATGTAACCGTGTCTGAATATCCGTTACGCCGGATAAAGACACTACTTTGCGATACTTCTCTGGATAAGTTAGTCCACATTTCAGTGCACCATATCCACCCATGGATAAACCAGCAACATACGTTTTCTCCGGATCAGGATTCAGATTGAGTAGACACTTGCATACTTCAGGTAACTCCTGAGTGATGTAGTGGAAGTAATTCAGGCCGTATTCCATATCGGTGTAATAGCTTCGATTCGCTTCCGGCATAATGATGGTACAGCCATATTGCGCTGCATACATCTCAATTGTGGTTAACCGCTGCCAGGTACTCGCATTATCGCCTGCCCCGTGCAACAGATATAGTGTACCGCCTGAAGTCTCTCCGGAGTCACTGGACACAACATGTATGCTCGTATTCATGCATAAGGTTGGCGATCCCGTTTCGATCGTTATATGTGCCATAATGTAACCCCTCTCATCATCGCCTGCTGTCTTTACTCATTCGTTTCTCTGGCGTTGGATTGCAGGCTGTTGTAGATTCCCTTGTATTACGATGGGTTATCGAAACGATTTTCTCGAATCGTTTCAAAACATGGCCAACGTTGATTCACATGGACTTCATTACAACACTTTTGATGTGGAAGCGATTTCTTCGAATCGTTTCGAATAAATCATAAGCCCGATGAGCAAATCCTGTCAATAACCTTTTTACAAATTTCGCGTTTTTTTCTCGAAAAAATGCTTTTTTAAGTCTAAATTTGCGCCGAAAGACACTATTATTACGAAAAAATGAAAATTTAGTCAGTGCTATTACAACTTTAATTGACACCAAACCAGGTTTATACTAACATGGGTTCTGATTTTGAATTCGAATTACGGAAACGTTTCACCAACCGATTTTACTCAGGTTTCACCTGATATTAGGGAGGTTAATATGTCTGAGCAACTCAAAGGTTTCATTCATACGATTACGGAGCAACAATTGAACGTTTTCTCCATTCGCATATTACAAAAAGGGCATCTGCTTGCCCATTGGGACAGGGATAAGGATCAGCGCAGAGTACAACATTCCATCAGCAAATCCTTCACGTGTATGGCCGTCGGTCTTGCCCTTGAGGAAGGTCTGTTACATCTGGATGCCACACTTGGTGATTATTTCTCTTATGATCATGTACCCACTGCACAGCGCAATCTCCCCTCGCCGCAGGAATTGAAACTGCGTGATCTTCTCCGGATGTCTTCGGCCCATGACTCTCCCCCTCTTTGGGCTGATGAAAGAGCTTCATTGACCGAAAAGGACTGGGCGAAATATTACATGTCGCTGCCTCTAGACCGGATACCCGGGAAACAATTTACATATAGCAGTGGGGATACGTTTATGATCTCAGCCATGCTACAGGCTGCTACCGGCCAAACCGTGAAAGATTACCTGACTCCACGGTTATTTGATCCACTTGGCATTTATGATGTAAAGTGGGAGACCTCTCCACTGGGGGTAACACTTGGCTGTGCTGGTCTTTGGATAAGCAATGAGGAACTGAGTCGATTTGGACAGTTACTGCTGCAGGAGGGCCTTTGGGAAGGCACACAGCTTGTACCTGGGGATTGGATCAGACAGGCTACGTCCCAGCAGATCGAAACGACTGGAGACGGAGATTGGGGAAAAGGTTACGGGTATCAGTTCTGGATGTGTTCTCATGGCGCTTACCGCGCCGATGGAGCCTATGGTCAATTGTGTATCGTAATTCCCTCAAAGGAAGCTGTCATATGTATTAACAGTCAGGAAGAAAATATGCAAGGCATCCTGAATGCCGTATGGACCGAGGTTTTACCCCTTTACATTCAGGGTTAGTCCACGTATTTTATCTTTTTTTCAATTTGCAATTATGCCATCCGAATGAGAATAAAACAAAAAAAACGCCACGGGGTCATAAACCCCATGGCGTTACTTCTTACCCGTGTTGTGGAAGCTGAGTCATTTCATCTAAACATTGTGCGCATATGTAACGCTCTTTGAACTCGTTGACTTCCTCGATGGATCCGCAGAAAATACATTTTGGACGATATCTCTCCAAGATAATATGGTCCCCTTGTACTAAGATTTCTACAGGATCTCCCTCATTCATTTGATACCTTTTACGCAAAGATTTAGGCAATACGATCCTACCTAATTGGTCAACTTTGCGAACTACTCCAGCTGGCTTCATAGCTACGGCACACCTCTCCTATCTTACTCTAAATTTCTAGGTACATTTGTACTATGTTTATAGATTCGCCAAGATTTTGTCGAATCCTGCTGTAAATAAACATTTTTTGTCCTTTTTTTTGAAAAATGTTTTTTTACCGAATTCTAGCCGTCATTTATAACCTAAATTTATCCTTCTAACCCCGGAAAATTGAGCTGGCGCAACGCTTCATATACAATAATCGCTGCCGAATTGGACAGATTTAATGATCTAACGTCACCAGTCATTGGCATTTTCATACATGTATCGGGATTCGCAGCAATTAATTCAGGTGGCAGGCCTTTAGTCTCTTTACCAAAAACGAGGAAATCTCCATCCTGAAAATTAAAATCACTGTAGCGGTTCTTCGCCTTCGTAGTTGCGTAGAAGAAACGACCTTCCGGATATTTTTCCTGAACCTCAGCGAATGAGTCGTGGTATTCAATATGAACGGCATGCCAGTAGTCCAGCCCTGCACGTTTCAATGTAGCATCATCTGTTCGAAATCCAAGTGGACGCACGAGATGCAGATGGGTCCCGGTTGCCGCACAAGTACGCGAAATATTGCCTGTGTTCGCCGGAATTTCTGGTTCAACCAGAACGATGTGTAAAGCCATATGTGTTCAATCTCCTTTTCATTTCATATTGACGACAACCCTCTAATCTTAAAGAAAAGCCCTCCACACGTCAATGTGGAAGGCTCTGGCAAGGCACAGAATTAGACACGAAGATCATGACACCGTACCTATACTAATTTATCCATTTGTCTTCTGGAAGTGGCTCATGAAGTCTGTCAGTGCCTTAACACTCTCATAAGGAGCAGCATTATAAATGGAGGCACGGAGACCACCCACACTGCGATGTCCTTTCAGACCTACAAATCCTTCTTCCTCCGATGCCTTAATGAACTTTTTCTCCAGTTCTTCAGAAGCAAGACGGAAGGTTACATTCATCAGGGAACGATCTTCTGGTTCCACACAACCACGGTAGAAATCGCCGGAAGCATCAATTGTGTTATAGAGCAATTCCGCTTTTTTCGTATTTTTTTGCTCAATACCAGCCAGTCCGCCCTGTTCTTCAATCCATTTCAATACTTCATTCACCATATATACCGAGAAGGATGGCGGCGTATTGTACAGGGAGTTATTTTCTACATGTGTGCTGTAACGAAGCATGGTTGGAATCGTTTTAGGTGATTCGCTCACCAGTTCCTCACGAGCAATCACAACCGTAATTCCGGATGGACCCAGGTTCTTCTGTGCACCCGCATAGATCATGCCAAACTGATTAAGATCGAATGGTTTACAGAAAATATCACTCGACATGTCCGCAATCAGAGGTACTGAACCCGTATCCGGGAACGACTTGAATTGCGTACCTTCGATCGTTTCGTTGGAAGTCAGATGCACATAAGCCGTACGTTCCGGCAAACTCAGATTCGAAACATCCGGCAATTTCATAAACTTCTCTGCTTCCGAAGATGCAGCAACATGCGTCTCGCCGATCAACTTCGCCTCAGACAGAGCCTTCTTGGCCCAGCTGCCAGTCATCACGTAACTTGCAGTCTGCCCTGCCCCGAGCAAATTCATTGGCAACATCGCGAACTGAGTGCTTGCACCGCCCTGCAGAAAGAGAACCTTGTATCCTTTTGGGTTGCCTAGAAGCGACAACAAGCGCTCCTGAGCTTCATTATGTACAGACTCGTACACCGCTCCACGGTGAGACATCTCCATAATCGACATGCCTGTATTACGAAAATCTACAAATTCCGCCTGTGCACGCTCCAGTACCTCAAGTGGTAACGCCGCAGGCCCTGCATTAAAGTTATACGCTCTTTTTGTCACAAAATCCCCCGCCCTTTCCATCCGTAACTCTGACATACTAACAGCATTTTGCACAATTCGATTAGAATCGCTCACGGGTATAAGATATAGACAAATTGAATCATTTTGATCTATATCTTACTTATTGAAAGTCGCTCTATGGATTTGTGCAAAATGCACTCTAAGTGAATATTATCGCTATGATATCAGTATTCTCTATCTGCTTCAAGGGCAATATGCACTGAAGTGTTGAATTCAGGCCATCAAATTCCTTTATCACCCTGCAAAGTTAAAGCACTACATTGTTTAATTCAAGGAAAAGCCTCCGAGAACGTGTCCCGGAGGCTTTAAGTTGGAGCAAGATCTGTTCCGAACCCCGACCGATTAGCAGTCGAAGTAAAGGCTGTACTCGTGCGGATGAATGCGGATCGCTACTGCTTTCGCTTCATCACGTTTGAGGTTGATGTAGTTTTCAATGAATTCTTTTGTGAATACGCCGCCTTCAGTCAAGAACTCGTTATCAGCTGCCAATGCATCAAGTGCTTCTTCGAGGGAAGCTGGCACACTGCGGATGTTTTCTTTATCTGCATCAGACAGGTCATAGATGTTTTTGTCGAGCGGACCATATCCAAGTTCAGTTGGGTTGATTTTACGTTTGATTCCATCCAGACCAGCCATCAACATTGCGGAGAATGCCAAGTATGGGTTAGCTGTGGAGTCAGGTGTACGGAACTCGATACGACAACCTTTTGGTGTCACAGCTGCAACCGGAATACGTACTGCTGCGGAACGGTTACCTTTGGAGTAAACCAGGTTTACTGGTGCTTCGTAACCAGGTACAAGACGTTTAAATGAGTTTGTACTAGGGTTAGTCAAAGCGATCAGTGCCGGAGCATGGTACAGGATACCTCCGATGTAGTGCAGAGCCATTTCACTCAGGT
Source organism: Paenibacillus sp. ClWae2A (assembly GCF_032452295.1). Classification (NCBI taxonomy): domain Bacteria; kingdom Bacillati; phylum Bacillota; class Bacilli; order Caryophanales; family Paenibacillaceae; genus Paenibacillus; species Paenibacillus sp. ClWae2A. The sequence goes on from NZ_JAULSQ010000002.1 coordinate 903,091, forward strand.
TAGCATATCCCGCTTTGTCATAGAACAATGGGGAATCGCCATCAAAGATGGATTGGTGAACGTGCATTCCGCTACCATTATCACCGAACAATGGTTTTGGCATGAATGTTGCTACTTTACCATATTGACGTGCAGTGTTGTGCACGATGTATTTGTATGCAAGCAGGTTATCTGCTGTTTTCTTCAGTGTATCAAAACGGAAGTTGATTTCGGCTTGACCCGCTGTCGCCACTTCATGGTGATGACGCTCGATTGACAGGCCTGCTTCTTCCAAAAGGCGACACATTTCGCTACGAATATCTTGTTGTGTATCCACTGGCGCTACTGGAACATATCCACCTTTAGTGCGTACTTTGAAGCCCAGGTTTCCGCCTTCTTCTTTGCGGTTGGTGTTCCATGAAGCTTCTTCGGAATCTACATAGTAGGAAGAGCTGTTCGTGCCGCTCTCATAACGTACATCGTCGAAGATGAAGAACTCGGATTCTGGTGCGAAGAATGCTGCTGTACCTACACCGCTCTCTTGCAAATAAGCTTCTGCTTTAACAGCGATGCTGCGTGGGTCACGCTCATAACGCTCGCCATCCGGAGTGAAGATATCACACATAACATTCAATGTAGGGTGTGCGGTGAACGGATCGACATAAGTCGCTTCAGGGTCTGGCATCATAACCATATCGGACTCTTCAATTCCGCGGAAACCTTGGATAGAAGAACCGTCAAAAGCTACTCCATTTACGAACGTGTCTGCATCAACAGCCGAAGCTGGCAACGAGATGTGATGTGCACGACCAGCTAAATCTACAAAACGAAAATCTACCCACTCGATGTTGTTCTCTTGAATTGATTTCAATACGTTTTCAACCGACATGTATTCGTCCTCCCAAATATTCCGAACATTAAACAACCCCACTAAGAAAATGTCTAAATTCGAATTTTTTTCTGTCGTCATTATAAATTCTTAAACATGACATCGTCAATACTTATGTAAGGTATTTTTTGAAGGGATGTTAGATATACTCACATTTTATAAATATCCTAAATTCATATAACAACTAGTTTTATATACATTTAACTGGTTTAATGCGGTAAAGCGACCCCTTTTTTAACCTAAATCATGGAAAAAACTTCACATCATAAATGTTTCTTATCACCATTGATTAATAAATACGTTCAAAACTGCAAAATATGCAAAAAACCGAGCACCTATCTGATTCCGTCGCAATGAACGAGACCAGATGAGATGCCCGGATGTTGATCCAGACCTTAACTATGATTTTTTAAATTATACGCCTACACGTGCCGGGAAAAACTCTGCTGGTTGTTTGGCTGTGCTGAATGATTTACCCACGATTGGTGCCAATTTCTCCAGATCCTGCAACAGGTTGGCGAATTGGTCAGGGAACAAGGACTGCACACCATCTCCTGTCATGGAGTTATCCGGATCGGTATGCATTTCAATGATCAGGCCATTGGCACCCGCAGCAACGGAAGCTTTTGTCATCGGTTCCACCAGTTCACGTCGTCCAGTACCATGGCTCGGATCGGAAATAACCGGCAAATGGCTCAGAGACTGCAGAACAGGGATCGCTGACAGATCCAACGTATTACGTGTGTAGGATTCAAATGTACGAATACCACGCTCACATAGCATAACATTTGGGTTACCACCCGCAAGAATGTATTCAGCCGCGTTCAACAATTCATCGTATGTCGCACTGAAGCCACGTTTCAATAATACCGGTTTGCCACACTCGCCCAATTTGCGGAGCAAGTCAAAGTTCTGCATGTTACGTGTACCTACTTGCAGAATATCTGCGTACTCGGCGCAAATATCCACATACTCAGGTGTCATGACTTCTGTAATGGTCAGCAGATCATGTTTCTTGCCTGCTTCCGCCATCATGATCAATCCCTCTACGCCCGTTCCCTGGAAGCTGTAAGGACCCGTACGAGGCTTGAATGCACCTCCACGTAAAACTTGCCCGCCCGCAGCTTTCACAAGCCCGGCAATCTCATCAATCTGTGCAGCGGATTCAACCGCACATGGTCCGCCCATGACAACAAGTTCTTTTCCGCCGATATCTACACCTTTGATGGAGATCACCGTATCTTCCGGATGGAAGTCGCGGCTTGCCAATTTGTAGGACTTCGAGATTTTAACGACATTCTCGACACCTTTCATTTGGCGAAGATGCTCTTGCATTTTAGGTTCAACTTTACCAATCAAACCAATGATAGTACGATCCTCTCCGCGAGAGATATGCACCTGAAGCCCTTCTTTTTCAATAACTGCAACGATATCCTGAATCTGTTCCTCCGGTGTAGCCTTGCCTGCAATAACGATCATAGTAAATTCCATCCTTCCTTGTATGAGAGCACAATAATTTCTTAACGTGCATCTGATTAAATATAAAAACTCTGTCGCGCTTAAACGCTTGTTCGCTTTTAAGCTTTTATCCGTTAAAGTGAATATACCATACTTCTCCTATTGCGTCAAGGTACACATTCCTTATCCTATATCAAAAAGAACCCTGCTCCACAGGCACCGAATTCGGTTCTGCATAACAGGATTCTTCTTATTCACATCTCGTTTTTAATTCACATACACTTAGACTTACTTTTACATTAGCTGCGCCTAAGGTGTACGTGTTTTTTCTCTAACTGGAGGCAGCAGTTTGCTCATGTTCACGGTACGTTTGATCTCCCACGTCTCCGGCTTGTCATGTTCATACTGCTCCAGGTAAAGGATGACTTCCTTCGTAATCGGTGTTGGTGTTGAAGCACCCGAAGTAACCGCCACCTTATTTACACCTTTCAGCCATTCTTGCTGAATCTCGGAAACATCGGATACACGGTAGGCCGTAACCCCCGCAATCTCCTCCGACACCTGTGCCAGACGGTTAGAGTTATTGCTCCGAGGATCACCCACCACGATAACCAGGTCCGCTTGACCTGCCTGTTCAGCGACAGCTTCCTGACGAACCTGAGTTGCGAGGCAAATCTCATTATGAATCTCAGCGCCCGGAAACTTCTCCAGCAGACGGCTCATAATGTGTTTGATATCCCACTGGCTCATCGTTGTCTGATTCGTAATAAGGATTTTGCCTGCAGGTACGTTCAGTTCTTCGATCTCTTCTTCCTTCTCGATCAGATGAACGAGATCTGGTGCAACACCTACGGCACCTTCTGGTTCAGGGTGATTCTTTTTGCCGATATAGATGATCTGATAACCTTCTGCTGTCTTCTCCCGAATGAGATCATGGGTCTTGGTGACATCAGGGCATGTTGCATCCACTGTTGTCAACCCTTTGTCCCGTGCCAACTTGCGCACTTCAGGAGATACACCGTGAGCTGTGAAAATAATCGTGCCACTCTCCACTTGGCTCAAAATATCCATCCGGTTCGGACCATCCAATGTAATAATACCTTCATCTTCAAAGGAATCCGTCACATGTTGGTTATGCACAATCATACCCAATATATAAATAGGTCGTGGTAAATCCAGATTGCGTGCCGCTTGACGCGCGAGCACCATCGCATCCACAACGCCGTAACAATATCCACGCGGCGAAATTCGCAGTACTTCCACTTGGTTGCCACCCGCTTTCTTTCTCGGCAACGTTGCCGATGTAATTGCAGTCCTGTCTATTATACCTTTATTCGATAGGCGGAGCAAAGACAACCGGCAACCAGATAATAAAGGTGGTTCCTTCTCCACGTCTGGTCACAACCTCAACCGATCCGTGGTGTTCTTCAATAATCCACTTCGCAATCGAAAGTCCCAGACCTATGCCCGGTGTAGCCCCACGGGATTCATCTGCCCGATAGAAGCGATCAAAGATGAACGGCACTTCGTCCCGATCCATCCCAATACCGGTGTCGCTGATGCGGAGTCCAACCTGACCTTTGTATAATACGGCATCCAACGTCACAGAGCCTTCAGGTGTGTATTTAAACGCATTTTCGATGAAAATAAATAGCATCTGTTGCAGATAGTCCTTGCTACCGTTCACATAAATGCCGTTAAGGACGGAAAAATCTCCTGGATTCCAGTCTGCCTGACGATCCAGAAATTGTGCTCTGCGTGCCACTTCCTGTACGAGAATCTGCAGCGGGATCGGATTCAGTTCAATTTTCTGACCCGTATCCGCTCTCGCCAGCGATAACATGTCGCTGATCAGCCTGCTCATACGTTTTCCCTCGTCCGCCATGTCTTCAATGGCTTCCAGCGACATTTGTTTGACAGTCTCCTCATCCAGATTCGGTCGGTCGGTTCCCTCCTGATCCCACAGCTTCTTCAAGAAGTCTACGTTCCCGCGAATGGTGGTCAATGGTGTACGCAGTTCATGCGATGCATCGGATACAAAGCGGCGCTGAGCAGCATTCGTCTCCTCCAAACCGCGGAATGACAATTCTGTACGTTCAAGCATATTATTAACCGTTTCGATCAGACGCCCGATCTCATCCTTAGGTCCCGCATATTGAATACGTACACTTAAGTCATCTCCCGATTGAATCTGGTTCGCGGCATCAATGACATTCACGAGCGGACGCATCGACTTCCGGGCCAGAACGAGACCTGAGGTTATAGCCAATGCCATAGCCACCAGCCAACCAAAGACCAGAATATTAAGCAACGCCTCCAGTAAGCGCTCCTGTGAACTTACATTGGCTCCTACCTGAAGAATTCCACGTACTTCATTGGTTCCCTGAAGAGAAAGGGGGAGCTGATTCACCAGAAACGGCGTACCATCCACATAGATTTTGGATATCCCTCGGTCTTTAAGTATCTCATTGGCTTTTAATACCGGAAACTGAATCCCTAATTTCTCCATATTACCGGAAATTCTGCCTGAACGACTCTGATAATCCCAGAGTTGAATATAGATTTGTGCCTCCTGAAGCTGACTCTCTGTAAATGGGTCCAGATCCAACGACTGTGAAAGAGGATTAACACCAATCTGTTCCGTAATCCGGGTACTCTTCACCTTCAATTGCTGTTCGACTTCCTGGTAGGAGTTAAAATAAACAAAGGCATAGATTACAACGCCCCAAAAGATAAGAACAGCCGCCAAAATGCCAGAATACCATGCGGTTAGTCTTAACCGGATGGACATATCAGGAGTCACCTCTCAGAATATAGCCGGCTCCCCGGATGGTCTGGATTAGACGCTTGCCACCGTATTCTTCGGTCTTCTGTCTGAGCATGGCAATGTACACTTCAAGCACGTTAGACTCACCGCTGTAATCATAACCCCAGATTTTATCCATAATCAAATCACGGGACAGTACCCGTCTTGGATTTTGCATAAACAGATTCAACAGCTCGAATTCTTTGGCAGTCAGCTCCAGACGCTGCCCATCTCGCAATACTTCACGTGAGTCATTGTCCAAAATGATATCTTCATACATTAAGCGGTTGTCCGGTGTACCCGCGCTATCTGACTTGCGGCGCAGCAATGCCCGGACACGTGCCAATAATTCTTCCAGCGCAAAAGGTTTTACAAGGTAGTCATCGGCTCCCGTGTCCAGTCCGGTCACCCGGCTCTGTACTTCATCCTTGGCCGTCAGCATTAAGACAGGCACTTTGCTGCCTGCTTCTCTCAATCTGCGACATACCTCAAATCCGTCAATCTGCGGCATCATCACATCCAGCACAACGATGTCCGGCTCCTTGTCCATCAGTTTGCTGAGGCCTTCGGCTCCGTTGGAAGCCGTCTGTACCTCATATCCTTCAAAAGCCAGCCCCCGGCGGAGCATGGATACAATTTTTTCGTCATCATCCACAATTAAAATAGTTGAGCGCATGGTCTTTCTCCTTTATCCTAACGTTTTATCCATTGTAACAGGCAGAAGCACAATCTGCATCTTCAAGTGGGCGTCTCCAATCCGTCCTGGTCCATTGTAGCCTTGCTTCATCAGGGCAAAAAAAACGGAAGGGCCTTCAAACCCTTCCGTTCTGTTAATCCTTACCCGATATTTATGGTTGCTGCTGTTGTGTATCTGTGGTTTGTGAAGTATCAAAATCATTTTTGTTGCCGATTTTGATTTTCAGATCCATTTTCTTACCGTCACGCACCACGTTTAATGTCACTTCACTGCCGATTTCCTGTTTCTTGATAAAATCAATCAGATCTTGACTTGTCGCGTAAGGGGTACCGTTGGCACCTGTGATGATGTCATATGCACGAAGATCTGCTTGGTAAGCTGGTGATTGGAAGATCGTGCTGGCTACGACAGAACCTTCAGTTATATCTGTTCCCATTTGTTTAGCAACTTCAGGCGTGAGAGCCATCAGAGATGCACCGATAAATGGTACTGGCTCTTTAGGAACTTCTTTGTTTTCTTTGAGATATTTAACGGCTTCAGAGATAACGCTCGACGGAATCGCAAAACCAATTCCCTGTGCATCTGCGCTTACTGCAACGTTCATTCCGATAACTTCCCCATTCAGGTTAAGCAACGGACCACCGGAGTTACCCGGATTAATCGAAGCATCGGTTTGCAGCAAATGGCTGTACTCACGTGTTTTTCCTGTTTCTTCATCTGGAATGCTGATCGTACGTTCTTTGGCACTCAGTACACCTGCTGTAACCGTATGTTCGAATCCTTCAGGATTACCGATAGCTACAAGCCACTCACCGACTTGAGTATTATTGGAATCACCCAGTGGAGCTACAGGGAACGCATCGTCACCACTGTTTTTCTCAATTTTTAATACAGCCAAATCCAGATCAAAGCTGCTTCCCAGCAGTTTAGCTTCATAAGGCTTGCTGTTGTTCTCCAGGGTTACCTGAATTACGTCTGCACCCTGAACTACGTGTTGATTCGTCAGGATATATCCTTCTTTGTCAAAAATAAATCCGGAACCAATGCCCAGTGGTACCAATTGATTACTGCCTTGCTGTTGTTGCTGGCTCTGGCCTTGATTGCCTTCCGTTCCGCCCCCATTACCGAAGAAGTATTGGTACAACGGATCACTTGTATTCGATCCACCCTGACCCAATCCTGTACGTGAGGACTGTTTCGCGAGTGTTTCGATTTTGACGACTGCTGGACTTGTACTCGTCACTACGGAAGAAACATCTTCTTTGCCTGTTGGCAGTAACGACGCTGTCACATTGTTGCCTCCGCCTGTGTTTGTGGACGCTTCCTGTCCCGAGCTTTGATTACCTGTGTTCGTAAGTGCAGTCTCCGGTGTGAACATGTTAGTTCTATCGGCTGTGTACATGAGAACGGTAATGACCAGCATGCCGGCAATAAAAGAGAACAACAGTGATCTTACGGAAGAACGAGGCTTGCGGTTATTATAGTTCCAGTTGCCTTTGCCGCCATTCCCTTGATCTCCACCGTTACCTGAGCCGTTTCCGCCGCCTCCTGATGATCTTTTCGCTTGTTCGGATGATTCACTATTGTAGTAAGTAGGTACGGGTCTCACCGGATCAGGTTTTGTAATCTCTACATTTCCTTCTTCACGCTGATTATTGCTTCCCATGTGATTTGCTGTATCTTCCTGATTCACGGACTGAAAAGGTCCATAAGAATAATAATAGGAGGATTCGTCCGTTCCGGAAGAATTGCGATTCTCCGTTTGTTTGGTTTCGTTTTCCTCGTCTTGACGGTTCGATCTATAATTGCGTTCGTCCATGCCTCTCTACCTCCCAATCTCTTATTCCCAAGAGATATTCTTTAACTGTCCTTATTTTGTACTTTAAACCTTAACCGTACCTTAAAAACAATTAAAAAGGAGATAAAAGCACGGAAGAATAGATTGTTTTTCCCGTCATGACGGGATTTTATCCTTTCGTTTTCACCCAACCCTGACGATGCGCATAAATTGCCAATTGTGTACGATCGTCCATCTCACATTTCATCAGCAGGTTGCTCACATGTGTTTTGACGGTTTTGATACTGATATGTAATTCTTCTCCAATGTCTTTGTTGGTCTTTCCCTCTGCAATAAGCAACAGCACTTCCTTCTCCCGCTCAGTCAGACCCGATTCACTCTCTCTCGCTGTACGTTGTCTGATTCCCCGGGTTAATGCCTGCGACACATCACCTGTCATAACAGGCATGCCTCTATAGGCCCCTTGAAGAGCATAGATAAGTTCTTCAGCAGAGACTGTCTTCAGTACATAACTTACCGCACCCGCTTCAATCGCTTGCACAACAAGATCATCCTCCAGGAAACTGGTGAGCATCACAATTTTCATCCCTGGAAATTCAGTCATGATGGCTTTTGTCGCTTCAGCGCCATTCATTACCGGCATCATCAGATCCATCAGGATCAGGTCCGGCATTTCACTATCATTTAACTTACGCAACTGATCAAGCGCATCCTGCCCGTGGCCCGCTTCTCCCATCACATGAAAAGCAGGTTCCAGCATCAGATACGTTTTCAACCCCATTCGTACCATGTCATGGTCATCCACAATCATTACGTTGACTTTCCCACTCATTCTGTCTCCCCCTCTGGTTCATTCAGAAACATTCAGAAATTTCGGGATCAATACCCGTACCGTCGTTCCTGCTCCCGGCTTCGAAATAATCTGAACTTGCCCCCCAAGCTTCTCCGCCCGTTCACGCATGGTAGATAACCCGTATGAACCCGGACGCTCCGCTTGCTGCAAAAATCCTTGACCATCATCGCTGATGCTCATACTGATCTGATGTTCACTCTCCCGTATGGACAGACTGACCACCCCCGCCTCTGCATGCTTCACGACATTGGCAACCGCCTCCTGAATAACAAGAAACAGCTGGTGCTCAATGGCATCCGAGATTCCGCCATCCAGTTCCAGCTCTTTTACACCTTTAAGACCATTCTGCCTGCAATAATCAGGAAACCAGCTATCCAGTGCCGCGGTGAGATCACGCCCTTCCAGCTCCACCGGTCGAAGTTGGGCAATAAGTCCTCGCATCTGACGTTGTGCAATATGTGACATCTGGATTAACTGGTCCAGTACTTTACTACCATGTTCCGGATTCATCTCCAGCAGACGGGGTAAGGACGAAGCCGACATATGCATGGCAAACAGCTGCTGGCTAACCGTGTCATGAAGGTCTCTTGCCATTCGTTTGCGCTCTTCAAGCACAGCCCGCTCCGAGGCTTGCTCCTTCTCAATGACTTCCTGCTCACCGAGGCGCTGAAGCAGTCTCATCTTTTTCTCAATTGAATCCATCATGACATTGAACTCCTGATAGACACGACCAAACGAAGCGTCATCCGCTTCAGGCATACGCACCGCCAGATTACCCTTGGACACTTTCAACATGTTGAGATCAAGCAGGTCGATCTTGCGCTGAAGGCGCAAAGCAGCGATGTATCCAGTGATAACGGTCGCCAGCACAACAACGGCAACATAGGTCCATGCCCGCTGACGTCCAGCCCCCATCAATACCTCTCCATACAATAGATAGAATCCGCCCAGCGTAATCAGACCGGTTAGCGCAAAATACATCATCAGTTCCCACTTATTGGCCTTGAGAATTGTTCGAATCATGCGTTAACCCACCTTATTAACTTTGACGTCTCCGATAAACACACTTACAATAATCCGTACTTTTTTGCTTGCTTCACGATAATGGGCAGTTTCAGCCTGGGCACTACTCAAGAATCCGCCGCGTTTCTGATTCAACAATGACATGTCTCCAATGAATGAATTCGTCGTTACCGTCACACCCAAATCCATATCTTCTGGGACAAATACTTTCACATCCCCAATAAATGAAGAAATGACTATCTTCGTCTCACCGTATGGAATCTGTGCTTTGGTCAAATCAATTACAGTATCTCCGATAAAAGCCGAGATGTTCATTGGTTTCAACGAGAAAACTTCCTGCCCCATGTACAGATCACCGATGAACGCCGATTTATTAATCGTATTGCCATTGCCATAATCCCCATAACCATTCCCGTATCCATCATCATAATGTTCTTCATATCCGGTATCACTTGAGTTATACGATTGATATTTCTTTTTATATTGATGCCCTTGTGATGATGAATCCGTTGATCCTGTGAAATGAGGGCCATGTGGATCGTTCCTCTGCTCCTGTTTCGGTTTGCCAAATGTTTTCTCGAATTGTTCGTCAAACGACGATGGCATCTCCAGATCCTCAGGAGACAACGGTTTATAAGGTTGCTCAGGTGCTGGAGGCGGCTGCATCTTGTCATGATGTTTCCGATCACGACGTCGTGGCCCAATCAGCACAAACAATCCTCCGCCAATCAGCATAACCGGGATCAGATAACGAATGAACTCCCCCATGGAGTAATCAATCCATCCCAGGTTACGAGCTAGAAAATAACCACCGATAGCCAGTACAATTACCGGTCCAATAAAGGCGTAACCTCCATTGCGACGAATCTCGGAGATTCCTTTGACCCCCCACCAGATTAGAATTAACGGCCAATATGTTCTGAAAATATATCCTACATCAATGTCATATCCCAATTGTCTGAACAAGATCATCGCACCAATAGCAATAAGAGGTATGCCAACCCACCAGCGGTCACGCGTAGATCGTTTCATCGCTCATGTCTCCTTCGTCTGTATTATGTATCCAGTGTAACTCAGACAAGACAATGAGAACAGCGGCGGCAGATGGAAGTCATCTCGGTCTCGAGACTGAGATAGGAGGATATTAATGTAAAAATACTCACATATGTAAAACACCCCGGAGCTGCTGCTCCAGGGTGCTGAATCATCATTTAATTAATGAATCTTCAATTATTTTTTGTATTTTGATGCTTTACCTTGACCTTGGCCAGTTTGGCCTGTGTTTTCTACACCGAACTCGGCATTGAATTTTTCATCAGGTGTTTGGAAATTATCTTGTACTTTGTTTTGAGCGGATTGCTTCACTTTAGCTGCTGCATTCTCTTCTCCAAACTCTGCATTATACTTCTCGTTCGGCGTTTGGGATCCTTGAGATTTCTTAGCCACAACGAATCACCTCTCTCTTCATATTTACGATGCATTGCTGCACCGCGGGGTTCGTCCCCAGTCAGTATTATGTGAAGAGAGCACTTCTGTTATTCATGTTCACATGTGAAATTAAATGGCTTTGTCCAGCCAAGAGTCCGGTACAGATTTGTACACATCAATCGCATCAGCCAACTCGCTGAGCATCTTTTCTGTACACTTTCCAGCGCCTTGCCTGATCACCTGTACCTCCACATCCTTTTTGCCCCATTCCTTATACACTTGCTTGGTTGTGGGGAAATACAGATCAATTTTATTGCCTTTGATCGCCGAACCGGTATCTGCAACAATCCCGTATCCATAGCCCGGAATATACAGAATGGAACCCATTGGAAACAACTTCGGATCAGCTGCAATCGTGGAGACCGTTTCTTTATCACGACGTACTTTTACACCTGAATACGTAATTCCGTATTGTGGATGTTTGGGTCCTTTTCCTGTAGATTCCACACCTGCCGTATATCCAGTTGCTGTCACTTTCTGTGTACCCAGCACCTGTTCTGAACGTGGAGCTAGCACGGGCATAGACGGATCTGCCACTTGTTTCTCTGGAAGCTCAGGCCTTGGAATGACCATCGGTTGTGGTGACCATAGTAAAGCCATATACACCATGGTGGTCAGCTGGGCCTCATCGCTATATTGATGGCTGACCTGTTCCGGAAATTTTTGATCAGACTTGCTCGAAGTTTCAATAATCGGACCTTCACTGCTAATGCTCTGACTCTCGACATGCAGTACTGCACTTTCCTCTTCAAATGTATAAGCATCCGCCTGATTCAGGCCGATCATCATTCCTGCGAACATTACACAGCCAACCAGTAAACACCGTATCGTTTTCTTTTGAATTAAGAATTGCTTTTTCATTGTATAACCTCCCCCTCACTGCAAAGGTTTTCCAAAAAGCAATTAATCTATACTTTTTACAGTAAACACTACGAAAAAACGCCTGAATAACATAGGTCAATCCCATGTTATCCAGGCGTTATTCAGAGTGCAGCGCAACTATACACTGGTTATCTGATAGATCATTTGTTCATTTATACCAAACGTGTTGTAATTTCCTCTTTCAATTGAGCGATAATCTCATCGACAGGTTTCATGCCCAAATCGCCTTCTCCACGCTTACGCACGGACACTGCTTCTGCATTACGCTCATTCTCACCGACAACAAACATATAAGGCATTTTCTCAAGCTGCGCCTCACGGATTTTATATCCAAGCTTCTCATTCCGCAGATCGGCTTCAGCAGAGATTCCCGCACGTTTCAGCTTCGCTTCCACTTCACGCGCATAATCGTCGAAGTTTCCGGATACCGGGATCACTTTTGCCTGAACCGGAGACAACCACAACGGGAAAGCTCCTGCAAAATTCTCCAGCAAAAATGCTGTGAAACGTTCCATTGTACTAATTACACCGCGGTGAATAACGACCGGACGATGTTTCTGTCCGTCATCTCCCACATATTCAAGTTCAAAGCGCTCAGGCAACAGGAAGTCCAGTTGAACTGTAGACAATGTCTCTTCTTTGCCCAGGGCTGTTTTGATCTGTACATCCAGTTTCGGACCATAGAATGCCGCTTCACCTTCAGCTTCATAGAAAGGAAGGTCAAGCTCTTCCACAACTTCACGCAGCATGCGTTGGGACATCTCCCACATCTCGTCGTTCTGGAAGTATTTCTCGGTATCCTTCGGATCACGATAGGACAGACGGAAGCGGTATTCGTTAATACCAAAATCCTTGTACACGGTTTGAATCAACTCGATAACACGAGCGAACTCTTCTTTGATCTGATCCGGGCGTGCAAAAATGTGTGAGTCATTCAGTGTCATTGCACGTACACGGTGCAGACCTGTTAATGCCCCCGACATTTCATAACGGTGCATCATACCAAGCTCCGCAATCCGGATTGGCAGATCACGGTAGCTGTGCATGCTGGACTTGTACACCATCATATGGTGAGGACAGTTCATTGGACGGAGAACGAGTTCCTCGTTATCCATAACCATTTTCGGGAACATATCTTCCTGGTAGTGCTCCCAGTGTCCAGATGTTTTGTACAATTCCACGTTACCCAGAACCGGTGTGTATACATGCTGGTATCCCAGGCTTTCTTCCAGATCCACAATATAACGCTCCAGAGTACGGCGCAGCTTCGCACCGTTAGGCAACCAGATTGGCAGGCCTTGACCGACCAGTTGGGAGAATGTGAACATTTCCAGCTCTTTACCCAGCTTGCGGTGATCCCGTTTGCGAGCTTCTTCGAGGAAGTGCAAATGCTCGTCCAGCTGTGCTTTTTTCACAAAAGCCGTACCATAGATACGTTGAAGCATTTTGTTTTTGCTATCTCCACGCCAGTAAGCACCCGCGACATTCATCAGTTTGAACACTTTGATTTTGCTAGTTGATGGTACGTGAGGGCCACGACACAAGTCGAAGAATTCACCTTGCTCATAAATTGTGATCACGCTGTCTTCAGGCAAATCACGAATCAACTCAAGCTTGTAAGGATCGCCCACTTCTTCAAACGTTTTGATCGCGTCCTCGCGGCTAACTTCCTTACGTACAATTGGCAAGTTCTCGTTCACAATACGTTCCATTTCCTTCTCGATCTTTTGCAGATCTTCAGGATTGAGCGCTTGTTCGAGGTCCATATCATAGTAGAAACCATCTTCGATGACAGGGCCAATACCGAGACGTACCTCTTGGTTACCATATAAACGTTTCACTGCTTGAGCCATCAAGTGAGCTGTACTATGACGCATCACTTCAAGTCCTTCCGGTGAATCCAGAGTTACGATCTCCACCAATGCTCCCTCATGAAGTGTTGTGGACAAGTCCACCACGATACCATCCAGCTTGCCGGCTACAGCATTTTTGCGCAATCCGCTGCTAATCGAAGCGGCTACGTCCTCAATGCTGCTGCCATCCGCGTACTCACGTACCGAACCATCCGGTAGTTTAATGTTCACTGCCATTTGTCTCATTCCTCCTGTTAATGTAACCTTCGTGTCCAGATATTTATGGACTGATTATCTATTGCTATTCCAGTCATTATGCAAAGGAACGCAAAAAACACCCGTCCCGGCAAAGGGACGAGTGATATATACTCGTGGTTCCACCCTAATTCAGCTGATTCATCCTATTCGGAAATACAGCCCTCATTGGCATGACGATAACGGGCATGACCCGGCAGATCCTTACTCGCGGATAATCCCCAATCAAGGCGATGTTCTAACTCCACTTTCAAAATTGCAGCTACAAAGGGGTAAACCATACGTGATATCCGGAGGAAATTTCAGCCTAGGTTCCTCTCTCTGCACCGATCTTGCGTGTGGTCGTTGTCTTTGTCAACGCTTTTGGTTCAATGGTTCACATGAAAAATTCATGGATCAACAGTTATTATAATTGCCGAGATCACTTGCGTCAAGACCTGTCAACAATCCTGAGCGCAGCACTTCACATTCCGGGCAATGATGACATATTTGTACTTTGTCTTCAAAGATCTGGCATATGGTCGAGATGATTGGCAGATCCGGGGTACGTGTATGAAGCATGACCTTCTCAGGCGAGATGGAAATGAGTGTACTTACAATCATATCTTCAATATCCATCTCCAGTTCCAGACCCGGCATTTCCACAACGACCTGTTCATCCTTTTGCACGGGTAACAGATTAAGTCCAGCATCCAGCACCTGAAATTCATGCATTCCCTTGTGTACAAGATGGACCAGAGGTACTTTGGCTTCTTGAAAAAAAACAAAATATTTTAACAGCCCCATAAACTCTTCATACTGCCGATCCATCCAGAACTCATCCAGCGCATACTCCACTAATTCCTGAAGTTCCTGCTTATATGGCCGTATGCGGAAGTTGATAATGCCTTCAAGATGAAAAAAGTGAACATCCTCCAGGTCCTGCCGTAGTCCACTGGCTAACGTAGTACGGCGGCGCTCCCGAAGTCCGGGCTGATCCAGATCACCATTTAATAGAAGTGGCATGCAGATTCGATTGACCTTCTCCACCTCATGCTCATCCATGACAGAACACGCCTTGGCGATCATATCCTCCACCATGCTCCGTTCTTGTGTCTCCATAATGAAGTCGGCGAGTCCAAGGGAGAGAAGATCACTGATCCGGGGAAGCCATTGCTGGAAGTCTTCGTGATTCTCATTCCCTCTGCACACCCAGGTTGCTCTTCCATCATTATGTTTGAAGGTGAGCCGGAATCCTCTTTTACTTATATGTAAACCTTTGGTTTTTTCCTTGACACAACGATAAAATTGATCCGCTTCCTCTTGCCCTGATACATCGGTCCATACGGCAAACAGTTCCACAAGAATCACTCCTTTCCTTCCTGTTCAAAGTATATGGCAAGGCCGATGGGGATATACGAAGCGGATTGATGGAAAGCGTGTCATGATTTCTCAGTATATTATGAAGAGGTTTGGAGTTAAGACAAAAATGTGTTATTATTTTAATAACAGTATGTTTCACGGAAAAGGAGGGAAGCCAAAATGAGACAACAACCTAGAATACTCCACTACACTATCATTATCATTTTGTGCGTTTTCCAAGCCTTGTGCTTCCCTATTCCGATGCAGTCCGAATCTGCCGTTGGGGTGTCTGTAGAAGCAACTTCCAATAAGGAAGTGCTGTTGCAAATACCCGAATCCCAGCAGAAACCTGTCATTCGCAAATATCCACAAGTCATGTCCAAGCTGATTGCGGTTACGCATAATAAGCCTGTCTTTCTTGTCCTCGCATTGTTATTGATGCTGCGAATCCCTACAACGGGTCTGTCCTTTAAACCGTGGTATTGTCTGTTTAAACGCAGATTATTTCTGCTACCTATTAAGTTTACCAGCATGTATGTATCCCTCACCCCTATAGCACCAAAATACGTGAACGCTCTTCACTAGCCGTTACAACGTATTTACAGGTTGCTTTTGCATGGAGACACCTCTGTATTTAAAGACGGTGTGCTTGTGCATAACTTATAACCCTTTTAGCACACGTTAGTTAAACCAATGTTTATGACAAGTACCTATTTTTGTTGTACCCACACCGACAAATTCAAATCATATGGCTGTGTCAGGAATTTCTGGCTCTGTTTACCCGCATCTTTTGATGTTCCCTTGAGCAGCAGATTAATCATTTTCGGGAAATAAGCCTGTCTTCTGTGGCCAGCCCCTAATTATTAAGGAGGCAACAATCCATGGATGTACGCGAAACAGACTTGCCGGGAATCGGCAAAAAATTTCAAATTGAAACAAGCAGCGGTGATAAAATTGTCATTATTATTCACGATGACGGTCGCCGGGAAATGTACCACTTCGAGTATGATGATCCCGATCAAAGCATCTCGATGATCACACTTGATGATTACGAAGCACGACAGATTGCTGCTATTGTTGGCGGATTAACTTACAAACCAAAGCAGCTTGAAAATATTGAAGTAACGTTTGACGACCTGATTATCGAGTGGTACAAAATCGAACCATCCTTCGGATGTATCGGCAAATCCATCGGTGAATTGGACGTACGTCAAAACTCTGGGGCAACGGTTATCGCCGTTGTAGAGAAAAATCACAAAAAACACATCAGCCCAGGTCCGGAGGTAGTTATCAGTGCAGAATCCACGGTGGTAGCCGTTGGCGAACGCAATCAGCAGAAACTGTTTAAATCCCTCCTCCTGACTGGAAGGGGGTAAATAGATGGATCATTTGATATTCGAAGTAGGTCTGGCCCTTGTGCTCATTGCGGCAGCCGGCCTTTTATCGGCAAAACTAAGATTTTCGGTCGTTCCGTTTTATATTCTGATCGGGATGGCCGTTGGGCCACATGCCATGAAAATCTGGCATCTGGACTTCCGTTTCATTGAGAGTCAGCCTTTTATTGATTTTATGGGTCGGATCGGTATCCTGTTCCTTCTCTTCTACCTTGGACTTGAATTCTCGGTAGGTCGTTTAATTAAATCGGGTCGCTCTATTGCAGTTGGCGGCTCGATCTACATCGGTATTAACTTTACGCTGGGATTAATATTCGGTTTTGTGTCCGGTTTCCCAGTTGCAGAAGCACTTATTATCGCAGGTATAACTACCATCTCTTCCAGTGCCATTGTGGCCAAGGTACTCGTCGATTTGAAACGAACGGCCAACCCGGAAACAGAGATGATATTGGGTATTATCATGTTCGAAGATGTATTCCTCGCTGTATATATCTCGATCTTGTCCGGACTTGTGCTTAGTGACTCATCCTCCATCGGAGGCGTCATCATGTCCGCACTTATTGCCCTCGGATTCATGCTTATCGTGATTATCCTTGGACGCAAAGCAACACCGCTACTAAACAAATTGCTTAAAATTCGATCGAATGAGCTATTCTCTCTCGTTGTATTCGGAGCCTTGTTCCTGGTAGCTGGTTTCTCTGAAACCATTCATGTTGCCGAAGCGATCGGTGCATTACTGGTCGGTCTTGTGCTTGCTGAAACAGAACATGCAAAACGGATTGAGCACTTGATTCTGCCGTTCCGCGACTTCTTCGGAGCAATCTTCTTCTTCAGCTTTGGATTGTCCATTGATCCGTTGTCCCTGGGTGGCGATGCCGTATGGTTGGCTCTGATTGCAGTTGTTATTACATTGTTCGGTAACTTCCTGGCAGGTATGCTGGCTGGACGCAGTGCAGGACTATCACCTAAAGCATCGGCCAATATCGGATTAACCATTGTGTCACGGGGTGAATTTTCCATCATCTTGGCGAACATGGGTAAAGCCGGGGGACTGTTGCCAATGATTCAACCGTTTGCCGCGCTGTATGTCCTAATTCTGGCCATTCTGGGTCCTTTATTAACCAAAGAGTCCAAACATGTATTCCGTTTATTGGATAAAATATTCAAGTTCAAAGATCCTCGGAAAAAGAAAGAAGAACCGAAGGTTCTGCAGAAAGAAGGATAATTCCCTATGTCTGTACAGAACAGACATACTAACGTACTTCGCGGCTCTACGCCGATCTTTCTGTGACTAACCCAGGGAGAATGGCTCGAAAGCCGTACTAAGGAGGATGACCTATGAAAGCACCTCTGATATCGGCTAATCCGGTGCCAAACACCGCCAAGACCAGGATATCGTCTACCCGCCGCTGGTTAAACCTGTTGCTCGTGATTGTGGGTGGAATTCTGGCCTCCGTGGGACTTGAATTATTCTTACACCCCAATAAGATCATTATTGGAGGCATTACTGGCATTTCCTCACTCTTCGCCCACTGGACCGAAATGAGGATTGGATTGTTCCTATTTTTATTCAATGTTCCGTTCATATTTCTGTCTTACAAGATTGTGCAGAAGAAATTTGTACTGGTTACTGTTCTGGGTCTGGTTGTCTTTTCGATCGGTGCCATTGTGCTTCATCCCATGCCGCCACTTGTAGAGCACCCGCTGGCTGCCGCCATGTTTGGCGGATTATGCCTCGGACTCGGAATTGGACTCGTCGTGCGGTATGGCGGGACACTGGATACGCTGGAAATCGGTGATCCGTCTTCCCGCCCACCTGAACGTGTATTTAGCGGAAAACGGATGCTTATCGAAAAAATAATCATGCTGCTTAACTTGTTGATACTGACAGCCGCTGGTGTTGTCTTTGGCTGGGACCAAGCGATGTATTCCGTAATCGCCTATCTTATTGCTTATGAAATGGTGTACATTGCGTTCAGGGGCTTCTCTTCCAAACGCAAAGTATGCATTTTGACCACACAAAGCTCTCAAGTTGAAAAAGCTGTACGCAAACGGCTGCGCCGTGAGCCTGGAACGCTGGAAGCCACTTCTGACTCAACACAACTCGCGATGGCGGAAGGATGGATCAGACAGATCCCGGGTGCACTTTATTATGAGGTACATGTTCTGGAGATGATCTGGTTGAAGTCTATTGTACGTCACATTGATCCCCATGCGGGCATTGTAACGAATCCGGAAAAATAATAGCTCATGTAAGTTGAACTAAAGATATTTACACTGACACTACGATGACAGAACAACCTTCCAATCGCTGTTATCCCCAGATTTTTTCTATTCCCTTTTCTCAAGGGAAAAATCCGGGGATAGCATATGCTTTCGAAGTAGCTTTCTTTCAGAAAGCTTTTAGGCGCACGCTTCGCTTTTCCAGGTATTTTCTGTCCTCTTCGTTATCGTGTAATTTTAATTCAACTTACAAAAAACGCTCTCTTCCCCTATGGATGGACAGTATTGTCCACCAAGGTCAGAGAGCGTTTTTTTCTGTTATTATAATTAATTGATATTATAGTTCAACGATGGCTTTGACTACATGTGAGTCTGGCAATAGCCATTGGTCTATTGCAGAAGGCAACTCATCAAATTCCACTCGGTGTGTGATATAACCATCCATGCTTAATTTCTTTTGACGCAAGGTGGACAGGACCTGTTCAAAATCTTCACGGGTTGCATTTCGACTACCCAGGATGCTCATCTCCCGCTTGTGGAACTCAGGATCATGAAAGGTAATATCCGCTTTCACTAGCCCAACAAAAATGAGTTGACCACTATGCGCCACATATTGGATGGCATCATTCATGGAATTCACGTTACCGGTTGCATCGAAGACAGCTGTAGCATAGTCGCCTCCCGTGACTTCAGCCACTTGTTGCACAGTATGTTCACTAGCCTGTACCAGGTCATCCGCTCCAGCCCAAGTCCGGCTAAGCTCCAGCCTGTCCAGATTACGATCAACAGCGATAACACGTGCTCCCGCCTGTTTGGCAAATGCCATCACACCTAATCCAATAGGGCCAGCTCCAATCACAACCACATGCTCACCAGGCTTGATTCCTGCTCTTCTGACGGCATGGGCTCCAATGCTTAATGGTTCTACCATTGCCGTCTCATCCAGCGTCAAACCTTCTGCTGAGAGCAGATGTGAGACAGGCATGCTGATTTTTTCTCTCATGCCTCCGTCTACGTGCACACCCATGACTTGCATGGACGCACAACAATTGGTTTTTCCACTGCGACATGCAATACAGTGCCCGCAGTGCAGATACGGAATAATACTTACCTGATCCCCAGGCTTTAATCCTGCCTCGTTCGGACCGATTTCTTCAATAACAGCCGCCAGTTCATGACCCAGAACACGAGGATAGGTAAAAAATGGCTGGTTGCCTTTGTATGCATGCAGATCCGTTCCACAGATCCCAATCCGCCGAATGGCAACCAACGCCTCTCCTTCTGCTCGTTCCGGTTGAGGCAGGTCCTGGAGCTTCAATTGATCTATTTCTTCACATACAATGGCTCTCATCGTTGTTCCCCCTTGGATGCTTCTGCTGTCGTGTTGCTTGGCTTAATATTATATTCAGGTCGTCCGCTTGACCACTTCTCGTTATGCAATGGAGCCAGAATGCGCAGCACTTCATCCAGCAGGCTCTGATCCATCGGTTCCTCTATCCAGGCTGCATTATTGAGGATATTGCGCTGGCTGGCACTGCTCACCAGTGTTGTCGGAATTCGTTCATTCGACGTGGAGAATTGCACGGCCAGCTTGGCAATGTCACTGCCTTGTTCTGCACAGAAGCGGGCAGCCTTCAGGCAGAGTTCTTTCACCCGATCATCTGCCGGATGCCAGGCAGGAGCCCCTCGGGTACTCAACAAGCCCATAGAAAGAGGCGAAGCATTGACAAGGCCAATTTCTTTTTTTTCCAACAGGGGCAATAACGATAATAATGAGGTATCATTCAATGAATAATGACAATACGAGATGATCGCATCCGCATCGATCTGTGGCAGAACCTTCTCAAACAAAGGCAAGGGTAAACCACAAATGCCCGCATGTCGTATAACTCCCTGCTCTTTCAGACGCAGCAACGTTGGAAAAGCTTCTTCGATAATAATCTCTGCTGGCACAAATTCAATATCATGCAGGAACAGAATGTCGATATAGTCTGTATGCAGTCGATCCAGGCTCTCTTGCACACTATTCAGAATTCGCTGACGTGAAAAATCAAACTCATTTTCCCCATACCGTCCGGCTTTGGTTGATAACATATATGAACTGCGCGGCAAGCTGCGGATGGCTTCACCCAACACCGTCTCCGCTTTTGTCAGCCCGTAGTAAGGCGAAACGTCTATGTAATTCATCCCCGCATCTACGGCCGCATGTACAGTGCGAATCCCTTCGTCCCGGTCAATGTCACGAAATACAGAACCGAGTGAGGATGCTCCAAAGCTCAATACAGGTACGTCCAGTTCCGTCTTGCCAAGTATTCTTCTCTTCATCGGTTTAACCCCTTCCAGCGTGTCTGACTACACAAGTTTCCTTTCATTGTAACAGTTCAATTTCAATATAAAATATCGCCAATTGCGTAACATGTACTGTTTGATGACCTCGATCAGCTATTCGGTATAGAATAAAAAAAACATCTTAACACTACCTGAAATAAAAACAGGAGCTCTAAGATGTTTCGGTTGACTTCAAAATAGTATAATTCCACCAGCAGCCGCCATTAAAATAACTGCAAATGGATGAATTTTATATCTCATTACTGCAATCAAACTTCCTGCACATAATAAAAGCATTCCAAATGAGGACAAGCTAAAAACCATTGCGGTGTCTCGTCCAACCCCAAAGTGTATGGCAGCATAAACGATTAGCCCTGTGACTATAGGTCGAAGCCCATAAAAGGAAGAGCGCAACCATACATTATGCTGCAATCGTAAAAATATAGCAGAACATGCGATAACAATCAGGAGAGAAGGAAAAATAATGCCAACTGTTGATATGATGGCGCCCGTGATTCCTAAGTGATCATATCCGATTAAAGTAGCTGTATTCGTAGCAATCGAGCCTGGAGCCATACCGGCAAGAGCAACGATCTCCTGAAAATCTTCAGGTTGTATCCACCCGCGACCTGTTACTTCCTGCTCAATGAGAGTCATGACCGCATAACCCCCGCCAAACGAAAATGCTCCTATTTTCAAAAAGACAAAAAACAAATCCCATAGCAATGCGATCATCACCTTCTAAATGTAATATTCAGGATAATTCAGGTCCGGTTCACTGATCTGTTTCTCCTTCTCTGTAGGTGCTGCAATGCCAATGACTCGTTTTATTCCTATAACAAGAATTCCAGCAAGTGGGCCTGCCAGAATAAGAACGATTGAATGGATGTGTGTAAATAGAAGCAAGGCAACACAAGCCCCAGCCATAACCAAGGTAGTTAAGTCCATAATGGAGGATTTGCCCATTTTAAAAGCAGCAACAATAATCAAAGCCACAACAGCCGCATGAACACCTTTCAGTGCAGCCTCTACCTTGGGAACATCTTTAAACATCATTCCAAAGATACTTATAAGAAATACAATACAGAAAGTAGGCAGGGTGATCGCAAATACTGCTGTTAATGCACCGAGCACTCCTGCCAGCCTGTATCCGACATAAGCCGCCGAGTTTACGGCTACCCCGCCTGGTGCAGAGCCAGCAATCGAAACCATATCACTCATCTCGGAGGAGGTAAGCCAGTTCTTCCGATCAACAATTTCACGCTCTATCGCAGAAATCATGGCGTATCCCCCTCCAAAGGTCGAAGGGCCCAATTTGAAGAAAACCGCGAATATCTGAATTAATTTATGGATATCTATTTTACGGAACTCATTCATATTCCCCACTCCATTCATCAAATCCATTGCGCGATAAAATTAACCAAAAATAACGCGGTAATAAGATAGAGTGCAAGAGGAATTTTTTTTCTGTTGCCTGCGGCAAGATTAAGAATCGTGTAAATGATGAAGCCAAGCGCCATGCCGTCTACAATACTATAGGTCAGCGGAATGAGCACAATAATTAGAAAAGAGGGAAAACCCTCAGCAAATTCCTTAAAATTGATACGTTGAACATTCGAGATCATTAATCCCCCAACAATAATCAGAATTGGAGATAAGGCACTGTCCGGAATGAGTTTGATAACCGGGATGAAAAACAGGGATATCAAAAATAGTAATCCGGTAACAATGGAAGCCAGTCCCGTTCTCCCGCCTGCCGAAATCCCTGCGGCACTTTCTACCGTAGACACGGTAGGGCTCGTGCCCAAAAAACCAGACAACACGGCCGAGACTGCATTCGCCTGTAAAGAGCGCTCAAATTTTTCAGGTTTTTCAATCATGTTCAAATGCCCATGAACCAAGCCTATATTTTCAAATACAATAACCAACGTTAGCGTAAAGGTAGCAATCCAGAACGTAATTGAACCTATTTTGTTAAATGACATACTTCCCATAACATTCAAATATGATTGTATTGAAAATGAGCCAGTCTCACTTAAATCAGTATCCACCTGAGCAAAAATAATAGCGAGTACTGTACCTGCAACAATTGTAATTAAAAAGCTGCCAGGTACCCTTCGCATAAACAAAACTAACGCTAAAATCAGTGTCGTCAGTGTAAGAAGTACATGAGGTTTGCTGAAGTCACCAAGTGCTACAAATGTTGTTGAACTGGATACAACGATGCCTCCTTTCTGCAAACCTATAAAGGTGAGAAACAGGCCAATCCCGATCGTCGTTGCCTCTTTCAATGCATCCGGTATCGACACTGAGAGCCATTTTGCCACAGGTGTAAATGCAACAAGCACAAATAACAGACCTGAGATAAAAACAGCACCCAATGCCTCTTGCCAGGAAAGTCCCATCGTATGAACAATGGTATACGTAAACAGAGCATTAATCCCCATACCCGGCACAAGAACAATCGGAGTTTTCGCCCATAACCCCATGATCAGGCAGCTGATAAATGAAGTTAGAACCGTAGCGACCACTCCTTCTTCCAGTGGAATTCCAGCATCCTGCAAGATGGATGCATTGACGGCGATGATGTAAACAATGGTGAAAAACGATACTACTCCGGCAAGAAATTCCCTTTTTAGCCATTTCACTTTTTCTTTAGGCCGTGTATGGTTCTCAATCACCTGATATTACCTTCTTTCTATTACGCTCAACTATGAAGAGGTTGATACTGAATCTTTGAACCTAACTCGTTCTTCAATAACTGGTTTGAGATGACCCGTATTACGAATATAATTAATGACAATATCACGCATGATCAAGGAAGTATCACGTACGTTGCGCCCCTTGAGAAAAGCGGTGAAACCGTCTCCACCTTTGCAGGTGAAATCATCAGAGGCAATTTTATAAATATGATCTTCCTGAAGTGATCTGCCATTTACAATCGCTCCAATCACCTGACACCCTTTTTCTGCGGAAGGGTCAACAATAATCTCAATGCCGGACTGCTCCAGCACTCCAGCCGTCATCCCTGCGCTCTGCTCCAGCACCTCCTTGAGTTCCTGTCCGGTCATTTCCATCACAAGGATGTTATTGTTAAACGGGACCGCATTAATGACATGCCCGACAGTGATTTCTCCCTGGTCAATATCCGCGCGCAATCCTCCAGGAGCAGTAAATACCGCATCTGCGGCTGTATGCAATCGTACAGCATCTGTAACGATGTTACCAAGCAACGATTCTCCGAAATAATTACGTGATAAATTGTGCTCGGCATACCCGATTTTTTCATCAATCAGCTCTTTTAAGCGATTATCCCAATACTCCACACGTTCAGCGACAACAGGATCAGGCTCGATCCGGTCCGTATAGATGGGTTCCAAATGGCCCTCATAAGATATAATTTTCTTCTCTGTTCGGTCCACCTGCAATTGCAGATAGCCCACAAAAGTCCCCAAACCACGTGTGGAACAAAGCAACGTGCCTGTCTCTGAAGCGACATAAGGCTTGACGATGGATTTATGTGCATGACCCGTGATCATCAGATCAATTCCCTTCACGTTGTTGCACATGCGCACATCTTCTTCAAAATCCTCGTCCACATCAACATCGCGATCAGTCGTTGATTGCTCGGCTGGAACACCTTCATGAGCAAGCACGATAACCAAATCGACATGTGGTCGCAGAAGATGAACATATTCTTGAAGCAGAGACTCCTGCTCACGGAACTCAAGCTCTTTTACAAGATCCACTTGAATCGTCTCATAACCTGCTCTTTTTCCGTGTATGCCAATAATCCCTATTTTCAAGCCACCCTTCTCAATAATTTCATAAGGCTTGGCAAATAAAATATTGGTTCCCTTATAGAAAATACTTCCTGACAAAAACGGAAATTGAGCTTGTGCTATCAACCTTCTTGCATTAGGCACACCATGGTCGAATTCATGGTTCCCGACACATGAAGCATCGAATCCAATGGTGTTATACAGATCAACCGGCGCTTCTCCATTCGTCAGAAAACTGATTGGTGGTCCGGTAATAATGTCGCCTGCATCCAGTACCAGAACATTAGGCTCTGTATTGCGAATTTTGTTAATATAAGCGGCCATATAAGCAGCACCGCCCATCATTGGACTGCCTTCAATCCATGTCGCTCGAACTGGTTTGTCCTGAGCGTGAAAGTCATTTGTATATACAATAGTCAATGTTTTCGGTTCAGACATTAGGAGCTCTCCCATCAAATTTAATTTTGGTCACAGTTGATCATAAAAAGAAGTGCCTTGACCTGTATTCGGGACATTAAAGTTTTCAGCCAGCGTCGCTGCCAAGTCAGAGAATGTCTCACGAACTCCAATGCTGGAGGGATTGTTGATTGCCGGGCTATATAAAAGCACAGGAACGTACTCACGTGTATGATCGGTTCCTGAATGTGTTGGATCGTTACCATGATCAGCTGTAATAATTAATAAATCATCTGCCGTAATTTCTTCCATAATGTAAGGTAAGAGCGCGTCAAATTGCTCCAGCGCCATTGCATAGCCTTCCGGGTCACGACGATGCCCGTACAGTGAGTCGAAATCGACCAAATTCGTAAACAACAGACCTGTAAACTCTTTGTTTAGTAGAGATATTGTTTTCATAATTCCATCTAGATTATTTTTGGTTGGAATCGCCTTTGTGATGCCCTCTCCACAGAAAATATCATTGATTTTACCGACCGCTATAACATCAAGCCCGGAGTCTTTCATCGCATTCATTAAAGTGGGAGCCGGAGGAGGCACAGCATAATCATGACGGTTCGCAGTACGCGTGAAACCTCCTGGCATCCCCGTATAAGGGCGGGCAATGACACGACCAACGCTGAACTCGCTCTGGAGCGTGAGCTCTCGGGCTATTTCACATGCATCGTACAACTCTTGTAGTGGAATTGTCTCCTCGTGAGCAGCAATCTGGAACACACTGTCCGCTGACGTATAAACAATCCATGCTCCTGTCTTGATCTGCTCTTCACCTAATTCATCCAGAATGTTAGTACCAGAAGCTGCTTTATTACCGATCACTTTACGCCCGGTCCGTTCCTCAAAGAGATGGATTAGCTCTGATGGAAATCCGTCTGGATATACATTAAATGGTGAAGTGATTTTCAGGCCCATGAGCTCCCAATGTCCTGTCATCGTGTCCTTTCCAACTGAAACCTCCGCCATTTTCCCGAAACAGGCCACCGGGTTTTCCACCGGCTCTATCCCGGGTAGATGAGTTATATTTCCAAGACCCATCTTTTTCATAGTTCCAAGCAAAAAACTCGGCATACGCTCTGCAATATGGCCCAATGTATGAGCACCTTGATCACCAAAATGTTTCGCATCAGGCAGTTCACCAATCCCGACACTGTCCAGTACAATTAGACATACGCGTTTATACCTCATAGGACCCTCCTGTGCCATTTTACATTTCCTTAATAATTTCGAGGACCAGCTTCAGGAACTTGGGCTTTACTTGTTCGGCTGCTTCCATTACTTCCTCATGAGAAAGCGCTTGCTCCAGAAGGCCCGCGGCTTTATTCGTAATGCACGAAATACCCAGTACCTCCATAGCCGCATGTCTCGCAACAATGACTTCGGGAATCGTAGACATGCCTACTGCATCTGCGCCAAGAATTCTGGCCATGCGTACCTCGGCAGGGGTTTCATAAGTGGGACCCAGATTGCCCATGTAAATGCCTTCTCTAAAATAAAATTGTTGCTGTTCTGCTACTTTGTGAGCGATTTGAATAAGTCTTTTGCTATAAGCTTCGCTCATATCTGGAAACCGTTCACCGAAATCCTTCTCGTTTGGTCCGATCAGCGGATTTCTTCCCATATTGTTAATGTGGTCCGTAATCAGCATCAGATCTCCCACCTCATAGTCTGCATTAACTCCTCCAGCTGCATTGGTCACAATTAACTGATTAATGTCAAGCGCTTTCAAAATGCGGACCGGAAGTGTCACATGCTGAGCTTCATATCCTTCATATAAATGAAAACGCCCTTTCATCATGACGACGCTTTTGTTATGAATTTGTCCAAACACTAATTCTCCTGCATGACCTTCTACAGTGGACATCGGGAAATGAGGAATGGATTCATAAGGAATTACTTTTGCATTTTCGATTAAATCTGCCAGTATCCCTAATCCTGAACCGAGAATTAAACCGATCTCCGGACGACAGTCTGTTTCATTCTTGATAAATCGTGCAGCTTCTTGAATTTTCCGTTTGATATCTTGCATCTCATGCACCCTCTTTATGTTTGTCTTCATGTTCACATACTCATCATAGAGCATATTTAATTCATTGTAAATATAATAAAATTCATTTTGATAAAAAATGAGAATATAATTGAATTTATTAATGTTTTTTATATGATTTTTAGAGTAATTTAACCAAAATCTTAGTTTTATTATTATTATTTTTCTCATTTTTAATAATATAAAGCTTTATTTTTCCTTTTTATTCCTTTAAACTATATAATAAGGATGATTTGATATAGGAGAGATACAAACAATAAGGTAAAATAGAGAAATCGAATAAAATAATTATTGGAGGACTTTTATGTTACAGGAATTTGTAGGTTTAATGTCTCCCAAGACAAAAAGTTTAAAAGCTCTGTATTCATTAGTCCGCAAGCATGGCCCTATACGCATTAATGAGTTGGTGGAACTAAGCGGATATAAACATTCAACCTGCTCCCGACTTGTTGAAGAATTAGTACTGGCCGGCCTAATATACGACAGTGGATCAGCAGAATCCAAAGTTGGGCGGAAGCCTGCATTTTATGTCATTACACCCGATTCTCACTATTTGGTAGGTGTTGAGATATCCAGTTTATTTATTGTCATTTTGCTTCTTGATTTAAATTTGCAGGTTTTGGACGAGGTTAAATTCAAACTGGACTTTAATTCCCTCCCTCAAGATACACTAAACCTGATCGGTGACAGTATTGAGGATATTCTGCTTCGTCACCATGTGGATCAGAAACATTTGCTCGGAATCGGTGTAGGCGCCATCGGGTCGATTGAACGGGAAAACGGTACTATCCATTTCAAAGATGATCTCTCCAATGACTGGAATCAGTTAGATATCATCAAATCCTTGGAAAAACGGTTCTCTACGGTTGTTCTGCTCGATCATGGGGCTAACTTAGCTGCTTTGGGTGAATATCGAAGCAATTACTGGAGAGAAACCGAAAATCTTGTATACACCTCTTCCGGCATTGGCATCCGAAGCGGCATTATCCTACAAGGACAAGTTGTCGGCAGCAAGCTGGATATGGATGATTCCTTTGGTCATATTACGGTAGATGTTCATGGGAGAAAATGTGCTTGCGGAGCATATGGATGTCTGGAAGCGTACAGCAGTCTGCCTGCCGTTCGGGACGAAGTGATTCGTCAGATAAAGCGTGGGAAATCTTCTTCACTCCTGGACATCCCTCTCCAAGCAGATGACATTCAATTCCATCATATATTGGATGCCTTGAAGCAGGGTGACCCCCTGTGTTCAGAGGTTGTGCGGGACGCTGCCTACTACTACGGCATTGGTATTACCAATCTTATTCAACTGCTCCGGCCGGATATTGTTATTATCGGTGGCGGGCTGGGAGGTAATATTGACTTCTATGAAATGACATTAAAAACGGTACAAGAGCGCACAAAGCAATATAAAAATCTGCAAGTCAAAATCATTAGAGCAACCACCGGCTATAATGCAGTCGCTGTAGGAGGAGGCTGTATGATATTTGATTATTTCCTGGAAGAAAAAACAGCTCACACTGAACCCAAACATGTTTTAACTTGAGATCACAAAAATCCTCCCTATAAACGGGAGGATTTTTGCGCTGGTTAATAAAAGCGAAGCTTTTTTACTGAAATCACAATTAATGTGTTATCGAATCATTCGACGCGATTAAAATTTTTATCAAATACTCTGGTGAATATGAACGTTGCAACAGCAATCATGATCATGAGTACTAGAGCCAAATTACTATATTGGGCTGATTGAGGGTTGGACGAGATGTCCACAATTTTGTTCATCATATATGGTTGACCATACAACATTGCAATCAATGCCCCACCAAGCGAACTTCCAATATTAAGAACAAGCCTCTCAACCCCAACTCCCGATCCATGCTGATGCTTCGGAAGCAATTGAGTATAGTTACTGAGATATCCTGAGAAGAACAAAGCATAGCCAATATTAAAAAGAGCCATCCCAACAAACACAAATACGACAGAAAACCCGACTAAAAAAGCAACCATGGCTAGTCCGGAAAAAATAAATAATCCGCCTAGTAGTGCAATATTACGAGAACCAATCTTACTGATAATACGCCCTGAATTGATCCCCGCAATGAATGCAGCAATATTCGTTAATGCGTAAAATACCCCGATGGTGCTAACGGACAAGCCATAAGCCTTATGAACAATAAACGGGAAGATAAAGCCGAATCCCACCTGGGTTCCATAGAATAGACCACAGACGATCAAAGACCACACAATTCCTTTTATCTTAAATAAATCAGGCTTAATGAATGAATTTTTATTTTTCCTTGTGTACATTACAAAAATGGCAGTGCATGCAAGAGAAGAAATTAATAATAAAGGATACTGCATTTTAAATGTCATATATGTGATCAACAATGTTGAGATTAAGGTGACTAACAACATACCAATGAAATCAAAGGACCCTTTTTTGCTTTCATCCTTAGGCAAATTTTTCATGAGGGTAGGTATTCCTAACAGCGTAAGGAGTGGGAATAGGAAGATATAATTCCAGTGGAAATAGTCCGTTATATAACCGCCGAAGAAATGGCCTGCTGCAGAAGCAAGCTGAAATATTGCTGTATTGTAGCCGAAATATTTGGCAGCAGTTAACTTATCAAAGTATTTAAGAGCAATAATAACTTGCAGTGCGAGTGGAATCGCAATGGTTAAAGCAAACATTATCCTTGCTGTAATCAATAAGGAGAAACTATATGGTGAAAAGAAACCGATCAGGGTTACGACAGGAAATACAAAACAAGTGAATAACATTAATTTGCGAGTACTCACAATATCGGATAAAGCCGAAAATACAATGGAGGCAATCCCCAAAAACAATTTCCCCAGCGTAACAATCAAACTTACAGTTGAGGGACTCACACCGTACTCTTGAGACAAATTGGGTGTGATTAGGTTGAATACGTTTTCATTAAACACTTGAAAAAATTCGTAGAGCAAGATCCACGGCATGCACTTGATGACTCTTCTCTTGATTTCCTCGCTCTGCAAGTTAACCATTCCTTAACCTCCCTAATGTTAACATCACTCTACTCTTCTCATAAAGCCATTTGATATTAATAAATGGGTTCCACTCCTCCTTTAAGCACTATTGCTGTTTGGATGATATTTATCATAACGAAATCATCCCCCTTTGTAAATCTATTTATTTCGTTTTTGAGAAAAACTATCAACAAAAAGATCGATATAAAAGTATATACGTAATAAAACAATCTTAAAAAGTCGTAAAATCTATATTTAACATTTAATTATTTCCAATATGAATTTAATATTAGTGAATACGTCTATATATACTTCTTTAAAGTGGATCTATCTCCGGCCTTCTATACGTCGATTCATCATTATAAAAAAAGCCCGCCAACTCTCTCCAAACGGAGTAGTTAGCGGGCATATTGCTTTTACACATTACTTTCAAGAAAAAAAAACGAAATCGAGTGGTGAGTTATTAAAGTAGTGTATTTGCTCTATTAGTTCTGCATTACGAAATCTTCATGCACGGAATTTTCTTCGTCGAACATGCGCACAATCTCGTATCGGGTGTTACGTTGTGCCGGAATATAACCGGACTCTCGAATCAAACGCAGAATGGATTCAATGTTAACTTTGTAAGTTGCACCAGCAGCAGATACCACGTTCTCTTCAATCATAGTGCTACCGAAGTCATTACAGCCAAATTCAAGCGACTTCTTACCAATCTCAGGACCCATCGTTACCCAAGAGGATTGAATGTTCTTGATATTATCCAGCACCAGTCTGCTGATGGCTACAGTCTTCAAGTACTCTTCCGGAGTCTGACGCTCCAGCTTAAGGTTGGTATTGTCTGGCTGGAAAGTCCAAGGAATGAACGCCAGGAAACCTTCGGAATCATACTTGTTCGCGATACATTCGTCCTGAGCTTCACGTACACGGAGCAAATGTAATGCACGCTCTTCCATCGATTCACCAAGGCCGATAACCATCGTTGCCGTAGTGTTCATGCCGATGCGGTGTGCAGTTTGCATAACGTCCATCCAATCCCGCCATGAACCTTTCAAGCGGCTGATCTTCCGACGTGTGCGGTCATCCAGAATTTCAGCGCCGCCGCCAGGCAAGGAATCCAGACCAGCTTCGTGAATGGCGCGGACAACCTCTTCCAATGTAAGACCATCGGAAACTTCAACCATTTTCATAATCTCAGCGGGTGAGAAAGAGTGCATCGTGATGTTCGGGAAACGCTCTTTGATGGCTTTCAACAGGTCTGTATAATAGCTGAAAGGCAAGTTTGGATTCGTTCCACCTTGCATCAAAATCTCGGTACCATTCACATCTTCCGTTTCCTGAATCTTCTGGAAAATAACTTCGTCCGGAAGCACATAACCTTCATCCGAACCAGGTCTGCGGTAGAAAGCACAAAAACGGCAGTACACATCACACACGTTTGTGTAGTTGACGTTACGCCCAATTACAAATGTTCTGTATGGTTCAGGGTGCATGCGTTTCATAATGACATTAGCAGCTGCCCCGATTTTGTCCACTTCATTGGATTCAAATAGCTCAATCGTGTCTTCCAAGTCTAAACGTTCGCCCCGAAGGGCTTTATCTAAGATACGGTCTACCGTACTCATCGTAAAAAAGCCTCCCTCATGAAGAGAAATTATATAACGATCCGTCCCAACTTGTTCAAGAGAAGCAAGTTCTGGTGGCAACATCGCATTTCTGTACTCCACATATCGTAACACAGGTTACATGTGAAAAAAAGCACCTTATGTACAGGTGCTTTAAAAATAAGTAAAAATTTTTACATATGGAATGGAATTTATTCGAGATTAAGTGATACGCATCGGCGTATTCGGTCATCCACTTTTACTAGGATTCCTGAAGTGCCTGCTCCAAATCTACAATGAGATCTTCGATATCTTCCAGACCTACGGAGAAGCGCAGCAACCCATCTGTAATGCCACGGTCACGGCGAACCTCAGCCGGCATTGCCGCATGAGACATCATGGCTGGGTAGGACAGAATACTCTCCACAGCTCCCAAGCTTACAGCAACAATAGGTAGCTTCACCCGGTTAAGAACTGCTTTTGCACGATCTCCTGAACCAACGTCAAATGAAACGACAGCTCCATATCCCGTTGACTGGCGCTCGTGTGCCTCACGGCCCGGATGATCCTCCAGTCCAGGATAAAAGACAGCGGTAATATCACTGCGCTCATTAAGCCATGCCGCCAGTTTGGCTGTGCTCCGTTCACTATGAGCCATGCGAGCCCCCAAGGTTTTCATCCCGCGCATCAGAAGCCAGGATTCTTGTGCCCCGAGTACAGTTCCAAGTCCATTTTGCAACTGTTTCAGTTGTACGCCAAGTGATTCCGTGCGAGCAACAGCTAACCCTGCAAGTACATCACTGTGACCTCCGAGAAACTTCGTAGCACTATGTACGACGATGTCCACACCAAGCTCAATTGGACGCTGATAGTACGGTGTCATAAAGGTGTTATCCAGAATCGTGATCAGGTCATGTTCCTTCGACCAGTCAGTTACAGCAGCGATATCCGTAATTCGCAGTGTAGGGTTGGACGGTGTTTCCATATAAACTGCCTTGGTGTTTGGCTTGAGTGCCGCTTTTACTTCATCTATATTGGTCATGTCTACAAAGGTTGTCTCGATCTGCATACGGCTTAATATGGAAGTAAGCAAACGATACGTACCTCCATATACGTCTTCCGTTACAATCATGTGATCCCCTGCGGAGAACATCATGAACACGCTTGAAATCGCAGCCATCCCCGAAGAATAGGCAAAACCTCGTGCGCCGCCCTCCAGCAATGTGATGTAATCTTCCAAAGCCTGACGTGTCGGATTACCCGAACGACTGTAATCATGTTGAGGCGGATTGAAGATATCAAAATGATGGAATGTTGATGCTTGGTAGATCGGTACACTGGATGCTCCAGTCGTTTTGTCAATCTCATCGCCAAAATGGAGCAATTTGGTATCAAATTTCAACTCGGAATTGGGCTTTTTGTTGGACTCACTCATGAGTGCACACCTCCTTCAACTTCCTGTTGTGCAGCTGTCAGAGCATTGCCGAGATCTGCAATCAGATCATCTGCATGTTCAATGCCTACGGAGAACCGGAGCAGACGGTCATCCACACCTACGGCTTCACGAATTTCAAGCGGAATATCTGCATGAGTCTGTACTGCCGGATAAGTCATGAGTGATTCGACTCCGCCGAGACTTTCCGCAAAAGCAATGAGTTTGATGTGACGAAGCAACGGTTCAACATAACGTGCATCCTTCACTTTGAAGGAGAAGATACCTGTGTTACCCGTGGATTGTTTGTTCTGTATCTCATACCCCGGATGATCTGATAGACCTGGATGATACACTTCAACCACCGCTGGGTGTTCAAGCAAGTATTTGGCAATGGTAAGTGCATTGTGCTCATGACGCTCCATGCGAAGAGCCAGCGTTTTCATCCCTTTCATCAACTGGTAGGAGTCGCTTGGAGACAATACGGCTCCAATGGAATTATGCAGGAACGCCATCTCTGCCGATAACGCCTCACCCTTGGTTATAATTAGTCCGGCCAGCACATCATTGTGTCCGCCCAGATATTTGGTAGCACTATGAATGATGATATCGGCACCCAGTTCAATCGGACGTTGGAAAAATGGAGTCAACAACGTGTTGTCAACAATCGTCAACAGGTTGTAACTTTTCGCCCACGAAGCAACGGCTTCCACATCGGTGATCATCATCAGCGGATTGGTTGGTGTCTCAATAAATACAGCTTTGGTATTCGACTGACGAACCTTCTCCATTGCTGCAAGATCATTCGTGTCCACATAACTTGCGGTTACACCGAAGCGGGACAGGATGCGTTCAAGCAGACGATAGGTTCCACCATACAGATCCAGCGATACAATCAGATGATCCCCTTGACCAAACATGGCAAAAATCGTTTGCAGCGCGGCCATTCCCGAGCTACAGGCAAACCCTGCATCACCGGACTCCAGCGCTGCAGCTGCTTCTTCCAACACTTTACGGGTTGGATTAGTCGTACGAATATAATCAAACCCCGTGCTTTGTCCAAGCTTCGGGTGGCGAAACGCAGTGGATTGATAGATCGGAAAGTTAATGGCCCCTGTTACCGGTTCATTGATGGACCCAATTTGTGCTAAGCGGCTTTCGATTTTCAACTTGTTGTTGTCTTCCATTGCTGCATCCTCCTGTAATCTCGATTAGATTTGCGGGCCAATATCGTAAGGTGTTTCTTGATACACATAGTAATTGAGCCAGTTAGAGAATAATAAGTTGGCATGAGCGCGCCAAGTAGCCGGTGGCACACGGGAAGGATCGTCATTCGGATAATAATGTCTAGGCAATGCGATGTCCAACCCTTTGGCTGTATCCCGGTCATACTCCCACTTTAATGAGAACGGGTCATACTCGGCATGTCCTGTGGCAAAAATCTGTTTGCCGTCTTTGGTAGCAACCAGGAAGATACCCGCTTCCTCGGATTCAGCCAAAATCTCTAAATTCTCATTCTTTTCAATATCTTCGCGTCTCACTTCCGTATGACGGGAATGTGGAACGTTGAATACTTCATCGAATCCACGCAGCAACGGAACATGTGGTTTGTTGATGGTATGTGGGAAAACGCCAAAACACTTTTCATCAAGCGGCACTTTAGGTACGTCAAAATGATGGTATAAACCTGCCTGGGAAGCCCAACATATGTGGAGGGTTGAAGTCACATTGGTTTTGGTCCATTCGAAGATCTCCTGGATTTCATTCCAATAGTTCACGTCTTCGAAATCCATCTGTTCCACCGGGGCACCCGTAATAATCATTCCATCGAAACGGCGGTGCTCAATCTCATCGAAGGTTTTATAGAACAGATCCAAATACTCCTGAGACGTATTCTTCGACGTATGGGATTTGGGATGTACAAGAACGACATCCACCTGAATAGGCGTGTTTCCTACCAGACGAAGCAATTGTGTTTCGGTCGTTTCCTTTGTGGGCATCAGGTTTAATATAGCGATACGGAGTGGACGAATATCCTGCTGGTATGCAGAAGTTTCATCCATGACGAAGATATTCTCTCCTTCAAGTACTTCTTTTGCTGGTAGCGTATCGGGTATTTTGATTGGCATGGTAAGTCTAACTCCTCCTTGTGCATAGATAGATGCAGCCACCACTGGTTTGATGTCTTCACATCAATACAGTTATAAACTGCCTTGAGCTTGTTTATAAACATTGAATTGCTCTTCCATCCAACGTTACAAACAACCTCAAGTTCCTTAGCGAAAATCACTGCTGAGAAGTCGGGGCATATGACAAAGACCTTCCTCGGATTTCGAGAAAGGTCATATGTAAATAGATATGCGCCTCTCTCATCTCTCAGTTACAACAGTGCCACTTGACACTTGGTCGCTGCAAGAATTAGCACCGTGCGGTATACCGCCGGTTGCCGGGTTTCATCGGGCCAGTCCCTCCACCTACTCTTGATAAGATTTCGCTGTATTAGATTGTAATTTAATATGGTTCACCGTCTACTTTATTACATTAATGCCCTCACGTCAAGTTGCAGTTCGCTGTCTGCTTCCCAGATCGGAACCGTTCATCATCCGTTGTCATACACTGCCTCAGGGCGCGAAATAGACACATTTTTGCGCTTGAAAGCACCTTGTACCAGCGGTATACTAAACAAGGTGTTATAAACCCTTATGTGAGAGGTGACATATTAAATGGATGGCGACCCGAGGCCTGACTGGCAGCCGAATTCCGACAAACTGCATAGAGAATTGACATCAGCATGCCGGCAGCGGGACGTGACTTCCGTTTGACTATATAGTGAACGCAGCCCTGATCTCCAGGCTCCGCTGCCGACCGGCTGATTTGTTCTTTTTGCGCCCATAATGATAATATCCGCCAAGTTGGCGGGTGCAGAAGGAGTAGATTAACGATGAAAATCCGGTTGGTAAACAACGGTGTATTTATTCCGGTGGACGACATTCAGCAGGCGCTGACTCCACCAGCGGAAGGATTTTACTGGATTGATGCAGATGTAGACGATTTGGCGGTACTTCAGCCACTGTTCTTGATGCATGATCTGGCTGTGGAAGACTGTCTGAGTGACGAAGAACAACGTCCTAAGATTGAAATTTATGAGAACCATTATTTTATTGTGATTAATAGCATCCGTTTCGATGATGAAGAGATATTTCTACGTGCGGTCAACTTGTTCCTCGGCAGACATTTCATTATTAGTGTTACAAAGCAAAAGGTCAGCGAATTGCGCACACTGAAACCAATCCTGTGGGAACAGGAAATCAGTACACCGGATCGTCTGCTGTATTTGCTGGTTGACTTGATTGTTGATAATTATTTCACCGTAGGTGACCGAATTGAAGCACGGATCGAGAAGCTTGAGGAAGATATTCTGATGCACACCAAAAAGTCACATCTGAATGAAATCATCGGGCTACGCAGTGAGATTCTGTGGCTGAAAAAAGTCCTTGGACCTCAGAAAGAGGTCATTAACACCCTGAACAAAAAAGATCTGCGTCTCATCGATGATCAACTGCAAAAGTATTTCAGTGACATCTATGAGAATGCTGTAAAAATATCGGAAACCTTTGAGACTTATCGCGACCTGATGGGCAACTTGCGAGAAGCTTACCAATCCAGTATTGCGAACCGGGCGAATGAGATCATGCGTGTGTTTACCGCCATTACCACGGTCTTCATGCCGCTGACCGTTATTACCGGTATATACGGCATGAACTTTACGAATATGCCAGAGCTTAACTGGAAATACAGCTATTTTGTTGTGATTGGCCTGATGGTTACACTGGGCCTGAGCATGTTCTTCATTTTCCGCAAGAAAGACTGGGTATGAACTCGTATGAAATAACAAAGACGAAGCGCTCCTCCGGGAGAAACGCCTCGTCTTTTTTCATTTCTGATCATTAACCAACATTCTTCTCTGTCTCTGCGTGCCGACGAAAGCGGATTCGAATCATGCGCAGTCTTTCATAGACCTGCTCCAGACTTCCTCCATCGGGCTTCTCTCCTCCATACACCTTATGTAATACTGGCTTCAGGAACGTATCTCCCAGCTCCTCATATGCACTCCATACGGCCTCTTGTTCGTTCTCTGGCATCACTGCCAGCTCCACATCAAGAAGACAATCGGTGTCATAACCTTCAAGATCCAGTGTCTCTAACAGCTCAATCAACTCACGTCGGGATAATCCGGATCGATTAACAATCTCCTCTAACGTATACCCTTCCTTCATGCCTTCAAGCACCTGCTTGCGGGTGGTGAACTTATCAAGTTCCTGCTTGTACTTCTGCTCTCTCTGTTTGTATAACCAACTCTCATACTCTTCTTCCTTCAGCGCCGTGTATACCCAGTCCAGCGGGAATGTCGTTGAACGCTCCAACCCGTTTGTAATCTCCATCCATTCCGAACCATACTCGGTTGCTTTACTCTCCCCTACGCCCGGCAGTTGCATCAGTTCATCCAGCGATTGCGGAACAAAGGCACTGATCAAACGCAGCAGACGATTCGTTGCAATAAAATACGGTGCCTTCCGGTCAGACACAGCTCTCTTCCTGCGCCATGTGCACAGGTCCGTATATAACTGCTCATTGCCGTATAACTCACTGTAACAATGGAGCCGCTGTCCACCATAACTGCGTGACTTCAGATCATCATTCTCATGAAATAACCCCTGTAACTGCGGTCGGTATCCCTCACTCATCTGTATGGCAAGCTGATGACGGTAAATATGAAGCAGCTCCTCCCAAGAAGTCCCTTCATACCAGATGCTGTCCTCACGCTCTCCTTCCTCGTAGCGACTCCATCCCAGCTGCCAACTATCTTCCTCTTCCCCAATCCATAGCTGTGCATACTCTGCATTCTGATCTGACATTCTGGACAATCTGTTCATGAAAATGACTTCCATATTCCGTTCCCTCCCTATAACAATTCAGCCAATATGGGTTAGTTATGCTACCTACAGGCAGCACAAAAAAAACACCTCTCCTGCAAAATTCATGCAAGAGAGGTGCTTCCTCATAAACCGTACTATGCTGTTGCCCATATCATACCACAATGGCAAAATTCGTCAATCCCTTATTGATCTACTTACTCAATGCCAATTTGGCAAGCGCCAGCGAACCACATAGTCCCGCATTGTCACCGAGTCCGGGTGAAACAACATACTGGTCAATCTCGGATTGAAGTGCAGGATGCTGAACGTATCCAGCCAGCAACTCCTGCAGTTTGCTACGAACCATCGGGAACAGGTGCTCCTGCTTCATTACTCCGCCACCCATGACGATTTTCTGCGGAGAGAGAATCAGAACATAATTCATCAGTGCGTGTGCCAGGTAATGTGCTTCAATCTCCCATGCTTTATGGTCTGCAGGCAGTTCATAAGCCGGCTGCTCCCAACGTTTGTTAATGGCTGGGCCTGCTGCAAGACCCTCGAGGCAGTCGCCATGGTACGGACAGAAACCCTCGTATGTATCCTCCGGATGTCTGCGTACAATGATATGCCCCATCTCTGGATGTGACAATCCATGGACCATTTTACCGCCAACCACAGCACCTGCACCAATACCTGTACCCACAGTGATATACAGACAGCTCTCAAGACCTTGTGCAGCGCCCCAGGTTGCTTCTCCAAGTGCTGCACCATTCACATCCGTATCAAATGTCATCGGTACATCAAAATGCTCCTTGAGCTTGCCAATCACGTTATACTGTCCCCAAT
Organism: Paenibacillus sp. ClWae2A; assembly: GCF_032452295.1. Classification (NCBI taxonomy): domain Bacteria; kingdom Bacillati; phylum Bacillota; class Bacilli; order Caryophanales; family Paenibacillaceae; genus Paenibacillus; species Paenibacillus sp. ClWae2A. Next base: position 942,444 of record NZ_JAULSQ010000002.1, read on the forward strand.
GTGGTTTTGGTGTTGTTGTGATATAACCATATGTTGGGCTTCCTTCAATCGGATCAATCGGACCGAATGAACCTACACCCAGAGCTTCAATGCCTTTGCCTTCAAAAAATGAAATCACTTGAGCCATGGTCTCTTCCGGTGTTGTTGTTGGAAAACTTACGCGTTCCAGAACTTCTCCGTTTTCTGTGCCAATACCACATACAAATTTGGTTCCGCCTGCTTCAATTGCGCCTAAGATCGTCATGTTAGTCACACTCCCAAGTTAGTATAAAAAAGGAATTCGGATTGCCTTACTTGATGACACTATAATTACCCTGCTACTTATTCTCCAGCTTGGACAACCGTTTCATTAACGTTTGCCTCCAGCTGTCTGACAGCGCAGGAAGGGCCAGCAACGCCTGGATACCTTCGACATTTTCTTTCCCCTGATGCATAATTCGATTGGCCTCAAGAACTGTCATTGATGCAGGATCGGTGCTGATTCGTCGAAATATCGATAAAGGCCTTACCTCACCTTCTTGCAGTACCCGAAAGTAAAAGCCGGTATATCCACTCTCCTGAAAATAAACAGGCAGCTCCTTATAGTCATACCGCGCCCCCAGCTTGAAGCAAGGTTGTCTGGGCTGACTGACCTGCACTGTGGCTTCGCCCAACTCGTAGACATCACCAATCCGAACGTCCTCTTCGGCACAGCCTTCAACCGTCAGATTTTCTCCACAAGCCCCCCAGTTCAGCTTGCGATCCATCAGTTGTTCCAGCGCCGGATAACGGCTGTAATCGTATACACAAACGGCTTTGTCAGGGCCGCCATGATGCACCAGATCCGCCTGCGCGTCCCCTGTCATTCCAGTGAATGACAGGAAAACCGCGTCGGATATAGGATGTTTCACAATGCCGCTCAGCACTTCACGCTTCTGCCCAGGGAGCGGCTGCGGCAGTCCTACGTTAATGGCCAGAACAGCTGTATTACCCTCCCCTGGCTTTCGATCAGATGTGAGTGTCATTTGTGTCATACCTCCCATAATCACTTTCTTTTAACGCACAGAGCCGCCAAATACGAGTGTATTACTCAATAGCCGACCTGGAGAAGTCAGCATTTTGCCTCCGGCATACATACCCGAGGAAGCACCACCATCCAAATTCATGGCTTGCTTCGCACCAAGCTTCTGCATCACCGCTGCCCACTCCTTGATTGTTGCTCCGGAAACGGTAGCCAGCATAACCGAACCGTCTGCCATGATCGCAATACCACTTCTGGCTCCCGAAGCATTAAGAATCTTGGCATCCTTAAAACCTTCGCTCGTCGGATTTACAGCTACCTTGCCATCTTTCACCAAACGCGGGCCTGCTCCCACAGCAGTCACTACATCTTGCCAAGGGATTTCTTTACCCGCTGCGTTAGTATATCTGTAATTCATTTCTACGGTTGAACCAACGGTGAAACGATCCGAAGAGGACTTTTGGTTGCCTGTGAAGACCAATACCGAACCATTCTTAGGAATGGCTACATTGGTGTTAGGCACTTTTTTGGTCACGATGCCATTCTCCATGACTACTGCAGTACCACCTTTGAACCCAACTGTGGCACCTCGTTCAGGCGTGTACAGCATCGTAATGCTTGCATTCGCAGAAGGTGTTCGATTAATAAAGGTCGCATACCAACTGCGTGATTTGCCTTTAGTATCCGTTACTTTACCTGTCAACCTCACCTGAAGTGAATCCATGATCGCCGAGCCGTCTTCCTTAAATCCGATGGATGTTCCGTATCTTCCAATATGTATGACCTTACCATTTGCTATTAACATACCGTATGGATCTGGTGCTCCGTTATATGCTTCAAAAAATGCTCCGTTAATGGCTGCTTGAGCACCATAGGCTTTCACAATCGATGGCAATGTTGCCGTCTGGCCAACTTGTTTCTTCGCGAGTCCCACAGTAACCGGTGTTCCCTTTGGAATCGAAACGGTCTGTACGGTAAAATTACGTCCTGCTGCTTTTACTTTCTGTACTTTGGTGCTAATTGCTGCTTTGGCATCCACTGTCTGTGGCGCACTTACTGCTCCCGAAAGAATTACGGGCAAGGCGAGGACGAGGGCCATAGCCCCTGTCCACCACTTTTTACCTGTTCGTACGTTCTGCATGTTGCTCACCCTATTGCCACTCCCATCCAAGAGCCAAGGCTCTTCATCTCAAGTTGTTCAAACTTGTCCATCACCATATCCGGATCAAGACGCAATTCACAGATATCCAGCGCACAGGCAACCGGAACAGCACAATGTATCTCTGCCAGTTTGCGGGACAGATGAAGCATGTCCAGATCATTCTCAATCTTGCTACGCACCGAAGGGGTCAGTTTATCCATGTTGCTCAAAATTCCTTCAATGGAGCCGTATTCTTGTACAAGCTTCAACGCTGTTTTCTCACCAATTCCCCGTACTCCGGGATAATTGTCGCTGGCATCTCCCATCAGACCCTTCATGTCAATCACTTGACGAGGTGTCAGTTGTTTCTCAGCCATGAGCGTTTCAGGGTTGTACACCATGTAGTTGCCATGGCCTTTTTTCATAATGATGATACTTGTGCGGTCATTAATCAGTTGCAACATGTCGTGGTCACCCGTCAGTACCATAACATTCATATCAGTCTCTTCGGTATAATACTTCGCAAGCGTCCCGATGCAATCGTCGGCTTCGAATCCTTGTGCACCTATATTCGGAATACCCAGGCTATCCATCACTTCACGAATCAGGGCAAACTGGGGAATTAGGTCATCCGGAGCTTCGGCCCGGTTGCCTTTGTAGGCTGCATATTCTTCACCGCGGAACGTCTTACCGCCCATATCCCAACAACATACGACATGACTTGGCCCAAAAGTCTGAACCGCATCCCAGAAATAACGGATAAATCCGTAGACTGCGTTGGTAGGCAATCCTGCCTTTGTACGTCTGATATATCCGCTTGCAGATGTCGCATAAAAAGCACGGAACAACACCGCCATACCGTCTACCAGCAACAAAGTAGGTTCATTACGTTGATTCACTTGAATTTGTTCTCTCCTATCTAAATCTAGCATATAAAATACGAAACTAATTCTATCATTATAGCATAGTTCCGCCAACCATCGTTCAGCCAAAAAAGCCCTGAATTTTGAACAATTCAAGGCTGATATTCAGCGCGTTTATGCGTTATTCCATTCCTGCTCGTACGTTTCTTCCTTGAATCCAACCGTTACCTTTTCTCCATCCGTAACGATCGGACGTTTGATCAGACGACCATTGGAAGCCAATAAACGAATCTGTTCATCAGCGGACATGCCTGGCAGCTTGTCCTTCAATTGTTGTTCTTTGTACACTTCCCCGCTCGTATTAAAGAACTTCTTCACTTCCAATCCGCTCTTTTGGATGAGTTCTGTTAATTCAGATTCTGATGGCGGTGAGTCAAAAATAGGGATTAGCTCCAGCTCATGTCCTTGAGCTTCAAGCCATTTTACAGCTTTGCGGCATGTGCCGCATTTGGCATATTGATATACTTTTAAGTTACTCATGGTATGTGTTCCTCCTCTGCTCCGGTTTCGACTTCTCGCTTCCCTTGGTTTGCTTCGCAAATCCAAAAGTCGCTCCAAATCGATACCATCGCCATGCAACTTTACTCATTTTTGCGAATGAGTTCAAAAACACTCATTCGCTATATTTCTTTGGACCAAGACCTTCCAAACTAAGAACTCTAGTTTAAGAGGTGAGGCTTTAGAACCTTTAGGACTAATGAGCCTACAAACCTTAAGATTAGCCTACGGCATGTTGTTCGGGTGCATGAAGCACTCCTCACTTGGAATAGCCACCAGCGTTGAACCTCAAGCAGAACGGGCCGACAGGATTGCCTGTACAAAAAGCTACGACACCTACTGCACAGAGGGCGTATCTAAGGAGTCCTAAGGCCCTCTTCGCAACTTCCTACAATTCTTCTCTGGGAGCTGCCTCATCATTCAAACGCTTCTCCAACGCGGCCATATCTACTGGAAAAGGAGCCTGGAACGTCATGCGTTCCTGTAGAATTGGATGCTCGAACGTCAGCTCACAGGCATGTAATGCCTGACGTTCAATCCAGCTGTCCCGTTCCTCTCGTACAACCATCGTCTGCTCATCGATTCCGTCCACAGGGAGTGTCTTGTACATCCGATCTCCGATTAACGGGCAACCGATGGACGTCATATGTACCCTGATTTGATGGGTTCTGCCACTTTCCAGCTTGAGGCTTATCGCACTGACGCTGCCCCCTGACCAACGTGTTAAAGTCGTGTACAGCGTTCTTGCAGCGTAACCATTTGGTGTAACAATTCGGCGGTGTGGCTCTTCAGGATCGCGGTCAATCGGTCCGTCCACCGATCCTTGTTCCGGGACAGGGCTGCCGTGCACAAGCGCAATATATTTCTTATCCACTGTCCCTGCAATCATCTGTTCAGACACATGCTGATGCACATAAGGGTTCTTGGCTATTGCGAGCACACCTGACGTTTCCTGATCAAGTCGATGAATCGGTCTGAACCGGAAGCGCTCGCCCTTGGTTTTCCAGTAATGAACGACTCCATTTGCCAAAGTACCTGTGTAATGTCCATGTGTCGGATGAACGATGATGCCCGCATCCTTGTTTACAATAAGCAAGTGCTCATCTTCATACAGAACGGTAAAGGCAATAGGTTCAGGCAAAATATCATCTGATTCCTCTTGCTCCATCCGAACTTCAACGACATCACCCGCAGCTACCTTGACGCTAATGTACACGCGCTCTCCATTTAACATGACACCTTGGTCCGTCAGCTTGATTTTGGACAAAAGTTTTCGCGACACCAGCAGCCGGCGCTGAAGCACGGTCTTCAGCAGCCAGCCATCTTCTTGTTCGGTCACCGTGTAGACAATCGGCGAATAATACTGGCTCATCCTTTGCGGCGGAAGACTTTTTTGCTCCGCACATATTCAATATCCGCCACCTGTTGTCTCGCGTTGGCCGTCCGTGCAACCACGAAGAAGTAATCAGACAGTCGGTTTAGATAGCGTCGTACAGACGGATTAATATCTGTATGTTGTCCAAGTGTTACCGTGCGACGCTCTGCGCGACGACATACAGTACGGCACACATGAAGAGCAGAAGACAGCTGACTGCCACCTGGAATAATGAACCGTTCCACTTTTGGATTCTCTGCATCATACTGATCGATCCATTGTTCCAGACGTGTGACCATTTCATCTCTCACCTTATATTTGGCCTCACTAATCTTCACAAAGGCCAGATCCGACCCGCAATCAAATAGTTCCTGCTGAACTTCCAGCAGATGTTCACGCAGATCTTCAAATTCCCCTTGAGCAGAGTCAATAAGGCTGATCGCCTGGCCTACAAAACAGTTCAATTCATCAATTGTGCCATAAGCCTCAACTCGGTCATCATCCTTGATGACGCGTCCACCGATGACCGAAGTCTGTCCTTCGTCACCTGTTCGTGTATATATGCCCATCGTTATCCCTCCAGTTGGTAATATCATAATGAATACGGGAATGCCATTTTTTCAGAAACCCCTCTATCGCTTTACACGTATATAAGAATTGGTGTGCTCTGCCGAGTATACGACAAATCGAAGGAAACCAAAAGTAAAGGAGACGATTATGCAAAACTGGATAACCGATTTCATGGAACAATACGGCTACATCGGCATTGCACTCATTATTGCTCTTGAGAACGTATTTCCCCCAATTCCATCCGAAATCATCTTGCCGTTTGGCGGATTCATGACCACCTATACCAGTCTCACTCTTCCAGGTGTGATAATCGCCGCAACCATTGGCTCCGTCCTTGGTGCTGTGATGCTGTATGGTATTGGCCTACTCATTGACGTCGAACGCCTTGAGAAAATTGTGGAACGTTGGGGACATGTTCTGCGCATCAAAAAAGAGGATATTCACCGTGTCGATGCATGGTTTGACAAATATGGCATGTGGACCGTATTATTCTGCCGAATGGTTCCCCTCGTCCGTAGTCTTATCTCCATTCCCGCAGGCATGTCCAATATGAAATTTGGTTTATTCCTTCTCTTTACAACCATTGGAACATTGATCTGGAATGTCATTCTTGTCTGCGTTGGTGCTGCGCTTGGCGCATCATGGGAAAGCATTTTGCACTTTATGGACGTCTATTCCATTGTAGTGTACGTCATTCTCGCCATCATTGTCATCGGATGTATCATCTGGTGGATCAGACGTAGCAAAAAGCAGAAATAAAAAGGATATATTAATAAATATAGCCTCCTCGCCACCAATTCGTGGTTAAGGAGGCTTCTTTATGTCACCCGTTTATGTCATCTCGCTATCGTTCATCTTCATTTCGCATGCCCTGACTCTTAAGATCGATAGCCAGACCAGATACCAGCATGTACATCTTTTCAGCATGTATCTGCAGCATCCGGTTAACCGAAGCCATTCTCGCTGTAAATATTCGTTCTTCCTCGGTAGGATGCAATGTGCCATGCATTTCATTGGTAATCACAAGCAACTTCCCCTGATAAGACAATAAAGCATCAAGCAAGAGCTGTGTCTCTGAACGCTGATGATCCAGATCCTCTGTTGCCCTGAAACCGGCAGCCATCCAGGAAGTCAGACTGTCTACAATTACAATTCGCTGATCTGCCAAAAACAGATTGGATTCCCGATTAATCTGGGTGATCACCTCTGTCAGATGCTGACCGTTCCCGGCATGAATGGCACGATAATGAGCGGATGGCAATTCGGGAATAACGGGATCATGATCACCAGTGGATAAATATACACCCTCCCGGCTAATCCCGGCTGCGTACTTGAGGGCAAACCGGGTTTTACCACTACCTATGCCGCCTGTGACCGTAATCAGCAATCCGCTTCCCTCCTTCCATAGCCATTCTGAATTTTCTTTACTCTGTCAGCGCCTTCAGCACTTTTTTGGATTCTTCGACATTGGAAGATGACACTGGAATAGTGGCGAATAAATTGCTCGAAGCATATTCTACATCTTTAAACATTTTCATATCTTCAAGTGGAATGCCGTAAAGATGTGATTCTTGTTTGATATCTGAACCTTCATCTCCTTCACCCTTCTCTACCAATACTCCACCCTCAAATACACCCCGTTCAAACTTCTTGGGATCAAACGTATCATCCAGCGGAACATTGGAGCCATTACTTCCGTATTGTTTCATGTCAGCTTCTGGCAAAATGAAGATATCATGTCCTCCAGCCGCATATTCTACCATAATTTTCTGAACATCATACATCGCACTGGTGATCACTTCCACCTTGGGTTCCTCACCCAGTTTCTGTTGCAGATTGGCCTGTAACTGTTCTGAGATCACAGATGGATTTCCTTGGTTATCAATGATGAAAATGGAAAAACCATCTTTACCTCCACAACCAGCAAGCAGAAAAACGATAGAAATGATTGCAGTAAGCCCCCAAAATCTCTTCATTCCAGTTCCCCCTTTAGTCTCCTATGTCCAATATATCACAATTGTTCCACGCAAAAAAATAACCTGTCTTATTGGGGGATCACCCTTCCTTTAAACACAAAAAAGAAGACCCTCGCAGGTCTCCCTTCTAACTCAATAAAATGAAACGTTTCAATCCAGCATAAACGTTATTTTCCTTTAATCGGGTTAGCCTTCATATATTCATTAATCTTTAAATCCAGCAAACTGCTGATTTCAATTACAATATCGGATGTGAATGATTTCTCTTCGAGGAAGATCTGTTCCATCTTGCGACGAAGCATATGAATTTCATCTTCCAAGGAAATGTCATGCAAAGATGCGTTATCGGGTTTCACCGACCATCGGTCGCCATGATCGCCTTCTGCCAGATAGTGCCCACGATTCGTCGGTAAATCATATTCAACACAAAACAAAGCTAACCCCTCCTTGGAAAAATGGTTTCCAAATATATGAAAACTTATTTCAAATTTGAATTATATCACATTATTTTGTAAAAGAAAGTTATTTTTTCCCAATGATAAAAATGTCACATTTGTAAAAAGATTCTACTTTAGTATTAACCCTCTTTTTGAAGTTTGTAAACAAAGTTTCCGATTCGTTCCAAAGCTTCATTCAATTGGGTTACAGAAGTAGCATAGGAACAACGCAAGAAGCCTTCACCCTGAGGGCCAAAAACATTGCCGGGAACAGCAGCCACTTTATTCTCCGTTAACAATCGCTCAGCAAACAGGTCGGAACTCATACCTGTCTTTTGAATGCTCGGGAATGCATAAAATGCTCCCTGAGGTTCATGACAATCGAGTCCAATATCCCTGAATCCCTGCACAATTAAACGTCTACGCTGATTATACGATTCTACCATCCGATCCTTCTCACCCAAACCATTCGTCAATGCCTCAAGTGCAGCAACCTGACCCATGGCCGGTGCACACATTACTGTATACTGATGGATTTTAAGCATGGCTGCAATAAGCTCAGGATGACCACACATGTAACCGATCCGCCAACCTGTCATTGCAAAAGCCTTTGAAAATCCGCTTACGAGTATGGTCCGCTCCTTCATGTCAGGAATAGATGCAAAGCTAACATGTTTTTGCGTATACGTCAATTCAGCGTAAATTTCATCCGCGATCACAATCAGATCATGCTTTTTAATCACTTCAGCAATAGGCAGCCACTCTTCATACGTCATGATGGCTCCAGTGGGATTACTCGGATAACACAGAATAACCACTTTTGACTTCGGCGTGATGCCAGCTTCAAGTGCTTCGGCCGTTAACTTGAATTGATCTTTCGCGTAGGTTTCAACACCAACCGGTATACCGCCACCGATTGAAGCGATTGGTGAATAAGCCACGTACGAAGGTTCAGGAATGAGAATCTCGTCGCCAGGTACAATTAATGCGCGCAAAGCCAGGTCAATCGCTTCACTGCCACCCACGGTAACAATAATCTCATCTTTGGGATCGTATTTGGTATCAAACTGAGTATCCAGATATTCACTGATGGCTTCTCTCAACTTCGGCATACCTGCGTTGGATGTATAGCTGGTCATGCCTCTTTCCAGAGAGTATACACAAGCTTCACGCATATGCCAAGGTGTAACAAAATCAGGTTCACCCACACCCAATGTAATAATATCCTTGTTGTCTCCAACCAGATCAAAAAATTTACGAATTCCGGATGGAGGTATCTGTTGCACGAGGGGTGCCAGATAAGATGTCATTTTCTTGTTGTTCCCGGTTGTCTGTTCATTCACTATCATGACACATCTTCCTTTACGGCGAGATCATGAGACGGTTGTCTTCCTGATGGTCTTCAAAGATAATCCCGTCCTGCTTATATTTTTTAAGAATAAAATTCGTTTTGGTTGAAAGTACAGAGTCTATCGGAGACAGTTTCTCCGACACAAAATTAGCGACTTCACGCAGGTTGCCACCTTCCACTTCAACGAGCAGATCGTATGCACCGGACATGAGATATACGGACTTCACTTGCGGATAGAGATAAATGCGTTCAGCAATCCCTTCAAAGCCACGACCACGCTCCGGCGTGATCTGCACCTCAATCAGGGCCGTTACTTTCTCATCATCTATTTTGCTCCAGTTCACGACGGTTGCGTATTTCACGATGACGTGGTCTTGTTCTAGCTGTGCCACGGCGTTCTTGATCTTGTCTTCCGACTCCCCCAGCAGCGTCGACAGCAGTGCGGGAGTCCTTCTCGCGTCTTCCTTCAGCAGATCCAGCACTTTTAATTGCAGATCGTTCAAATCTTTCATGGTTTTCCCTCCAGCATCATCCAGGTTCCTGAAAATGAATTAATACTTATATTACATGAATTTAACGTTGATGCATAGACAAAAGACCGCCTGCCCTGAATTCAGGCAAGCGGTGGTATGGTCCTGGAACTTTAGGTGCTTCAAACCTCTTTTGCTAAGGTTACATGTAATAAGGGTTACCGTAATTCGGTTGATGCTGAGACACATTAGGAGCTTGGCTATATGAACTGTTCTGCGTATTCTTTTCCTGAATGAACTGCTGACACTTTTGTTGGGTCTGGTGGGCGGACTGAATTTGCTTGTCCACATCCTGACGAAGTGCCTTGGACGAGACAGAATACATGTTGTTTTGCTGCATCAGATTGAACAGTTCCCCTTGTAATCTTAGGGTATCGTTCGTCAGGTCTGTGAACATTCGACGTGTCATGGGGCAGGAAGCTTCCGTTGTCGCAGTCGTATATTCGCGCGAGGTTCGTCTTAAATCTGCAAGAATCGACTTCAGCAGATCCTGCTCCTGCATAAAAGCGCCATTAGATGACAAAGATTGAGAATACATGCGTTTTCCTCCTATACAGTTAGAGTTCTCTTCAATTACTGACTTGTGCCGGTGCAAGAGACTGATGTTGTTGCAGTGCATTGACAAGCGTGTTCAGATGCTGTTCATGTGAGCGAACATAGTGATTCAGTGCTTGTTGAATTTGTGGATTATGTGTGATGGAAGCTGTGGCTGCACACTGCTTAATCAGCAGTTCTTCATTGGTGATAGAGTCCGCAATGTAGTTCAATTCCTTCGGACTCAGCGCTTGCATAGTATGATTCTGCATGTTTCGATGGCCTCCTCGGCATAAAGTTTATGCGCAATTATTGTTAACCCGGTCACACAAAAGTATACAAATTTAAATTATAAAGGAGATGTTTCTAATGAATCTGGTCTATGGCACACCTTTCTGGCCCTCCACTTTCAATTCAACATTTAATTATTCTGCTCTACAAGAAGACATCTCTTGTGACTGCCTCATCATTGGTGGGGGCATGGGGGGCGCACTGACATCTAAACTACTCACGGAGCAGGGTATTAACACCGTTGTCATTGATAAGCGAAACATTGCTCATGGCAGCAGTTCTGCCAATACAGGTCTTTTACAATACACCAATGACAAAACACTAACCTCATGTATCCACACTTTTGGTGAAGCAACAGGCGTACGTTTTTATGAGCTTTGTCGTGAAGCCATGAAACAGCTTGCTCAAATTGCAGACAGTCTGGATACAGACCCTTGGTTTATCCCACGAACAAGTCTTTGTTTTGCAAGCAGTGAAGATGATGTGGCCCAATTGGAGGAAGAATATCAGACCTTGAAGCGTTATGGTTTTGAAGCTGAACTGTGGGATGCCGACAAAATAAGCCAGCATTTCCCCTTCAGTAAACCCGCTGCACTGTACACAATGGGAGATGCGGAAGTGAACCCCTATCGTTTTGTTCATGCCTTATTTGAATCCGCAAGTAAACGTGGCGCTAGAATCTATGGTCAGACGGAGATGATACACTGTGAATACGATGAAGATGGTGTAATCTGCCACACTGCCAACGGTAAAATCCGTGCCAAGAAGGTCATATTTGCTGCCGGTTACGAGACACAGGACATCAAAAAGGATCGTGGAGCCTATCTGAAAACGACCTACGCGATTGCTACCAAACCGTTGTCTGATCTTAGTGAATGGTTTGAACACAGCATGATCTGGGAGACAGCTCGCCCATATTTGTATATGCGAACAACACCGGACGGCCGAATCATCGCAGGCGGTTTGGATGAAGAAACACCTCGGGAGGATCAACGTGAAATACGGGCAAAACATCGGGGAGATACACTTCTGGAAGAGGTCCGTTCCTATTTCCCTTTAGATGATCTTGAAGTCGATTATGCCTGGGGTGCCGTGTTTGGTAATACGAATGATGGCCTCCCCCTGATCGGCACACATCCCGATTATCCGCATTCATATTTTGTAGAAGGGTATGGAGGTAACGGGACGGTATACAGCATGATTGCTGCTTCCTTAATTGTGGATGCTATTACTGGCAAACCAAACCCTGATATGGATCTGTTCTCACTCACACGTACAAGTAAACCATCTCCTGTATAACATCAAAATAAATCAATACAAACAGGGTACAGCACACGGAAAGTTCTCTTTCCCGCCGCTGTACCCTGTTTATATATTTGGAAGCCTGCTAAGCCGAGGGCTCTTGCCCTTCCGCTCGGTTCAATAATTTGCGCATGAAGATCCATCCGATTAGCGGAGAAGCACCGAGGACAATAATAAGCCAGGTTAACATGCGTAGAGACGGAGCATTTATGACCGTCACAATAAATATGGCCAATCCACATAGTCTGCCAAGCATCAGGCATAATTCTCTCAAAACGACAAGTTCAACCCTTTTCTCCACATTTTCGCCACTTGTGCCCATCATGTCGAATCCCGCTGATATCATCGGTAGTACATACAACGGCATCGCAACAGCACTCCCAATCCCCATAATTAACAACGTACCATAGGTCACTTTCCAGAGAAGAGGAAGAAGCACAACGAGCAGGATGAGGGCTCCAATGAACATGCCTTTTGATCTATACTGTGGTTTGAACCATTTCCCGGCTCCCCAATAACTTACTAGTGCCACAGCAGAAGTGATGAGTGAGAACTGCCCCAATTTGTACTCCTGTGCGGTGGCCAAGTATACAAGCAGTGCAATCAGGAAGGCAAAGACACCTTCTCGTGCGCCCTGAGCGAATAAACCCAAGCCTAAGGTCCTCCAGGGACTACCCCGCTTGGATAGCTGTATCCAAGGTTCCGACCAGCGGTATGTACCGCTCACCTTTCTTGTTTTCAGAAAAAAACTAAAAACTACCGCTATGACATAAATAACGAGTGATACCGTGAAGATGAGCCGATATCCTGTGTTGTCTGTCATGCGAGTAATAATCAGACCGGAGAACCATGGACCTATAATCCCTGTCATCGAACCAAGTAACCCGACCCAGCCATTGAATAAATCCCTGTTTTCCCGATCCGTTATTTCAAAATACACAACATTAAATGCAATCCAGAATAGCCCCAAGGAACAACCTAGTAGCATACCCAGAGGCCATATCCAGTCTACAGCTTTGGAACCAGCCCAGAGGACAATCATATAAAATATGCCGGACAGCGCAGTACCTAGTCGCAGTGCACTCATTTTATTATGTTCCTTGACCCATTTACCAGCAAGCCAGAATGTCAGTCCAATGGCCAGTTGCTGGCTGAGAGTGAACCACCCCAACATGGCATAATCCGGACGGCTTTTCCACAGAAACACATTCAAAAAGGTTCCTGACAGCGCTCCGGCTAACGCAAACAATCCATTCACGCCCAAAAGCAGAATGGATTGTCGGCCTAAAGTAATCTTCATCTGCTCCTCCTTCATCCACCTGAAGTGAACTATGTCCAGGTAGGTCTTAGGGTTAACGTGCCCCAAGCAAGAGGAAAACATGATGAATCTTCAGGATGGCTATGAAATTGGTTAGAATCTCCCAAATGTTTATTCCTGCGTACTCAGGTTCTTGATCAGACGCAGACGATCTTCCTCAGACAGGCTGTATTGGACTTGGAAACATCCCGAGCATACATAGGTCAATACTTTAAACGGTGATGCCAATAGTGACCCTTCGCCTGAAGCTGCGTTAGCAACTGGTGTGAAGTTATCCTGCGTTGTAGCTTGTGTACCTGCGAGAATCATGAATTCCCGGCAATTCGGGCACTCTGGTACTTCTTCCTGATGATCAAGTTGCTTCTGTACACCTTGTTCATACTGAATGAGATCATTACCTTCATCCGCGTATTTGGTTAACGTTCGCAACTCTGGCAATTTGAGTTCGACTTCATCCCCCCACAGATCCGAAAGATCCGTAGTCTGTTTCTCGTTCGTTACATCGTCTACATCATAGATGTCGTCCTCAGCTTCATCGTTCTCTTCATCATCGATGTTAATGTTGAGCGTTCGGTATCCTTTTAACTCATTGTGGCAATAAGGACACTCTTCTTCGGGACCGAGCTCCTCATCCCATACAATCTCCGTCTGACACCAAGGGCATACTGTTGTTTCCATATTGATCAACCTTTCTCTTTCATATAATCATGTATTCATTACATAGATGACACCGATGGCAAAAAACACGATCGATGCCGCAAACAAAATCCGTATCAATATCTTCATGACCGGTCCCCCTAGATAATGCTCGCGCCAATAACAAACGACAGCGAGACTGAAATAATCATGGATATCAATCCGACAGCTCGGTTATCCGATTCGATCTCCTTATCAATGGAGAACACGGGTGTCAGGAATTCGAACAAAAAGTAGGCAATGAGCAGAAGGATAAACCCTACGAATGACCACGTCATGGCTTCATATACCGAAGATTTCGCTTGTATGCAGAACCGCAATACGTTGCAGATCCCGAAGATCTTACCTCCTGTAGCCATCGCAACGGCCACATTGCCCTTCTTGATCTCCGTCCAGCATTTATACTTGGTCACCAGTTCGAAGCAAGCCAGAAATACAAGCAGCTCCATAATCGCTACCGAGAAAAAACCGAGTACCATCCCCAAGGGATGAGACAGCAATTGGTCAATGCTTTCTATCACGCACCGTTCCCCTCTCCCCATCTGCGACCTTCATGAATAAGGTCGCAGAATATCATTGATTCATGGACCGGCTATTCCAATTCTGCGACGGTCACACCGTTCCCGCCTTCTCCGTAATTGCCCAGCCGGTAGCTTTTAATATGTTTATGCTTACGCAGGTAATCCTGAATACCGGAACGTAAAATTCCTGTACCTTTACCGTGAATAATATAAACTTGGCCCAGGTTGGCAAGGAAAGCTTCATCAATGAACCGGTCTGTCTCCATCAGGGCTTCTTCCAGGTTTGTACCACGCAGATCCAATTCACTTTTCACATTGTCATCACGTGTGCGCTTCATACCCGTTACCGGTTTTTGCTTTGGTTTGGCTGCGGGAGCCGATTGCTGCAGTTCCAGGTCATCCAGGGATACTTTCATTTTCATAATCCCCAGTTGTACCATAGCGTCTTTGCTACCCGCCATCTCTACAACATGGCCTTTTTGATTCAAACTGTAGACAAGCACTTCATCACCAGGACCGATAGCACGAGTCTTCGGCGCTGTTGCCGTCTTCTTGACCGTTTTTCTGCGTTTCTCCGGTTCAGCCTCGTCCAGCTGTTTGCGGGCAGCAATGAGTTTGTGCTCCTTCACGGAAGCACCTTCTTCCATAGCCAACAGGCGAAGATCTGCTATAATCTTCTCCGCTTCCGCGCGAGCCTTGTCCACAATGCTGCGTGCATCTTCTTCTGCTTTTTCAATCCGGCGATCACGCTGTTGTTCCAGCTTCTCCAGTTCGGTCTGATGACGACTGCGTAATTTCTCCATATCCTGGCGCAAGCTCTCGGCCTTCTCACGCTCTTGTTCAGCCGTAAGACGGTTCTCTTCAAGAGAAGCAATCATGTGCTCAATCCGTTGATCCTCTTCCTTCACTTCGCCACGAGCGTAGTCGAGAATGTAACCCGGCAGTCCCAGTCGCTCTGCAATGGCAAATGCATTACTTCGTCCAGGTACACCCACCAGAAGGCGATAGGTTGGACTCAGTGTGTTGATGTCAAATTCCATGCTCGCATTAATGACACCTTTACGCTCATATGCGTATGCTTTCAGTTCACTGTAGTGAGTGGTTGCAACCATGCGACATCCCGTCCGGTGCATATGCTCCAGCATGGAGATCGCCAGTGCGGAACCTTCAGCCGGATCTGTCCCTGCGCCAAGTTCATCGAGTAATACCAAACTTTTTGGTGTCATGTTTTTCAGAATACGAATGATGTTGGTCATATGACTGGAGAAAGTACTCAGATTCTGCTCAATACTCTGCTCGTCCCCAATGTCTGCATAGATCGCATCAAATACACATAACTGACTGCCATCCTCAGCCGGAACAAATAAACCGGACATAGCCATCAGACTGAGCAATCCAATTGTTTTGAGCGTTACCGTTTTACCACCCGTATTCGGACCTGTCACGATAATGGATGTGTAATCATTGCCCAACTCTATGTCGATTGGAACCACGTTCTCAATCGGAATCAGTGGATGACGGCCTTTCTTGAGCTTCAGGAACCCGCGGTCATTCATGCGAGGCAATGTTGCTTTCAGTTCACGAGCCAGACGTGCTTTGGCAAAGATAAAATCAAGTGATCCCAGCAAGTCGACATCATACAACAGCCACTCTCCCTGCTCACTGACAAGTGCCGTCAATTTCTGCAAAATAATTTCTATTTCGCGTTCTTCCCGAATCCGGGTCTCGCGTAATTTGTTGTTCATTGCAACAATGGATTCCGGCTCAATGAACAATGTCGCACCCGAACCGGATTGATCGTGCACAATCCCGCCAAAGTACGAACGATATTCAGCTTTCACCGGGATAACAAAACGGTCTCCTCTGATGGTGATGAGCTGATCCTGCAGCATCTTGGATACGGTAGAGGATCGAATCATGGAATCGAGTTTTTCGCGAATCCGCGCTTCTCCGCCTCGCAGTTCACGACGAATCTGCGCCAACGTTACGCTTGCACTGTCGGCAACTTCTGCATTATCGTCAATACAGATTTTGATAGCATCCTCAAGCGTTTTTTGCTCTGACAGTTGATCACTGATATAGAACAAAGATTCGATGGGCTCATCTTCATGCAAAGTACCAATCTGACGTTTCAATCGCCGCGCCGCGAAGGTTGTATTGGATATTCCCAAAAGTTCGTGAGGGTTAAGTGTGCCTCCAATTTCAGCACGTTTGATGGAAGCCGTAATATCTACAATTCCCCCAAACGACGGTGAGCCTTTCAGGCGATCAAATGTGAAGGCTTCATCGGTTTGCTGCAGCAACCGCTTCACTTCTTCAAGTTCACTGCTTGGTTCAAGTTGCTCCGCTTTCTTTTTTCCCATGGTCGTCTGGGCAAAGCTAAGCAATGTATTTAAAATTTTGCGATATTCCAGTGTGTGTAAAATTTTCGTGTCCAAGTGTACAACTCCTTCCAAACTATATCTGTATTATAACGAAAGAAACTTTCTTACGCTATTTAACGAATCCTTCCACACATAACTTAAACCATAGCACCACAAACTACAGGTGTCAGGATTGTGCAACCTCTCCATCCCCTTGGAGTTGTCCTGCTCAGTTCAATCCGAATAAAAGGAGGTAAACGCCATGAATTTCCTGGGACATGTCGTGCGATTTATCATCGCCGCAATTGTATTAATGGTCGTCAGCTGGATCGTTCCCGGATTCGCCGTTGGTGGCTTCTGGAGCGCCCTGTTGCTTGCTCTCGTCATTGCCCTGCTCGGCTGGATCGTTGAAGGTATCTTCGGCAAAAGGGTCAACCCGTTTGGTCGCGGTATTGTCGGATTTATCGTTAGCGCACTGGTAATTTGGCTTGGTCAATATGTTGTAGATCATGTTGAGGTCAGCCTGCTCGGTGCCATTCTCGCTGCGCTGGTTATCGGGATTATCGATCTCTTCATCCCGGTATCCACCCCTTTTGATGCCGGACGAAGCTCCAAAAGTTAATCTCCACTTCTCCTTAACGTCCCCATGAATTCTCCTAAACCTCTGAAGGCCATGTGCCGGAAGGGGTTTATTTCATTCGGGCAGTACCACTCTCTGCCGTACACGTACAATTTTCAAAAAAACGACATACGCAGCGTGTACAGGCATCCACATATTGCGGTATGATGACTGGAGCAATCATTCAAATTTTATCCATATCACGCTTTAAGGAGGCACATGATGAAGAAAGGCATAACATGGCTCGCTGCCTGTATGTTAATTCTGGTCCTCACTGCATGTGGAGGGGCGAAACAGTCCGCAGAATCTGGCAGCAATGGATCCGATGCTGAAGTTACAGCCAGTGAAGAACTGATCATCAAGGCAAGCAACTATGAATTCGATCAACCTGAGTACCATCTTAAAAAAGGCGTTCCCGTTAACATTGTTTATAAAAATGAAAACGGAAATCACGGGATCCTTGTGCCTGAGCTGAATCTTCAACTGGATACCAGAAATAGCTCCAAAGTCATAACCCCGGACAAAGTTGGTGAGTTTGAAATGTCCTGTTCTGTCTTCTGTGGTTCAGGACACAGCAGCATGATCTCCAAAATTATCGTTGAAGAATAGTATTCAAGACAAGGAGCCCCCGCAGCGACGGGAGCTCCTTCTTTAGTATAACAAATTGTACCAGAGTACGTTGCCCACGAGCCAGTCCTGCTACATTCATTCCGTTAGGTCTGGTCCTGTTCAATCAATTCAATCCATTCGTTATATTCCGTCTGCAATTTCGTATATTCATCATGCAACTGACGATATTCCGTGTTCAGCTGCTCTGCCTTCTCCTGCTCCATTTCACGTTCAACCTGTAACAAACGTAATTGATTGGCCGCTAATTCGTAACGCTCCCCCATCTCAAGCAGTTCAGTTTCCATGATCTCTTTCTCTTGGGTCGCTTCTGCACGTAACTTGTCCAGCTGCTGTCGTTCTTGCTCCAGTCCCTCCAGCAACTCACTACTTGCAGCACTTTCGCTCTTCCAAACCGTCAGTTCATTCTCAAGTGCAGCCCAGCGTTCCTGCCAGGATTGCTCCTGAGCCGCCCATTCATCTGCACGGCGTTGCCACACCTGGTCGTTCTGCTCTGCTTGTTCAACGCTTGAGCGAAGTTCTTCTTCACGTCTTGTCAACTGCTCCAGACGGGATGCCAACTCGGCCTGTTTGGCTGACAGTTCTTCGTGTTTGATCTGCCACTCCAACGCTTCTTCCTCAGTCTGGGCTAGCCGGCTCTCTTGCTCAGAGTAACGCTCGGAAAGTTTAGCTGAAGAATGTCTTGCTTCTTCAAGCGCGCTCACAATCTCTTGCTTCTCCTTGCTCAATTCATCCAGCTTGGAACTGTAATTCTCTTCCCGTTGTAATGCATCACTGTAATCATTACGGATTTGTTTATAGTTATCCTGAAGTCGGTTCAGCTCTTCCCGAACAACATTCAGCTCAACTTCAAGCTGATTGCGTTTCTCTTCCAAAAGCTCTGCATCCTTCTGGTATTGCACAGCCTCTTCATGGTTGAAACGAGACTCTTCCTTCACCACGGACAATTCATCATGAAGGGATTGCACACCAGACTCCAACGTTTCATTCTGTTCAGCAACTTCAAGAATCTGGTTCTCCAGATCTCCGATCTCAGCCAATCGCTGCTCAGCAAGGTCCTTCCAGGACTGCTCACGTTCCGTAAGCGTGCCAATCTCATTCTGCAATGTACGCACCGCTGCATGAGCCTGTTCAAGCACCTTTTGCAGTCTGCGCTGTTCCTCTTCCGACTTCACTTCAGCCTCACGAAGCTTTTGCACTTCCTGTTCAAGCTGTGCATGTTGCTCCTGAAGTTTGCGTAGCTGTGCTGTGAGAGAGGTTTCTCTATCCACAGTTTCATTATATTTCTGCTTCCATTGTTCCTGTGAATCACGGGATTGCTGGGCAGCCTGTTCCGTTTCACGCAAAAGCTCCTGCAACTGGGAACGGTCCTCTTTCAACTGCTCCAGTTGTTGTTCCAGTTCCGTAATTCGGCGAGTCTGAACTTCCTGCTCCTGTTTACGAACCTCATGCTCATGACGTAACGATTCCAATTGACCACGCTCGTGCTGAAGCTGCTGTTCTTGCTCTGCAACCATGTCCTGTGCACTGATGAGCTGGGTCATTACTTCTTCTAATTGTTCTTCGACATCTAATAGTCGAGTCTCCGCCTGTTTACGTTGTTCCTCAAGTTGCTGCTTGAGCTTGCCCTGTTCTTCTTGCAACAAGGCCTCTGCCGCCGCTTCGGCTTCTTTCGCCTGGGACGCTGCTGCTTCCTTGGCTTGCTGCATTTGTTCCTCGAGGGCTGCTTCTTTCTCCATCCATTCGAGTTCTGACTGTTCGGATAATGCTTTGAACTCCGCATTTAATTGATTTATCTGATTCAGGCGCTTCTGCTCCGCTTGTTCCTGCAAGGCAGCCCGCTCCTGATTCGCTTGATCCGTCAGAGCCTGAGTCTGTTCCAGCGCTTTTTCTTCAGCCTGCTGAAGCCGAAGTTCCATCTGTTGCTGAAGTTCGTTATATTGCAGCGCTGCTTCTTCCTGAGCTTTCTTCAGGTTGTTCTCAGCCTGTTCCAACTCTAACAGAATGGCTGACTCGGCTTCTTCCTTGGCTGTCTGAACCTGCTGTGCAGCCTTGGCCTCAATTCGTTGACGTTCTGCAACGGCACGGCTTTCGGCTTCTTTTAATTGAGCTGCAGTCTTGTCCTGCAATTCCTTATATTGTGCCGCAGCTTTGGCCTGCGCCTGCTGCAATTCGGCTGCAGAACGGTTCTGAGCTTCTTTGAGCTGAGAAGCGGCCTGTGCCTGTGCATTTTTAAGCTGGTTAGCCGCTTTCTCTTCCATTTCCTTCAGCTGTTTCGTTCCCTTGGCTTCTGCTTCCTTCAGTTGTGCCGTAGCTTGAGCCTGCAATTTCTGCACTCGCTCCGTTGCTTGAGCGCGTTCTTGCTCCAGCAGCTTATTCAACTTGGCTATCTCTGAAATCTTGTCCGTTTCAGCCTTTTGCAGCGCCTGCTCTGCTTCAAGCTTCAGCTTCTGTAAATCAGCAAGAGCCTGGTCACGCCGTTCCAATTCTTGTTGATGTTCATTTTGTATGGCGTTTAACCGATTCAATTCGTTTCTCAGTTCTGTACGTTCTCCAGTGAGCATCTTCAGTTCATTACGGATTTCCTGAGTCTGAAGAGACTGTTCAGCCATATGTACAGCCGCCAGTACCGCAATGCGCGGAGTATCCAGACGGGAATTTTGCTTGGAGATTGCGCCCATACGCTCATCTACCAGGTTAGCTACTTGTTTCATATAGTCGGCACTGCTGCCAACCAGTTTATAGGAAGTCCCGTAGATCTCTACGGTGACGCGTGTACGATCAGGTGTAGTCACAGTTGTGCCCTCCTTCAAGTCTGTATGTTGATTCTAAGCTGTAATCACAAAAAAGTCACATCGATCCTCTAATGCTAAGGATTCGATGTGACTTCAAACAATTCCTGCTAATCTTTGTTCAAAAAATCTTCTTTTGTCCTATTTACGCAATTCCGCTCCGAATTGCTCTTCCAGACGAGCCACTACACGGGCATGAACTTCAGTAACTTCCTCATCGGTCAGTGTACGTTCACGATTCCGGTACACCAGTGCCATCGCCACGCTTTTCTTGTTTTCACCCAGTTTACTTCCAGTAAACACATCGAATACCTGTACGTTTTGTAACAATTCACCCGCCGATTCACGAATGGCGCGCAGCATATCTCCAGCTTCAACATCCTCATTCACAACAACCGCGATATCACGTTCCATGGCTGGGAAACGCGGAAGCTCACGATAACGAATATCTGCGTCTGCTTCGCTGTAGATCGATTCAAGTGCAATCTCTGCGATGTACACATCATTCAGATCATACTGCTGTTGCAGTTCCGGATGCAATTGACCCAATGTACCGATCAATGTGCCTTCCCCGCCATCCTTACCTTCCAGGTAAACCGATGCGGAACGTCCCGGATGGAATCCTTCAGGGCTGTTCGCTACCAAGCGAATGCGTTGTTCAAGCCCCACATAGGCAAATAGATGCTCAAGGGCACCTTTCAGATCGAAGAAGTCTACTTTCTCCGCTCCAACATTCCACTGCTGGCTTGCACGATTCCCAGTAAGCAGCAAGCCCAGTACCGGAATCTCATGCGGTTGCTTGGTCAATTGATCTTCTTCAGTGAAGAACACATTGCCCACTTCAAATACAGCCAGTGAATCCTGTTTACGGTTCATGTTATACACCGCTGCATCCAGCATTTGCGGCAAAATACTCGTACGAAGCACACTTCGGTCCTCACTCATAGGCATCGCGAGTTTCACGGCTTTACTGCCTTGTGTCAATGCCGGGAACAATGTTGCTTTATCCGGGTGTACAAAGGAGTAACTGATCATTTCCTGCCAGCCACTGCCTGAGAGCAATCCACGAATGGTGCGACGCATCGCTTGAGAGCGTGTATATGCCCCCGGAGTTGTCGGTCCTTCAATCCATGTGGTTGGAATGTTGTCGTATCCGTACAGGCGTGCAATCTCTTCAAACAAGTCCACATCGAGCGTAATATCCCCTCTGCGTGTTGGTACTTCCACATCCAGCAATCCTTGATCAGCATCACCACATGCAAAGTGCAAGCGAGCGAAGATCGTTTTTACCTCAAGCAAAGACAGATCGGTTCCCAGATAACGATTCAGTCTGTCCAGCGACAATTGAATTACACGTTTCTCCGCAGCTTCCGCTCCAGCTTCCACGATTCCCTGATGCACTTCACCCTCAGCATAACGCTGAATCAGTTCAGCCGCACGATCCAAAGCCGTAATCACCGCACCCGGGTCTACTTCCTTCTCAAAACGCATGCTTGCTTCGGAACGCAGCCCCAGTTGGCGCGACGTTTTCCGAACGGTTCCGCCATCGAACTTGGCGGACTCCAGCAACAGATTCACTGTGCCTTCCGATACCTCGGAATTCTCGCCACCCATAACCCCAGCGATCGCTACAGGTTTCACGCCATCTGTGATGAGCAACATATGCGGCTCCAGCTTGCGCTCCTGTCCATCCAGCGTAACGATCGTTTCACCTTCGTTGGCCATCCGCACTTCAATATGGCCCTTTTCCAGCTTATCCGCATCGAATGCATGTAGCGGTTGACCGTATTCCAGCATGACATAGTTCGTGATATCAACGATGTTATTGATTGGGCGAACACCTGCCGCCATGAGACGGTTTTGCATCCACAGCGGGGAAGCACCCAGCTTAATGCCGGTTACATAACGAGCTGCATAGTGAATGCATTGCTCCTGTGCCTTAATCTCTACAGAGATATGATTCGCAGCTGCATCGCGAGCTTCAACCAGTTGGTCTTTGGGACTTGGCAGCTTCACTTCACGACCCAGGATGGCACCCACTTCATAAGCCGCACCACGCATGCTTAGACAGTCGGAACGGTTCGGTGTCAGGTCCAGTTCAAGCACATGGTCGTCGAGACCAAGAACCTGGCTGATCGGCGTGCCAATCTCCGTTTGTTCCGGCAGAACGAGAATACCTTCCTGCTGATCTTTGGGCAGCAATTTGTCGTTCATGCCCAGCTCTTTGGCGGAACAGATCATGCCAAGGGAGACAACACCGCGCAGTTTGGCTTTTTTGATATCCAATCCACCAGGGAGCTTCGCTCCGACCAGGGCTACGACTACTTTTTGGCCTGCATCCACATTTTTCGCACCACACACGATCTGCAGATCTTCTTCCTGACCAGCATCAATGACACATACATTCAGTTTGTCTGCATCGGGGTGTTTCTCCTTGCTCTTCACATAACCTACAACAACTTTATTCACGCCCTTGTTGCGGTTCTCCACTACATCAATTTCGACACCCGCACGGGTGATTTTCTCCGCCAATTCCTGTGGCGTCACACCTTCAAGGGAAATATAATCAGACAGCCAATCTGTCGATACTCTCATGGACGTTCACTTCCTTCATCTATAAATTGGTGTTCCCTGTTCATTCTTCATCCGCTTGCTCTATATGGTTAATCTTTCTTGTCTTAAAGTTACAGCCGTCCGAATTGCTTCAGGAAGGTCAGATCACTGTTGTAGAAGTGACGGATATCATCGACACCATACTTCAGCATCGCGATACGCTCTACGCCCATACCAAATGCAAAACCACTGTATTTCTCCGGATCATAACCACCCATTTCCAGTACTTTCGGGTGAACCATACCGCCTCCCAAAATTTCAAGCCAGCCTGTTTGCTTACATACCCGACAGCCGCTGCCGCCACATTGTACACAGGTTACATCCACTTCCGCACTTGGCTCCGTGAACGGGAAGAAACTTGGACGCAGACGAATTTCTGTGTGGGAACCGAACATTTCGCGTACGAATTGCAGCAGGGTCCCTTTCAGATCGCTCATACGAATGTTTTCGCTGATGACCAATCCTTCAACCTGGTTGAATTGGAAAGAGTGTGTCGCATCGTCATCATCACGGCGGTATACTTTACCTGGGCAGATGACTTTGACAGGCACTTCGCCCTTCATGCTCTGCATGGTACGTACTTGAACCGGAGATGTATGGGTACGCATCAACAAGTCTTCGGTAACATAGAAAGAATCCTGCATATCGCGCGCCGGGTGATTCTTCGGCAGATTCAATGCTTCAAAGTTGTAATAATCCATTTCGACTTCAGGACCTTCCGCAACGCGGTATCCCATACCGATGAAAATATCTTCGATCTCCTGTACCACTTTGGTCAGTGGATGCAGCCCGCCTTGACGTCCACGACGTCCTGGCAGGGTCACATCAATTTTCTCGGATTGCAGACGCTTCGCCGTCTCTTCCTTCTGGAACTGATCCTGCTTGCTGTCGATGACTTCCTCAATGGCAGCCCGAACATCATTGGCTACTTGACCAATAACTGGACGTTCCTCCGCACTAAGTGCACCCATACCACGCAAAATTTCAGTTAATGCACCCTTTTTCCCCAAATACTTCACACGCAGATCACCGAGCGTCTGCGGATCATTCACACCAGACAACTGCTCCAGCGCTTCGATCTTCAATGCCTCTAAACGTTCTTTCATGTGTAATTGCCCCCTTTTTGTGGTGTTTTTGCAACAAAAAAAGGCCTTCTCTCCCCTGAAGGGACGAAAAGACCGTGGTACCACCCTTGTTAGACATCCATTGCTGCGTGGCCCTTCTGGCCTGCAACTGGTTCTGTCTCACTTTGTACGGAATAACGACCGTTAACCGTTTGCCCCTACTGTTGCCTCTGTGTCTGCACACAAACAGGTTCAGGGAACCGCTTCGGAGTGAATTTCGGCAGCCTTGTTCTACAGAAACGCTCTCAATCTACGGCGCTTCCTCCCTGTCCAGAGGCACTGCTTACTTATCTCCATCATCACGTTTGCTTTTAAGTTAAACCTCTAGAGGTTGTCAAAAAGTCCGCTTTTGATTACGAATGATGCCTGACGGCATCATCAGCGTCGAATATGGCATTCAGCCGAAATGTCCGTTGCTCACGTAGTTTTCCTACGCTCCGCTACTCCATTTCTATCTTCATCCCATCTTCTTGGTACTGAAAACCGATCTTTTTGAACACTTACCTATATCGATGTAATCATCGATGATCGTTCATAATTATATGCAAAATAGATCGAAATAGCAAGCCGTCCATGTTCTAATTTATGCTTGCACCCTTATCTTTCAATTGTTTCAGGCGCTGCTGGATTTCGCGAATCTCAGCTGCCTCGACTGCTCGCTCATTCGAATGCTCGGGCTGTGTCAGACTGTCTTTTCCAGCAGTGCTCACAGGAGACAGCAACTCCGATAGGCGCATCTCCAATCGTAACCGCTCGTCATCGGATTCCCGGGTCTCCAGCGCCACCTCCCGAAGTTTGGTGGACTGCTCCCAATCCGACACACCTCCTTCAAACAGAGTTGCTGTGCCACCAGCCTCCAGATCGCATAACCGATTCGCGAGTGACTTCGTCAGCATCCGGTCATGGGATACAAGCACCAAAGCACCTGAAGCCTGTTTTAATACATTCTCCATGACTTCCTGGGTATCAATGTCCAGATAATTCGTCGGTTCGTCCAGCACCAGCAGATTGGCTCCGCCAAAGTACAGTCTCAAAAATGCCACTCTGCACTTTTCCCCCATGCTCAAATCCCCAATGCGCTTGAACACATCATCTCTGGAAAATAGGAAACATCCCAGAATGGTCCGTGCCGCACTTTGTGTCATGGATGGAAGGGTAAGCAAGCTGTCCAGCAGCGTCAGATTTTCGGGAAGCCCTTCCAGCTCCTGTGAAAAGTAACCGATTTTCAGCTGTGGATGCCGTGTGACCTTGCCTTGCGAAGGTTCCAGTTCACCAATCATCAACTTCAGCAGTGTTGTCTTGCCGGTTCCATTAGGACCTCGTACAGCAAGCCGATCTCCGCGTTCCACAGTAATTCGAAGATTGCGTAGCAATGATTTGTCTCCCGTATATGAAAAACTCACCTCTTCCAGCGCAAGCAACTGGCGTGCAGCCAGTGGATTCATCTGTAATTCCATGTTCAACTTTGCAGCTTCACGAGGTTTATCCACCCGTTCCCGCTCCAAACGCTCCAGCTGTTTTTGTTTCGCATGGTAACGTGAAATATTTTTGTTGGCTTTGGCCTTGTAGAAGCTCTTGGTGATCTTCACCTCCACATCAGTCGCCGAATTATGCGCTTTATGGAACCATTCCTGATAATTTCGAATCGTTTCTTCCAGCGCCTTACGTTCCAATTCCTGCCTGCGGTAGATCGTTTCCTGTTCGCGTAATTCACGCTCTTTGTGGATCTTGTAGTCGGAGTATCCGCCCTTGTATTTGGTCAGGGCATCTGGACTGAACTCAATGACTCCTGTTGCTACCTGATCAATAAACGTACGATCATGTGATACAAATAACAGCGTACCTTCATATGAGGATAACCACTCTTCCAGCCAACGCATGCTTCCCTCATCCAGATGATTTGTCGGTTCATCCAGGATCAGGAATTTGGGTTTGCTGACAAGCAGCCCCGCCAAACGAGCCTTTGTTTTTTGTCCACCGCTCAAGGAATGATAGGGTCTATTCCAATGCTCCGCGGATAATCCAAGGCGAGTCAGTACTTTCTCTACCTCAGTCTCCCACATATAACCGTTCAACTGTTCATATTGCCCCATCACTTGTGTATAAGCTGCAAGCAACTCTTCATCCGCTTCAGTGCTCATGCTCAAACGTTGTTCCAGTTCTTCCAAATTCCGTTTCACTTCATAGATCTGACCGCTCTCACGCCGGACCGCATCCAGTACATTCATCCCGGCCTCAATCTCCGAGCGCTGGCGCATGAACCCCCATTCCTGCTGAGGGATATGACGTTCAATCCGTCCACCACCATGCTCCTCACCCAAAATGATACGTAACAACGTTGTCTTGCCGCATCCGTTGCGACCCAAAATGGCGAGTCGTTCGCCCTCATTAATCTCCAAATTCAATCCTGTAAACAATTCAATACCGTTCCACTCTTTTGATACTTCATGTAAGCGTACCAATGTCATCATGAGGCCTCATCCTTCCTGCATCCTTTCTGCTGAACAAAAAAAACCGCTGGCATCAGCCGGCGGTTTAGCAATTCAGGGTTGGATCAAGCATTCAAAGACAGATCTAAGGTAAGCTACGGCATGAACAAAGAAACCCCAAACACAGGGTACACGTAAACCTCAAAGGCTTACTTGCTCCATACCTGATCCCATAGCTGAATTTGGACACACGAATCCCCTCATTGCTCAGCCGCTCTGGCTGACTGCGTCATAAAACCGTCTGCAGTTAACTGGGGTTCAATTCATGTGTTTTACTTCATGGGACGTATGGTTACCTCTCATTCATGTGTAGTATCAATTTCTCCGTTATTGTACCAGATCATTGTAAAAAAGCAAAGGGTATATAAATTAAACTAAAGAATACTTACTTACTCGCCACTACGAAAACAGAACAATCTTCTGATCGCTGTTACCACGGGATTTCTTTTAAGGTAATAGAAAAAAGCCCCTGCATCGCAAGGGCTCCGGTACTGCTTCATTAAGCGGGTGATGGGAATCGAACCCACGCTATTAGCTTGGAAGGCTAAAGTTCTACCATTGAACTACACCCGCATGATTAAAGATTTAATTGTTAAGTTCCTTAGGAATTCAACAGTGATTTTACAAATAATAATATACCATGATCCTCTATAGCATGCAAGTCATATTTTCCATTTTTTTCATTACACATCCATCTTAAAAAAGCAGGAGCACCCTTGCGCCCCCGCTGTTCCCTATCCTGTAGGCTTATCCACATCTCTCAAAAACTGCTTTTCAAATTCAGCGGCTTTAATCGGTTTGCTGAAGAAATAACCCTGAGCCTCGTGACAGTGTTGATTACGAAGAAAGACCATCTGTTCTTCGTTCTCCACGCCCTCAGCTGTGACTTTCAGTTGTAAATGATGCGCCATTGAAGTGATGGTAGATACAATCGCAGCGTTATTGCTGTCCTCCATGACTTCATTAACGAATGAACGGTCAATCTTGAGCCGATCAATCGGCAGATCCTTCAGATAGTGCAACGAGCTGTACCCCGTTCCAAAATCATCAATACTGATATGCACACCAATTTCTTTGATTTTGCGCAACTGTTCGAACGACCGGTCTTTGTCAAATGTCATGCTCTCTGTAATCTCCAGTTCAAGCCATACAGGTTCTAATCCTGTCTCCTTGAGAATGCCATTGATATTGTCCAACAAATGGGAGTGCCTGAATTGTCTCATCGACAGATTCACCGAAACACACAGTTTACGATAACCGGCTTCCTGCCACTGTTTGTTCTGTGCACACGCTTCACGAAGCACCCATTCGCCAAGTGGCACAATGAGCCCACTCTCTTCTGCCAGAGGAATAAATTCCGCCGGAGATACCGAGCCTCGCTGCGGATGCTGCCAACGCACCAATGCTTCCATGCCAACGATTAGCCCACTTTGCAGATTAACCTGCGGCTGGTAGACCAGGTAGAACTGACCTCGATCCAACGCCTTGCGCAGATCATTCTCAAGCTGCAAACGCTCCTGTGCCTTCATCTGCATCGCATGGGCAAAACGATTCAGTTCCATTCCTTGTTCCTTCGCACTGTGCAAAGCCGTATCTGCATTCTGAATAATCTCCAGTGGTGACTCACCATCATGTGGGAAAATGGCCATCCCGATTCCAAGTGTAAGATGATACTCATTGCCATCAACCAAGACGGGCTTCTCAAAAAGTTGCAAAATGGATCTTGTCCGACGCAACGCTGTATCGGTTGAACTGAAATCTGTCATCGTTAATGCAAACTCATCTCTTCCCAATCCAAAGACTTCTTCTCCTGGAAGTGACGAATGTTTCAGTCGTTGGCCTACCTGACGCAAAACCCGGTTAGCTGCTTGCTGTCCGAGCGAATCATTAATGGTTTTGAACCGGTTAATATTCAGGACCAATACACCAACAAGCTGTTCCTGCACCACGGCATCATCCATCATCTTTTTCAACCGTTGTGAAAGGCGACGACGGTTTGGAAGTCCGGTTACATCATCATGATGAGCAATATAGTTCATCTTGGCTTCCGCGACCTGCTGTTGCAGGAAAGGCATGTCCACTACGGACGTATACAGCCCTTTTTGAATGAAAAAATATGCCATACAATTACTCAGCAATCCTAACAACAGATTGAAATCGTTCACCCCAGTTGCTGAAACAAAATAACATTCACCAAAAAAGAAACACAGAATGCCACATAGAATGGTTGGTAAATCACCATCTTTGGTTTTTTTCCATTGTGAAAACAAAAGAACTGCAATAATGCCATAAAGCAATCCGATCATAAAATGAACTCGAGTGAAGATACCACCAAGCACTTCCCCCTCAAGCATACTTGGCAATATGCTCCATTCCTGAATAGCCACTATGTACAAAATAACAAAGGTACCCAATGTCCCACTGAACAGTAAGAATTTGCGTGGTAATGCAATTTCTTTCTCATTAATGGTATACACGAGCAGTAAACCTAATGAACATACCAAAGATCCCATGGTTGACATCATTAAGGAGAACTCCGATTCCATCATGGCTCCATTTGGAATCTCTTCTGCAAATGAAACGATATGAACCAGTTCAAACAGACCAATCAATAAAAAGAGTGTTGTCAATAATGTCCTCCGAAGAGTTAGCTTCTGTGTCCGAAACAACCAGCTTTGATTATAGATGCCGATACAAGCGGCTGCCGCAGCGAATCCACCCAAGAGTGTCAAAACCGGGTAACCCGATATGATCAGATCAGAGCTTGAAGAAGAACGAAACCATTGACTTGCGAGGAAACACAATAAGCCGCACACAGCGACCCAACTTATTTTTCTCTGATCTTGCAGATTAACCTTCATGCCGTGTTTTCCTTCCCGGGATCACCTATCCTGAATTACATTAACCAAACTTAACAACTTACTACACGATTCGACAAAAAACATATTAACCAACGTTCAATTCACATGCATACACATGCTATCTGGTACATAATAACATTTAAATTTGTATACGTGAACTAAAAAATAGTTACTCCTAGGAATATTTATTCATAAATATAGAGAAAAACAAGGCATTAAGAACTAAAAAAACATGGATCTCCAGTTAGAGTCCATGTTTTCCTAATTTGCAACTGTATTTCAGACTAAATTACTTATCAAAATTCACTTCTGGTGTTGTTAATTTATCATAGAAATCAACAACCTTATCCTTGTCTTCCGATGAGCGAATCGCCATCGCTGAACGTGGATGCTCGTCCAACGCACCTGTAATCATGTAAGGCAGAATGTAACCCCATTCTTCTTTTTCTCTCAGTGGAACCATCAACTGTTCCAATACACCAAGTACTGGACGCAGATTGTATTTTGTTCCTTTGAGATGAGCCACAAGCAATTCGGTTGGGCAGTTACCTGCCGCACGTCCCATACCATACACAGAAGCATCAAGCAGCTCAACGCCAAGTTCCGCCGCAACCAATGTGTTAGAAAACGCAAGTTGCATATTATTATGTGTGTGAACACCAAGACGCTTGTTAGGCAAGTGAGTCTTGAACTTCTCCACCAGATACTTCACATCATTATGATCCAGACTGCCATAAGAATCTACAATATAAACCACATCTACGGAGCTTTCTTTGATCAATTCAAATGCTTCCAGCAATTCATTCTCCATAACATTGGAGAGTGCCATAATATTCAGTGTAGTTTCGTATCCACGATCATGGAATGTTTGAACCAGTGCAAGTGCCTTGTCCACATCTTTGCTGTAGCAGGCAACCCGGATCAGATCCAGCATGCTCTCACTGCGAGGCAAGATATCATTTTCGTCCACACGTCCAACGTCAACCAGTGCAGACAGTTTGGTATTGCCTTTTTGAGGAATAACTTTACGCAGGAAATCATCGTTCAGGAAACGCCATGGTCCTGCTTCCTCGGCACCTTTAAGCAACTTCGGAGAGTTCTTATATCCAATTTCCATATAATCAACGCCAGCTTCATTCAATCCAGCATACAGCTGTTGAACAAAGTCCACGCTAAAGTCCCAATTATTCACCAATCCGCCATCACGGATCGTACAATCTACAATTTTGCAATGATTTGTCTTCATTAATGTCTGCTCCTTTTCTGACCAACTTGTGTATTCCTCTCATGATACTTGAACGTGACAAGAAAAGTAAAGGGATTCCGGACTTATTTACTTCGATAAGATTTCCAGATTCGGTCAATCTCAACCATATCGGAATGATCCGGAACCTTTCCTCCATACCGCACGCTGTTATACGTATCTGGAAGTCTCGCAGACAGTTCATCTTCTTCCAACTTCACACCATTCTGAATAATGGTCTGTGCAGCCTCGAGCGGAGTGTGCGTCCCCTGTATATCCACTCCTCGATGAGCGGCTCTGTCAATCCAAGTCCGATAGTAATACCGAACACGTTCAGCATCCTGTGCAGGTGGCGCTTCTTTCTTACGAAACCAATTCTTTCGGACTTTTGCTGGCGCATCAAGCGTCTCACTGACATCGATATACTCCTTCCGTGGTTCTGCCTTTTTTTCACCTGGTTGTAACATCCCCTTGAATCGGTCTATAAGTCTGTTTATCGTTTTTTGTCCCAACCTCAGAAGCAGCCACAGGATGGCTCCTGCTACAGCACACATCACTACCCATCCGAGGATGTTCCAGAAGACTGAGGGCTCGGATGGCGGCTCCCTCCAGTCATTCGGTATATTTAGCGGCTGATTGGGGTTGTCCATTGGCAATCGTGGCTCCTCGCCGGAAATCGGACCAAACCATCCCCTGATCCATGCGAGCAAGCGGTCACGTAGCGGCCCCAGCCAGGCAGCCAGACTTGGGAAAGCACCGATCGCAACGATAACAATAAACATCCACATGAACCGCTGATGATTCGCACGTGCAAAATCTCTTAATACCAATCTTCTCTTGCCATCATTAAGTATTGCCTGATCCAGTTGCAGCATATATCGTCCAACCAGCCAAAAAGCAAAGCTGATCACTCCCGCAATATAGATCCATACAGTGTAGGTTTGTATCGGCTGCATGAATTCCAACGAATTCGAAGCAATCATAAGCACGATCGCACTGATTACACCCATAATCTGCAAGCGCCATAACAACACAGAATGAAAGACTGGCTGGAAGGTCAGACCTGCATAAGCCGAGATGACTCCACACAGTACCAATGTGATGATATCCGGCAATGGGAGAATGAGGCTCATCCCAGCAACGAGTGCGAAGAAAAATCCCACGACGAGTGCCGTTACTCCACGAATGAATGTACTTTTCTCGCTAAAACCTGGAATTTTATGCTGAATGAATTGTCCCAACCAACCTACGAGAACAACCAGGATGAATAATGTGAACGGCAAATGTTCCATTGCGTAGAATGAAGCAAGCGTAAATATCGGAAATAGATATATGCCAGCCATCAAGACGGCAAGCATCACTATGAGTCCTGTGGTCGTCGCTACCTGTCTGCTCCTCATGCACTCACCGCCTTCGTATTCCCCTTCATGTCCTCTACCGGGAGAATCGTTACACGATGCCCTTGTTCGTGCAGACGTGCAATCTCGTGCTCCATAGCGGCAGATACGTAGGATGTAATTAGCAGATAGCTGCGGATTTGCTGTGCTTCTTCATTCAGACGTACTTCGTCATTCAGGAATTGCTCCATGGGCACCATACATTTCAACTCTGTCCCAGCCATAGCTTCCAGTAACCGTTCCAGATGTGGCGTGCCATAATCCGGCTCAATCCGAAGTGTATCGCGGCCTCCACCCACATGATAACCATTATGGGCGAAACCTGCCGGCAACCCTCTACCGATGGCATCCACTGCAGCCGTGGCAGCGTAACGAAGTGCCCGTTCAATCTTTTCCGGTCGAGTAACAACACTCCACATATCTGCAGATTCCTGAATGTTGACTACAATCCAGGATTGCGGATCAGCTGTCCATCCCTGCTTGTAGACCTGTAATTCACCTGTACGTGCACTCGCTTTCCAGTGAATACGATTCATGGGGTCGCCTGCGCCATAAGGCCGAACACCCAGAATCAAGAAAGGATCTTCAACGATCCATCGTGATACTTCCACTTCTCCCTGCCATACCTGATAAATCGCAGGAAGATCCTCTGCATTCACTAATGAAGGATACACGACCATAGACATTTGCAAAGGAATCGGTTTGGTGGAACGCCACACGCCAAAAAGATCCCCACCTGTCATCGTTGCTGTATTTAACGGATAAATCCCACGCTGAGTACATGTAAAAGGATGCTTGCGCGTAATACGAGTGAACGGTTTTAACGTAAAAATACTCTTATGGTTCTGATAGATTTCGCCTTGACTAATATCCATACCTGAGCCGGAACGAAATACAAACGACACTGGCATCATCGATTCAAGTCTGAGCCACGGTACGGAGACCCGTTTCTCATTCGATATCGTCTCCACCATCTCAAGTTCATCTCCAGCGTAACAACGCAGCTTGCTGAATTGTCTGCTGTACTTGAGCTTTCGCAGTGCCGGTCGTCCAAACCACACACCATGTATAACAACGACAATGCCTCCAACAAGGACAAGCCATAATAATGCCATAAGATTAACGCCCGCTTGTAGCGAGATTCTCCGTAGGCACTTCTGTCTGATTCAGAAGTTCCTGGATGATACGCTCAGCCAAGCCCTCTTGTTGTCTGATCCGGTTACGAAATACAAGTCGGTGGGCCAGCACAGGTTCCGCGAGAACTTTAATATCATCAGGCAAAACAAAATCTCTGCCATGCAGTGCAGCCCAGGCCTGACTTGCCTTGAGTAATGCTTGAGCCCCTCGTGGACTTACGCCAAGCGAGAGCTCGGGATGTAGCCTTGTCGCTTCGGTTAACTGAATGATATATCGTAGCAAATCTTCGTTGATTTGCACTGTTTTATACGTATCCTGCGCCTTCAAAAGTTCTTCACGACTGATCACTGCCGAGAGATCATCAACAGAACGGCTGGCTACCGTACGTCTCAAAATTTCTACACTCTCTTCACTGCTTGGATAACCCATGCGAATTTTCATCATAAAACGATCCATCTGTGCTTCAGGTAGCGGAAAAGTTCCCTGGTTATCTACAGGATTCTGGGTGGCGATAACGATAAATGGCCGTTCCAACTGTCTCGTTGAACCGTCGATACTGATCTGGCGCTCTTCCATGCACTCCAGCAAGCTTGATTGCGTACGCGGTGTAGCACGGTTAATCTCATCGGCTAGTACGAGATTAGCAAACAAGGGGCCGGGTCGAAATTCAAAATCCCCTTCTTTTTGATTAAAAAAATGAATCCCTGTTAAGTCAGAGGGCAGCAAGTCCGGTGTAAACTGTATTCGTTGGAATGTGCAATCCAATGAAGAAGCTACCGATTTGGCAAGCATTGTTTTCCCGGTACCCGGTACATCCTCCAGCAGCACATGTCCTGACGCTATGATCGCTGTCATCACCAGCTCTATCGTATGCTCTTTTCCCACAATCACTTTTCCCACGTGATCCATCAATTGTTGATTCATTCGTTCCATTCCTTGGATTTCCATATGCATCTCATCCTTCCGTTATGGAGCTTATGTATTCGCATTCATTACTAACTATAACCCTTATTGGCAACATAAAACAAAGGAGTCGGCAAATGCCCGACTCCTTGACTCCCCACTTTTCTCAATATACCAAGGGTAACATAATTATAAACCGCGTGCCTTCGCCCTTTTTGCTATCCACAGAGATGGTACCTCCATGATTCTTGATGATTCGGTAACTCACCGAGAGTCCAAGCCCCGTTCCGCTCTCCTTGGTCGTGAAGAATGGATCAAACAGACGTACAAGTGTGTTATGGTCCATCCCATGACCGTTATCCGCGATGGAGATCTGCACAAACTTGCTTTCCGTGGCGGTAGATATTCGAATTAGCCCCGTATGTTCTTCGCCAACTTCCTCAATGGCATCCATTGCATTTTTCACCATATTCAAAATAACCTGCTTAATCTGTTTGACATCAATGGACACATTCAGCGGGGCATCCCCTTCATCCAGTATGATCTCGCATCCCTTCATCAAACCTTCGCTTTCGGTCAGCAAGACCACCTCTTTGAGCAAAGAGTCGACGGACATCACGGTCTTCTGTGGCGCTGACGGTTTGGAAGAATTCAAAAATTCGTAGATGATGTCGTTCGCCCGATCAATCTCCGTCAGTATGATTCGAGCGTACTCGTCTTTGCCGAGCTGCAGCAAATGGGGCCTGAGCAATTGGATGAACCCACGGATTGCAGTCAACGGATTACGAATTTCATGAGCAATAGATGCTGATATTCGCCCCAGCATCGCAAGTTTGTCATTTTGATAAGCGGTCTGTTCAATTTGTTTATAATCAGATACATCTTTGACGCTGAACAAAAAGTCGCCATCCATCTGATCACCGTATGTCACAGTAACCAGCCAATGCCTTCCATATTCATCAATCAACTCATGATAGCGCTTACGGTGAAAAATAGTTTCCCGATAGATACGTAAAATTTTCTTTTTCTTGAATCGGCTCATCTGCGGATGATGCAGCATTTGCATCAGGGTGCAGCCGCTCAACAGACTTCGTGGAAGTTCCAACAACTTTGCCATCTGAACGTTAATAAACGTCAATACACCGTGACTGTCAAACAACATTATACCGCTATCCAGATGTTCCAGTACGTTCTCGTACTTGTTGTTATCCAGATGCACAGGCGGGAATCCATCCGTTGGTTGAGGCACTGTATCCTGAAATTCACTAATCATGTCAGGTTCCTCCTTTTCACGTAAATGATAAACTTGCCATTCGGACATCATATCATCACAGAAACAGGAAGGGCCGATTTTATTTTTCATTACCGGTGCCCTTTCGTTGGGGGGCTGAGCCGAAAATATGGATGGCATGGCCGGAACTCAAGCTGGTCTATTCCCGGTAACCAACAGTCGATCCGGAAAATCATATACGTTTGTCCCATTCTGACCTTCTCCTATTCCCAAACACGAACATTTTTTGCTCCGCCTCTTTTGCAAGTCTGTTTTTATCATAGACAAGTTTATAGAAGAGAGTCAATCGGAGAAAGTGTCGAATGGAAATTATTTTAAAAAAAACCTCGAATTAGTTCCAGAACAACGCACAAAAACGAAGCCGTTTCACCCCATAGGCAAATCAGCTTCGTTTTTAATATCTTCAATTTGTGATATATCCGAGTTCATCTATAGTCCGGTCTTATTATGCTGAATTTTCAGTCTGCGCTGACTCATCACAGCTAATCGACGTTTAAGTTCGCTTTCCCATTTCTCGTCTTTTGTTTCCTTCGCGAGCCTGAGCAAATCCAGAGCCATATCAATCTGGCGCTGCACAATAACCATGGCATCCTCACTCTCACGGTTTACACAGTTTTCGAAAATCGCATCCTCATCTTCTGTAACATAATCTTGAAAGTCGATCTCGGATGCACCGTCTCCATGCGCATATTCAGCCAGAATTTCGTATTCGTTTTCCACTTTATAATGCACCTCAACCCGGTGACACACCGGGCAAAACAGCAGGGGAACATTATGAACCTGGGTGCGGTAATGCTTCAGCGTTCCCTTCGTTCCAACCATACTTGCCCCACAACAGTAACTCATTTTTGTTCACCCTCCTTATTACGTGCCGGGACTTTTTTGTTCAAATGTAATCCCGTACACTTCCAGCACTTCCGAAAAGGAATAGTTCCATCAGTGTATCACATTCATGTACAGATTATAAATGCAGAGCACCGGAATATTTACCGGGTTTCCATACCCTATTCGCCTTAGAGGCCATCAATTCCTCTTTCAGCAGATAAAAAGAAGACTTTCTTCTAATATATTATTAACACGCTTAGCTGCTTGTTCAAACACTTTTGATTAACATCGTGATAACTTCCGCCAAAAGGGTGCAAAAAGCCCTCAATCCCTAACGGGATGAGGGCTTGAACAAAAACCGTTCAAGTTAATCTGGCTTACAGGTTAGTGTCGCCTGGTTTCCAGTTCATTGCACACAATCCGCCGGATTGCAGTGCTTGCAGTACGCGAAGTGTTTCTTCAACACTACGGCCTACATCGTTGTGGTTAACCACTTGATATTTCAATTCGCCTTCTGGATCGATGATGAACAGACCGCGCAATGCTACGCCTTCTTCTTCGATCAGAACGCCGTAATCTTTAGCCACTTGCTTCGTGATGTCAGAAGCCAGCGGGAAGTTCAATTGACCCAGACCATTGCTGTCTACTGGTGTGTTGATCCATGCTTTGTGGCTGTGTACGGAGTCTACGCTCACGCCAAGGATTTCTGTATCCAAAGCTTTGAATTGCTCGGAAGCAACGCTCAAAGCTGTAATTTCAGTTGGGCACACAAATGTGAAGTCCAAAGGATAAAAGAAGAATACAAGCCATTTGCCACGATAATCGGACAGTTTAACGGAACCGAAATCTTGTCCGTCTCCCGATACTGTTTCCATTGCGAAATCCGGTGCTGGTCTACCAACCAAACGTTCTGCCATAACTAAAAATTCCTCCTTTGGGATTATGTAAGCATCCTTGCGGATTGCTCATCATCAAGAAAAACGCGAACGCTTTTCCTGTAATTAAAATGATTTGATACTTGATAACAAGTACAAGTAAAATGTTATCATCCGGACTTCCCAAAGTCAAGATTATAAACATTATTTTTTTATAATAATTATAAATAAGGATTTTTCGTGGCAAAAATCATAAAGCAACAGCCCTCTGTACATTCCATAATTGGAAACAAAGGGCTGCCATGTTTTTGGTCCTATATTACGCTTGTTTCTGAATAGCCGCCACGATCAAATCGCCCATTTCGGTCGTGCTGATCGCTGTGCTCTTGTCTACAGCAATATCACTCGTGCGGTGTCCTGCGTTCAGTACATCAGACACGGCTGCTTCAATAGCATCCGCACCTTCTGCATAACCAAAGGTTGTACGGAACATCAATGCCAAAGAGAGAATGGTTGCAATCGGATTAGCGAGGCCTTGACCTGCGATATCCGGTGCAGAACCGTGTACCGGCTCATAGAGTCCGAAGCTGCCCTCTCCCAGTGATGCAGATGCGAGCATACCGATGGAACCTGTCAACATCGCTGCTTCATCACTCAAGATATCTCCGAACATGTTTTCCGTTACGATGACATCAAAGCTGGACGGACGACGCAGCAATTGCATCGCGCAGTTGTCTACCAGCACATGTTCCAGTTCAACATCCGGATAATCCGGTGCTACCCGGTTCACGACTTCACGCCAGAGACGGGAAGTTTCCAATACGTTGGCTTTGTCAACAGAAGCCAGCTTTTTGCGACGTCCTTGCGCAATTTCGAATGCCTGACGAACGATCCGCTCCACTTCCGTTACATTATATGCACAAGTATCTACTGCCTCTTCGCCCTGTGCACTTTCACGTCTGAACTTCTCACCGAAGTAGATACCACCAGTCAACTCACGTACCACCATCAGATCTGTACCTTCAAGTACTTCAGGCTTCAGAGTTGAAGCATCCTTCAGGCAATCAAATACGACAGCCGGACGAAGGTTGGAGAACAATCCGAGTGCTTTACGAATACCCAGCAGGCCTGTTTCCGGGCGAAGCTCCTTGCTGTTGTTATCCCATTTTGGACCGCCAACCGCTCCAAGCAGGACTGCATCTGCACTTTTACATACGCTCAGTGTTTCTTCAGGAAGAGGTGTACCCTTCTCATCAATTGCGATTCCGCCAAACAGCGCATGCTCTGTCTCAAAACGATACCCGAATACTTCCTCTGTACGTTTAAGCACTTTCTCAGCCTCAGCTACGACTTCAGGGCCGATTCCGTCACCTGCAATAACTGCAATTTTTTTCACGTCTGCCATTGGGTTGTCCACTCCTTATATTTCATTCATTAATTATTCATAAAAGTAACGTCTCATATTAACTCTCTCTTTTGTATCATATTCCGAGGTCATTTGACCAAGATATACAATCTATGACTTTAATAGATTTTACCTATAAGCCAATAGAGATTGGCCTTTCCAAGTTGTTCTGACCTCCCGGCTGGGTTAAAATATAGCTGAATTCAAATCAGGTACGCAGGAGGGATAAGCAACATGCAATATTCGTATTTGGGTAAATCAGGCCTCAAGGTCAGCCGAATCTGTCTCGGTACCATGAATTTCGGGCCTGCTACAGATGAAAAAGAAGCTTTCCGCATTATGGACGCAGCACTCGATGCAGGCGTGAACTTTTTTGATACCGCTAACATCTACGGTTGGGGTGAAAACTCCGGTCTTACCGAAGAAATTATCGGACGCTGGTTCAACCAGGGTGGTGGCAGACGCGAGAAAGTGGTTCTAGCCACCAAAGTCTATGGCTCCATGCATGATGATACAGATGGCCCCAACAACGAAGCTGGCCTCTCCGCCTACAAAATCAGACGGCATCTGGAGGGTTCCCTCCGCCGCTTGCAGACCGATCATATCGAGCTGTACCAGATGCACCATGTGGACCCTGCCATATCGTGGGATGAGCTGTGGGGTTCGTTCGAGAATGCCGTTTATCAAGGTAAGATCGGTTATGTAGGATCGAGTAACTTTGCTGCATGGCAGATTGCAATCGCTCAAAGCGAAGCCAAGAATCGCCATTTCCTCGGCCTGGTTTCCGAACAACATAAATATAGTCTCAACTGTCGTTTGCCTGAATTGGAAGTACTGCCCGCAGCCAAAGAGCTGGGCCTCGGCGTCATTCCATGGAGTCCACTGGATGGTGGATTACTGGGACGTAACGCTCTGCAGAAGCTGGAAGGAACACGCAGCGGGGGCATCGCCGGACGGATCGAGCAGCAGCAAACTCAGCTTGAAGACTTTGCCGCACTCTGTCGTGATCTCGGTGAACCACAGGATACGGT
The DNA here is from genome assembly GCF_032452295.1 of Paenibacillus sp. ClWae2A. Taxonomy (NCBI): domain Bacteria; kingdom Bacillati; phylum Bacillota; class Bacilli; order Caryophanales; family Paenibacillaceae; genus Paenibacillus; species Paenibacillus sp. ClWae2A. Next base: position 982,502 of record NZ_JAULSQ010000002.1, read on the forward strand.
GGCTTTGGCATGGGTTGCAGCCAATCCGGCAGTGACCGCCCCGATTATCGGACCGCGTACGCTGGAGCAGTTTGAGACCGCACTCAAATGTCTGGACGTGACTTTGGATGAAGCCGTGCTCAAACGTCTGGATGAGATTTTCCCGGGTCCAGGTGGACATGCACCTAATGCATACGCGTGGTAATAACTTGATAGTGTAAGCTAATGAAATAGTTAACCATAGAAAATGTACTGTGTTTTACTGCCATAATTATATAAATACAAGCAAAAGAGTCTGACCCTCCACAGGAGAGTCAGACTCTTTACGTACCTCACTGAACAGAGCAAAGCAGGCCGCCGAAAGATCTCCTATATCCATTAAGATTAAGATAGATCATCCTGGCAGTTTATAAGCGTTCCAGCTTGAAGTTCAGTTCAATGAAGGGTTCGTGCTTGCTGCACCGGAGCCTATAGGTTCACGTTTACACGGTTCGTATATGTCTTGCGTTTCTCAATCAATTGATTCAGGCCGTCAACATAGGCACGTGCACTTGCACCCAATATATCTGTGCTTACGCCACGTCCTTGTACCGAAACCTGATTCTGAGTCAGCACAACATGTACTTCACCCAATGCATCCTTACCATGTGTTACCGATTTGATGGAATAGTCAGACAACGTTACGTCTTCCCCACTCACTTGGTCAATCGCATTGTAGATTGCATCTACGGATCCGTTACCCTCTGCTTGCTTCTCAACCGTATCCCCGTCAAGCGTCGCAATGCGGACTTTGGCCGTTGGTACCGATTCATCTCCGTACGTCACAAAGATCGATTCCAGTTTATACACCTCAGGTGCATCCTGCAATTTCTCTTCAATTACGGCAAGCAAATCTTCGTCAGTCACTTCTTTTTTCTTATCAGCCAGTTCTTTGAACTGGGCGAAAGCACGATTCAACGCTTCTTCTTCCAGCTCATATCCCAGATCAATCAACCGCTCACGGAAGGCATGTCGACCGGAATGTTTACCCAATACAAGTTTGCTTTCTTTCAGACCGATGGACTCTGGAGTCATAATCTCATACGTTGTTTTCTCCTTCAACATGCCATCCTGGTGAATGCCGGATTCATGTGCGAAGGCATTCGCCCCAACAATGGCTTTGTTTCCAGGCACAACCATACCTGTCAAACGGCTAACCAAACGACTGGTCCGTGCGATCTCAGATAACTGCAGCGATGTTTTCGCCTGGAAAAATTCCTGACGTGTCTCCAGCGCCATAGCAATTTCCTCGATCGCCGTGTTTCCGGCACGTTCACCAATGCCATTGATCGTACCTTCAATCTGATCCGCTCCGTTGAGAATAGCTGCAAGTGTATTGGCTGTCGCCATACCCAAGTCATTATGACAGTGGGCACTCAGCTGTACCTTCTCAATACCGTGCACATTCTCCTTGAGATGTTTGAAAATGTTTCCGTATTCATATGGGCTCAGATAGCCGACTGTATCCGGAATATTCACCACGGCTGCACCCTCTTCAACAGCCATATTCACCATTTCTACGAGGAAATCATACTCGGTACGACCTGCATCCTCAAGTGAGAATTCGATCTTCGAAAATGTTTTCTTCGCATAACGAATCGCTGAACGAGCTGTATCCAGTACCTGCGCTTTGTCCATGCGCAATTTATGTTGGCGGTGAATAGGCGAAGTTGCCAGGAAAACGTGAATGCACGGGTCCTGTGCACCTTTAAGTGCTTCCTTAACCGCATCAATGTCTTGCTCTCTGGAACGGGACAAGCCAATTACGGTCACATTTTTGACCGCATTTGCTACTGCATTGACAGCTGCCAGGTCACCTGGAGATGCCGCCGGGAAACCCGCTTCCATCCGGTCAATGCCAAGCCGCTCGAGCTGATGGGCAATTTCCACCTTTTCACGAGTGTTCAGATTGACTCCCGGGGATTGCTCTCCATCACGCAGCGTTGTGTCAAATACATAGATTTTACGCACGCTTTCGCACCTCCTGTACTTGTTATTATATGTTTCTCTGAACCAGCAATAGCGGCTCACGCATAAGCACGGCCGCTATTCCCAGTTAAAGCTCTAAGTTTACTTGAATACCTTAAAGTGCATGTTCTTAAAGTTAATGCTTACTTCTTGATCCAGTGCATCATCTCACGCAATTGTCCGCCAACCACTTCGATTGGGTGTTCAGCTTCGTTACGACGAGTTGCTGTCAAGAATGCACGTCCGGATTGGTTCTCCAGAATGAAGTCGCGTGCGAATTTACCTTGTTGGATATCCGTCAGCACTTCTTTCATTGCTTTCTTCGTATCTTCAGTTACCACGCGAGGTCCAGTTACATAGTCACCGTACTCAGCTGTGTTACTGATGGAATCACGCATGCTTGAAAGTCCGCCTTCATACATCATGTCAACGATCAGCTTCAGTTCGTGCAGACATTCGAAGTATGCCATTTCAGGAGCGTAACCCGCTTCTGTCAATGTTTCGAATCCAGCTTTTACCAATGCACTCACGCCACCACACAGAACCGCTTGCTCACCGAACAGATCTGTTTCTGTTTCTTCACGGAAGGAAGTTTCGATAACCCCTGCGCGTGTACAACCGATACCTTTAGCATAAGCCAAACCGATTTCTTTAGCTTTACCCGTTGCATCTTGCTCGATCGCGATCAGGCCCGGTACACCAAAACCTTCCACATAAGTACGACGTACCATGTGACCAGGGGACTTAGGAGCTACCAGCAATACATCGCTGTTTTTTGGAGCAACGATTTGACCGAAATGAACGTTGAAACCGTGTGAGAAGAGCAATGCAGCGCCTTCTTTCAGGTTTGGTTCGATTTCGTTTTTGTATACAGAAGCTTGAGTTTCGTCTGGCAGCAAGATTTGAACTACATCTGCGCGGCTTGTTGCTTCAGCCGGGGACAGAACTTCAAATCCGTCATTTTTTGCAGTGTCGAAGGATTTACCTTCACGAAGTCCGATGACTACGTTCAATCCGCTATCACGAAGGTTTTGAGCTTGGGCGTGGCCCTGGCTACCATAACCGATTACCGCAATCGTTTTTCCTTTCAATACGTTAAGCTCTGCATCCTGTTCATAATAAGTAGTTACTGGCATGTTTATAAGTCCTCCTTTGTATTGTAAAGAACCCTTCATTAATGAGCGGGTGTCTCAAGGGACCGACTCGCTTGGAGTGTCAAAAGCATCTCTGGTCTGATTCGATCCGTTCAGACACCCGCCCATTAATGCGGGAATGTAGCTATATTTTCAAGCGTTACATCACTAAAATGTTAAATTACAACTGTTAAGGGACTGACACTCACATAAGATCAACTGTATATGTTAGCTAACCGTCGTCCCTCTTCATTCATTATAACTTTATACGTTGCCGCGTACCAATGCAGTTATGCCAGTACGGGACAATTCGCGAATGCCATATGGCTTGAGCAATTCAATCATAGCATCGATTTTGTCCGTATCTCCGACTACCTGCACAATCAGGCTGCCTGGACCAACATCTACAACGGATGCGCGGAATGTTTCTACCACACCCAGAATTTCAGGACGCTCGGAAGGCTCTGCTTTCACTTTAATCAGGGCAAGTTCACGGGCTACCATCGGTTTCAGGCTGAAATCAACCACTTTAATAACATCGATGATTTTGTACAATTGTTTCTCAATCTGCTCCAGCGTTTTATCGTCACCAATGGTGACAATAACCATCCGGGAGAGTCCAGGTTCTTCCGATTGACCTACTGTAATACTCTCAATGTTAAATCCGCGTCGACCGAACAACCCTGATACCCGCTGAAGGACGCCAGGCTGATCGTTTACCAGTATCGAGATCGTATGTCTTATCATTCGCCAGCATCCCCCATCAGCATTTGATCAATTGTCGCTCCTTGCGGAACCATTGGATATACATTTTCTTCCTTGCGTACTACGAATTCAACAACGACCGGTCCCGGTGTATCCAAAGCTTCCTGCCAAGCACGCTGGGCTTCTTCCTTGTTGGTTGCACGCAAACCTTTTACGCCATAAGCTTCAGCCAGTTTTACAAAATCCGGACTTCCTGCCAGATCAATATGGCTGTAACGGTTCTCATAGATAATCTCTTGCCATTGGCGAACCATTCCGAGTACCTGATTGTTAATGATCACAATTTTTACCGGTATATTGTTAATGGCACAGATCGCGAGTTCTTGGGAACACATCTGCATTCCGCCGTCACCGTTAATGGAGATAACGAGTCTGTCCGGATTGGCCATCTGAGCACCTATGGCAGAAGGGAATCCAAAGCCCATCGTTCCGAGACCACCCGAGGTTACCCATGAACGCGGTTGATTAAATTTATAATATTGTGCTGCCCACATCTGATGTTGTCCCACATCCGTAGTTACAATTGCCTCACCTTTGGTTGTATCATTCAGCATTTCGACAACCCACTGGGGTTTCAGCACTTCGTCTGAATCCGTATAGCTATAAGGCTTCTCTTGTTTCCACTGTTTGATCTGGTCTCTCCATGCATCTGCACGCTCTGCACGTCCAACTTCTTTGTTGGCTATTTCCAGTACGGTCTTCACATCACCAACGATTGGAATATCGGTTGCAATGTTTTTACCAATCTCAGCCGGATCAATATCGATATGAACGATTTTGGCATGTGGAGCAAATCCATCCAGCTTGCCTGTTACCCGATCATCGAATCGTGCGCCGATATTAATCAGCAAATCCGCTTTTTGAATAGCCTGATTGGAAGTATACGTTCCGTGCATACCTGGCATACCCGTCCATAATTCATGACCGCTTGGGAATGCGCCTAGACCAAGGAGAGTAGTCGTAATTGGAATACCTGTCTTCTCAACAAACTCGAACAGTTCTTCATGTCCTCCCGAGTATACCACACCGCCACCAGCCAGAATCATTGGACGTTCTGCTTCCTGAATGGCTTGGGCCAAACGGTCAACCTGCAGTTTGTTGGGTACTGTCCGTGGATTGTACCCTCTCAATATAACAGGTTCAGTTGTTGGTTCAAACAATGTTTTGTTCGCTGATACATCTTTCGGAATGTCGATCAGTACAGGACCTTTACGACCCGTATTGGCAATATGGAATGCCTCATGAATTACACTGGACAGATCTTTTACATCTTTCACCAGGTAACTGTGTTTAGTGATTGGCATTGTAATCCCGGTAATATCCGCTTCCTGGAAAGCATCTGAACCGATCAGGCTTGAAATAACGTTCCCCGTAATGACTACGAGTGGTACTGAATCCATATACGCTGTTGCAATACCCGTAACCAGATTCGTTGCTCCTGGTCCGGAAGTAGCGATGCAGACACCAACTTTGCCGCTTGCACGTGCATATCCGTCAGCTGCATGTATTGCACCTTGTTCGTGACGAGTGAGAACGTGTTTGAAATCCTCGAAACCATACATCGCATCGTAAATGTACAACACTGCGCCGCCCGGGTAACCAAATACGCACTCGACACCTTCAAGTAACAAACTTCTCAGCAGAATTTCGGATCCGCTAATGACCTCCGGCTTCATCCATTTTTCACGTAATTCATCTGTTGACCGCACTTCTGGAATTTGAGCTCCCATCAGTCATCCTCCTCTCGAAATTTACACCATTCTGACATTTAAAGTTACAAAAAAAACCTTCCATCCCTGCAAACAAGTTCATGCTTGCGAGGGACGAAAGGTTATCGCTTCCGTGGTACCACCCAACTTTGCCCGAAATTTCGCAATAACGGACCTTACCAGGTATAACAAAACGATAGCTCAAACGAACATAGTCGTTTCCCATACCTGTTGTCTGTAACGCAGACATACGATTTTCCCTAATACGCGAAAGGAGTGACATCCAGTGCTTTTCAGGAAAACAGCTCCGAGGTGAGCTCGTATATAAGGGATAATGGTGGTGGTTTCAGCAATTCCAGCCACTCTCTGAGCAAAAGAGCCCTTAAAACTTCGTCCTCTTCATAGCCGATGAAATATTCTCGTTAAATGTTAGGAACATTATATGATTCCTCCAACCGATAAGTCAATACCTGTTTTGCATAAAAATTCAGAATACCTTCCTTCCTCTCTCTTCAACCTTTAAGGTTGCCCTAATCCCAGCGCTTCATTCAGTCACCTTTTGTCTTGCTTCGGGCATAGGATATACGAGCAGCACGACTGGTCCTGAAAGGAGGCTCCGCATGGTGATTCGGCAACGCACATCCAAGCTGGATGATGGCGCCATCATGAAGCTGATTGACACTCAACTTGTGCCTCTCTCTCACATGAGTGAAAAAGAAATTAATAAAATCCGCAAAGAAATACCCCTGCGAATGAACAGGGGCATGACCTTTGTTGTCTCGCCGGAGCCAGACAAAGCTGCTGTGGCATTCATCCATTTTCTCATGCATGGGGAACTGCTCTATGTCGATATGATGGCCGTTAGTCCGAAAGAACAACGCAAACGATACGGGCAAACTTTGTTGCTCAAAGCAGAGAGCTTTGCGGCATCCCGGGGTTGTCGAAGGTCTAAAGTAATGGTGGATGAAGGCAATACCAAAGGACTTCAGTTTTATCAAAAAAATGGATACAGCGCGATTCGATACATCATGATAAGCCGCTGCTACGAATTGGAAAAAACATTATAGAATATCCTAGAAAATTCCTGGTGGGCGTGGACCTGGACCATAAGGGCCGAATCCAGGACCAGGTCCATATCCGCCACCAGGTCCTCCAGGTCCATATCCCGGTCCGTAGCCTGGACCATATCCAGGGCCTGGTTTTGGTCCAGGTCCATATCCGGGACCGAAGCCGGGACCACCTCCATAAGCATAAGGCAGTGTGGCAATAGCAAGCAGATCAAACAATACCAGTGGCAGAATCGCTTTTGTACGTACTTTTTTGCCATTCAGACGCTTCAGTACCAGTTTGTTGCCCGATACTTTCAACAGCTTTCCCGTAACCCGAGTGCCGTCTTTTTTGATTGCAACAATATTTTTGCCTATTAATTTCATCGCTTCATAACGCGTAACTTGTTGTTTCATACTTTCCCCTCCTCCTCGGATCGTTCAAAACAGTGTATTCGTCCATCACTGAATTCGCCTGTTTCTTTGTCCCTACCTGAAAATATGGGTATCTGCACGAGAACCAAAGTAAACGTGAAAAAGTGGCTTGGCTACGCTCATGAAAAACAAAAAAAAGGCCCACACAAGGCGGACCCTTTATCAAAACTCTGAATAGCTAACCTGATATGGGAAAGGTTGTTACCTTTTACCCGGATCATACGCTTCACCGAGTGCAGATGGAGCCGAAGAACGTCCAACCGCTGCAACGAGAACGATGATGGTAAGCAGGTAAGGCAACATAAAAATAATTTCCTGGGGAATACTTTGTGACCATTCAAACAACTGTACATAGTTTCGGATCGCTTGTGAGAATCCAAAGAAGACAGCCGCACCAAAGGCACCAATCGGATTCCACTTACCAAAGATCATAGCTGCAATGGCAATATAACCTTGGCCGGAGACCGTATTGTGTGAGAATGTACCCGTAGTCGTCAACGTGATTGCAGCTCCACCAATGGCCGCAAGCGCACCACTGATCATAACGCCAATATAGCGATAACGAAGCACTTTAACACCAACCGTATCAGCCGCACTTGGATGTTCACCTACAGAACGAAGGCGCAGACCAAATGGCGTTTTGAACATGATGTAATACGTCAAGAATACGAACAGAATGGCCAGATATGTCGTTGGATATACGTTTTTGAAGAAGGCTTCTCCAAGCAAGGGAATGTCTTTCAAGAATGGTACATCAAACTTGCTGAAGCCTTGAACCAACGGTGAATCACCAGAACCTTCAAACAACAGTTTAACCAAGTACAACGTACTTCCTGCTGCCAAAAAGTTAATGACGATACCACTGATAATCTGGTCTGCCTTAAATGTGATAGACGCAACGGCATGAATCAGCGATACCAGTACGCCCAATACAATCGCGAGCAAAACTCCCATCCAGGCCGATGTCGTTCCACCCATGCCCGCTTCTTGAGCATAATGCGCCCCGATTCCAGCTGCAAAGGCACCGAAGACCATAAAACCTTCAAGTCCAAGGTTTGTTACACCTGATTTTTCCGAAAAAATTCCGCCGAGTGATGCAAAAATCAATGCCGTAGCAAAGACAAGCGTCGTATTGATAATTTGCCCAATTGTCAACAAGTCCATCTACAACACCTTCTCTTTCTTACGCTTCGAATAGAACGGTTTAAGTATCCAGCGCACGATGCCTTGTGCCGCAATGAAGAAGATAATCGAACCGATCACAATCCGAATAATCTCAGGCGGAACATCCGCAGCAAAACTCATACCTGCAGATCCGTACGTGAGGGTACCGAACAGCACTGCACCCAATAACACTCCAAATGGATGATTCAAACCAATCAGTGCAACCGCTATTCCGTCAAAGCCTGTACCTGGTGAACCCGACATTACGGTCTGGTAATGGAACACACCAAGAACCTGGAAGGCACCACCAAGACCGGCAAGCATACCACTGATAAACATCGCTTTTACGATATTCCGGTTAACATGCATACCTGCATATTCAGCCGCATTAGGGTTGTAACCTACCGCACGGATTTCATAACCCTGTTTTGTTTTCCACATATAGATATAAAAGAGCACAGCCATCACAAGGGCAATCAACGTCCCCATGTGTACACGGGAATTGCCCATCAGTTCAGAGAGCCATGTCAAACTAATCGAAGCCGATTCGCTGATATCAACGGAACGATTCTCGCCCTTCAACAGCAAGAATTGGCGTACGATAAGGTTGGCCAGATACAGACCAATCCAGTTCAACATGATACTACTGATAACTTCATTGACCCCACGTGCCGCTTTCAGATAACCTGCTATAGCTGCCCAGAGACCACCAAACAATGCACCGGCAATCAAAGCCAGTGGGGCATGGAGGTAGATCGGCAAACCTGCAAATTTAACACCAACAAATGTTGCAGCGGTCATACCGACGAGAAATTGACCTTCTCCCCCGATGTTAAACAACCCTGCACGTGATGCAAATGCAAATGCGAGTCCAGTCATAATTAATGGTGTCATTTCCCGTACTGCTTCACCAAAGTTGTACATGTCGCCAAACACCTTGGTGAACAATGCACCATAGGCTTCAATTGGATTGTAGCCACCAATCAGCATGACAACTCCACCGAGAATAAGGCCCATAATAATAGCTACTACAGGCAAAATAAATGAGTCTCGGGTAAACCATTTCAATACGTTATTCATGCGCAGTACCTCTCTTTTGGGTGCTGCCCGCCATCATCAAGCCGAGCTCCCTATCATTGGTTTCTTCCGGCAGCACCTCGCCAACGATCTGGCCTTCATAGATGACAGCAATTCGGTCAGATACATTGATAATCTCATCAAGCTCAAATGAAATCAGCAGAACAGCCTTCCCTTGATCGCGCTGTGCAATCAGTTGCTTTTGTACGAACTCAATAGCCCCTACATCCAAACCACGTGTTGGTTGCGCAGCGATAAGCAGTTCAGGGTTTTTATCTACCTCACGGGCGATAATGGCCTTTTGCTGGTTTCCTCCGGACAAGGACCGAGCTTTGGTCTCAATGCTTGGTGTACGCACGTCAAATGCCTCAACAAGCCGCTTCGCCTGCTGTTTGATGGCATCGAAGTTAAGGAACCCTTTACGGGTGTATGGTGCTTTATAATACGATTCCAGAACGATATTTTCACTCACTGAAAAATCAAGTACAAGTCCGTGTTTATGTCGATCTTCCGGAATGTGGGCTACACCCGACTCCGAGATATGGCGCGGAGAATGATTGGACAGCTCCTTGCCCTCCAAAAGAATCGAACCACTCTCGACTTTACGAAGTCCGGTAAGGGCTTCAATCAGTTCACTTTGGCCGTTACCATCCACGCCTGCGATTCCGACAATCTCTCCTGCACGTACGTTCAGGTTAAGTTGGTTCAGAACCGAAATACCTTCTTTATTCTTGGCCGTTAATTTACTGACTTCGAGCACATTGGCTCCAGGTGTAGCCGGTTTTTTGTCCACTTTGAATGTGACATTCCGCCCCACCATTTTCTCTGCCAGCTCATTCGGATTGGTTTCCGATGTTTTAACCGAATCAATTACTTTACCCCGACGAATAATGGTTACCGTATCAGAGATTTCCATGATTTCTTTCAGTTTGTGTGTGATCAAAATAATGGACTTTCCTTCAGCCACAAGCTTCTTCATAATGATCATCAGTTCTTTGATCTCTTGAGGAGTCAATACGGCTGTAGGCTCGTCAAAAATCAAAATGTCTGCACCGCGATACAACGTTTTAACAATCTCTACACGTTGCTGCATTCCGACAGAGATATCATGAATTTTGGCATGAGGATTCACCTTAAGTCCATACTGTTCGGAAAGACGCTGAACTTCAGCGGCTGCTTTTTTATAGTTAATATTGAGACCCTTCGTTGGTTCAGATCCCAAAATAATGTTCTCTGTTACCGTGAACGGCTGTACAAGTTTAAAGTGCTGATGCACCATGCCTATGCCAAGATCGATCGCTCGGTTAGGGCTGTCGATGATGACAGGCTTGCCATTCACTTCAATGGAACCTTCATCTGGCTGATAGAGACCAAATACAATATTCATCAACGTTGACTTACCAGCGCCGTTTTCGCCCAGTAGCGCATGGATCTCGCCTTTACGAAGCTGAAGGCTGATGGCGTCGTTGGCAACAATGCCTGGGAAACGCTTCGTAATTTGTTTTAACTCAACGACGGGGGTTGCTGCACCCATGTAATCACCCTTATACCTGATATAGTGTGGTTCCGCAAACGTAAAAAAAAAACGTCTAGCGACGTACATTCAAAGAAGACAGACCGCGCTTAGCTTAGCTGAAGTTTTTCTTGCGATAATCGAATGGTTCAACTTATTAATAACATATAAATTCCATTATCTTAAGAAAAGCTCCTACCGAAGCGTTGGTGCACAGTGACCTTGTACAATTGTTATGATGACTTGATCAAATGTTCCTGTTATTGCAATCATAAGGCCGGTCAAGACCGGCCCCAATGATTATTCATTTGCGACTAAGATCAAAATTACTCCGTAGGAACTTTGATTTCGCCGTTGATGATTTTTTCTTTGTACTCTTCCACTTTTGCAAGTGTATCAGCAGATACATTGGCAGTAGAGGTATCAGCAATACCAACACCATTTTCTTTCAAAGTCAGGTTCTCGGAACCGCCAGCGAATGTACCATCAACTACTTCTTTGTTAACGCGCTTAACGGCTTCGTCAACTTTTTTGATCATGGAAGTCAAAGTGATCTCATCACCAAACTCAAGAGATTGGTCTTTGTCAACACCGATAACCCATACATCTTGACCTTGTTTCTTACGAGCACTTGCTTCGTTAAACACACCGTTACCCGTTGCGCCAGAAGCGTGGAAGATAATATCTACGCCTTCATTGTAAAGTGTTGCTGCTGCTGCTTTACCCAAGTCAGGTTTATCAAATGCACCTGTGTAGTTAGAAATGAATTGAGCATCAGGGTTAACTGCTTTAACCCCTTCTCTGAATCCTACTTCAAACTTTTTGATCAGTGGGCTTTCCATACCGCCAACAAAACCAATTTTGTTCGTTTTTGTTGTCAGACCAGCCACAACACCAACCAGGTATGACCCTTCTTCTTCAGCAAATGTTACGGATTTAACGTTAGGAGCATCAACAACACTGTCGATGATCGCGAGTTTAGCATCAGGGTTTTGCTCAGCTACAGTTTTGATTGCATCAGCCAATTGGAAACCGATACCCCAAGTCAGATCATATCCGCCTTTAACGAATTCGTTCAGGTTAGGAATGTACTCTTCATCGGATTTACTTTGCAGGTATTTAACAGCAGTACCTGTTTCTGTTTCAGTCGCTTGCAGAGCTTCCCAAGCGGATTGGTTAAAGGATTTGTCATTAACTCCACCTACGTCAGTAACCATACCGATTTTGAGATCGGATTTCGCTTCAGTGGTTGTGCCACCTGTATCTCCTCCGGCATTTGTTTCTTCTTTCGGTTTGCTACCGCAACCTGCGAGCATAACCGATACAGCCAGCAACATTACCAAAGACAAGCTGAGCATCTTTTTCATTTCTCTTTTTCCCCCTTAATGATATATCCCTCATTCCAATCCAGCCTACAATTGAACGGTTAACAGATAGCAGGAATGACTTTTATGCAGAATGTATGGTTTCTTCGACATTAAAAGCGCATTCTCACCCTTGAAGCATCCTATCATCTGTCGAAAAACCGAACATTATGACATGGAGAGAAAAATCTAGGACTAGCCTACTAGAGGTGATTATACAATCAACCAGTGTTAAAATCCAGATGTTTCATCACCAAATATCACATATTTTTGTTCTTTTTTTATTGAAAACGCTTAATAATTTAGCGTTTTAACACACTAACGTTACAACGATGTGATGTTATATAACAAAAACATATCGCGAGCTTTAGTGATGAGTGGGATTTACCTGTTTTTATTTGTATTATTTCACCGTTCGTATTTTATGTATTCCCCTGAACTGTTATTCATCAGTTGTCTGCTTTCATTATTCCCTTTCAGACTAGAGCGTATTCGCTCTACTCATTCAGAGATTCATCTTCGGATTTCTTCCAAGCCGTAAAAAAAGCCGCCATATAGGTACGGCGGCTTGTATCATACAATTTAAGCGTTGATTTTGCCTTTAGCTACAGTAGCCAAAGAGTTGAACGCATTGATGTCGTTAACGGCCAGATCAGCCAACATTTTGCGGTTCATGTCTACTCCAGCAAGTTTCAAACCATGGATCAGTTTGTTGTAAGACAAACCATTCATACGTGCTGCAGCATTGATACGAACGATCCACAGTCTGCGGAAGTTACGTTTCGTGTTGCGACGGTCACGGTATGCGTATACCAGGGATTTCATTACTTGCTCGTTAGCTGTTTTAAAAATACGGTGTTTGGAACCGAAATAACCTCTTGCCAGTTTCAAAACCTTTTTATGACGACGACGTACTACAAAACCGCCTTTTACTCTTGCCATATTAAAGAACCTCCCAAATAAATATAAATGTATCCGTGGTATGTGTACGGCCGTAGCCGATCCCCCATACGGAATGTACTAATTAGAATTAGCCTTTCAAGTTAGCCAAGCCTTGTTTCAAACGTCTAACATCCCCGGCAGCCATAACTGGGTTACCGTTCAGAACGCGCTTAGCACGTTTGGATTTGTGGGAAAGCAAGTGGTTTTTGTGAGCTTTGTAACGAAGGACCTTACCGGAACCGGTAATTTTGAAGCGTCCTTTCAAACTGCTGTGTGTTTTCATTTTAGGCATTTTGTGTTTCCTCCTCCAATGTTATCAGGCTTTAGGAGCCAAGATCATGATCATACTGCGGCCTTCCAATTTCGGTTGACGTTCAATAGTACAAAGTTCTGCAACTTCTACCTTAACGCGCTCCAAAATCCGTTGACCAATCGCGGCATGTGCAATTTCACGTCCGCGGTAACGAACAGAACATTTCACTTTGTCGCCTTCGTTCAAAAACTTAACTACGTTACGAAGCTTCGTTTGATAATCGTGCTCCTCAATATTGGAACGGAACCATACTTCTTTAATGTCAACAATTTTCTGGTTCTTACGGGCTTCTTTTTCTTTCTTTTGTTGCTCATAGCGGAATTTGCCATAGTCCATAATACGACACACCGGCGGTTTAGCCTGTGGTGCCACATTGACCAGATCCAAATTCAGGTCAATCGCCATTTGCAGTGCTTCGCGAATGGGCGTAATCCCAATTTGTTCTCCTTCAGCTCCGACAAGGCGTACTTCCTTCGCCCGAATCTCATCATTAATCATGTGATCTTTACTAATAATCGTCCACCTCCAGGTCATTTTGAATATCCAGTTACACAAAAATAAAAGGGATGCCGGTCAAGCTACCGACATCCCTGTAATCAACACAATTCTTCATGAGTATACACTTCATAAATTATTGGGATCGTTGACCAGCCAACATGTTTGTTGATCAGGTGAGAAGTCGGACTTCTACTTGTGATTCCATTGCTATTCGCTTTAAGGCACTTGAATACTATATCACACATGAAACACATTGTCAACATTCTTCACAACTTTTTTTTATGAATTACACATTCGTGATATCAGATGTCAACAAAGTATCGCAAGCATGTTCCTTACCCTTGTTTGCTTTGCACCTCATCCAACCGTACAACACGTGTATGTTGGGTGTGGCTCCACTGTTTGTTGTTCTGCGTAAAGAAAGCGTAGAACGTAATCGGGTACCAAGACAACAGGTAAATCGGGAACAAGATCAAATATAGATAAACTTTGGCAAAGGTAACCTTCTCCAGCGCCATGGACAACAGGAACGTCAGAATATTCAGACCAATAGCCACGAATCCAACCCATAACGGGAAGTATCCATAAATATTAGCAATGTGCGGACCACTGAATATAGCCATATCTACCCACATCACAGCCGTCATCAGGAAGGTAAGCAACACAACATAGACATTAGCTCCATAGATAGCAAGGTCAAATTTCACCAGGCTTCTTTCCTTAATGGACTGCCAGAGCAGCGGGAAGAAGTATCTACGTGCAACTGTAAAGTGACCTTGCATCCAGCGCAGACGTTGTCTCGCTGAAGCTTTGAATGTTAATGGCTTCTCATCAAATACTTTGGCGTCATAGTTGAAAACAGGATACACATTACGTTGCACACTACGCATCGTAAACTCCAAATCCTCAACAAGACTTGTTGCACCCCAGCCAATTTCCTTCAACAGGTTGGTTTCAAAGCACATTCCGGTTCCTCCGAGGAAATTCGCCATATTCAAGTTATGACGAGACAACTGCCACAAACGGTTGATGTACCAGTAAGATACACCGTAAGCTGCAGTTATCCAAGAATCCTCCGGATTTTTTGTATCAATGTATCCTTGGATAACGCGCGAACCATTGTTCAAATCGTCATTCATCTCAAGCAAGAAGTTACGGTCAACCAGGTTATCCGCGTCAAACATAACAACTGCGTCATACTGACGTGGCAATTTCCACAGGTATTTAAGCATCCATTCGATGGCATACCCTTTACCTCTCAGATCGGCGTTGGTACGTACACAAGCGTTTAATCCGTGCTCTCTTACAATTTGAGCCGTTCCATCCGTACAGTTGTCACAGATGACAAATACATCGTACAGATCTTTTGGATAATCAAGTTGTTTCAAGTTCTCCATCAAGGCACCAATGACTTGTTCCTCATTGTGTGCTGCGACGAGTACAGCGAATGATTTTGTCGCCGGATAATGTTTCTTTTTCTTTTTCTTAATCAGACCGAACAGCGAAAACGTGAATTGGTACACGGCTAGCAGTGCCAGAATGACCTGCATCGTGACGAATATAGCGTCCATCATCGTTCTCTGTTACCCCCTTTTTTTCAAAACCCAGTTTACTTAAGCATTTCTCTTCCTGATTCTGCATTTATTTTTTTGTAATCTGCAGAATATGACCCTGTTCTTTTGTGTACTACGTGAATATATCAGGCGATGTTTCAAAGCTTGGTTGCTATCAGTTGGCTGCTTTATCGATTCTGTATTCTTTTCAGTCATTTGTCAAAACCCCAATTCCACTTTCTGAAGCAGAAATGTGATCTTTAAACGCTGAATAGACACTTCGTGATACCACAACCTCGCATTCATGCCTGTTATATCTTATTTTCAGCCGTTTACTTGATTTTTATTTCTAAAGTCCCTGCTTTTTTCATCAGCATGTTATTCTTCGTCAGAGGCTCTATAACAAATAACGCAAACAGACCTCAAAAAGTTTGAAACAAAACTCACATTTTTTTTACCTCATTTCAGCCATGTTGAATCATTGTATCTTTTTTGGCTGACCCAAGTCAAAAAGTTAAGATGGGTATATACCCACTCTTTAACATGAATTTTACGTTCTTTACATGTGTTCTTCTTGAAAAGGACAACATTTAAAAATATGATAAACATATACCTGAAATAACCTCAAGTTCATGAAAAACGGTTATATATTAATCAGGACGAAACCGGATGCAGAAAAATCACCGGAAATACTGCCGCCATTACGGGCGGCCTGACTGGCAGGAGGCCAATATGAGCCGTTTATTCTTAAAGTTTCAAGATTATGATCGAAATGTTTTTATGTGGATCAACGGCCGGCTTCATAATCGTTTTATGAATTTTTGGCTGTATTATTTCACCCATCTGGGTGGAGCAACTTCTTCTATTGCAATATCCTTGTTAATCTGGCTGCTTGCCCCAGCTCCATGGAGCACAACAGGACTTCAGGCTTGTATCGCTCTTGCGGTCAGCCATATTCCTGTAGCCATCGCGAAAAAATTGTATCCCCGCATTCGGCCTTACCTGGCCTTGCCGGATACCATTACGTTTCGCAATCCCCTGACGGATCACTCGTTTCCTTCAGGGCACACAACTGCCATTTTTTCGGTCACGGTTCCATTTATGACCACTGATCCGATCTTATTGCTAATATTGTTGCCTGTGGCCCTTATTGTCGGATTCTCTCGAATTTACCTGGGATTACACTACCCATCCGATGTTCTGGCAGGTGCCACAATAGGTACTTTAGTCGCACTTGCAACAGTTGCATTCTGGTCTTAAAGCCGATATGTTAGACTCAGAAAAACCTAGCAGGAACAGGTGAAGCAAGCGTGGAGAAAAAAAGAGTATTACTATTATCTGAAGGCTTTGGTACGGGTCATACTCAAGCCGCCTATGCACTGTCCAGCAATTTGCGAAAGCTCTCGCCAGACGTGCAGACGAAAGTGCTTGAACTGGGAAGTTTCTTAAATCCCAAGGTGGCACCTCTTATTATAACAGCATACAAAAAAACGGTTACCAACCAACCCAAACTTGTCGGATACGTATACAGACACCAATATAAAAAATCATTGAACCGACTGACAACACTGGCGTTGCATAAACTGTTCTATACACATACACGCAGCGTTGTGCGCCAGTTACGTCCCGATGCGATCGTCTGCACCCATCCGATTCCAAGTGCTGTCATATCCAGACTGAAGCGTCTGGGTACGCAGGTTCCCCTATGCACAGTCATCACCGACTATGATGCACATGGGACTTGGATTAACCCTGAAGTAGACCTTTATCTGGTATCTTCAGATGAGGTTAAGTCCAAACTAATGCTGCGCGGCGTACCTACAGACAAAATTCGAGTCACGGGCATTCCGGTGCATCCGAGCTTTTGGGAGCATCCCGGGCGAGAAGAGATCCGAAGCAGATTCAACCTCAAGAACATGCCCACTGTACTAGTTATGGGCGGCGGTTGGGGAATGCTTAGCGACAAGCTGGTTCATCCGTTGCTGACTCGCTGGCATGAAGATATTCAGATCATTTTTTGTCTAGGTCGCAATGATAAAGCACGGATTAGCATGGAACAGAACCCCATGTATCGCAAAGAAAACATTCATATTATGGGGTACACCAACGAAGTGGACAAATTGATGGAAGTATCCGACCTGCTGATCACCAAACCTGGGGGAATGACATGCAGCGAAGGCTTGGCCAAAGGAATTCCAATGCTGTTCCACAACCCTATACCTGGTCAGGAAGAAGAAAACGTCCATTATTTTACGGCAAGAGGTTTGGGAGAACCCATCACTTCGCTCGATGTAGTGGTCAAATGGATGAACAAGCTGCTGCATCACTACCCGGATGTTGTACGTAAACGCAAACGTCATCTGTTGGAAATCGCCAAGGTTCATCCGATGCAAAGCGCTCAAAGTATTATCGATCTACTGGAGGACGTTCGTCCTTCATCCGCAGAAGAGGCCCGTTTATGAATTTATCCCAATAGGGTGCTGCTTCCCGAATACTTCGTCCAATCACGCCTCTAACCAACGGCTTCAAACAAGCCTGCAACCACATTGAAAAGGTGCCTTCGAATCCGAAGGCACCTTTTCTTTATGAAGGAAAGTACAAATTATTGAATGCCTGCTGACTTCAGGTACTCCTGCCACTGCTTGGTGTATTCTGCCTGAATTTTTTCCAATCCGGCTTGTTTAGCCTTCTCCATAAATGTGTTCAATCCAGCTTCTACGTCTGCCACCAAACCTACATTAAGCGGATATAAATATTGTTTTTCCACTTGCTCCAATGCAGCCTTCTCGGCTTGGTACGGAGTCCAGTCTTCAGCAAATCCTGTATAAATGTCAGGCTTTTTGATTTTGTCCAGATCTTCAAACATGGTCAGGACATCATCAAAGGTTTTATCATAGAGCATGAATTCCGGATTACGCCAAGCCCAGCCATTCATGCCCTCACGCGCGAAGCCGTTTGTTTGTGCATCTCCGACCATTTTGTAGTACCCATTATCAACCTCGAAGTTTTTGCCCTCGACGCCGTATTCGGTCAACCAGTTATATCGTTTGTCTGTCACAAGTTTCTCATAAAATGCCAATGCTTTTTCCGGGTTTTTACTGCTACGCGGAATCGCAAAACCATTGTGGATCGGGTGAACCGGTTGTGCAAACCCTTTTGCATTCGGGTAAGGGAAATAAGCCAGTTTCCAATCTGGATGTGTAGACTGCACCTTGATTACATCTGCATTAAATTTGTTAGGGTTTTCCCCGGACAGAACAACAGCCGCTTTTCCATTTTGCAGCAACGAGTTGGATGTATCTTTTACATTCAGTACGTTTTTCGGGAAGAATCCTTTGTCCATCCAACGTTTGTATGTTTTCAGGTCTTCCAGGTGCTGCGCAGATCCCCAGTAGGACGTCACGGTTGCTGGTGTGTCATACATAATATCCAGTCCATATGGAAGTTGACCTGCTGTATTAACCAGCTTGGATGTCAATTGACGAATACCATGGGTATGGTTGGCATTGCTATCCGCAATCGGAATCATATTGGGTTCGTTGGCTTTGATGCCCTCCAGATACGCTTCGAGCGTCTCCAATGATTCCGGTTTTGGAAGATTGTACTTCTCGCGCAAGTCCTCACGGTACGCAATTCCCTCTGTTACATACTCAATCCAAGTTGATGGAACAGTATAGATTTTGTCATTAATTTTGACTGCATTCCACATGTCATCAGGTACATGAGCCTTCAGTGCTGGCGCTGCTGTAGGCAGCATTTCATCCAGCGGCAGGAACGCGCCCTTCTTCGCATAGGACTGGTAGAATGTCCAATCTGCTGTGAAGATCAGATCGATCGGCTGTCCTGAAGACAGCAGCAGTTTATATTTTTGATCCCAGTCGGTCCATGAGGTGTAGTTGAATTTCACATTGACGTTCAGATCAGCCTCCGCCAGCTTATTGATCTCGGATTCAATGACAGGCAGATCTTTCGGAGCATCCCCAAGCATGTAAAATTGAAGCGTGACTTTCTCGCCTTTGTTCCCGGATGTTCCTCCCTGCTCGCTTCCTTGCGTCGATCCCCCCGAACCGTTGTTACATGCGGCAAGCACCCCGGCGAACAACATCAGGGCAAGTACCAGAGACAGGTGCCGAATTGTTTTGTTACGCATACGCATCCTCCCTTTTTGTGGTGAACCTTTATATGTTAGCGCAGACTCGCCATGCTTCAGACCGGAAATGATGTCAATGGCCTGACACCCACAGCGTGTTCACGTTCTAACCTTTCACTGCACCAATGGTGAGTCCTTTGACAAAATAACGTTGTACAAACGGATACAGGAACAAAATCGGTCCCGTTACAACAATAGCCATTGCCATCTTGGTTGATTCGGTAGGCACATCCTGACTGAGCGTGATCCCTGTGCCAATCGCCATCTGGTCAATGAAGGTAATCGTGTTCATCGTGTTGTAGAGATAAAATTGCAGTTGGTACATATCCGGGTTGTTAATGAAAAGGGATGAGGTAAACCAGTCATTCCAGTAACCCAGTGCCAGAAACAGACCTACGGTTGCGATACCAGGCATCGCCAGTTTCAACACAATGCTGAAATAGATGCGGAAGTCATTCGCTCCATCAATTTTGGCGGACTCAATCAATTCATCCGGCACTGCCGAGCGAATGAAGTTTTTCATCAGGATAATGAGGAATGGCGTCATCAACCCCGGGAAAATCAGTACGGTGTACGTATCTGTGAGATTGAAGTAGTTCGCCAGCATAATATACCAAGGTACAAGTCCCCCACCAAACAGGGTTGTGAAGTAGATAAAAAACGAGAATGTATTCCGATATTTAAAATCCTTACGCTGGAGCACAAATCCAGCCATCGTGATGAGGAACAGCCCTAGCGTAGTTCCCACCACCGTTGTAAAGACCGTTACCCCATAAGCCTTGAGTACCTGAGACGGGAATTTGAACACCATTTTGTAACCTTCCAGGGAAAAGTCCGTTGGAAAGAGGTGATAGCCATCCCTCACAATGGACTCGTTGCTGCTGAATGAACCGGATAAAATAAGTAGAAACGGCAACAGGCACATGATTGATAAAATGATGATGAAGCTGTAAGAAATCAATTGAAACATGAAAGTGAATTCCGAATCTCTGAGACGAGTATTCGTACGGGTGTGAGTATTCATTGGCGTGTTCATGATCGTTCTCCCTCCTGCCCTGCGGGCGTTCTAGAACAAGGCGTAATCCTCATTTACTTTGCGGATAATATAGTTGACGGTCATGATCAAAATGAATCCAAACAAGGATTGATACAGACCAGCAGCAGTTGCCATCCCAATATCAAACGTTACTTTCAGTGAACGATACACATACGTATCAATAATATCTGTAGCGTTGTACAATACCCCGTTGTTGCCGATCAGTTGATAGAACAGGTCAAACTGCCCCTTCATAATGCTGCCAAGCGAGAACAACAGCAGGATGACAAAGGTTGGCTTCAGCATCGGTACTGTAATGTACCAGATCCGCTGAAATATATTGGCCCCGTCGATTCGGGCAGCTTCATAATACTCATCACTGATACCCGTTATGGCGGCCAGATAGATGACCATGCTGTATCCAAGATTTTTCCACAGATAAAAGATGATGATCAGAAACACCCAGATCCAAGGTGTGTTATAAATGTCGACCGGGCCGGCCTCAAAACGTTTGAGCAGTGTGTTCACAAAACCCGACTCGTAGTTGAACATGTTGTAAGCGATTACACTCAACAGTACAAATGAGATGAAATACGGCAAGAACATGACGGATTGCGTAATTTTTTTGAATAACCTGCCCCGGATTTCGCTAAGCATGATTGCACAGAAGATCGCCAGACCGTTTCCTAATATAATGAAGGCGAGATTGTAACCCACGGTATTGGTTGTGAGTTTCAACAGCATTCCGGATTGCCACAGGAACTTAAAGTTCTCCAGACCGACAAATGGACTGCCAAATAATCCGCCTTCAAAATCATACCTGGTGAATGCATAATAGATGCCGACCATCGGAAAATACGAGTTAATCAGAAAAAAGATCAGCGTGGGCAACAGCATCAGAAACATGATTTTGTTTTTGTTCAATTCTTTGAGCATGGCTCGATCCCTCCCGAATTTCTTACGGTGCTGCGTAGTGGAGCTCTCTTTTTATTGTAAATGCCCTCTTCGCTCACGGATACTGAAGCTTCCCGTCAGAAAATGAACGATTCTGCGAAATGAACTATGAACAAAACGAACGAACTCTGAAATGAACAGACCTTCACACACATCCGTTCACAAATATTGATATCGTGCATAGGCTAAACCTAGTGAACAATCCAGCGAAAGTTGAACTTTATGTAGAGAAAACAGGCAATACAGCCTGTCCAGTATTGATGTAAACGCATACATAATATATAATTCAAGATACTCTTGCTCTTCTGCTCATCCAACTATGAAGCCTAACGTATGTATATGAAGTTCTATGTTGTTCACCCAAAACAGGAGGTTCGAGGGGGAAGAAGAATGCGTAAACGTTCAGCGGACAGTCAGAAGGTCTTCACACGGATTCTGATCGGCATTATTATCAGTACCGTCGCTACCTTACTTGTGGCTTCTTCTATTTTGTATGTCAACTATAATCGGATTGCGCTTCGCCAGGTGTATCGTACAGATATGAACAGTCTTACACAAACCAGCCGTGAAGTGGCCAAAATGACTGAGACTGCGAAATCATTGTCATATCAGATTTATCAGGACTACACCATTTCTTCATTACTGCTCTATTCCAAACCAAATATCTATGAGATCACATCGGCGATGGAGCAACTCGACAACTACCGTATGTCCCTTCCTTTTATCGAATCCATCTATGTATATAACTCTAAAAGTAATGAATTCTTTATCAGTTCCAACGTGCGCAATGGGCAGCAGTCCGTCTCTGAGATCGACGATCAGGGGATTACAAGCATCCTCCAACGCTTCCATGACTATAAACCTTTTGTCCCCATCCCGCGTACATATCAGGTCGGGTCTACCGAAGCAACAGAGGTTAACAGCTACACCTATCTCTGTTACGACACGATCAATGACAATGCGAGATTAAACTATGCTGTCATCGTTAATATCAAGGATGATTGGCTCAGTCCGAATATGAATGCTGCGGATCAACCAGGCAAGACCTTTATCGTGAATGAGAATGGTGATCTATTATCTGACTTTGGCGACCGTGCATTGATGAAAAATCTCTCCAGTGAAGCTTTTATGAAGCCAATTATGCAGGATACGGAGCAATCAGCTTACTTTACCGAGAAGGTCGACGGAGAAAAATCTCTCATCACCTATACCGCTCCTGATGACCTGGGTTGGCGTTATGTGAGAATAACCCCTTATGATCTGATTACCTCAGATATACGGAGTATGCGCACACATACCGTTCTGTTTTGTGTTGGACTTCTCTTCGCAGGGTTACTGCTCTCTTACCTTGTGTCCCGAAAATTATATCACCCTATTGATAAGGTGCTTGTTCGTTTACGTGTGATGGAAGCAGAGCGACGTGGCAGTCTTCATTTGTTACGGCAGGATTTTCTGCGGGGTGCTCTGCAGGGCCGTGAAACAGTAACTGGAGGTATGATGGAAGAACGGATGAAGTTCTATGGTTCCTCCATTAATGTTCAGCGTGCATCCAGACTGGTATTGCTGCGTATTGACCATTTTACCGAATTCTGCGAAACGTACCGTGACGAGACCCAGCTTGTAAAATACGCCATGATGAATATCTGCACCGAGACAGCCGATCTCCACTACAATGCGGAAGCTGTGGACATGGGCGGTGATCTGATCACACTCATCTTCAATGAAAAAGTGGAAAATCATGAACATGGGCAACCTGCCTCTAATCGAATCGAAGAGCTGCTGCGTATGATGCAGGCAGCTGTAATGACCCATTTGAAATGCTCCATCTCCTGTACGATCGGCACGGAAGAAGATTCATTGGAAGACAGTATTGCATCCTACACCAGATCAGCCGAAGCCTCACTACATCGTTTGTTCATGGGACCGGGCTGTCTGATCTATACCTCTGACATCATGGCTTATCACGCCAAGGAGTACGCATTCCCGGCAGGTAAGGAAAGACAGCTTGTCGATCATCTAATGACGGGTAAGACGCGAGAAGCAAAACAAGTCTATGCAGACATCGTCGGCGAGACAGCCGCCTATCCGTTTACCGTCTTCCAGCTAGCCTTATCCCATCTGACGATGACACTGAACCATGTACGAAATACCCTCAAGAAGAATAATCAACTCACGCTTGATTCAGTCTCGGATGGTCTAATGTTGCCTGTCAAAGACGCTGAAGACATCAGCGAAGTACATGAACACTTCTATCGGATGTTTGAAGAGCTTGGTTCCAAAGTCGAGGAGAAACGTACACTGAAGCACGAAGAGTTGATTCGTAAAATCAATGGCATTATTGAGCGGGACTATGCTGACCCCAATCTGTGTCTAACTTGCATTGCAGATGAGTTGGGCATGTCGCCAATCTATGTAAGCAGGCTCTACAAACAGCTCACCCTGAAAGGGCTCACGGACGTGATTAACGAAACCCGTATAGCCAAGGCCCAGCATCTGCTGGTAGAAACCGAGAACTCTGTTGCCGATATTGCCGAGAGGACCGGATTCACCAACAGTTCATACTTCTATCGCATGTTCAAAAAGTTCAACGGCGTTACACCGAACGATTATCGTCGCAAAGAGTTTCATTCAGAGAACTTTTGAAATCATACCAGACGTGAGTTTATGAAGCATTGCACATGGATTATTAATGCAAAAAAAGAGCGACCTATGAGAATGAATCATTCACCTCATGTGTCGCTCTTATTTAACAAGTTAAGTTAGATTTTGATTATTCCTGTTCCTGATCTTCGCCAGACTCATCAGAAGCTTCACGAACTTTATACTTGTCCAGACGTGTCTGCTGATACTCACGCAAGGCCTCTTCACCAACAATCACTTCAACCCGGTGAATGTTCATACCTTTACCCATGAATTTTTGCTCGTACTCCGTCATCACATGTTCTTCATTCAAACCATCACGATGCAGATTCAAAGAAATATTGGTCATTTGCAGGCCGAAGTCGGCAATGGCGTTGAGTGAGAAATCAAACAGCGTCTCCGAATCGGTTTTGAAATGAATCTGTCCTTTGGGATTAAGCAATTCCCTATATTTTTTCAGGAAACGCGGGTGCGTCAAACGACGACGTGCATGCTTTGCTTTTGGCCAAGGATCGCTGAAGTTCAAATAAATGCGCTCCAGTTCTTCCGGTTCAAAAACTTCCTCGATCTGTTCGATATTCGCCAGCGCTAACTTCAGGTTCGGAGGTGTCTCCACATCAGCCTGACTCCACGCATTACGAGCTTTCTCACTGGCACGACGCACCAGTTCATCATACATATCAATACCGATGAAATTAAATTCCGGATATTTATAACTCATTTGGCTGATAAATTGACCTTTACCCATACCAAATTCCACGAAGATCGGATGGTCATTGCCAAACAGTTCAGACCATTTTCCTTTATGTTGCTTGGGGTCAAGTACAACAAGATCAACTTGTTGCTCCAGATTTTCTCTTATCCCTTTTCTGCCACGTAAACGCATTTTATTCCTCCGTTTGTCCCATACTTGTCTCAGACTTATTTTGCCGAAGAACTGGCAAATTGTAAAGAGCAATGAAAAGGGAATCTTCGGATCTGCCACTTTGGGCAAATCTCAAAGATTCCCTCTTCGATTTATTTGGAATTGGGGTCCAACTACTTTAGTAGTTCATAGTCTACCTTATCTTGGTGTGAAAAATCAAATGTCTTTTCGAAAGCATCGCGAACTTTTTGTCTTGCAGCCGCTTTCACTTTCGGATTTCCATTAAAACGAACACCTGTTAAAGCAAGTGCTTCTTCTGCCGTCAATTCAACAGACACATGATTCAATTCATTGTTTTTAACTTGGGAATTCATTCATATCACCTCACGGTATAGTATGGTCCATGACGTCAACGTTGATTCAAATGCTATGATGAATAATACCCACTAGATGGTGTCTGACGCTGATTTAAATATAACATAAGGTGTAAACTATAGCAAGGAGAAAACCTTGATTTTACGGCCTATTTTTGCGTTTCGATTCCCTTTTTTTTAAGTTTTTTGATACAATGATAAAAGTTCATGAAGACACCTATAATCGCTATCCATCGTCTATGACGGAAATCGCATAGAACTTCTTCTTTTGTTCACGTATGATTACTGTAATTCGACAGCCAAAGGAGTACCCTGAAGATGAATGCACCTGCATTACAGTCCCCTCTGTTGTGGGGAGATAAACGATTCCATACATGGAATTATGAGATGCGAGATCAATTTAACAATAAGGTTTTCAAAGTGATGCTGGATGCTGGATTCACCTGTCCCAACCGTGACGGTTCCATTGCCAAAGGTGGTTGCACCTTCTGCAGTGCGCGTGGATCAGGCGATTTTGCTGGTAGCAGACGTGAAGATCTGGTCACCCAGTTCAATACGATTCGAGATAAACAGCACCTCAAATGGCCTACAGCCCATTATATTGGCTACTTCCAAGCCTATACGAACACATATGCTCCGGTTGAGGAGCTGCGCGAATATTTTGAAGAAATTCTAGAGCAACCTGGTGTTGTTGGTTTGTCCATCGCCACTCGCCCGGATTGTTTGCCAGACGACGTTGTTGATTATTTGGCTGAACTGAACGAGCGCACTTATCTGTGGGTTGAAATGGGGCTTCAAACGATCCATGATTCCACATCAACATTGATTAATCGGGCGCACGACACGAAGTGTTACGAAGAAGCGGTTGAGAAACTGCGCAAACGGAATATTCGTGTGTGCACACATATCATATATGGTCTGCCTCAAGAGACGCATGAGATGATGCTGGACACTGGACGTGCCGTCGCCAATATGGATGTACAGGGAATCAAGATTCACCTGTTACATCTCATGCGCAAAACACCAATGGTGAAGCAATACGAAGCTGGTCTTTTACGTTTTCTGGATCAGGACGAGTATATCAAGCTGATCGTAGATACACTGGAGATGCTTCCACCGGAAATGATCGTACACCGCCTTACAGGCGACGCACCGCGTGATCTGCTGATTGGACCGATGTGGTCCATGAACAAATGGGAAGTGTTAAACTCCATTGATCGTGAGCTGCGAGAGCGGGATTCCTGGCAAGGTAAGTATTGGAGGCGAGCATAGATGGGCTTTCTTTCGGTTCTCAGCTGTGCACATCAGTGGATTGCTTCCCGTCTGCAGCCAGGTGATCTGGCCATAGATGCAACGGTGGGTACAGGAGCAGACACACTATTTTTGGCACAACAAGTAGGCAGGCGTGGTCAAGTCATTGGATTCGATATTCAAAGTGAAGCCCTCACGCTGGCACAGGCCCGGATTCGAAAACAAAACGACGAAGCCAAGCTTGGCTCCATCTCCATGCTTCAACTAAGCCATGATCGAATGGCAGAAGCGGTGCCTGAGTCATGGTCTGGTGCGGTTGGTGCAGTTATGTTCAATCTGGGGTACCTGCCTTCAGAAAGTGCAGATTCCTCCATCATAACCGAGACTGACAGCACGATCGCTGCACTTGGGGCTGCACTCGCTTTATTACGCCCTCGCGGAATCATTACGGTTGTGCTCTACCCCGGTCATGATGGAGGCGCACAGGAAGCGGCAGCTGTATTGGAATGGTCATCTGCCCTGCCGGTGGAACAGGCACAGGTTGTGATGTATCGCCAATTGCAGCGAGAAACTTCTCCTTTTTTGATCGGAATCGAGAAAAAATAATTTCCTTTGTTCACCAAATACAATAAACTAGACACAATCGCAAGGCGAGCTATTAACGGCTTTTTCTTACTGCGATCTGTGTTCTACATCTACATATGCAAACGTATTCACTTGTTTGTTCATGGCGACCACATGCCCATGACTGATTAAAGCGATCCACCATTTCATATACTAGAGGAGAGATTACTGATGTCTACGCCATACCCATTACAATTCCAACCTGAATTCAAAGAACGTGTGTGGGGCGGTCGTGCGCTGGAGCAATTCGGCCTTACACCCCCTGAAGGACATATCGGAGAAGGATGGATGATTGCGGATCATCCAAACGGTACTACCAAGGTATTAAATGGAGCACTTGCTGGCAAGGGTCTGGATGAAGTTCGCGAACAACTGGGCACCGAATGGCTTGGTACCAAAGGCGTTTCCGAAAAAGGCGGACGTTTCCCCCTTCTGATTAAGTTGCTTGACTGCAACGATGACCTGTCCGTTCAGGTTCATCCAACAGACGAGTATGAGGCACTCCCTCCTGGCGAGCTTGGCAAAACAGAAATGTGGTATGTACTCGACGCAAAACCGGGCGCACACATCATCTACGGCTTGAATGAAGGCGTTGATCGGGCAACATTAAAAGAAGCATTGGAAAACGGCACGGTGATGGATACCCTTCGTCAGGTACCAGTTGAAGCTGGTGATACGTTCTTTATCCCTGCCGGAACAGTTCATGCGCTCTGTGCAGGTGTCGTTGTCGCTGAGATTCAACAAAACTCGGATACGACGTACCGGATATACGATTACAATCGTCCAGGCCTGGATGGCAAACCACGTGAGTTGCATGTTGAAGACTCATTAAATGTCACCGCCTATGAGGGCGCAGGTGCCTCAACGATGAAAACAAATAACGCTACTCCTGGTGAATGGCTCAAGCTTGCGGAATGCCCTTATTTTGTGGTGGAAAAAGGAATTGTGACTGAACGGTGGGAACTCTCCACCAATCCTGACAGCTTCACGATTCTCGTTGTCTGTGAAGGAGAAGGAACTTTGGAGTGGGCACAAGCTGAATCAGACAGCATTGAATTGAAAGCTGGACAATGTTATCTCTTGCCAGCCAATCTGGGGTCTTATACATTGAACGGGAATACCACTGTTCTTCGCTCTTATCTGCCATAAATCAAGCTTATCTGTAACCTGTGAAGGAGGAATTACACGAGATGCAGGAATATACCTTTGCCTTGGTCGCTAGTGAAGGTACCCGTATTCATGTGTACCGCTGGCTTCCCGATCCGGAATGCAATGTTAAAGGTGTAGTGCAAATTGCACACGGCATGGGCGAGACGGCAGCCCGATATGCGGAATTTGCCGGCGTTCTTACCCAAAATGGCTATGCGGTCTATGCCAATGACCATCGGGGTCATGGCAAAACCGTGGAGAATGCCAAGTTGCTCGGTAATGCTGGTATCGATGCCTTCCGCTGGATGGCGAGTGATATGATCAATCTGGGCGAAGTAGCCGCCAAGGAGAATCCTGGGGTGCCCCTGTTTCTGATGGGACATAGCATGGGCTCATTCTTGGTACAACATCTCATGTACGCTGGTCATGAGCAGTACCATGCCTTTATTTTATCCGGGACAAACGGCAGACGCGGTCTGCTCCGGTTTGGAGAGAAGCTGGCCTTCTTGCAGTGCGGCATTCAGGGCGCTACTCATCCCAGCATGCTGCTCAACGCGATAGTATTTGGTGGATTTAATCGCTCTTTCCGCCCTGCGACGACACCGTTTGATTGGTTGTCCCGGGACTCACAAGAGGTTCAGCGATTCATTGATGATCCCCTGTGCGGAGCAGTCTGCACAGCAGGCTTTTTCCGCGACTTCTTTAAATTGCTGCTTGAAGTCCATCTTCCACACAATATGGAGCGTATACCCAAACACAAACCCGTATATCTGTTCTCTGGGGAGAAGGACCCTGTTGGACTTCATGGCAAAGGCGTTCTTAATCTGGTCTCGCAGTATAAGAAGCTTCAGCTGGAGAATATTGAGTATCGCCTGTATCCCGATGGACGCCATGAAATGCTGCATGAGATCAACCGAACAGAAGTGGCTCAGCATGTTGTGAACTGGCTACAGCGGAATACCCCTGGCTCGAATACACAGCCTAGTCCGGTGAACTTTACTGAGACGGCTGACTCTATATAATAGGGTCGGAGACAACATACCAAGAGCAAAAGCAAAAGAAACCCCTGAATCGGATGTGCTCACGCTGCACTCCAGTTCAGGGGCTTTCTTGCTTTCTTGTTAAGCGATATGAATAATAGCCATAGCCATAATCAAACGTTATGGATTAACCTTCAATTAACAGGGATTCCGGGTCTTCAAGCAGTTCTTTCACGGTCACGAGGAAACGTACAGCCTCACTACCATCGATAATCCGGTGATCGTAGGACAACGCGATGTACATCATTGGACGGTTCTCCATCCGTTCTGCATCAATCGCCACTGGACGAAGCTGGATCTTATGCATCCCCAGAATACCCACTTGAGGTGTATTCAGAATTGGCGTAGACAACAAGGAACCAAATGTTCCACCATTGGTAATGGTGAACGTTCCACCTTGCAGATCAGTTAACGCCAGCGTGTTGGAACGAGCTTTGGATGCCAGGTCCGCAATGCTCTTCTCGATCTCGGCAAAGCCCAGACGATCGGCATCACGTACAACCGGTACAACCAGTCCTTCCTTCGCAGATACGGCAATGCCGATATCATAATACTTTTTGAGCACAACATCTTCGCCATCAATCTCTGCGTTAATTGTAGGGAATTTTTTCAGAGCCCCCACAACCGCTTTGGTGAAGAAGGACATGAAGCCCAGGTTAATCTCATGTTTCTCTTTGAACTTGTCCTTACGACGTTTACGTACATCCATGATGGCAGTCATATCTACTTCATTAAACGTAGTCAACATGGCTGCTGTCTGCTGAGCCTCTACCAGACGTTTGGCAATCGTAGCACGGCGACGAGACATCCGCTGACGCTCCACTGGTTTGGTATAGGTAGAACTTCCAGCTGCCGGAGCACTTTGTGCTGCTGGAGCTTTACTCGCAGGTGGAGCAGCAGGAGCAGGCGCCTGATTGTTATGGCTCTTCACATCATCCTGGTATACCCGTCCAATCGGATCTTTGCTCTGAACCTGATCCAACTCGATACCACGTTCACGTGCAAGCTTACGAGCAGACGGTGAAGCTGTCTTGGCACTATCGGATGACTCCGGTGCTGCCGCAACGGATGCTGGTGGTGGTGTTGGAGCTTCAGGTGCAGGAGTAACGGCCTTTTTCTCTTCAACTGCTGGTTCGGAAGCGGGTGCACCGCTTCCTCCTCCAGAACCAGCTGAGAGTGTACCGATCGTTTCACCGATCTCTACCGTCTCTCCTTCCTGACGAATGATCTTCTCCAGCACGCCACTTTCTTCTGCGCTGATCTCAATATTTACTTTATCCGTTTCCAGTTCAAGAAGCACATCACCCTGATTAACGGTATCCCCTTCTTTAACCATCCATCTGGATACAGTTCCCTCAGTTATTGACTCACCCATTGCAGGTACTTTAATTTCACTCACAGCTGTTACCTCCCCAGTGGAATATTATTCTTCGTCGTTTGTTTCAACGCAGATGTAATAATCTGTTGCTGTTCCATACTATGCACAAGCTGATAACCGCTGGAAGGACTTGCGTGTTCCGGGCGACCTTCGTATCTAACGGTTGTGCCTTCCGGGGCAACTTCACGAAGACGAGGCTCCATGTATGTCCAGGCACCCATGTTTTTGTTTTCTTCCTGTACCCATACCAGTTCTTTTACATTGCTGAAACGTGCGAGTATACGTTTGATCTCTTCTGCCGGGAACGGATATAACTGTTCCACTCGAATGATGTGAAGCCATGACCAATCTGCTTTATCTTTTTCAAAAGCATCTTCCAGGTCAATGGCAATCTTGCCACTGCACAAAATAATGCGCTCTACGCGATCCGGCTGTGTACCCATTCCGGCTTGCTCCAGCACAAGCTCAAACTTGCCTTCACTGAATTCGACTGCCGGTGAAGCAACACGCGGATTCCGAATGAGACTTTTCGGTGACATCATCACAAGTGGACAAGCATCTTCCGTTTCAGTCAACGAAGCTTGACGACGCAACAAGTGGAAGTACTGAGATGCACTCGACAAGTTGGCAACCGTCATGTTGTCTTCTGCACAAAGTTGCAGGAAGCGTTCAAGACGAGCACTTGTATGCTCAGGTCCCTGACCCTCATTCGCATGTGGAAGCAACATGACCAGACTGGATTTCTGAGACCATTTGGCGCGACCCGCTGATACAAACTGGTCAAAAATAACTTGTGCACAGTTGGCAAAGTCACCGAATTGAGCTTCCCAGATGACCAGTGTATCGGGTGAATATACGTTATATCCGTATTCGAATCCAACAACGGATTCTTCTGACAACGGACTGTTATAGATTGCAAAGGATGCTCTTGCCTGTGGCAAGTGATGTAATGGGCAGAACTTTGCTCCATTCTCCGAATCATGCAGTACCAGATTCCGATGAGCGAATGTAGCACGCTCGGCATCCTGTCCACTAATCCGAATTGGCTTGCCATCTGCCAGAATGGTTGCAAATGCGAGTGTCTCCGCAAGGCTCCAATCCACTTTTTCCCCTTCGTTCAGGGAAGTGCTCCGGCGTTGCAAAATCCGCTGTAACTTCGGATACACATTGAAGTTCTCAGGCCATTTCAGCAGATCAGCATTAATGCTGCGCAGATTTTCCAATGGTACCGCAGTAGGCGTAATCGTAACAGCTTCCGGCTCACTGATTTTCCGTTGATAATATTCATGTACTTCATTTTTCTTCATCTGGTCATAGGCTTCTTTTAATTTGTTCGTTACTCCATCGCGAATGCTCGTAATGGACGCATCATCGATAATCGATTCCTGTTTCAACTGATCCTGATACAAGTGGCTTACCGTTGGATGGTTTTTCACCTTGTCATAAACGATAGGTTGAGTCGTTTCGGGATCATCGGTTTCATTATGACCGTAACGACGATATCCGATCAAGTCGATCAGGAAATCCTTTTTGAAACGATTGCGATACTCTGCTGCCATACGAATGGCTGCAATACAAGCTTCCGGATTGTCCGCATTCACGTGTACAATCGGAATCTCGTATCCTTTAGCAAGGTCACTTGCATAGTACGTTGAACGGGAATCACCGCTATCTGTAGTGAAGCCCAGACGATTGTTGACGATAATATGGATGGTTCCGCCATTCTGATATCCTGGCAGAGCTTTGAAGTTAAGTGTCTCTGCAACGATCCCTTCTCCTGGGAATGCTGCATCACCGTGCATCAAAATGGTAGCTGCCTTCGTTACATCCTGCTTCGGATATCCAGGGTCACGACGGTCATCCTGAGCCGCACGTGCAAACCCTTGAACAACCGGATTGACGTATTCCAGATGGCTCGGGTTATTCGCCAGAGTAAGGCGAGCCTGTACAGTTTCACCGTCTTTTACAAAACGGTTGGCACCCATATGATATTTGACATCCCCCGTCCAACCATAGTTGATTCCAGTCGAACCTTCTGATGGAACCAGGTCTTTGTTCGGAGCATGATGAAATTCAGAGAAAATTTTGCTGTACGGTTTGCCCAAAACATGAGCCAGTACGTTTAACCGTCCACGGTGGGCCATACCCATCAGAATGTGGCTTGATCCGGCTTCTGCCATGATGCGAACAGCTTCATCCAGCATTGGTACAAGCACATCGTTACCTTCGATGGAGAAACGTTTCTGTCCTACAAATGTTTTGTGAAGATAATCTTCAAACTGCTCAACTTCAACCAAACGTTCCAGCAAAGCCTTACGTTCTTTCGGCGTAAGCGGAGCTGGTGACGTACGGGATTCCGCACGGCGATTCAACCACTCACGTTCTTGAACTTCGTGTACATGACTGAATTCATAGGCCATGGGTCCAGTGTAAATCTGACGCAAGCGTTGGATTGCATCCCATCCGGTTGCTGTCTGCCCATCTGCACCTTCCCAGATCAGGGAAGCAGGCAGAGCTTTCAGGTCTTCTTCGTTTAATTCAAAATGCTGAGGTTCCAGCAAAGATGTATCTGTATCTTCACTGATTCCAAGCGGATCTATGTCTGCAGCAAGATGACCATACGTACGGATGTTCCATACCAGCTTACCTGCTGTAACCGCTTTCTGTAATAGTTGAATGTCTACGCTTCCGGAAGCCGATTGGGCGTTGCCGGAATTCGAGGTTGTGCGTGCATCCGTGCCAGACATCGGCGGTGCACCCCATTGTTCAAATAGTTCACGATAGGCCGGTGTAACCGAACCAGGGTCTTGAGTGAATAATTCATATTGTTCCTGTACGTATCCCATATTGGGGCCATAGTAACTTTCCCAGGGCTTCTTGTTGCCTTCCACGATCGTCATCGACGTTCCCTCCGTCTTGATTTAGTCATAAGTTTTTGACGGAAATCATTGACTAAGCCGTAATTTGCGTTCGTTCAACATTTTAAGCGAAATTTTTCATGAAGTCCAATAATCGTGCTGTTGGTGGTAGTAACGTTAGTCCGACGCTCCCGTCAAGGTTTGTCTGCGTTTTCAAAATCAAAGTAAAACAATGATTGTACATACCGTCGCACAGATGTCGAATACTGTCCTGATCCGTTCGAAGGTTACACTTTCTCCTCTTCTTCAAGTGAAGTCCGTGTTCTAATATCTATTCTATAAACTTTTACGCTCAGGAGCATTTCCTATTTTTAGTTCAATTGATGCATAAATTAGATGAATCGAAATAATCGATCAATTTGAGTAGAACAACGAACGCTTAATTACAACAAAATAGGCATACGATCTCCCATTTTACCTCCTTAATTGAATTGTGGTCCATTATGTTCAAAAACAAACCGTCAAGTTAAACATTAACCATTTGACGTCACATTCAACAAATAATTGGGGTTTTCTTCAAGAGACCCTCAGCAAAAAGCTGGCCCAGACATAAATTATCCGAGCAGCTTCTTTGAATTCAACAAATTTAAGTTAACAATAAAGTTGAGGTTTCACATCAAGTTATACTTTGGCTAATCATATACTCTGCAAACGGCGTTAGGGAAAGATCTCTAACTTGCTCCAGTGTAAACCAGTCCGCGCCCAGCGAATCTTCACCATCGGGTTCTTTTTTGATGTGATCCGGCTGACTGGCTGCAGTCAAAACAACATCATACAACATCCCAATATGGTGGAGCTCTTCCGGCTCACCTTGATACACCCATTCCAGTACCGTAGACTCCGCAGAACGAATCATCACTTGTAGGTGGGTCAGGCCCGTCTCTTCTTCAATCTCACGATGAAGAGCAGTCTCTGGCTGCTCACCAAATTCCAGCCTTCCGCCTGGTAAATCCCATTGCCCCTGATATGCTCCGCGAGCCTTATGAATCAACAGGATTTTTTGCTCCCAAGTGACCAAGCCATATACGCCAATATGTGTATACCGATTCACCTAAGTACCCTTCATTTCGTCTTCATCCTCTGTAACAGCATCCAGATCTATGGCCATACGAATCATATCCACACAGCGAATACCATCCTCTATAATTTCTTCCTCATAGTGCCTCACGAAGAAGTCACGATCAACCCCGATAATGCGGAAACCGCAACGTTGGTATAACTTCAATTGATGAAAGCTGGAGTTGCCTGTCCCAATCTCGAGAATCCGGCAGCCTAATCTGCGTGCAGCTTCCATCGCTTCCTTAATCATGTGTTTGCCTACACCTTGTCCCTGCAGTTCTTCCTGTACGGCAATATTAACTATCTCGGCAGTCTCCGGACGAGTCTTGAGCAATACGAACTCTCCAACCATCTCTCCTTCATACTCAGCAATAAAACAAACACCCCGACTCAGGTACTCATCAACAATTTCTTTTGAAGGATCAGCCATCAATAAAAGTTCGTATGGTCGCTCTTCTTCCCAATCCA
The DNA here is from genome assembly GCF_032452295.1 of Paenibacillus sp. ClWae2A. Lineage (NCBI taxonomy): Bacteria > Bacillati > Bacillota > Bacilli > Caryophanales > Paenibacillaceae > Paenibacillus > Paenibacillus sp. ClWae2A. Next base: position 1,017,906 of record NZ_JAULSQ010000002.1, read on the forward strand.
AAATCCGGAACGACAATTTCATGCCAATCTCCACCTTTTCATCGTACAATATTCATTCTCGTTCTGTTTGCAGAAGCCTATGTATGGCAAATCTACAAATATATCATGCTTACTTCAACAAACTAGTTTACTCAAACTATTAAACACACACTGGTTCTCCTAGGCTAGTCATCTCCCATAAAAATAGTAACCTTCATTATACCATAATATTTGGATATAAATATATAGATATGGATGATACTTTATGAGGCATTATTTTTATCCTAACCCAAGCTTAAATGCTCATGGATTAATTTCCATTCCCCATCAAGCCCAGCAACAAACACATTCGTTGCTCGCCCCTTTCCATAAGCCGGCTCTCCCTGATAAATCCCCCTCCAGTGGTAGGTATAAATACAAACTGCCTGATCTTTGCTAGTCGTAATCCACTTAACCTCTTCAGCACTGTAGACTTCTTCCTTGACTGTTTCCCAAGCGTTCTCAAAATAAGCCCGAATTTCGTCTGGAGTAGTGCATGACGTTCCTGTAAACCAATATACGGCATCTGGCGATAACCATTTGCTCACTTCATGAAACTGATGTGTATTCGTCGCTGCAATGTATCCTTCCAAGGCATGCTGGTATCCCATGATCTTCTCTCCCTTTAACGTTTATCTTATCGGACCCCACGCTGTTCAAGAACGGAATCGCTATACACCATAAATGTCTCTTGCAGCGTACGCCCGGATGACTTCTCCCAGATCACACTCCGCTCAAAAGTACCATTTTGGAAAAAACGCGGGAGACGTTCAGCGAACCAGTCCTGCATAGGCAGCTCAAACACCCGCTTCATAGGCACCCATAACAGTTCGCCTTCGGGCGGATCTTGCAATAATTGACCCTCGAATGAAGTCGCCAGATAGTTAAATACCATGTAGCGTAACCCTTGTTCGGGATCACAGAACTCATCGAGTCCCTTATACGTAATCTCATTGACAGCTAAACCCGTCTCCTCCAGAACCTCCCGCACGGCACCATCCACGATGCTCTCCGGAAAGTCTACCTTCCCCCCAGGAGCGATGTATCCCGGAAATCCTTTGCGATCCGGCCGATTCATTAGCAACACCTGATCATTCTTTTTGTCCCATACCATACACATCGTTAAGATCTCTATTCTGGTGTTCATATTCGTCCTCCTGCTAACTTGCGCTTCTCTGCTGTACACTAACATTTCTGGGAATAACCTATGTTTTCCTTCTTTATTCCCACTCTGATTTTTGGTATTTTCCACGGTCTCGCAGTATAGTCCATGATGATATATATGCATACAAAAGGCGGACACCCTGTACATCAGAAGCCCGCCTGTTTTGTGATCTTCTATGCTGCTCATTCCTCAAGCTCGGAGTTTCCAGTTCTCAGTTCAATTCCGTAATCAACACACGGCGTTCCTTCCATTCAGCCCGGCGATAAGCCTGTTGCATACCGAATTTGCGGATACTTGCCTTTGGCACCGATTTGTAAGGCAAAACGACCGTAAAGTCCTCATCAAACGGGAAAAAAGACAGGCCTACTTTTTCATTGGATAACCACTCCGCCTGAATCGGTTGTCTGGAACAGGCATCAAACGTACAACTGAGCCCTTCTGCAAAAAAATCATAACGCGCAGCAGGTGTTCCAGGTTCCTCCATACAGAGAAACAAACTGAGTTGATCACAGAAAAGCATGATCTCCACATCACTTTGCAGCCTTTGTTTCAGTGCTTCAGCATCACCAGCAAGCTGTTTCTCCCAATCCAGCTGACGTTCGTGTTCTTGCTGCAGATAATCTCGGATGTCATCATCATCCTGAGCATTGGCCCCCAGATTTTTCTGAAACAGATCCGTATACATCAAGCTACACAATAATCCGGCGTAGAGGTTTTTCTGACGAACTTCTTCAATTCCTTTATGGTAGAATACAAAACGCGGACGCAATGGAAAGTCACGAAACGAATACGGCGATTGACTGTAATCATTCCAGAACGGAGACGAATCCAGTTCAATCCAGCCACGGTCATGTTCTCTGGCAGCTAGAATTAATTCATCCCGATGCGCAGCATCGGCTAATAATTCATTTTTCCAGTGGGAAGCCATCTCTCCGGCTACTAATCCATGCTCGTGCTGTGCGGTCAAAACAAAATCATGCTCTCTCTCATATACGATCATTTGCTGTCACCCTTCCGCATGGTATACGTTGACTTTAACATAAATTGGGTTAAACTTTCCTATAAGTTGTTTTTCGCTCCATTTTGACGAAAAGCATTATGAAATGCACAATGTAAAGGTGTTGTCAGTTTCCTGAAATTTGATACACTAAAGGTTGTGTCCACAATTATATTACATACAGAAAGCGGGATCTCATGAATTTATACTCTCCTTACATCGAGTTTAACCGCAAGGAATGGGCTGAACTTAAAGAACATCAGACCACTCTTCCACTGACGGAAGCCGAATTAGAACAGTTAAAGGGATTGAATGAAGAAGTATCGATTCAAGAAGTCGAAGATATATATTTACCTCTTACCCACTTTATTGACCTATATGCAAGAGTTTCACAAGAGCTGAATCAACTGACGGCCTCCTTTATGAAAAAAGAAGCTCTCCCCACCCCCTACATCATTGGAATCGGGGGAAGTGTTGCCGTGGGCAAAAGTACAGCGGCCCGCTTGCTTCAGGCACTGCTCGCCAGAGGTAAGAATAGGCCGAAGGTTGACCTTGTCACAACCGACGGTTTCTTATATCCCAATGCCGTTCTGCAAGAGAAGGGCATCATGAACCGCAAGGGATTCCCGGAAAGCTATGATATCAAATCCCTGATTCAGTTCATGGGTGATGTGAAATCAGGCAAACCCGAAGTGAAAGCACCCGTCTACTCTCACCTCGCCTACGATGTCATTCAAGGCGAAGAGAAGCAGATCTGTCAACCGGATATTCTCATTATTGAAGGCATCAATGTACTTCAGATCAAAAAGGAAACGCCTTTGCTGGTTAGTGATTTCTTCGATTTCTCTATCTACATCGATGCGGAAGAAGAGCATATACGACACTGGTACGTTGAGCGTTTCAAGCTGCTCCGCAATACAGCGTTCCAGAACACGGATTCCTTTTTCCATCAACGATTCGCCAATATCGATGAAGAAGAAACCGTTCGTACGGCCAACCAGATCTGGCAAGATATCAATGCCAAAAACCTGCATGAAAACATTTTGCCAACCAAAGGGCGTGCCAGACTGATTCTGAAAAAGGAAGCCGATCACTCCATTGGGCAGATTCAATTGCGCAAACTGTAGACAATACTCATGCAGTACACCTTGATGTTATATCTAATTACCCTTAAAAGGAGAGAAGAACACATTGCAAACCCTGATTATACTCGGCAGTATTATGATGTTCCTGGCTGTTGCTTTGGGTGCTTTTGGCGCACACGCGCTCAAGCGCAAACTATCCGCTGACATGATCAAAATCTATGAAACCGGTGTTCAATATCACCTCATCCACGGACTTGGCATCATCCTGATCGGACTGCTGGCAGACCGTCTTGAATCCTCTTCACTCGTCCTGCTTGCCGGATGGTTGATGTTCGCCGGGATCATCCTGTTCTCTGGCAGCCTGTACGCTTTGAGTGTAACGGGTGTTCGCAAATTGGGAGCCATTACCCCACTTGGCGGAGTCGCATTTTTGGCTGGATGGGTTATGATCATGATTGCTGCATTGTAAACATGCCCCATGGATAAACGAAAAGAGTGTTCTGGCTGATATAGTATCGCTGGAGCACTCTTTTGCTGTTTAATGTGTCCAGATTCTGCGAATAGTGGACAGCCCTGCATCTGGCCGTTGTCTCTCCAGCACATACACATCCGGGTTAGACAGTTTGGTCCACTCTTCATAACCAAAGGATGGTTCATACTCACGAATAAGCAGTGATAACAAGTTCCCATGTGTAACCACGGCCCCGTTTTGTTCCGGTCTGCTCCACAACTCTTCCAGTAGTGCCAACCCCCTTGCAGCCGCGTTTCTCGAAGATTCCCCACCTTCTTCCACCCAATCCACATCATCGTATGTACGTTTCAGTACATCCATCCAGTTAGGCAGATCAAGAGAGCTAAGCACCCTCTCTTGGAGACGTTCATCCGTATGTACATGTTGCAGCGTTGCTATGCCCAGGGGCATAGCCGTCTGAACGGCCCTTTTCCATGGACTGGAGACAATATACGTTATGGAGTGATGAGCCAGGATATCTGCAAGTTTTTCAGCCTGCCTGATCCCTTCATCTGTAAGCTCTGCATGGGGCTCCTGCCCTGTCGCCTTGGCGTGACGGATAAGATAAATGGACTGCATAGCTATCACCTCCTATGGTGTAACCTACTTGGAGTTCTTCTCAAGATATTGAAGTGCAATGTACATCTTCTCCTGCTCTTCCGGTCGGCCTGATGAACTGAGGAAAGTGACCTGTTCCCCTGTTCTGTCTCCATGCTGAGCCACCAGTCCAAGCCGCTGCTTCAGATGGTTCACCGTGCCTGTACTGCCATCAATAATCTGTATATGATCGGGCAGAACCGTGCGCAGAATGGACGTATAGAATGGATAATGCGTGCAACCAAGTACCACTGTGCCATACCCATGAAGATCAAGATCTGCCAGCTTGAACCGGAAATAATCAGCGATTTTGCCCGGATCAAAATCCAGCTGTTCACACCACTGCACAAGTTCCGGCAGCGCAATGGAATCCACACTGTGGTGATCATCAACACGCGATACCAGTTCGTTATACTTGGTTTGACTCAAGGTGAGGGCCGTGGCAAATACAAGTACTCTCTTCCCACTATCACGATTCATCTCCACGGCTGGTTTCACCGCAGGCTCCATGCCAATGATCGGGATATCGTATTTGGCACGCAGATCCTTCACAGCCAGACTTGTTGCTGTATTACAAGCAATCACAATTCCTTGGACATCCTCCTGAACGATGGCTTCCGCACAATCAAAAATATGTCCTCTAACCTCATCCGCAGACTTGGCTCCATACGGGACATGCAAAGTATCCGCATAATACAGAAATTTTTCTTCAGGAAACTGTTGTAATGCCTTATGCAAAACGGTTAAACCACCGATGCCTGAATCAAAAAAAGCAATTTTTTTATTCAAGGATTTCACCTCTATAATGTATTCTTTCGGGTTCCAAGAACCTCTCAATGCTGCTCATGCTGACTGGAGGTGAGGTTTGTACTTCCGGCTCATCACACACTACAGTGCTTGACGGCTTGCGGGAACCATTCCGGTTACGGATCGTTCTTCTGATCGCTGTTGTCTCCAAATTTTCTTAAATAACCTTATAGATGTATAAATTCGGAGACAAAGGCGAACGCTATCGCTTCTTCAGAATCGATTCCGCCCCCTCCATTACTTCCGCTAAGTCAGGTACTATAGAGAAGATAAGCCATTATTCTACGCTCATTTTATACTGTCTGAGCCAGTCCTTGCCACTATGCCACGCCTCTACCGGGTTATGCTCTCCAAGCAGTTCAGTACTTGCCTGAGCCATGATCCATTCCTTAAGACCATTATCCGGACTGGATTCGAGTTGCTGTAGCAGGTGAAGCAGTCCGGCCTCACCCGTATTCAGGATGTCCTCGTAAGCCTCACGGTTACCATCAATATAATCATTGGGATTACTGCTGGTCAGAAGGACAGGATCGCTAACCATCTGCTGCAACTTGCTTTCAATGGTTGGTGATAGTGCTTGGTTTTCTGTCCGAGTCGAACATGCTGCTACCGTCAATGCTGTGTATACGGATAACAAACCCAGAATCAGTCTTCTGCGATTCACTGTACCACTCCTTTCAACAACGAGTTAACGCAACAGATACGCTTTCATGCTCAAGCCCCCGGCCAACTACAGAACAAGTTCCCATTGTTCTTCGGTAAGCTCCTGACCTGACAAAATTTGCTTTCGGACTTCCTTCACTTCAAAGCCCACAAATTGATATAATCTACGCGCGCCGATCAAAGACTCATTGGTCCACAGGATCACGGATGTGTAGTCCTTTTCTTTTGCAAAAAGAACTGCCTGTTCGATAAGCTTCCCGCCCCATCCTGCACCACGTGCTTCCGGTTCGATCAGAAACCAGCGCAGTTGAGCCGTATTTTCATTCACCTGAGTAAGTCCTATGGAACCGGAAGCTGTCTGATCTAACTCAACAATCCATAACATCTCCCTCGCGTAATTGCCTGAAAGTCCAAATGAATTCACCGCATGGGTGATAAATTCAGCAAAGCTATGATCATAATTATACTCGTTTCGATAGATTCGGATATGCGCTTCAATGACATACTGCAGATCCTTTTGTACGAAAGTGCGGATCATCAGACATCACAGCCCTTCCTCAAATCAACAGTTGTGATGCTGAAATCCACACCGAACTGAATTAATCCCAGTTTACGGGCAACTTGCTGTGAAGCGAGATTATCCCAAGATGTACTGTAGATTGGCATGCGTCCAAGCTCCTTAACATAATACTGCCAGCATTTTACCGTCTCTGCTGCATATCCATGTCCTCTATAACCGGGTGCTGTATACAGACTTGCTTCCGCCCCATGATCGGAGAGCCTTGCGGAGCAGCATACTGCTACAGCAGAATCACCAATAACATAAGCGGAAACAGGCCATTTTGCATGCAAGTGATCTGTTAATTCAGGGAAATGCTCTTCCAGCAAATAACACTGCCCCTCACCAATCAATTGAACCTTCAGATTCCATTCGTTAGATGACTCAGGAAAAGCATAAGCTGGTCCCATCCACACATGGTTAACTGGTTCAAAGGTTCCCACCTTGCGAATCAGTTTCGGAATATCCAATGGAAGCTCGCAATCCTTACCCAACTCATCCATTAGATCCGGCGGTAACTGCTCATGGTAATAAATCAGTGAACCGGCAGAAGTCAACCCGATAAAAATGGCTGGAGCCTGCCCACCACCCGGCTCGTTAATGCTTATGAGACGCTGCTGCTCGTTGATCGTATATAAAGTACTCACCTGTATTTTCAACATTTCCATAGACGACAGGTTGGATTTTGGAACCATAACTAAGAAGTTAACCTTTGCAATAATCGTTCGCCTACACTGCCTTTACCAGCTTCCTGCTGCTCCAGAAATTCGGATAATTGACGTAATTCTGCAGGACGATATCCAGCCCCGCACCCGCAATTATGATAGGTATAACCATGACGGTACAGCATCATCACTTTGGTCCATTGTTTGGTATCATTTTGCTTGGGCGCCTGGAAATCGTGTCCCATGCTAACCATAGATGTGGCACATTGCGGGCATTTATATTCAAGTTGTGCCACCACCTCAGGGCTCAGGTCATGTCTGGAAACTTGTTTAAATGATTTGCGACAAATGAAACATGCATAGATGTCTTTATATGGTCCTGACAAGGCATATCTGCACATCATCTGCACCCCCTTAATAATTTCCATTATACGGGATTTCACACGCACATACGAATGGATTTTGCATATTTGCGAAAATTCCGCCCAATCACTCATTGACCTTGCAAAGCAGCTTTTTTCCATGCCTCACCGAGTTCCGCAATCGTTGCGTACCTCTCGGACCGCTCGTCGCTCACTGCACACATCACAACCTGATACAACGCTTCTCCAGCATCCCATCTGGCATAAGAACGATCTTTCTCCCCGCCCAGCAACCCAAACGCCATTGCCCCCATGTTGAATACATTGGTAACCACATCTATGGGTGCGCCTAGCTCAAACTCTTCGGGAGACATAAAGCGGGAAGAGCCCCACATGCGACCCATGGTATTGGTAAAAGAGCCCTTCCGATACAAGTCGATATCACAGATCTTCATAAAGTTTCTGTCAAAATCATAGATCAGACTGCCATCATACAAATCAACAGCCACATAACCTCTTCGTTCCACCTCGATATGAAAATTCAGAATCTGCTCCATCGCCTGAATACGTGTCTTCACCGGAAGTTGTCTGAACCGATAATAGGGCGAACGCGGATCTTCATACTTAGCCGGAGGCGGAAATTTCCAGTGATTATGAAGATTCTCCCCCTCCACCCAATCGAATACACAGGCATACCCCTCATCCGTTGCAAAATGATCCGTTAGTCGAATCAACGTGTCATGCGCCAAATCTTCGTAAACGGAAACAGATGATTTCAGATTACGAATGGCTTCCGGGGGACTTCCCGTATGATTCGCATGAATCGTATGTGCTCCCGCATACTTTACAAACAATCTCTTTCCATCCTTCTGTACGATACCAAAAGAGAGATTCCCTGAATCCTGCTGATCGAATACGCGAAAGACCGTACCCAAGGGCTGTAACCAATCAAAAGAATGAGAATCTTTTAAGACAAAGGAAACACCATTGATCTTATGTTCAACATGATCTGTCATTGGACTCCTCCTGTGGTGATATCTTCATTCCATGTTGAATGCTCCATATAAAAGTAATTCATATGCGCCTCATCATATCCCTGACCGTAGACTTCCAATGCGTTACGCTCGATGCCATAAACTTCAAACCCATATCGCTCGTATAAACGTCGGGCTGATTCATTGGTTGTCACTACACTCAGATTAATCTGCTTGATGCCCTCCAGATGTCTTCCCCGATCCAGCACCTCGCGGAGCAAACGCGAAGCCAGCCCACTTCCCCGATATGGCGGAGCAACATAGACACCCCAGATCATGCCTTTGTGCCTGAGTTTCAGGCCGAGTTCCCTTTTGAAACCCATCATTCCCGCCAGTGTTCCTTCTGTTGTATATGCGCCTAGAATATAATCATCGGGCTCATTATGTATGCGTTCCTGCACTTCATTCATGGGGATCTGAATGGACAATTCAAACGAAGCCCCGAAGGCTTCAGGATGTGTTTTCAGTGCTTCCAGTCGCAAAGGCCAGTAGATGTCTGCTTCATCCCGCTGAATATTGCTAATAATATAGGTCTCTTGCTTTCGGCCTTCATTCATTCTTCGACCACTCCCTGCATCTCATAAGGATAATCGATCTGAAGTTTTACATTCGCTGCCGCTTCCTGCCCTGCAAGCAATCTAACAACATAAATCCCCAGGTCAATGGACGTGGCTACTCCACCAGCCGTAATTACATTTCCATCTTTTACAATCCGCTTCTGAATCACCTCATCGACATACGGCTCAAGCAAATTATATGCACGGGGATGTGTTGTTGCTTTTTTGCCGGATAAAAAACCAGCCGCACCTAGCAGCAGAGAGCCTGTGCACACCGAAACCTTCAAAGGCACAGACGCTGCCTGTTTCAGCCAACCTACGAAGGCCTCGTCATATCGAAGCTTGCGCGTTCCCATGCCCCCGGGAAAAAACACGAGATCATATTCAGACAGGTCAGGCTTCACTCGATCCACTTTCAACGTTAGACCGGACTCATCCGTGACCTGATCTGTCATGGCACAGGTTTCCCACGTCGTTCCTTTGGTTTGTTCAAAGAAATTCAACCGATTGATCACATCATAAAACCCTGCAAAATCAAGAAAAGTCAGTCCATCAAACAAAACGAATGCAATTTTCATTGGTAACCTCCGCGTTTTAATTTGGAGCATCCTGATTATGTTTCTGATTCCGATCCCGTTCCATTGCTTCCTTCACCCGGTCACGCGCTGGCAGCTTGCTATTGATATGAAAGAGCAGACCCACAATCGCAAGAAGTAAAATAATGACGATGAATTCGAATATGGCTAACCCCTCCCGTCTGCAAACTGTACAATTTCGGCTCCTGCCTAATCTCTATTTTAATCCACGGGCAATGATCCACTCCAGCCACTTCCAGGGTAGCACAGCTTTGCCTATGATGAGCACACGCGAACCTTTTCCCAAAGCATATCGAAGCCTTGGTGCACGCATCCGTGCAATTCGGCCAATCAGATCGGCTACCTCCTGTGGATCAGGCGCTGTCTCGCTCGCATGTTTGGAATAACGGAGAACCGCGTCCAGCTTATGCTTATACGGAGAGTCCTCGCTCCGGTGAATCTCACCCAAACCTTTATTCCAGATCGGTGTGCGATAAGAGCCAGGCTCAACCAATACCACCCGAACACCAAACGAAGACATCTCATGACGCAAACTTTCCGTAAATCCTTCCACAGCGAATTTGGAGGCAGCATAGGGCGCATACCCCGGAAAACCGGACAACCCACTGACGCTGGACAAATTTATAATTAACCCCTGCTTCTGTTCACGCATCACAGGCAGGACCGCACGTGTCACAGCGATTAATCCAAATAGATTCGTTTCCATCTGACGCCGCCAATCCTCCATTGACACTTCCTCAATGAACCCGCCCACCGCAAATCCTGCATTGTTCACCAGCATGTCGATTCGGCCATTGTTGTGAAGTGCGCTTCCCACAGCTTTCTGCACCGATTCAGAATCGGTCACGTCCAGTTGCACATATTGCAAACGTTCGGTTATCCCCGCCTGTTCAGCCAGTTTAACCAACTCTTCTCTTCGATTCAGGTCACGCATTGTAGCAACAACGCGATATCCCTGCTTGGCAAGGGTGATTGCGGTAAGCATACCAAAACCACTGGATGTACCCGTAATTAAGGCCACCGGAGCATTCGCTCTCTCCTTTGTCTTCTTCACTGCATCAAGACCCGTGTTAATGCGCCCCTGGCCGTCCTTTGTTAAGTGTTCCTCTGCTGTCACGGTGTGTCCTTCTTTCCTCGGTAAATTACTTACTTCCGTTCCTACCTATACCGCACGGCCCCTGCTGCTTAATCCGCCACTCCGTTATCTTTTCTCTCCACCCTGCGCAGCTTCGTAAGTCCCGGTTCAAACGTATACGGAACAAATCTAATCTCAGGTAAGTTGCATTCAAGCCGCTCTCCCAGCTTCATGAGTTGACTCCGTACATCTGTCTCGACCTGCTCCATCACTGCGCTCCCGCCAAGCCGAAGAGACACTTCCGTTGTTCCGTCTCCTTGTTGCACCACACGATAATGTTCAATATCTGGTGAAGCCGCAATGACCGAACGAGTGACGAAATCCGGAAAGACCGGTACTGCCTCACCCGTATGTATGTTTGAAAAATAAAGCGTGTCATCACAGCGGCCTTCGATCCGCTCAATGGCGGTAAACGGGGAACCACAGGCACATGGCATCGCCGCCTCGGTCAGAATATCATTCAGCCGATACCGGATAATCGGCTGTGATGTTCTGGAGAAGTCTGTGATAATGGGCACGAACCGCCGGGTGGCGGGATCAATGAACTCTTTTTCAATATGCACGATGTCTTCATTCAAATGAAGTGTGCCATAACGACAGGTCGCACCCAGGAACCCTTCTGTACACTGATAGACTTGATGAACGGTTTGTCCAAAGACCTGCTCCAACACCTTGCGATCCAGGGGGTCCAGCACCTCGGCAACCGAGATGATTTTATCCGGTACAGCCGTCAGGTGGCCTGCCAGATAGGCGTCCGCCAACAAACGCAGCATGGATGGGGGAGCCACCCATATGGTAGGTTGGTACTCTTCCAACCGTCTCACCAAGGTCTCCACACGTTCCAGCAGATCAAAGTACTGAAACTGCAATTTGCCACGCTGCACCGATTCATACAGATTACTGTTGGCCCGCAGGAAAAATGCAATCTTGGCAGGTTTCCACAGTCCACCAGGCAGCAACTTGGCCAGCACCGTACCCGTCCACGCATCCTGCTCCCGATCACTTACCAGAAATATTCCCCGGTTCCCTGACGTGCCCGAAGACAGTCCAACCGTCACCCCTTGTATGGAGGGTTTGAAATTACGTGTTTCTTCACTTTCACCTGCAAGAGCCATCGCTTCAGCCTTGGTAATGCCCACCGTGTTCAGTGTATCGAAATGTTCCATCATGATTGACTTGTCAATCAACGGAAAGCTTCTCCAGTTGGATGCGTCCACGCCACCCCACCACTTCCGGTAAAACGGAGATCGGGCACGGATCTGATGGACATGCCGAATAATCCGGCGCTCTTGCCAGCGCTCCAGTTGTTCTCGTGTTTTCCATGTTCGCAGCCCACGTGCAAGTGCATAATGAACCACTATACGAAAGGCATTACTCATCGTTTCCGCCCTCCTGCACCCCAAGCGTCCAGTACCTCTCGGCAATGACTCGGCACAATCCGAATGTGGGGAAACTGCTGATGCAGCTGAACCAGTCGGTCAAAGTTACGGTGGTATTCCTGTCGATTAGACATAATAATACCCGCGAGCGCATGAGGTCTGCGCTGTTCACGAAAAGCCCGACTTGACCACACCGCGTCCGCGCAGAGAAAATAGTCATCTTCTTCTGTACGCAGCAGGAGTCCCATCATACCTTCCGCATGACCGGATACATCCACCCCCAGCAGACTGCCATCACCAAAGATATCGTAGACCTCATCAAAAGGGAACTCTTTCCCCGCTCTCGTCCATCGCTCAGGCTGACACATAAAAGGCAATGATCTGGCCTTAAAATTCTCGGGCAACAACCCGGCAAGAAAACCTGCCTTTACAGCCGCAATTGGACCAAGTAAGCGCACAGCATCATAGGCCCTTGGCAAATAGATAAATTGTGCCTCCGGGAAATCTCGTACACCCGCGATATGATCGCCGTGAAAATGCGAGAGGATGATATACCGAATATCCGAATTTTTCAGTCCAAGCCCAGCCAAAAAATGAACGGCACTATCCTCTTCACGATAGACCACAGGTGTAATATGACGATACAGTGCGTTGGGCAGATGAGCCGTTTCCTCAAAAAAGCGGGAGCTATATCCCGTATCCAACAGGATCGGTCCATGTACGGGATGAATGATGCAGGCAAACCCTGCCGGGAAAGGCACCGGACTCAACCGACCACCACGCAGCGTCAGAAACTCTGGATGTGTACAGTAACCCGCCGCACCCAAATATAGTTCCACCGGAGTTGTCGTCAGCATGATTCAGCCCTCCACCAGTCTGCAAATTGTTGTAAACCCTGTTCAATGGACACCTGAGGGACGTACCCCAATTGCTCCCGTGCATCCGTAATATCCAACGTCTGGGGGATGGATAAGGAGCCGACTGTATACCGTGTCAACGCAGGTTCACCCAACGCAGGAATATAGCCATGAACTCGCTCCAGCAACGCTGCCGCTCCATATGCCATCCGATAAGGAATATTTCGACGATGCAGCGGCATATCCAGCATGCTAAACAGGCTGCCCACCAACTCATTAAACGCCCTTGGATCGCCATTGGAGATATTGTAGGCTCTGCCGAGTGCTGTGGCATCAACATCACGGCACAACAACAAAGCGTCTACCACATTATCCACACATGTCAGATCGATTAATGCCTGTCCACCACCGATCATCGGCACGCCTGATTTTGCGTTTGCTGCGACAATTCTGGGAAATAACGTCTGATCATACGGACCAAAGATCGCTCGCGGTCGAATCATGATCGACGGGAGCCCCTTCGCATGCCCCTCCATCACAACCTGCTCTGCGAGAAGTTTCGTGGCTGCATAATGATTGGCTGGTTTGGATGGCAACGGGTCATTCTCATGTACGTCATATCGCGGTAAGTAATTAAAATATATACTTGGAGTTGAGACATGTATGAATCGCTGTACCTCATTATGCAGGCAGCCATCTACAAGATTCTGCGTCCCTTCCACATTACTGCTATAAAAGTCACGATATCGGCCCCATGGCGAGGAGAGAGCGGCGCAGTGAAACACCACATCCTGCCCCGTACACGCTTTGTTCATTGCAGCCTCATCCCGTATATCTCCATTGAGGAATCGGACTCCTGCCAACTCAAGTTCAGCACCAATCTTTGGCTGTCGGCCCATGCCAGTGACTTCCCATCCCTCTTTGGCAAGTCGTATCGCGAGATGCCTGCCCAGACATCCCGTAGCTCCTGTAACCAATGCTCTGTTCATTGTTGTTCACCGTTCCATTCTATGTCATGAGTCAAAGCTTCAGTCAGCGAGCACTTCTGCGATCTTGCCAGACGCCATGCGGCCAGCACCACTCCGAATTGTTCCATTAAAGGTTGAAGATCCTGTCGTGCATAGACCACATCCCTGGTGCCACGCCACGCTGCTATCCATGCCCGGAACTTTCCTTTGCCGAAGATCTGCTGAACCCCGCTTCCCAGCATGGGAAGCATGAGCATGGCTTTGCTGCCCCGTGCGGGCGTGATCATTCTTCTTTCTTTGACCAACGTCTCCGGTTCAGTCAGTGCACGCACCAAGTCATCTCCGGGGTGAAACAGATGAATCCCACTCGTTGCCCTCGGATTACACTCAATTGCATATACTTGCCCATCCGGACCTTCTATAAAATCAAACCCAATCTGTCCACTAAAACCCGTTGCCTGGGCAAATTGTCTCACCCACGCAAGGGCATCTTCATGTTCCACCTGTTCAAAAAAGACACTGGCTCCCACGCTTCCTGTACGATAGCGGCTGTCGTAGGTGGCATGTGCAACCAGTTGCCCTTCATGCGCTATGCTGTATGTACATAACATCTGACCAGGAATGTAGGCCTGTGCAACCCAAGGTGAAATAGAGGATAATTCCCCTTCTTCCGCTGGGTCGTTACGGATAGGTCGACGCTTCTTTTCACTTATGTTTCCTTCCTGATCCGTCCCTGCCCTAGCCTCATCAGTCATTAGTGTTGGCATGCGAACTTTGGCAGCAAAGCGGGAATACACCGGTTTCCATACCCAATCCCCCATCGTTTCCAGAACAGACTGAGCTTCCATCCATTCCTGTCGACTGTTGATTAGACGCGTATCTGGTACGGAAAGACCGAGTGACCCTGCAAGCTGGATAAAATCATATTTGTGGTGCAGCTCATGCAGCTGCTCCAGAGTTGTAACCAGAACACGGCAATATGCACGTAGTCTGTCTGCCCCTTGAGCAACATAGAAGACTTCTTCACACATTGGAATCAACAGGTCGATCTGCCAATCCTGTGCCAACCGTTCCAGCTCTGCCAGATAAGCACCTGTGTCATGACGCGGCGATGGGACCACAGCGCACTGTTCCACTGCACGAGATAATCTGGTCAGATGCCGTACCGCACTCTCCGCAACATAGACCCGATGGCCTGCCCGATGAAGCATGCGTGCCAGATCGAGCGTTACGGGAGCCCTTCCGCCTGTAAGCAGCACACGAAGAGAAGCAGCTGTACGATGTCCGGTTTCCCCAGATCTAGTAGTCAAAAATGAGTCCTCCCAATGATAATCCGGCAGCCGTGCCAATCATCAACACCCGATCTCCCCGCTGAATACGCTGTTGTTTAATCGCTTCATGCAGACCCATCGGGATCGATGCCGCAATTGTATTGCCGTGATTTCGTGTGATGTCCATAAACCGATCTTCAGCAATCCCAAGTTTCTTGCGGATCAGTCTCATCGCCATGGCGCTCCCCTGATGGGGAATAACCAATTGGAAGTCCTCCATCTGATTTCCGGTCGCCTGCAACATATCACCAATGAATCCAGGCAAAAGTCTGGAAGCCATGCGGAAGATCGCCTGTCCATCCATATGAAATAGGTAGGGTTCAGGCTGATCTGCCTTATAATTCGAAGCATGCAGCCGTGTACCTCCACCTGCAATCTCCGAGAAGCGAGCACCTCGGCTGTAGGTTCGAAGGGAAGCATGTACAATCTGTGAGGATGACCCTTCAGGCGAACGCTCAATAATAACAGCGGCCGCTCCATCTCCGAACAGGGCCGCACTTTCTTTATCCGACCAATTTAGTCCCGCTGAGGCAATCTCTGTGGCTACAAGCAGTACTCGCTGGTAACGTCCGGCATCTACCATATAGGAGATCACATCGAGTCCGTTCAGGAAACTCAGGCAGGTTGCATCCATATCAAAAGCAGGTACGCCCGAATCTTGCTGCCCCATGGCCTGCTGGATAAATACCGCCGTACTTGGCAACGGTTGTTCCTTCGTGCCACTGGTACACACCAGACAGTCGATATCACTGAATTGTAATCCTGCGTCCGCCAGTGCAGCTTCCGCAGCCCGCGCGCCCATGAAAGAGGAGGTTTCTTCACCCGAAGCATAATGGCGTACACCTACACCTGTGGCTTTGCTAACCCAGCCCGCAGGCACGCCCAAGCGGCGATCCAGTTCTTCATCGGTGACTTCCTGTTCCGGCAGGTACTTCCCTGTTCCCGCGATCCTTACTCTTCTAAGTTGCATTTCCCCAACCTCTTTCTGTTCATCTGACTGATTTAAATGAAATTTACACCTCACCTTGAATGGCGAAACGCCATCAAAATAGAAGCTTTGAAATATATAATAGAAGGGCAGATGCCTCTGCCCTCCCTGTTGTGTTTTATTATTTATACTGTGCTGTCATTTCTTCTTATTCAGAATCTCGGCAAGAGCGGTATCCAGTGTACCGTATGTGAAAGTGAATCCTTCCCTCTCCATTCGTTCGGGAATCACCCAACGACTCTTGAGAACAAGTTCCGTCTCGGTCTGAATGAAACGTGCGCCCAGTTCAAGCATCCAGCGAGGAGAAGGCAGGCCGATCCGAACACCCATCTGCTCTCTCAGACGTGCCATGAGCTCACGATTCGTAACCGGATGTGGAGAGGACGCATTGAACACACCATTCAAGTGTGGATGCTCTTGCAGATAGATTACCATGCGGAAGAGATCCTCGATATGAATCCAGCTGAACTGCTGTGTTCCTGTGCCTTGCGATCCTCCCAGTCCAAAACGGACGAGGTTTGTCATGGGCACCATCACACCACCTTCGCCCAGCACAATCGCAATCCGCAGTGCAATCTGACGCGTAGACGGCAGACTGAATTCAAAGAAAGCCTGTTCCCATGCCTTGGCAACGTCAACCGAGAAGCCAGAGCCAATCTCGCCCTCTTTTTCCGTCATGGGACGATCTTCAGCATGTCTGTATATGGTTGCTGTACTCGAATTAATCCATAGTTCGGGAGGTTGATTACAAGCCAGGACGGCTTCGCCGAGAATGCGCGTTGTCCGGGTTCTGGATTCCAGAATGACTTTGCGATTCTCCTCCGTATAACGGCAGTTCACCGATTTACCTGCCAGGTTAATCAACATTTCTGCTTCTTCCAGTGCCTCTATGATTCCTGCACGATCCTCCCAAGCAATTTGACCGGGCTGACGCGAGATGATCAATACCTCATAACCCAGTTTCTTGAATCTTTGGGCAAAATCCTGTCCGACAAATCCCGTTCCACCAGCTAATACAACCTTCTTCACGGTATCCCCTCATTTCCCATACTGGGTAAAGATTTCGCAAGATATAGATTGGAATGTTTCTATGCATGCAAAATGCAGATATTAGATTAAACACCGCCGGTAACCATTTGGTTTAATTTATTTCACACCCAGGGCTGCGTACAAGCGATCCCGCTCTTCGATTGCCCATGCGTGTGCAGGGTTTTGTTCCAGCTGATATCGGAGTTCATCATAAAAATCATGGATCATGAATCCGTCTGGCAGATTGCCAAGCATGGCTGTAAAGTTGTACTCTGGCAGTGTTCTCTTCCCTTCACTGATCTGCTTCAGCCAATCCATCCACTTCGCAAGAGTAAGCACTTCCTCCTGCCATAATTCAGCCTGTAACCCAAGCGCATCCTGAAGTTGCTCGTACGCCAATGGATCGACGAAGGCGCGGCAAGCCTGAACAGCCAGTTCATATAACTCGGTCACTGCACGGCGTACCTCATGCTCAAGTTCGACCTCCAAGCCTCCCATGTAATCCTGAACCTGAATGCTCTGTCCATCATCGTATAATAGCGGTGTCTGGGACAACAGGCGTACAATCTCTTCCATCTCGTGCATTGAAACTCGCTTCTGCTCATAGAGAGCAGGTAATTGATATGCTGTAATGATCATTCACTCCTACATCGTTCTTCTATTAATGACCTATATTATAACATGGTTTGGCAATCATCTATCAGGATAACTTGACTATCCACTACAAGTTGTAGTAGTTTATACGTACTACGTAGTGTAGTAATACGATCGTTATGGACGCATAACGATGTTAAGGAGCGTTCACTGTGAACCAAATTCAAAAATTATCCGAAACAGAAATGGAGTTAATGGTTGTTATATGGTCATGCGCCCCACCGGTCACCTCCACAGAACTATTAGACATATTTGCTGAGAAGGGGAAAGCGTGGAAAGCGCAGACCATGTCTACCTTTCTGTCACGGTTGGTGGATAAAGGCGCACTTACCGTCACGAAACGTGGACGAACCAATGATTATGTACCTCTTCTACAGCCCGAAGATTACAAACTACAGGAAACGCAGCATGTTCTTGATGGACTCTATCAAGGTTCAGTCAAGAATTTGGTTTCGGCCATGTATGACGGTGACAAGCTTTCAGACGATGACATTTCAGAACTGAAAAAATGGCTTTCGGAAAAGTAGGTGCAGATGATGAACATCTTTTTTGAAATTCTGTGCAGCCTGACCGTGGCGGGAAGTATCGTTTCTGTTTGTATTTTGGCACTACGACTTATACCCGTATCTGTTTTTCCGACCAAGTGGCTCTACAGACTCGGTAAACTGGCTATCTTGTTTTATCTGTTCCCGGTATCTCTTGGCCTTTCATGGCTTTTGGATATGGCATTCCAAACGACATCAACTATACCGGGTACGGAGAATGCAACAGCTTCGCGCTTACTCGCAGGAACGTTTATCCCGGAACAAACCATTTCGGTAACTACAGCCTGGTTCTTGTTATTCGTATGGGGCATTGGAGTCATAGGTTTTTCTGCATGGCAGGTGTACTGTTATCGGAGATTTTCGAATGAATTATCTCGTACACGTACGCCAGTCCTCTGTCATAGTGAGGCAGCTATACAGCTACCATTAATCAAAGAGGCTTTGGGTCTCAAACGCAATATCACGCTTGCTCACAGCACTCTAGTACGAAGCCCTATACTGGTTGGCTTGTTTAAACCAACGATATATCTGCCACCCGAAAATACGGTGAACATGGACATCAGCATGGTAATTCATCATGAGTTGGTACATCTAAAACATAAAGATCTGTGGTTCAAAGCTGTGACCTTGGGGGTTAGTGCACTGCACTGGTTCAATCCCCTGATTCATATGATTCGCCGGGACATTCATACCTGGAGCGAGTTGGCCTGTGATGAAGATGTGGTGAAAGAGATGTCCCATGAAGAGCGAAGACGATATGGTGAAACGATTTTAAATGTGATGGCGGGAACCAAGAAAATGCCTGCTCAATTCTGTTCGTCCCTATCCGGTGAAGGCAAACAATTAAAAAGGAGATTGATGATTATGTTTAATGTAAAGAAACTGAAAAAGAAACATTGGATGTTAAGTATGGGAGCCCTCCTGCTTATTACAGGCGTAAGTACGTCCACTGCCGTATGGGCATCAAACCACACGGTTAAAGTAGAGGCTGAAGCTTCTGAAACTGTGCCTGTTCCTTCTACTGATGGATCTTCTGAAATCGTAGCTTCTCCCAACAAGGTCGGAATTTCCGAAGCTGTAACTGCTCCTTCTACCTCCGAAACTCCTGAAATCGTGGCTCTCCCTGAGGATGAAGTTTCCGAAGCTGTGCCAGTTCCGTCTGCTACTGTACCTTCTACTACTAAACCTTCTGAGGCTAAAGTTGTAGAAACAGCCACTGTTCCTTCTACGGATGGATCTCCTGAAATCGTAGCCGTTCCTTCTAATATCCAATCCTCCGAAATGGTAGCTCTCCCTGGGGATAAGGTTTCCGAAGCTGTGACTGTTCCTTCAGAAAAATAACCTATCGTTAAGGATCAATAACATCCTTATATGCAAACAAGACGAAGCATAGATCATAGATCTCCAGCTTCGTCCTGTTTCCGTTTTTCTGTCATGTGCATTAGATAAATGTTTTGATCGTAGCAAAATATTCACGGATCATGTTGACCGGCTTCAAATATCCCGGTGACGGGGCCGATATGCCGTATTCTGCCGCATAACCGTTCTTGGCAGCGATATACTTGGAGCGGAACATATGATAGTCACTGGTGACAATCATAATCTCGGGGTGCTCCAACCCGGATTCAAGAATGATTTTTTTGGAAAAGGCCAAATTCTCCTGTGTACTTGTGGAGCGATCTTCCATAATGACTTGGGCGGGGTTAATCCCCTGTTCAATCAGATAGTTTTTCATGGCGAGCGCTTCGGGAATCGATTCCCCGGGTCCCTGTCCACCCGATACAATGACCGGTGTCTGAGGGTGACTGCGAATGTAGTCCAGACTGGCATCCAGCCTTTGCTTCAGGGTCAATGACAATTCCGTTCCACGGATGCCTGAACCCAGAATAATGACATAGTCCGCTTCTTCCGGATCATTCGCACCAAGCTGTGTGAATACAAGTGCTTCAATAATGACAAAAGAGACGGCAACCACACCAAATCCGGTAAGGATAATGCGTTTTAGAATAACATGCTTCTGATAGTCAATCCGCCTTAGCACGATAAAAGCCACCGTGATCATGCCAAAAAACATGACTGCAAACCTTTGGCCCCAGAAGGCCAGAAATGCCACAAAACATACCAACAGGACAAGATCAATGATCAGTCCATTTTTTTGCAAGAACTTTTTTATCAAATCCGTAGACACTCCTTCTTGTACCCACTATTCCGTAAATCACTTATTATTCAAGCAGTTATTATCGTTAGTTTCGGCCATTGTTCCTGCCAGCGCTTCTTCTGTACTCTCTGATTATAATAGTCAGCATCCGTGAAGAACGGACTTTTGCGGACTATGAGTTGATACAGATCATACAAACCATGCGGAGCACAGATGTTCACCCGATCCTCTTCATCCAACTGTACTCCTATGGCAGTCACAACTTCTGGCCAATAGCGAAGAGCATCTTCAGTAGAATCATAAGGAACTGTGCCATTGCGCAGATGCATTCTCGCCTGATTTTTGACCGACCACTTCGAATTGCCCGTCTCCTCACAAAGCTGTTGTTCGAGCTGTATGTCTCGCTCCTCACGCAAGTCTTGCGCATCATAATAGACAACATCAATATCGCTGTGAAGTTCACGAAGATCATATCCATGCAGAACATCCCAGATGTAATTACGAATATATCCTGCACCTATGTAACTTTGAGGCAGATGCAGACTACGAACTCTCCGCAGGTCATGCATTAATTGCTCGTGTTTGATGATTGTCTGAATGAATGGGTCCTCATATAACATGTCTGCCTCCTGCGGTTTACCTCATTGTCCTCTTATAAAGATTAACCTTCGTTCCAATATATCATGTTTACCTGGCTGCAATAAAATGAACAACGCTTGAACATCCTCTGTACGACTTCGAATTTCTGTCCAATCACAACCAAATAACCCATAAACAGCCTCGGTTATCCGAGTGTTTACGGGCTACATTTATAACATTTGAAACGGTTAAAATTTATTTAATTGGTATCCAGATTTGTGGCGGCTGATTGGGCCCCGGGTATACTTCCAGCTCTGGCATATATGCGTGCTCATAAGGATTGGATGGAAACCATTCCGAAATAATCCGTTTCCACAGAAGCTGCATACTCTCCGGCATCGGCCCTTCTACCTCAAATACACTCCATTTGGCAGCAGGCATGGTGAAGCTTGATAATCCTTCCGGTACTTCACCATCGTAAGTTGTAGCAATCCAGTATTGCATCTGTTTCTCCTTAATTTCACTCTGATCCACAACGACACCGAGTAACCCTGGAATATTCCCATTGTTCAGTTCAAACAAACGATCCTCTGTACCGCTCGTCCACGCTTCCTGCCACATCTTCCCGATGCCTTGCAGATGTTCTCCATCTGCATATGAGAAAGTTTGCTCTACTCCGACCAACGTAAATTCGGGATGTTCAACGATTTTATATTTCATCGGTTCTGCTCCTTTTAGACTCACTTGAATCACCAGACGATTATATGATTTGACAGCGTTACTATTTTTGCGTGCTTCACTGGGTGCAATACCGTGTTGTCTCCGAAAGGCTTTGGAGAAAGATTCTGGTGTGTCATAACCGTATTTAAGTGCCAGATCAATGATTTTGTGATCACTTTGGAGTAGCTCATGTGCCGCGAGTGTCAATCTTCTGCGTTTTATGTACTCGGCTACAGTAACATCAGTTAATAAGACAAAGGTACGTTGAAAATGAAAAGGAGAGATATGGGCCTGCGCTGCAATCTGCTCCATCGTCATATTTTCGAGCAAGTGGTCTTCCATATATTGAATAGCGACCTGTAATGCGTTGATCCAGTTCATGTGTTAATCACTCCTTGATGTCTAATATAACTGAAAAACAACGCCATAACCTGTCCTGTTGTGCTCTCGTTTGTCCGATTATTTTACCCGGCGAACACTTCCGGTCACCCCATGTTGAAGCTGTACATTTGAAAAAGTAACCGTCGTCCCTTGCCCAATGGGGGATTGGGCCACAATGCCAACCTTGATCTCTTCCGGGCAGTCGAGGCCGAAATAACGAACCAGCTTCCACTTCTCTCCATCCTGAGAATAATGGAAAGCAAAGCTGTTCCCTGCCCGAGCTACACGTAAATAAGGTTTGTTAACGTCTACAGGTGCTGATACACAATCATCCGAGTTACCTCTTGTAACGACACTGAGAATGGACGGCTGTTCTTCAAAATACTCAAAGCAGACTTTAGCCCAATTCGTATCGTCCACCCTCACCATCAGGCAGCCTGAATCATACTGTTCTTTCATATCCACCTGTACTTGAGTGACAATGCTGAAATCTCCCTTGATTATCGTATGTAAAAATGGAGCTGAGGCTTTCACCGGCTCACCACCCGGATCAATGAAAAAGTCACTGATTGGCGAAACGGTTATCGTTACTTTGCCGTCTTCAATGGACCAATCTGTTGGCTCGTTCAGCCATCCCAGGTTGGCAGATAATGTTTGACCTGAACAATGTTCGAATAGATTCGTCATGTGGCACACCCTTTGTGTTGGAGTTTGAATTTTCTGATTGCTCTATTTGTATTCGGTATGCATCATGGTTAATCCTGTAGGTTTTACTCAAATATCCCACCCTCGATATCGTACACTGATATCTCCGCATGATCACTTCTTGGGATCGATGATAAAATCAAATTTCTTCATAACGGGCTCAGTCACGTGTGCACGGTTGGATAATACGTTCATCCCAGACTTGTACCTCAATATATCGTTCTGGCCCCTTATCACCTTTACGGTTCCATTCCTGAGGCCAGCCATAGGTTTGAATCACTTCTATGATTTCATCTTTTGTATAGATCTGCTTACGGTATGGTTTAGCATCGTCAAACCTCATTGTTGGAAACAAGTCCCCGTAGGTAAAACTCACAACTTCAACTGGAAGATCTCCCCACGGAATGATCACATGATCGGGTTCTGAATACCAGGACGACAGCCATTCACATGCACCGAGCGTCAGCTAATGGGGATATGATTGTACCGGCTTCCCACCTTTGGCAACAAACTGCTCATAAGCCCTTTGTTCAAGTGTTCTGCGAATTGTCATGTAATCTGTGGGTCGCCGACTGGCAAAGTTCCGTCCCTGAAGACGGATCTTCTGGGTGACTGTTTCTGCTTCATCCGCAGACAGACTCGAGAGATTTCTGAAAGGGCCAAGACTTTGTTCAAAATAATGATAGGCATTCCAGTCGTTCATACATTCTCCTCCTTTGAACAGGATAGATTTGGACTTTCAAAATCAGTTGATAGAAATCGTCACTCTTTATTATTAATAAGGTAATTTTATCCAAAATATGATAAACTGGACATACGAGATTACTTCAATGATATGAATCACAACAGGAGGTCAACCTATGTTTGGTGTTAACGTGAAAAAAATCGAAGATCAACTGGTCATCCGCTGGCAGTTCTCCAAAATTGAAATTCCCATCGCACATATCACATCGGTCACCCTGGATGATACGTACGGTGGCAGCGAACCATCCGCCATTCGGATCGGTCCAGTAAATGGCACAAGTGAGAGGATTCTGATCCGCACAGTGAATCAATCGTATATCTTATTCACTTCCAGCGTGAATTTACATACCAATATCCAAGCTATGTTACACCCGTCAAACTAGATTGTTGTTCAACTTCTCATGTTTCAGGGATGAGGCGTCCATTAACATATGTGCGTTACCAACAAATGAAGCGTTAGTATTCGCATGAATTCTTACAGCGAATACTAACGCTTCATTGATTCCAATTCAAGTCCCCCTCGAAACGACACCAACAGCAACAACAACAACAACAACACAGGATCACATCATCAAATCACAAATGTACTGCAACCCTTATAACAGACCTGATTAACCCACAACACCGGAACGTTCAATACTCTCCACGAAATAGCGCTGTACAAACAGATACAAAATAATCAGCGGTGCAATCGCCAGCAAAATGCCTGTATCCACGATCATGGCCACATAGTTCGGATCGGCCTTGATGCCCGAGTTCGAACCAAAGCCCATCAGTTGCGGAATCAACTGGTTCGCCTGAGCAGGTAAGGAAGCCACCTTCAGCGAGATCAGTGGACTTTCACTCATGAACAATGCTGAATAGAAGGTATCGTTATACTGCCATACAAACGAAAACAGAATAACCGTAATCAGCGGCGAGATCGCATTGGGCAACATGATTCGAGCAAACGTTTTGAATCCACCAGCGCCGTCAATCAATGCAGCCTCCTCGATTTCCTTTGGCATGCCCTTGAAAAACTGACGGAAGATATAGATGAACAACCCCGCCTTCAGTCCTCCCGCTGTAGCAGCCGTAATCATGGAAGGCCAATACGTATTCAGCAGATTGATGCCATTCGTTCCGGTGAACAAGTGGATGATGCCCAGAAAGTCAAAGCTGCGGAAATGCAGATACATCGGCACCATGAGCGTACTTGTCGGTACCAGAATCGTGAGAATTACCAGCACAAAGAGCACATTGCTACCCGGAAACGAAAACCGGGCGAAGCCATATCCGGCAAGTGCACAGGATATCGCTGTCAGAAGCGTTGTGATGGTAACGAACAATAACGTGTTCGCCAGCAGAGGCAGGTAATCCATCACTTGCGCCGCTAGCCGGATATTATCCAGCGTAAAATGCTGAGGAATCATATAAATCGTTGGATTGTAGATATCCTGTTTATCCTTGAACGCAACTGACACTTTGAGAAATAACGGGTACAAAATAATAAATGAAATGCCGATGACCAGTGCATATCTGAATATGGAATAGAGAAGGTCCGATGTCTTGTTTCGCACCCGCTGCATGTGGTAATTCTGCTTGGGAACTACTACCATGCGATCTGTCCCTGATGCAGCCATAATCTGAAGCCTCCCTTAATCTTAACGGTCAGTTATAATGGACCCGCCGTGACAACACCCAGCCCACTACGATCAGTACAAGGCCAATCACCAGTGTATACAGCCAAGACATCGCCGAGCTTAAGCCAAAGTTCTGGGTTTTGAATGCAGTTTGGTAGATGGCCTGTGTGACTGGACTCCCGGCAAATGAATCAATGATGGTATAGATGACATTTGTCAGAATCAATGGACTGACCATCGGAAATGTTATTTTCCAGAACGATTCATAGGCTGTCGCCCCTTCGATCTTCGCAACCTCATACATTGATCCCGGTACAGATTGCAGCGCAGCAAGGAAAATCAAAATCTGCACACCCGAACTGCTAATAATCTCATAGATCCGCATGATGGCTTCAACGATGTAATCCACATAGGCCATCGGTAATCCCACATCCGCCAGCATCCGCACAATGGATACCACGTTGAACGAAGCACCGCCATCGGCCGATGCATCCACCGCACTCGCCTCCCCCATCAGATTGATTAATCCAGCAGACTCAGCTGCTGCGACTGCACTGGAAGCCAGAATAACCGGCAGGAAAAAGATTGCACGTGCCATCGTTCTGCCTCTGAACTTCTGGTTAAGCAGTGTCGCCGTGAACAGACTGAAGAACAGAATCATCGGCACGTTAAGTACCATCGCTCCAACCGAATCGGCCAGAATTCGGTTGAATGTAGCATCAACCAGAAGCGCATCCTTGAAATTTTTAAATCCGACATAGTCCAGAACGTAACCGCCTGGAGCAACGGACAGATTACTCAGACTGAACCGAATCGATTGCAGGAGCGGTGTAGCAAAGAGGAAGATGAAGCCGACCAACCACGGCGATATAAATGCAAGTCCAAGCAAAGCTCTCCGTGACTTCAGCGATAATCGAATGGTTCTCATCGGCTCACTCCTTCCACCACATAATCCGTCCCGCCAACTGTTGTTCCATCCACGGTAACTGCATCCGCATTGTAATTCACAAGGATAGATGTACCGCCAGTATAGATGATCCGGACCACGCCATCCTGAATGCGTTCATGCTTGAGAATCTGCTCGTTCGCCAGATTTCCCAGCACTTCATTGACCTGCTTATACAAGGCAACGGCTTCATCCACCCAATATGCATACTCCGTTGCGTAGGCCGAATCATAATTCGTCAGCTTTAGCCTGGATGATGGTTCATATGTCCATTGAAAATACGGAGCTGCCCCCAGCTCCAGGCTACGCAGCAATTGTTTGCGGAGATCCTGATCCCCCGATGTGTTCATCGGAGATGCCGCATAGTTCATGTATCCATGAATGACCATCCCATAAAAAGGAACCTCTTCATCGGTAATATTGAACCGACTCGATCCTGCGGGTACATTCACAACATGTTGTGCACTACCCCAAGCGTAGCTATTTGCGGCAGATATCATCAGGTTCGGATAGGACTGTTCCAACTTGCCAAGTTGCTCCTTCACAATGTTTTTCGCCGTCTCCCGATGAATCACCCGACTATCCCGGTAATCGGAAGTCAGGACCTGCCCGAGATCACGAAGGGATAATCCGCCGAGGTCCAGTTGATTGAATTTGTCTGCAAACTCACTCACCACATAAGGAAGCTTGGCCGCTGAGAGCAAATAATAGCTGTCCCTACTCTGATCCATGCGATTAAGCGCAGGATTGTATGGATACAGTTCTGCTGTCTCCTTCGTTACAAACCGCGCCGCATCCGAGGAAGGTGCAAAACGCATATCATCGTGATAAATGTGCTGGAAAGCCACATCCGGGAACAAAGCTCCCCCCGACTGCTCCAGCTTGGCGGACAACGCCTGAAGTTCGGAACGACTACCTACTTCACTGTCCAACTTCACCCGGGTTGGCGTATGATGGCTGATGCCACCGCCGAACCATCCCTGATAACGCATTTGTACGCGGTTCACACCTTCTTGCTGTAACTTCGCCGCCATTTCGGTGGCCTGTTCGTACGTCGTCATGGCTAAAGTGGTCCGATAAGGCACGCTTAGGAACGAAGCCTTTTTGTCCACTGCACCAAGCACATCTACATAGAATGGCAACTCTGTCTGTTCTGCGAGCGGCTTCAGTACACCCTGCTCTATTAACTGCTGTTGATACAGGCGGGCCATGCCCGAGTAACTGGCATCTTCTCCATGAAGGAAATGATAGCGGACCTGAATATCTCCACGGTAAGGCGCATCGCTAAGCAGCTGAATCTCCTGCATCTTCTGCGAGGTGTACATCTCCAGTTCATCCTCACCCCGCAGGGAGAAGGTCGCATGCACGTGGTTGTAACTGTTCTGCCTGCCTCCAATATCCGCGGAGATACTGGCGATGCCGTCCCCTTTTTCAATGACTGCAAACCAGGCATTCTCCCCGTTTTTCAGACCAAACACAGGCATATACGCGGATTCACTAACCTGAGGACGACTAAGCGAATTATCATTTGGGTCTGCGCCATAGACGCGCTGCACATACTGTTCTTCTTGGCTTTTCCCGTTGTTCAGGTGGATCAGGCTGCCGGAACCGTCAGGTACGAGCATATAACCCTCGCCCTTTGTATCCGCCGCACCAAAATAAGCGAGCAAATCAATATTCCGAATGCGGTACTGCCCACTTTCCTCTACCTGGCTCAGAGGCACGGTCACAACAAGCGCCCCCTGCTCAAGTCGATATTCCACAGAAATGACAAAGCTGGGCTTATCTGATACAGCTCCGCCTTCAACTCCATTCTCCTGATTGTCAAAAGCCAGATCGTCCGCCGTGTAACCCGCCGTCTCAAAAGCACCCAGCATCTTGTTCAGCACAAGTTGCTTCGAAATCTGTCCATCCAGCCGTTCCAGAATATCCGGATTGTTCTTGGTGGGATAATATCGGGCAGATGTGTACCTTGCGACAGTAACATCTAGCTTGGAAAGCACTTTCTCCTCCAGACGCTGTTTGCTGATCAACTTCGGTAGTGCATCAATACCAAGTGATGTATCACCAAGTGTATAGTTCACCCGAATCCCTTGATCGATCTGACCCACTGTGAATTGTTTGTTGCTAATACTCGAACTGAAGTTTGGAAAGTTCTCCAGTGTACCCATCGAATCCCGGAAAGACACGTTCAACTGGGAGGACAGCACATCTTTTTCATATGCAGAAGCAAGACCATCCTCAGCCCGTTCTTTCGGATTGCTGTACCACATCTCTCCACTTTTCCCGTCTCGTACTGCAATTTCCGTTGTCTCCTCGTTATAGTACAGGGCCAACCCCTGATCCTCGGCGACCAGCTGCATACCAGGTACACCCTGCGAAGAGTCGCTAAGGAACTGCAACGGGTCCTCCGTGACGGGCATGGCCTGGGTTGTTGTCTCCAAATAAGCCGCGGCTTCTACGGCAGGAATTCCCCTGTTGTTTATATACAGCAGCCCGGCTGCAATCATGATTACAGCTGCACCACCAGCCAGCACCGTATATAATTGTTGCCTTTTGTTCACGGATGCCGCCTCCTTTAGGTCCGAAAAATCAACTCGCGGTAAATGTTATAACCGAATTCGTACAGCTGTTGCAGCATGCTGAAGACCAGTGCGCCAAGGAATACAATAATGCCCATCACAATGAGTGTCAGCACCATCGTAATGATCGTTTTAATCACCGTGTACTGGTGCACCGTCATCATGCCAATGAACAGAAGCAGTACAAACCAGAAAAACGCGATGCTATTGAACAGATAATAAAAAGCAGTCTCCTCCTGCACCATGAACCGGCTGATCACGATCATTGGGGCATAGATCAGAATAACCGGAATGAGCGAGTAACCTGTCGCCAGAACGATTTCCCTGAACTTGCCTTCCCCTTCCATCAAGGTCGTTACTGCCCAGTTGGCCGTGCACCATAGAAAGAAAGGTACCGCAACCGTGGCGATCTCGATGATGCTGTTAATCGTGCGGGGGTCGATGTAATTGACGAGGAATCCTGCGTACTGCTTTTGCAAAATCATCATGACAATGGTGAGCGCCAATGCTACAAAAGCAACAAGCAGCCGTCCCCGGTTATCCGACTTGAGATCCCAGAATGCATCAATGGGGTGAAAAATGAGATGCAGCGGAAACTTAATGAAATCCTGCTTCACGATCAACCTGCCTCCTCCGTCTCCATTTAACCGCCACCCGGGTCAGGATCAGAATGACAATCAGCGCGATTACAGCGGTCAAGAATGTACCAAAATGTTCCTTCATCATCTCTCGCCGATGCCTCTTGAACGCCACAGAATAACTCTTGCGGTCCATTCCAAGTTCGAAGTAACTTAGCGCTTCCTCGTTTTTCTTCTCCATTAATAAGGACTTGCCGATGCCAATATAAGCGATGTCATAGTTGGCATTCAGCTTCAGCACTTCTCTCCATATATTTACAGCCTCCGTGTCCTCGCCCCGATAGTGGAGTGCCACCGCTTCATTCACACGGGCACCAAAACGGGTTGGCTCATAGACGACAAGGTTGTTCTTGCCCCGATCCAGAACCAAGTGATGCTCACCCGATTGTTCAATCGCGACAGGTGTTTTGAGCGTGCCCACCTGATTTCCTTTGCCACCGTATATGTAGAGCAGATGACCTTCATCGTCATACGTGAACACCCGGTTCTGTGTCGCATCCAATACACTGTACATGCCGTCGCCCAGCACTTTCACATCAATTAGCTTGGATGGACCGGGATTGTTACGGAAGCGGATATCGCCTTTGACATCATAATAACCAAACCGTTTCAGTACATCTTCGCCGGACGGGTTAAGCCGCTTGATCGGTTCATTTGAGCCGGGATCAATATTCGTCGCATACACGAATCCTTTGGGGTCAATATCCGCATTGGAGAACTCCGTCGGGACAAACAGGACCATCTGTGCGCGCTGGGCTTTGGTTGATAACATGCGCCAGATATATTCGCCGTAGTCCCGCTTCACTTTGTTGGTACCAACGTATCCGATAAATTTCCCACTCTCGTCAAACTGCATAATGCCTTCGTAGACCCCCTGTGCCACAACGTACACTCGGCCTACATGGTCCACCGTTAGTTTCAAAGGCTGGAACTGGAATTGGGTCGATAGGATATCCGACTCGGGCTTTGTAATGGTTTGAATCAGCGTCCCCTCTCCATCCAGGACAACCACACGACCGTTGCCCGTATCGGCGACGTATATGCGTTCTTCCTCATCTACAAACAATCCACCTGGAAGGTTAAAGGTCTCCTTAGTACCCTCCATCATGAATCCATCAATGATGCCCAGCAGCTTAAAGTCTGGGTCCAATACGACAATTCGGTTGTTGCCGCTATCCAAAATGTAGATCAACCCGGAGGGAGAAACGTTCACATCACCGGGGTCTTTGAACTCACTAATGCCGAGGTCACGGCCTGATATCGTACGCTCGGGCAGATAGGCATCTGGTGAAGGAACAGCCTCTTTCCAGTAGTTGTAGTTATAACTCTCATACGGCGCCGGGGAGGCCGCCGCAGGCACGGCATTCACCAGCAGCAGAGATACTGCCGCCAGGAGAACAAGCCATCTTTTCACTGTGCGTGCCATATCGTTCCCCCTTAATCCTTCATGCCTGAACTCGCCATCGTCTCAATGATTCGGCTCTGTGAGAAAATAAATAGCGTGATCGGAACACTCATCAAAATCAGTGCTACCGCAGCACCTGCTCCTGCCCGGGATATTCCGCCCTGAATAATCTGCCCTGCTGCATAATGCAGGGTCTTGAGCTGCTCGCTGTAGATGTATCCATTGCCATCACTGCCCCATAACATCTGGAACAACAGAATAATTAATGTAAGCCACGCGGGCTTCACATTGGGCATAACAATGGACCAGAAGATCCGGTATTCACTGGCACCATCAATCTTGGCTGCTTCCAGCAGTGCATCCGGGATCTGCTCCATGAACTGTTTCATCAGATACAACCCAAGTGAATAGGCAAATGCCGGAATAATAACAGCCCAGTACGTATCAATCCATCCGAGCCATGACATGATCATATAGTTCGGAATGGCAGTCACCGCAGGTGTGAACATCAGTGATAGTACAACCACTTGGAACATGAATACTTTACCCGGAAACTTGTGTTTGGCAAGCGGGTAGGCCGCTGCGGAAGCCAGCAGCACATGGCCTACGATACCGATGCCTGTAATAAATACCGTGTTGAATATATAACGTGAGAACGGTACCCACGAGTCACTCAGCAGATTCAGCAGATCCGTAAAGTTGCTGAACGTGGGATTTTTGACAAACAGTGTTGGTGGAAAGGTGAAAATCTCATCCAATGGTTTGAAGGCATTGTTGATCGCATAGATCAGCGGCAGCACCATGAAGGCACCAAATACGAGCAGAAGGGCAAACAGGGAGAGGCTTCCCGATAGCGAGCGATTCACGCGTTTTTTGCCTGTCGCAATTGCAGCCATAGCTATTCTCCCACCCTTCGAAGCAGTTTCTGTACCAGCAAGTTGGTGCCCACCATGATCATGAACAGCACGGTGGCAATCGCCGATGCGTAGCCCATCTCAAACCGTGTTGTACCAAAGTCGATTAGATGAGTCACTACAGTCTCTGCCGCATAGTTCACGCTTGGGAACCCGGCCAATGCAATGGACACATCGGCTACAGCAAACGAGGTTGTGAGCTGAATGACTGCACCGAACATGAGCTGCGGGCGCATCGAAGGCAGGGTAATGTACCATAATTCCTGCCAGCGATTTTTGATCCCATCCACCGCTCCTGCTTCATACAACGTCCGGTCCACCGTCTGCAAACCAGCGATAAACGCCAGAAATCCGGTTCCGAGACTCAGCCACAACTGCACGAGAATGAGGATCGGCATAATGTAGGCTTCTGTCTTCAGCCATTGGATCGGCTCCAGCAGAAAGCCCCATTTGATCAACAGCCCATTGGCAATACCATAACGATCTCCCGAGAAAATCATCAGCCAGATAAAATACACATTGCCCGAGATGGAGGGCGCGTAGAAGATCAGCGTCATGAACGCTCTCCATTTCGGTGTTAACTCATTAATGATCCACGCGAAGACAAAACAGGCAATATAACTGATCGGTCCGGTGATAATGGCAAACAGCAGCGTATTCTTGATTGCAATCAGGAATACATCATCCTCCAGAAACAGACGAGTATAGTTCTGCCAGCCAATAAAACGTGGGAATTCCAGCATGTTAAAGTAGGTGAAGCTGAGTATGATCGAGATGACAACCGGAATCACGGTAAACATGAGGAACAGGAGCATATAAGGTGCAAGCAGAACATAGGAATGTTTGCTGGCCTTCATTTCCTGGAGCTTCCAGCTCCACCACGATTTCATGCCCATCCTTGACGCTTTCTCAGGAGGACTGTTTTGTCCGTCTCGGAGTGATATTTGTGGCACGATTAACCCTCCCTCTGCTTACGGAAGACCAAATTCATTACGTTTGACTCGAATCTCGTCCTGAATATATTGGGTATAATCCATAATGGATTCCCTGGCTTCCACTTGGCCAACAACGGTTTTGTAAAATGCATTGAACAGATGGCGGCCTGTAAAATAACCACCGGGTACTTCAGGAATGCCCTTCACCGTTTCAAACTGCGCCTTGAGATTGGCGTAATCCTCCGCAGGCCACGGCAGGGAATCCAGCGCCTTGATGTTGGCCGTTGGATAACGGGCAGCTGCACCCATCAGCCCTTCCATCTCCCGTCCGAATTCCGCCTGAATCGGCGTACTGGTCCACCACTTCATGAACTCCCACGCCGCATCCTGATCCTTGGCACCCTCCAGCATCATGACCGCGCTGCCTCCACCCGGTACGTCCCGATTCAAGGTTCCATCCGCCTGAACGGTTCCCGGAACAGGAACGAATCCCCATAGTCCGCGAATCTCTGGTGCAAATACGGACAACTGGTTGTACATGGTGTAATCCGTTAGTCCAATAGGCATCTGTCCTGTCCGGAAACGGTTGGCAAAATCATATTCCCGCTCCAGCTTGTAATCGGTATAGAACTCCGTCCACTGCTTGAACGTCTCGATCCCGATCCGGGAATCCAGATCCGATTCCTTGTCATCGTTCCGATAGAAGGCTCCTCCGTTCTGAAGCAGCATCGTTGCATACTGCGAGTTCGGCGGAATATTGACCCCCTGCATATTCGCCTGAGTCACGATCGGCATGCCAAATTCCATATGATTTTTGCTCAGAATCGCGAGTTGAGCCTCAACATCCTCCCAGTTCTGAGGCACTTCAAGTCCGAGTTCTTCGAGCACGTCTTTACGATAAAACAGCATGTTAAAGGTTTGCGTTTCCGGTAGGGCATATACGCCTGAATCATAGGCATACGGTACGATTGCACTTTCCCTGAACTCCTGTTCTACGGTGCGATAGTCACTGAATTGCGTCAGATCTACAGCCGAGTTCCGCATCGCAAAATTCACAGGCAGATCATTACCGATCTGCATGGCAACATCCGGCCCTTCACCGGACAAGGTTGCTGGCAGCAAGGTTCCCATGTTGACCAGCTTCAGGTTCACGTTAATGCCACTGTCTGGTGTAAAGGTCTTGTCAATCATCGCTTTCATCGTATTCGCCTGGTCACGTCCGCTACCAATCCAGACGGTTACCGTCCGCTGATCTTCCGATGTGGCTACATTGCCGATCTGGTTATAATCAATAAAGAACGAATGATAGAATATCTTCGCTTCATGACCGAGCTTCGCAAGTGGCCCCATGCCTGTGCCGGGAATATCACGGTCGATCGAAGTGACGTACAGTGCATCAATCTCAAGGGGCTGCTCTCGTGCCTGCTGCACCCATGTGCCGAGACCGCCTGTATTGGTTTTGTAAGCCGCAAGCCGTCTTGGAATGGTATCTGGCTTGTCAATCATCTCGTCCAGTTGCAGCGCCATCGTCTTGATCAGCGCTTCCTGATCGCTGGACTGTCCTGACAGAAGACGAAGCTGTGCAGCCACGTCCTTGAGACGTTTACTTTCCCCACTGAACACTTCCAGCAGATTCGGAATCTGTTTCTCCACCCGGTAATCCCGGAATTCATCAGGCTTCGTGCCTGTAATCATCAGAATGCGTCGGTACATGGAGTTTAAGTTGTACAGGCTATCCTCCACATTGCGGATAAGGGGTGCAAAATCCCCGAGGCTGTTCTCCAGCCGCAGCACATGTTTTCCTTTTTCCAATTGAAACTTGTATGCATCCTTGCCGCCCATGACGTCAATTCGATAGTCACTTTGGTAACGGAAAGGTGCTTTGGCCATCTCTGCAAAGGGAACTTCACCATCGATGGTCAGTTTGCGTGTAGAATAGATGCCTTTGACGAAATTCTGCTGTGCGGTAAAACCGATATGATACAGTCCGCTCTCCGGTACATCCACTTCCCATTCAATCCATTGCCCTGGCAGACGCCAGTTAAAGCCACCAATCGTATTAATGCGAACCTGGGAAGCGCTATAAGGAGATACAGCAGAACTTGACCTTTCGCTGGTCGGGTATAACGTAGGTGAAGATTTGGCAATCGCGGCTTCTCCTTCAATGCGAATC
This sequence comes from Paenibacillus sp. ClWae2A, assembly GCF_032452295.1. NCBI lineage: Bacteria > Bacillati > Bacillota > Bacilli > Caryophanales > Paenibacillaceae > Paenibacillus > Paenibacillus sp. ClWae2A. Next base: position 1,052,910 of record NZ_JAULSQ010000002.1, read on the forward strand.
AGTACATCCTTCGGCTGCCCAGAGGAATCCGATTGTTGTGCCCCCGCAGTCTCTGCGTAAGGAACAGCTGTCTTCTCATTAAAAAGACGAATGGATCGAATGACCATGGGTTCACGCGATGATTTTAGCGTTAGCGTGTGTTCCCCTTTTTCCAAATAAAACTTGAATGGAGCCTGTTCGTACCCGTCGGAGTCCTGAAACGTTTCTTCCATCCAGCGAGGTTGCTCGACTTGTCTCGGGCGAAGGTCATTGCCTTGGTTATCCTGTTCAACGACATCTTTCTCATTCGCCCATACCCGGTCAAACTGCAAATAGGCGGCTTCCGCAAAAGGAAGTTCACCATCAATGTACAATGCACGCTCAATGGCCGAACTCTTGCCTTCTACGGGAAAATAGATTGCGGACAGGTTATACAGCCCGGTCTCTGACACGTTAATGGTCCAATCGACTTGTCCGGTCTCTCCGGTATGGATAGATACACCATCCATTCCCTCATAATTCGTCAGTTTGCGGACATCTTCACCTTTGGCTCTTATGTAATCTCCTGCTTCAATGGTGACGTCCACATTCGGCTGTGTAGCCTGATCCGTTCCGGATCGATACTGTTCGTATCCCTTCTTCTGTCGGGTCTGCTGCAAGACTGCATCCACTTCAATGGCAGGCAGACTACCAGGTGGAACGTCTGCACTCTTCCCATCAGCGCCGGAAGTTACATATAGAATGATGCAGGCTGCCGCCACGATGATCACTGTGGACAGTATCCATGTCTTACGTTGTAGAATTCCAGCCATCCTACGAGTCCTCCTCATCAAGGCTGATGCCAGCAATACCGATTTGGTGGTTCAGGAAAAAGGGGCTCCGTGTAACCTTGCCGACACGAGCCCCTGCCTGAATCGTTTGCTGGTGATAAGTGTTGTTATTGTTTGCCGAGTTTATCAATGGCAGCTTGTGCCTGTGCTTTGTATTTCTCGGCTGTTGCTGTCACGGAAGCATTGTTTTTGATGATATCGTTCACATAATCCCCGAAAGGGTATCCCGTGTAGGCATCATCCAGTAAAATGCGGCCCGTTCCAGCGATGTGCTCGCGAATGATCGCAATATCCTTCTCATCGGTATAACGACTCTCCAGATAATCCTGACCTGGATACTCTTCAATCTGCGGGATGTCGAAGGTCTCTTCATAGATTTGGTAGACGATCTTTGGATCTTCCACACCTTTTGGAATGAACTTCGCAGATGCCGCGTTGTTTGCATAGGTTACCTCTTTGCTACCCTGTGGCCCGTTCGGAATCGGCACAACACCAACTGCAAAGGTGAGATCGCCCAACTGCCATTCAGCAGCGGTGAACAGAGCTACATCTCCATCTTTGAACGTATTGCTTTCCTCCCAATTGGTTTTGTCGCCGGTTTTGACCTTCACGACATTTTCCACGTTATACAGGCGTTTGACGAATTCGGCAGCTTCAATCGTTTTCGGATCGGACAATCCTTCTTTGCTATTGGTATCATCCACGATCGTTCCACCATTGGCTGCGGTAAAATGACGAACGACATCAAGGGCCCAGCCAGAAAATCCGTATACGTCAGTTTTGCCGTCGTTATTGGTATCTTTGGTTGCCTGTTTGGCAAGTTCCATGAATTTGTCCCAATCCCATTTGCCTTGGTTATACAGTTCTTGAGGATCAGGCAAAGATAATTTTTTGAACAAGTCACGGTTATAGTGAAGTCCCAGACCAATGCTGGTTGGTGATTCGAAGGCATATTCATTGCCTGCAATGGCAGGATATTTTGCAATCAGATTAGCCTCTTGGTTGATGTTATTCTCAGGTGTAGTGAATTCGGAGAGGGGCAACAGTTGCCCTTTGAGGATGGCGGGTAGTGCGGATTTGTATTCCATCTGAACGATGTCAGCGAATGGTTCACCGGCCAGTGCAGATGTTGTGAATTTGTTCATGTATTCTTCGAAAGGTACGTTGACAAACTCCAGTTTCACGTTGTATTTCTTCTCGACCTCTGCAATTTTATCGAGTCTGGCCTTATCGGAGGCCGTCTCTCCCGCCGGTTTCAAGTCCCACCAGGCCGCAACCTTAATGACACGCCCACCCAGATCAGGAACATCAACCACAGCTTCTTCCGCTCCGCCCTCTTTCTCTGTCTCAGCGACTTCGGTGCTGTTACCTGAGTTCGTTGTTCCCTCTGCTTCGGTCCCCGTCTGCGCTGTCCCCCCACCACTGCAAGCGGATACAAAAAGCATCACGGCCAATAACATCAGAGGTAGAACATTCCATCTTCTCATCATGATTTTAACAACCTCCCCGAATGTGTATACCAATCATGGTTCACCCTAAATCGTTAACCCCATTATTCAACCAATCGAAAATAAACAACCACCACCATTTGTTATTTTCTTGTTTGTTTTTGACAAACAAAATTTAACACAGCAAAATGTAAGCGTCAACATTTTTGTTGTTAACATTTTCTAATTATTCTGATAAAATGCTGATAAAGCTGTAATTTATCTGTATCACAGCTTATTCAATATCCTGGATTCTAAGTACAAACTTATTAAAACATGATTATAACTTTGTTTATTTTGTTATTTTTATAAAATAACAAAATAATAATTTAACAGACAAAATTCGTCATTCTATCTGAAAATATGCTTACCGTCACGTTGAACGTTCATCCTAAAATACTGTGTATCACTAACATTTTGAATTCTCTGTCCGTTATTAGATTAAGAGAAATACATCATGTTATACTAGGATCAGATGGATATCGCTCCAAATAAGGAATACGGCAGAACTACGAGTGTAAGGATGGTATGATGAAGACAAAGGTAACAATTCAGGAGATTGCACATTTTACGGGTTTGTCGAAATTCGCGGTGTCACGAGCTTTGTCTGGAAAATCAGGAGTTAGCGATCAAACGAGGGATGTCATTCTCAAGGCCGCTGGCAAACTTGGATATTTCAAAGATAACAGCATGTTGTCTGGTGAACTGTATAACAGCCATGAAATTCAGGAAACGAAGAACACACGTTCAAGCGGAACGATCTTGATTTTGTTTCCCAATGTTCGGTACCAAAATCAAGACTCCGTATACTGGGGACCCGTCTTTAACGGGATCTCTTCCAAGCTGAACCAAAAAGGGATTAATATTCTAACCTTAACGGAACCCTCAGCAGACCAGCTATTTACCCTGCTCAACCCGGATGCCATTCGTGGAATCATTACCGTTGGCTCTATCTCGACCCCGATTCTGCTTGAAATCAAGCGTCTCAGTATTCCGGTTGTGATGGTGGATCACCTGGACCCTGTTTTTCACAGTGACAGCATATTCACCGATAACTTTGCATCCATGCGCGAGATCATGCTCTATTTGCTCCGTAAGGGCTTCAAAACTTTCCAGTTCGTTGGCAATATCGGCGATGCTCATAGCTTCTATGAACGCTGGATTGCATACACTTCTGTACTTATGGGCCTTGGGATGGAAATAAGTCAGATTCCCGAGCTGAGCAATCAGGCATTGGATGAGTTCCGCCAGACGTTCACTTCGGTGATCAATGAGGATAACCTGCCTGAAGTGTTTGTATGTGCGAATGATTTCTATGGGCTATACACCATAGAAGCCCTTGAGAGTATGGGTATTCGTGTACCCGATCAGTGTGTTGTCACGGGATTTGATAATCTATACGACAATATCCCATTACTGGCTACAGTCAACGTGAACAAGGAATTGCTCGGTGCACGTGCAGTGGATCAGATGTTATGGCGCATTGCGAATCCAGAGAGTAACGTCGAGAAAAAGTTGATTCTTGCTGACGTCATTATTCGTGAACAGTTCGGCAGGCATAGTGGGTAAAAGTATAATACATGTTGGTGAATATGTGTGGATATACATATTGAGCATATATGGAATAACGCTTATGTCCACATAGAACAGCACGCCAAACACCCCTTTAACCGTAATCGTGCGGCTATAGGGGTATTTGCATTGTTGTATGTTGCTTAATGTTTATTATTTATTGACAATAGTCCGTCACATCATCCCGTTCTACGTATCTGTACGCACATCATCCCACGCCTGATCCAGATAACAGATCAGCCAGTTCAATGCCCGGTGACGTTCATAAGCCACTCCACCATTCAGGTCAGCGGGAGGTGTTTTGTCATTCACCCGACTATCCACGCACACCCAGTTATAACGGTAGATCAGATCTGCTTCATCAAGAATCTCGCTTTTGTTACGCAGAGATGCATCGGAGAGAAAGTCGGTAAAACTATCCTTCTGTTGCAAATAACCGACATCCTTCCCTACGTTACACAACTCCGTTGGTGCACCCAGTTCCTTCACATAACCAAGCGCCCACAACATCACGTGGTACGCTTCATATCCCCAAGAGAAGGTGATGATCTCCTGCTGCTCTGCTCCGTGCTGGTCGATAAACCTCTTCTCTATAGGTGAGAAAAAGGATTCAGCCTCATACTTGTCGATCACTTCCTGAACCAGTGCTGCGGTATCCTCCGCACTTTCGCCGGCTCCCAGACACTCACCTTTAAGCGCGGCAAGACATAGGGCAACCGCACGGCGCGCGACTTCCTCTTTACTCCGAATCGTGGTGTGTTCGTCTCCGGCCCTTGCGGGCAAGTTCGCATTATACGAAATGCCTTGTTCAGTCAACCGTTGCTCTGAACGCGCTTTACGTTGAATGCCAGACTCCGACTGGGGTCTGTTACCGTCAAGGAAACTGGTGTGCGCTGTCATCGTGTAATCCTCTACCTCAGATTCTCCATTCACATCCAGCAATAGCTGGCCTTGTGCATTCAGCAGAGATCCACCTCCCCAGAAAATGACGGCATCCAGCGCATCAGCCAATCGCAATAACTCACCGAAGAATTCTTCCGAGATATCCTCTTCCGTCTCAATACCAATCACCATATTCAGTGTAGAACATTTGATCAATACCTTTTCCTGAAGCGAAGCATTGCGCCCCTCAATCTGACTCAAAAATCCAAGCATCCCCTGAATCATTGTCGTAAATTCCTCAGGATGTGTCTGGCTGGTCATGATATTAAAGCCTTTGGTTTTCTTACTGAACCATTTCTTCTGAGTCACTTGAATATGGGTCTTGTCTTCCCGGCGTTCAATCGTACCCTCTGGATAAATGGATTGAATCACTTCAAACAGCTGATCCAGGTCAAACTGAGAGCTATATATCGCACAATTCCTCATGAAGTTCACCCTCTTCTCTCTGACTAATCCTTATACGGATCGAATTCATTACCTCCGGCCATGGCGACACCAACAGGACGCAGCACATGGTTGATTTTCAGCGTATTCGCATGTGCGTTCAGCACGTCTTGTAGTTTCTTGTACACAAACGGACTTTCGTCTGTGCCCGCTCCCCGCAGCTCGACACCATAGGCACGAATCGCCTCATGCATCTGTGCTTCGCTAATCTCGCCACCCATGCGTGTGCGCAGCTTGTAATTCATTTTGCCAGCCGCCTGGGTTCGGCTCATCGTGCGCCCTGCCCCATGTACGGTGCTGCGGAATGAGTCGGTGTTCTCCTCGCTGTGGATCCCTTCCACAATTACCGAGATATCCCCCATACTGCCTCCGACAAAACCGAGTTGCCCGGGTGCAAGTGGCGTTGCACCTTTGCGGACCACAACTACCTCTTCACCCATGTGTTGTTCCTTCCAGGCAAAGTTGTGATGGTTATGTACGGCGTATTCAGCACTTGCCCCCAGAATACCGAGCACCTGTTCAATAACATAGTCGCGTCCTGCATAGGCGTATCGGCCCGCCAAAGTCATTCCATCCCAATACATATCACCCATTTCGCTGTTCAGGTCAAACAACGTAGGCGGTTGATCCATCGATTCGCCAGGCGCTTTGCCACTGAACTGACGTCCTGCAGCAAGGTTAAGGAATCCACTCGCCACTTTATGACCGAACCCGCGGCTGCCAAAATGATTCGCGATCCACACCTTTCCCGTTGCCTCTTCTACAAAAATATCCACGAAATGATTGCCACTGCCTACGGTTCCGAGTTGGTTGCGTGCAAGTGTCTTCAGCTTATGTTGTAATCCCGGTTCAATGGTATCAAACAGCTTCCAGCTCGCGTCGTCGAACAGTTCATGATCCACGGGTGTTGGATTGTTACGACCCACGCCGAAAGAAATGGTCGAATTGATATCATCCATAATCGTTACAATCTGATCCCTAATATCTTCCCACATCAGATTGGTGCGCACAGCCTTGTTGCCACAGGCAATATCATATCCGACACCTGACGGACTGATCATATTCCGATAAGCGACAACACCACCGATGGGTTGCGAGTAACCTTTGTGATGGTCGGCCATCAGAGCCACACCCAATACATCTCCATATTTCGAGCAAGTCACCGCCTGACTTACGGCGTTCTCCAGCGGCTCCCCCCAGACTTTAATGTTATCTACGATACGCATAATTGTGTTAACCTCCTATGTATTATTTTGAATATTTCATCTTAAATTTTGATCTGTTACTTTCATTAGTTTAACAAAGATCAGCGTAGCTCGAAACGTTTTCATCCTTCAGATCACCAATTATCTACACATAAAAAAAAGAGAGCTCGGCTCCCTTTTCTCACGGTCGGTAACTATTCACTTCTTACTAATCTTAAACTTGAACGCCCAAGTCGCTGTGTTACCAGAATATCGGCCTCTGTTCTCGGTCACCACCACGGAAAGTGTCTTGTTGGTTGATTTGGAGAACGAAGATAGTTTGACGTTGGTGCTTTTACTCCCGTAATCGGGAATTTTGTCCTGTTCTTCGGCGATGGCCTCTAGTTTCAACGTACCTGTGGACTTCAGATTTAAGGTGACCGATGAACCCTCTTCCAGATCTTTGCCGTTCACACTTGCTCCGATGGCCCACTCATTACCGACAGAGTTATTCTCGACAAGCTCTGCGCTCACCAGCGTCACGGTGACCTTAACCGTTTTGGCGGCAGCATAGGAGGTTGGGGAACATACGGCGAATACCAGGCTCAGAATCATGAAAACATTAGCCCATTTTTTGAACACGAGAGTGCCTCCCTCTTATTCGTTTCTTTTGTTAAGACTATGCCTTATTCGCCATGTTCCTTAAGTAATCCTTCCTCTTGTGTAAGAAATTTTCTCTTGAAGTGCGCGTGTTAAAAATGCTTCCGGTAACCCTGAACCTTCTCATCCTTGAAACCTAACTTCTCATAGAAAATATGCGCTTCCTTGCGCTGATCGCCAGACACCAGAATCATGTAACCACAACCCAAATCTTTTGCAATCCGCTCAATCTGAAGCATTAATCTCTGCCCAATGCCCTGCCTGCGCACCTGATCCGATACAATCACATTCTCCACAACCATGAACGGTTTGCATGGACCCACCAGATCCATACACTCAATCCCCATAACGGACCCAACCAGTTTGCCATTGTAAAATGCTCCAAGCACATGATAATGACCATTCTGCTGTATGTAATGAAACATCTTTTTCATCTGCTGCTCATTGGTAGGCATTCCCATTAACTCATTGTACAGCTGGCTTAGTGCCGGTAAATCTTCAAGTTCGATTCCTTTAATGGTAACCATGATAACCCTCCTGATTTTGTCCTATTTTGCGTACGTTGTCTTAAGTGAGGTCCTTTTTGAAATAATAATGACTGTGTCCAGTCGGTGCATTCTCGATCGTTGTGATCAATTGGTAGCCATGCTTCTCGTAAAATTCCGGTGCTTGATAGGAGAAGGTATTCAACTTGACAAAATCACAAGATTTCTCTCGTGCAATTCGCTCAACTTCAAACAACAACTGTGAACCATATCCCCGATGCCGTTGTTCCGAATCCACCCAAAGAATATCAACCTCCAGCCAGTTCCAGCAAAGTGTACTAAGCACACCTGCAACAATCTCACCGGTCTCATTTTTGATATTAAAATTCAGTTCTTCGTACCGATGCCTTAATTCCTCGCTCACATTGGTCGCATTGTATGCGACTAATTGCTGGCGAACATACTCTGAATCTTGCTCGGTACTTGGGGTTATATTTATTTCGGACATTCTCTTCTCCCCTTCTCGTCATTACTTCGTAGTAAATATCTGAATAGGGCCTTCCCAGTCAGGCTCTCTAACCTCTTGGTATTTATCATCGGTATAGCGCGCAATGACCTTACGCCAGAAAATCTGAGCAGGCTCATTTGTCTCCATCTCCGCTACTTTCCATGTTCCGGGAAAAAGATTGAACACATGAATGGCGGCTTGCGCGCCCACTCCCAGCTTTCTGTATTTTTTCATTACAAAAAATTCCGCCATTTGATATATCCTTGTTCCCTGTTCAGTTTCAATTTCACGAACCAGTGCAAATCCCACCAATTGTCCTTCTACCCGAAACAAAAAAGGATATCTTCCTGCTTCTGTCCAATAATGATCCAGATACACATACTCATATAACCCGTTTTCGTTAACATCTTCCGGGTCATATTCACTAAAATCATATTTGTACAATTCCATCAGATTCCGCAAAATTGATTTATGTTGGTACTCCGCTCGATGAATCAATAACATGGGATTATTTCCTTCTTTCCAGTTGATCAACATTTGACGCCGTTACTCGCACCAGCTTCCGTTTATTGCATATTTTAACATAAATTCATCCCATACAAAATAAAAAAAACGCACCTTCCATAGAGGAAGACACGTTGATGTAACTTGCATTAGTTCACATATGCTGTTTTAAAATACGTTACTCGTCCACTGTGCTATAATGTATAGTTCCTGTCCAACCAATTCTACAAAGCTTCCTTAATCACCCGTTTATAGTACCACACAGACAACAGACCAAAAATCGAATATAACAATGTATAGACTATCATGACAATGACCGTAGGTGTCGCCAGCTCCGTACCAAAGAAAAACCAACCTGATTTCACGGCAAAGTAACTATGGCTCAATCCCACGATGAGTGGAATACCGAAATTAAACAACTGCTTGATCTGAATGCCACGCAACAGATTGCCTTGCGTAAATCCGAGTTTGCGCAGAATGGTATAATTGCCCTTCTCCTCTTCACTCTCATTCATTTGTTTAAAGTACAGGATACATCCCGATGTGATTAAGAACGTCAACCCCAGGAAACCAACAATAAACATAATCAGTCCCATCGTCGTACGCTGGTTATTTCTGAACTCAATCTGGGAGAAGCTTGGTGCTTCCAACTCCAGCTCCTTATATACGGCATATGCCTCTTCAGCCTGCCCCTCGTTCACAATACGTACACCATAGTAGTCAGCCCACTCGGCTTTCTGCAGCTTGGGATCGATATCCTGCCTCAGTTGCTGATATAGCGTCTCATCTACCACCGCTACAGGCGTGCCCCCAGTATAGTACGCAGGAAGGACTCCACGTTTGGTTGTTCCGATCAGTTGTTGTGCCAGCGTATGTTTCAACCCATGCAAGACGATTGGACCTTTCTCCTGAATGGAAATTAACTGCTGAATGGCATTTCCATATCCCATGAAGACCACTTCGCCTGGTTGCAGATCAATGTTATCTACCATGTTGTCACTCACCACACTACTGAACAGGTACTGTTCCGTCATGGACTCATCCATTACTTCATGAGCATCAATTTCAATATAAATAGGCTCTCTATGATTCTCCTCATATGGAATCTGTTTGTTATTCAACTCCGCTACAAAGCGATTTTTCACATCCACCTGAGCAAAAGAGAAATCCTCCGGCAAGCTTTCCTTGGCCTGAGCCTCTGCCGAATAATACGAAATATAACTAAGTGACAGCATGCCAATAGCAAGTGCAGACACGGTTGTAATAATCGTGAGCAGCAATGCATTAGATTTCATGCGGAACATGATTGAAGATAACGATAACACCTCATGAATGGATAGGTATCCGTTTTTGCTTTTGCGAATCAGATTAAAGATAAAACTTACCGACCCCTTATAGAACAGGTATGTCCCCAGTATGACCGAGAACAGAATCAGGATCATCGTATACATCAACTGCTGCATATCCATTGCCTCACCGCTGAACAGCCGTGCAGACATGAAGTATCCATACACAATCAGTGTAATGCCCAAGACGCCAACAATCATCTGTCCGACAGACATCTTTTGCACCTGCTGCTCCGAAGTGGCCGACACCCGAAAGAGCGAGAGAATACTCTGCCTCTTGATAAAGATGTAATTCATCAGCATGATGAGTAGATACATCATTGTAAAAACAATCACCGTTTGCATCAGTGCCATCGGAGAGAAATACAATTTCGTAATCGCATCCACACCCAGAATTTTGAACAATATCATCAATACCAGCTTGGACGCAAGAAACCCAATCAACACTCCAATAGCCATGGAGCCAAAATAAAGGATACTGTTCTCCGCGCTCAAAATGCCAAAAATCCTGCCTTTCGTCAGTCCGATTAATTGAAATAATCCAATTTCTTTGCTGCGCCGCTTGATAAAGATCGTATTGGCATAGAGCAAAAAGATGCCGACAATGACAATTAACAGTACCGAAGATGCGCCTATAGCCGCCGCACCTTTCGTTGAAGCAGCCACCTCATCCATGGAAGGATCATACTGTAACGTCACAAAGGAAAAATACAATGCCACACTGAACACAAGCGCAAATACATAGAGATAATAATTCTTCAGATTTTTCCTGAGATTGCGGAAGATAATATAATTCAAGCTCATTGCTGTACACCACCCAATACGCCCTGGGTTTTGATAATATCGTTGAAGAACGATTGCCGTGACTCGTCTCCTTTATTCAACTGGGTGTAGATCTGACCATCTCGAATAAAGATTACTCTGCTGCAATAACTTGCGGCAACCGGATCATGGGTAACCATAATAATAGTCGCCTCTCGTGCGCTGTTCATATCACTTAACTTGCCGAGCAGATCCGAAGCGGACTTGGAATCCAATGCTCCTGTCGGTTCATCCGCAAAAATGATACTCGGATCGTGGACAAATGCCCGTGCTGCGGACGTTCGCTGTTTCTGCCCACCCGAAATCTCAGATGGATACTTGTCTTTCAATTCGTAGATTCCCAGTTCACGGGCAATCTGTTCAAACTTCCGGTGTGCCTCCTGTTTTGGAATGCTCGTAATCGAGAGCGGCAATAATACATTTTCCTTCACCGTAAGGGTATCCAGCAGATTATATTCCTGAAAAATAAAGCCCAGATGATGTTTGCGGAACTCAGCCAGCTGTTTCTCCTTCATTCCGGTGAATTCCTTGCCCTCAATATCAATCGTGCCCTGGCTCACCCGATCGATGGAGGAAAGCACATTAAGCAGCGTTGTTTTACCCGAACCCGAAGGCCCCATAATACCGACAAATTCTCCCTTGCTTACCCCAAGATCAATCCCCTTTAGCACTTCCTGTTTATTCAGTTTATTACCATAGACTTTATGAATTTTTTTGGCTTCCAGTATCCACATATCCCACTCACTCCTCTTAGATCTTCTGCAAAATGCTCATGTCTATATCATAGGCGGGATGTGCAGTGTTATCGTGTGATTCACCGAACAAAACCAAAAAGCATGTGACATTGTTGTCACATGCCTGCAAGATGCACCATGTCGTTTTTTCGCGGAAAAGTAAGTGTGACGATTGTGCCCTCGCCAAGAGAAGACTCTACATGAATGCTCATATGAAGGGTTTGGACCACCTGACGAACCAGATACAGCCCCATCCCGGTAGCCGCTCCATCCATTCTGCCTCGGGTAGACGTAAACCCTTTATCAAATATACGCGGCAGATCTTGAGTCTCAATCCCTCGCCCGTGATCCTGAATTATGAGTATGATGTGTCCATCCTGTTCCCGACTTTCAATGAGGATGTCCGATGAATCACTATATTTCACCGCATTACTCAACAATTGCCGGAGGATGAAACCTAACCATTTGCTGTCTGTGAGCACGCGCGATACCATTAAAGACACATCAAAGCCAATGCCTTTGGAAATGCACCACGATTTCAGCGCTCGTATCTCGCTATTCAATACCGGTTCAAGTTCCGTCTCTTCGATGAACAGATCATTATGCATGAACGGAATACGCTTCTGATGAAGCTGCTGATCCAGCAACTGATGGATTCGTAACCATTCATATGTCATTTGGCTCTGCAGCTTGTCATCCGGCAAGCGCTCGATCATCAGTTGCAACGCAGTCAGTGGGGTCTTTACCTCATGAATCCAGGACAACATCTCGTCCTTCTCCTGTTCCAGAGCGATAAAATGATGTGACGACTCCTTACGATACCGCTGTGTCTGGGAACTGACGGCCTCATGTACGATCTGCTCATATGGACTTTCGGCGATGTCGAGTTCTCCCAGATCATAGGTATGATCCCAGGTGCTCAATTTTTTATAGAAACGGGTCTCTTTCAGGTATCTCGCCCAGATAAAAACAACACATACTACCACATTCAGTCCTACGATATACATCACAGATTGGAATGGAATGGACGAGTCCAGGTAGGCCACCAATAAAATAATAAGTTGCATGCTTACCAGTAGCCATAACCAACTCGCCCTTTCTCGTATGTACTTGCCAATCATGATTCTGCCTCTTCCGTTGCCATGTAGCCCTGACCTACTTTGGTTTCAATGTAACGCTCCAAGCCGATGGGTTCAAGTTTCTTCCGTAACCGATTAACGTTAACCGTCAGCGTGTTGTCACTTACGAAATGCTCGTGATCCCACAAGCTCCGGATGAGGTCCTCACGGGTAACAATCTGATTTTTGTGCTCGACCAGCACTTTAAGGATGAACATCTCATTTTTGGTCAACAGAACAGATTCATCCCCGCAGGTCAGTGTATTTTTCACATATTCAATAGCCGCACCACGCCAGGTTCGGAGTTCAGTATGCTCTGTGTTATAGTTGTACACCCTCCGCAATGTCGCTTGAATCTTGGCAATCAATACATCGAAGTGAAACGGCTTCTGAATAAAATCGTCTGCCCCCAAATGCATGGACATGACCATATCCGCAGGATGATCCCGTGAGGATAAAAAGATAATCGGGACATTGGAGTGCGAACGAATGATCCGGCACCAATGGAACCCGTCATATTGAGGTAACTGAATATCAATAATGACCAGTTGCGGCTGAATTACGCTGTACTCCTGCAATACCTTGCCAAAGTCCTGCACACCATACACGTCATACGACCATTGGGACAAACGTTCCTTGATTTCACTGAATAACGATTCATCGTCTTCAATGAGCATAATTTTAAACAAGAGACTTCACCACGTTTCTGATCTTCTAAGGTTGAATAAGGTGATCAGACTCCGTTGTTGCAGGATCACCTTTACCGTTACGAATCGTATTTCCGATCGCTGATTCCAGTGTACAGGGAAGTTGGGCTTATATCAAAAGGTATCCATACTTCGTAAAGAAAACGATCCGAAATACGTATATCATATTAGCTCTCCATAGTGTGTATAACATGGCTTGCATCACTCTGTGCGTCCATCCTCTCGATCAACTGCATCGCTACGTCTCGTGGCGATCTTAATTGTCCTGCTTCATATACTTGATTGAACATACCTGCAAGAGCGAACTCCTCTGCACTTTTGCCTCGTGCAACAGCCTGTAACTCCGTATCGACCATCCCCGGATCAAAAGCAATAATCTCAACAGAGCTCTGTCGGCCCGTTTGCTCCAAAGATACGCATTGGGTGAACATGTTCATGCCTGCCTTCGATGTACAATACACTGCCATGGAAGGCGCGGGATAACTTGCCGAACCCGATGAGACATTGACAATTTTACGTCTGGCGGACAGGTGATTCGTTTGTTGGATAAAAGATGAACTCAATATCATTGGCGCTGCAAGACTGATGTTGAGACTCTGACTTATCTCTGCCGCACTGCATTGATCGATAGGTCTTAGAGGCTCCAGCATCGCTGCATTATTAATAAGTCCAATACAATCGGCTTCCTGAGACGGAATTTCGTCCAATAAACGTGTAACCAAATCATCAATCCCGGTAAGATCGGCTAGATCGTACTGAACATGGCTGTAACGCCCGCTCCATTCCTCGCTTGATTCCAACAGATCCGAACGCCCGCGTGAAATACCGTAAACGTAATCCCCCTTAGCCAATAATAACTTTGCAAGTTGTAAACCGATCCCTTTGGATGTGCCTGTAATGATAAAGTGCCTTCTTCCTGTTTCTGTTTCTGTTTCCATTTCGATACTCCCCCTCCTCTATTTTCAATCGATCATATCCCCATATAAGCTTACGAATCTTTCTTTCTCCACAACGTGGCCCACAGAAAAGGTACACCAAAACATGGTTCATGCTGCTCCATCGCCTTCATTGCACGGAACTCCACACATTCGAAGCCATCTTCCAGCATGTAGCGAAGCTTCTCCTCCGGGAACGCAAGACCACCGCGCATCGACTTCTCTTGATACACCTGCCAATCATTCATAACGATCTCCGGCCCACCAATATCGCCAAAACCAGGAGCAAAACAAGTCATTCCAAAGGTTCCTCCAGGCCGGAGTGCATTGTGGATCATCTCTATGTAGGGAATGCGCTGATGTGGTAACAGATGATGCAGACAACCCGAGTCGTAGACAAGATCATATTCTTGTTCTGGGGTCAGTTCGAACACGGAGCGACATTCAAAATGCACGTCCAGTTGCTCTTCTGCCGCCCTCTCTTTAGCCCAGGCAATGGCTGTCTCCGAAAGATCATAAGCATCTACCTGATAGCCTTGGCGGGTTAAATACAACGCATTTCTGCCCGGGCCGCTCCCCAGTTCCAGTGCCTTCCCGCCTGTCAGCACACCTGCGTTCACATGCGCTACCAGATTTTCATCCGGTTTGTTTGGGAAAAAGGGTATTGGTCTGTTCCGATCCTCATAGAAAGGTTCCCAAAACTGCTTGGCAGATCTGAAGTCCGCATCGAGCATATCATATAGATCCTGTACACTTTTAATCGTCTTTTCCACAACCACATTCCTCCTTAAATTCTCCATCCAAACCTTCATTTCCGACTGTTCATTCCTCATCATTTTCGTTAAATCAGCCACACTCTATTATAACATTTTTACCCAGTAGTTCTCTATTTTTCTTGCGTTTTTTCTACTCCAAAACATAAGCTTTTTCCCAACAAAAAAAACGACCGACATGAATGTCGATCGCTTACAATCGTAGCAGTTTTTAGTTGTAATTTACTTTGCCCGTTCCAAGACTGCAAAGTAATTTCCTTCATTATCAGCAAAGTTGAAGACACGTCCGGTGGGCATCTCGACAATCTCTCCAACCGTTACATGTTTACCAGACAAGTCGGCATATAACTGATCCAGATTTTCAGTGAAGAACATTAACGAAGGTGTGCCCAGATTTACACCCGCCGACATCCGTTCGACGAACTCTTTGTCATGGAGAATAATGCTCGTCTGCGAATTTGGGGTAGGCGCAATCTCAATCCATCTCATGCCCTCGTCAAGGTTTACTTCATCCACAATGTGGAATCCAGCGACTTCGGTCCAAAAAGCCAGTGACTCATCTTGATTATTGACATACAACATAACCTGGCCGACTTTGCTAAACATGGATCACTCACTCCTCTGATCATCTAATCTCTCAACATCCTGCTTATCATTCCTCAAATTCCAATAGAGTATAACATGCAGGACAGCTTTTTTTATCATCTTTCTTTGGAAGTACATGAAACTTTAACTGAAGTACATTTTTATGCTTCCACTGATTAAGCGCTGCTCTGATCGAAATTTCTTAAAAGACAGATGTATAGGTATACTACCCGTTCGGAGAATGAGCATTAGCCTTAGGTCATCAATGAGTTTCTTGAAGTTCCCTTATAGGATTTTAACAAGTGAAAGTCTATGAAACCCCGAGGTATAATAATTCATATCAACACCTTCTTTTTGAAAATTCATTCGTTCATAAAATACGAGCGCTGCTTCATTTTCTTCATGATCAAGTGTGTAAAGCATGACATCACCACTGCCGAATTCAGCTATTTTCATACATATTTTTGTAATTAGTGTACGGGCTACTCCCTGTCGAAGGTGTGATTTGCATGTAACAACACCAACGATTTCATACCGGTTAACAGTAGGCTGAAAGATGTAACCAGCATGACCTATGACAACATCTGCTTCGTCAACCATGACATAATAAGCACTGATACGTTCATCCGTCATTTTTAAAAATGAATCCCAGCGCGCAGGATACTGATCGCGTATAAACGAAGGAAATTGAAAATGATGATCCGTCATCATTTTCAGCACGGCTGGCTGATCAATCGCTTGAAAAAGGCGAATAGTCATCTTTTTACCCCCTACCCCTTAGTGTGCATGTAGACATCTTTTAAGTTACCAGATTCATAATACGGATACTCTAGTTTTTGCTGAACTTGAAGGACGATCTCCGTAGACGTTAACATTTCGACCAAGTATAGTCCCAGGTCAATGGAAGCCGTAACCCCCGCGCCAGTTACCGTATTACCATCACGCACTACACGCGCTGAAATTACTTCTGCACAATAAGGAGTCAATAAATCATAAGCAGATGAGTTCGTAGTAGCCCTTTTTCCATTCAGGAAACCTGCTGCCCCCAGCAGTAAAGCCCCGGTACAAATAGAAATTTTATAAGTGACGTTCTCTGCCGTTCGGACCCATCGCATAAAATCCTCATCAAATCGAAGCGTTCTAGTTGATAACCCACCAGGAAAAAATACTAGATCAAAAATCCCCTAGATGAGGCAATACTGCATCGGATTTCATTTTCAGCCCACGGTCATCTGAAATTTCCTCCTTATCTGCGCAGAATGTCCATGATACGTTTTCCTTTACTTTTAGAATCGCTAGCCAAGTCACAGCTTCATAAAATCCAGCTAAATCCATGCTTGTCATTCCATCAAATAAAACAAACGCCATTTTCATTGCCGCCACCAATCCTTTCGTTCCCTGAATAATAAATAAAGTGTTTGATCAAAAGATCAAACACTTTGCCCAGGCGTACGGCATATAATATATGTGCTTCCTCGTGGTTCACTCCACGTTTACGCCAGTCACACACAACAGATATTTAACAACTAGTATACATGACATCTTTCATCATTGTATATATTATGAAATTATTGCGTGGCTTTTAACTTCTTCGTAAGATAAAGTACAACATCGTCGTCCATAATCGTTTCTTCACCCGGCTGAATGTAATGATCATGTTTGTGTACACCGTGACCGTCTGGTATGTACCCGCGATGGGCATATAGAACTTGCGCTTTGCCATAATCGGAAAACACACCTACACCAATGCCTGCTACATCCGTTCGTTCCAGAATAACTTCCTCTGCTCGGTCCATCAACCGTGAACCAATACCTTGGCGCTGGTACTTCATCAGTACATTGAAATCGTTAATTTCGGGAATGCCTTGTTCCCTGAAAGACGGGTAGTTGGAATGCCACAATACATTCACGTATCCGGCAAATTCTCCATTCAACTCGGCTACCAAGGTTACGCGTTCCCCATTCTGTTGTTCAGCCAGGTAATGAAGATACTGTTCGGCAGATTTATGCCATCCCTGTGCTTGAAAAGCCTGCAAGATTACAAATGGATCATTCTCATTTAAGAACCGTATATGTATGTTCGTCATGATGCACTCCTTTCATAACAGATCTATTGGTTCTTTAAATTCCCAGTTTTTCTCTAAGCGATGTGATGTGAGCAACATGATGTTTGCCATGCCAAGCATACATGCCCAGATTATAATCCAGTCTTGTCGTTTCTTCCGATGAGGGATGATAAAATTGTTTGGCATAATCTGCATCTGTCAGCGCGTTTAACAGAAACACCCAACGACGATGGAGGGCATCCAGAATCTGAAGAGAGAATTCAACATCCAGGTCCCTTGAATCACTCAGTTCAGCCCAACGCTCTTCATAATAAGGTCGAATCGTAGGTGTATCCTCTGTCAGTGCCAACTTGAAACGAATCATACTGTTCATATGGCTGTCTGCCATGTGGTGAATGACCTGTTTGAGCATCCATCCACCTTCTCGGTACGGCAGACTTAATTGCTCTTCACTCAGTCCCTTTACCGCTTCTCGTGCGCGTTCAGGCAACTCAGCAATGTCCTGAATCCACTTCTCCCGCTGTGCCAAAGTAACTTCACCCGTGTGTACAAATGGTCCTATCGGATATCTTTCATCCATCCATTATTCCTCCTTGTTTCTATGATTCAAAATAACTTTTAGTATTATCTAAGGAGCATATTCCATGAGCCAGCAGTCTCTCATCTGTCCCTCATGCTGCTCATGTTTCTCCAACAGCTTAATCTTTTGGAAACCACATTTCTCGTAACAGGATATCGCTCTCAAGTTCCAGGATTGAGGGTCCATAACCACTTTACGGGCTTGTTTTTCATTAATTAGATAAGCCAGCATGGATTGCGTCAACTGTGTACCAATGCCTTTATTCCAGTAGTCTACCTCACCAATAAACTGATCCGTTCCATAGATGATCTCATCCGTGTATCCATAACCATACTCCGTTCGTTCTTCTTCCTCAAGCTCATAGAACTGAATGTATCCAATCGGATGTCCTCCATACTCAATGATACAACGGGTAGCATCATCATCATGATTGTAAAAATGTTCTCTTACCAGCTCCAGGTCATGCGGCTTATCACGCCCTTCATAGTATTGAAGAACTTCCGGGTCTGACAGCCACTTCACCAGATGTTGTTCATCTTCTGTTTCCAAGAAACGTACGGTGATTTCATTCGATTCATATACATTCATCATTCTGATTGCTCCTTATTGATCTCCAGATTCTCACCCGTAACCCAACTCAGATCCTTCCCTAACAAATGCTCGTTGTGAACATAATACACCATGGGATTCTCAAGCGGCTGAGTCGTTCCATCCAAGGATCTGAGCGTTAACCGCAACTTGTAGCTCCCTATCTCATCAGGTATCGCAAATCCCATCAGACTATCAGCTGATTTCATGGTTTTCCCCTGCCCCTTCAGATACTTTTCCAGAATGACTTGATCCAAATAGGAACTGCCTACAGACGAAGGCATGTACCACGCATCATCTTGTTCTTCAGTAAATGTGACCCCTTCCCATCCCGGGACAACGGGATACACCATATGCTGATCCTTGTCTTCTCTTTTACGCGTTATCTCTAACTCTATCTCAACTGCATCCGTATCAATCTGCCTGATTGTGCCTGCCATCACAACATCCTGTGCACTCACACTTGGAATTACATAGCTGTATATGAGCAGAGTCACCAAGAGAATTATCGCTATTCCCGTAATCCAAAATATTGTACTTTTACGCATCGGTCTGATCCTCCCGTCTGGTTAATCATACTTCTGGAGTAGCTCCTGACAAAAAATCCCTTTATTCTAACATTCGACATCAGCTAGGTGAATCTCCTGTTTAGATATGTGATATATCTTTACTAAAATTTGAAACGCATTTCTTCCAGCTTCCGTATTAAGGTCGAAGCCGTATGTATCCCATAAAATAAACCATCTGATCTGGAGGTTGAGCGCATGTCATTTTTCAAGAAAATGTTAGCCAGTGTAGGTGTTGGAGCAGCCAAAGTAAATACGGAATTGCATACACCAGAGGTCACACCTGGAGGAATCATTTCGGGGGTTGTGTACATTGAAGGTGGAGATGTGGAACAGAATGTAGATCGAATCTATCTTTCAATCAAAACCCATTACATACGGGAGCACGATGATCGCAAAGTAAAAGAAACAGCCGTTATATCCAAATATTTACTCACCGAAGGTTTCACATTACAGCCTGGGGCCAAATTGGAGAAAGACTTCTCATTTGACCTGCCAGAAAATCTGCCTATTACACTGCATCGTGCAGAAGTGTGGGTAGAAACGGGCCTCGACATCTCAAGCGCGGTGGACCCATCCGACCGGGATAGATTGCATGTTGTTCCTAGCAGAGACATGAACACCGTGCTCGATGCAATTGATATCCTTGGCTTCAAGCTGCGCGAAGTAACCAATGACTACGCACCAAAGCTGGGCGGCAATCTGCCATTTGTACAAGAATTTGAATTTGTACCAACAAACAAATTCCGTGGGCATCTGGATGAGTTGGAAGTGCTGTTCTATCCCATGGGCGATTCGCTCGAACTGCTATTACAGATCGACCGCCGCGCTCGTGGGCTCAGTGGAATATTCTCTGAAGCGATGGGCACGGATGAAAGTTTTGTCCGCCTGCATCTGTATGAACGACATCTGGCGCGGGGTGCGCACTCTGTCGCTCAAGGACTGGAAGAGGTTATTTCCAAACATATTTAATCTATAGTTTGTGTAAACGAAATAAACCGTCCTCTATCAGACAAAAAATCTGATGAAAGACGGTTTTTTCTTTTTATATAAGGGAATCAGAAAAATCTGGGGATAACAGCGATTGGAAAGTTGTTCTGTACTCGGAGTGTCCGTGTAATAATCCATAAGTGAATATATATATTAATACACTTCGGTACTTTTCAGACTCAACGTTTCACATACAAGTTGGGCAAAGGCATCGAAGCTGCCGCAGGATCGCAGGCTTTCCAGCTGCTCCTCCTGTCGGATCAACTCTACAAACAGATCATAGATTCCCATAGCCTGTTCGTAATCCTCTTTACATATGGATAACATAAATACAGCATGTACTTCATTGTCCTCATCCCACGGAATCGGCTTCTCGAGCAGACATACCGATACGGTCGTACGAGTTGAACTCAGCTCCATGGGGTGCGGAATCGCCATGCCTCTTCCAAGCGCCGTTGAAGCCATCTTTTCCCGCTCCTGCACAGCGGGCCAGAACTGCTCCGTCACAATTCCCTTCTCCAACAGTGCCCTGCTCATCTCAGCCATAAGTGTCATTTTATCAGGCTGATCGGACCGAAACATGAACAACGCTGGATCAAAGTAACGCAGCAGCGTCATTTCCTCCTGCTCATCACTGGTTCGCACCAGATGAGTGATCGTTGCCATGTCGCGTTCCGATGGAATCGCAGCAATGACAGCTGACGGCTTGCCTTTGGACTCACGTAACCGGATCGTGGAAATGACCAAATCTTCGGGCACACTCCCCATCTCCTCGTACTCCCGTAGCGAAACTACACGAGATACCTCCAGCTCGGCAAATAAAGAACGTAATCTGGATTCAAGAATACGGGCTGTGCCATATCCTGATCCACAGACCAGCAACACGGATTTCCGTTTGCGATGAGGAATCTGATATTTACGTTCCAATGCTGCACCAATGTGGAGAGCCAGGTAACCAATCTCGCTGTCATTGATTTCATGAGGTACGTATGTCTGTAGCTGTTTCACTGCACTGATCGTAATCTCATAGGCCAACGGATAATATTTACGTATATGTCCCAACAGTGGATTCCGCATGTTCATGCCGTGTTCCAAGCGCGTAATCATGGGCTTCAGATGGGCATAGAGATCATTCGGCAAGCGGTCATCATCCCGCAGATCATAGGTGTACCGATCATAGATATGACCCAGCATCTGCTGTACAGCAACATATAATGGGTCACTTCGTAGTCCATTCCAATCGGTAGCGGTCATTTTTTTACTAACAATATGAAGCAACAGATAATCTCGCTCTCCGACTGGACAGTGAATGGAAAATAACGACTCCAGATCCTGAATAATCTGCTGCGCAAGTTGCTGATCCTGAACATTCGCCTCCACTTTCTCGAATTGCTCCAGTTCATGCCCCTGTTTAATACGCAATACCATAACAGCAAGATGCGTAATCAGATCTTTCAGGGCCACATCTGCAATACGAACATTCTGTTTGCCTACATGGCGAATGACGATCTCGCGGATGTGTGCGGGTTCGATTGGATACAGCAAACGTTCCTGTGCAGCAGTCATGCCTTCCGGTCCCAGTTCTTCATCTCGCGCATCGGCGTACTCGGCAAGACAATAACGGAACCTTTGCTCGTCTCCGACGACCTTCACACCATGTCCTGGCTTGATCTGAAGCTGAAGCTGGTAGTTCTCCAGAATCTGACGAATGATTTTCAGATCATTGTTCATCGTTGCACGGCTTATATACAGCTGATCAGCGAGGTCTTCCATCTTGATATGCCCCGGTTCACCAAGCAGCTTGAACAATTCATAACGGATACGCTCATCAGGCGATCCAGGTACGGGCGCACCTTTTTGCCGATCATCCTTCCGTTTCTCCAACAGCTCATCATACCGCTTTGCATCATGCACACGAATGGAATATCCCCGCCCACGTTTGGATTCCAGGCTCCCGCCATGCCCCGCTAGGATATGATCCAACTTTTTCAGATCATCCCGAATGGTACGCACCGTAACTTCCAGCTTGTCTGCAAGTGCTTGGCTCGTCCAAGACTGTTCCTGTCCTTCACCATGAATGAGGTGGAACAGCTTTTTCAACCGTTTAGTTGGAAAAATCATACCGATATCCGACCTCCCTTCTGATCAGGATTGTGTATAACTAAAGCTCACTTTATATCGATACAAGTACAGTCATCAATTTACAATGAGCAAGTTCCGGCAAACGAACGACCTCTTCTCCATCGGTTAACCTCTGTTGAGGTTCCAGTGGTTGTTCCGCAAGGGATACACGCTCTGCATGTACAGCCTGATTGAAGTGCATGTTCACGTTAGCAGACTGTGACAAATACGGATTGAAGACACGTACAATGTATCCTTCACTCTGCTCTGCTTTCTTGAAGCTGCTTAACACCACGTTGGAATCGTCGCTGAACGACATCAGGCTGTAGTCGGGTTCCAGCACACGTTCCTCATCACGGAAAGCAAAGATCAGTCGTCCGTTCAAAAAGTCGCACAGCTGATAACTGCTGATCGGTGTTAAATATTCACGCGCAGCACGGGCTACATTCGCTTCGTTGAATCCAGAAGTCTGGATATGCAGACCAAAGGTAAAGGACAATTCCCCAAGTAATTGTGCGTCTGGTGTTGCTACAATTTTCTCGCCGGAGGCCCGTCCAGGACGATACAATAGATTTTCCTTACCCATGAAACCGAATGTGCGGAACAAGGTGAGGGCAATGGTATTCATTTGCTCGCCAACAATCTCATACTCACGTACACCCTCCGTCATCACAGCCATACCATGCGAACCATTGTTCAACCCGGCATAACTCTGCATCGCTTCAATGGTGATCGGTTTCTCCTGCCATTGTTCGCGCTCCCATACCTCCACTTCTGGCAATGAGGTTGGACGAGCTATTACACCAAACGGTTGGTCTGCAATGGATAGGGCGGAAGCAATTCCTGTATCAAAAAGGACACGCAGACGGTGGCTGAACACCTCATTCTGTACCTGAACCTGGAAGCGGATCAGCTTCTCTCCTTTGCGAAGAGATATCTGCACCTGCATTGGCAGTGCACCCGACGTGATGCCTGCGGCGCGCTCTTCCAGATCGTAGGGAACATCTAGCGTGAAACGCAGGGATAATGTCTGGGATACAGACGTTTGGGTGGTCGTTGCACTCATCTGGCTACCTGCCGAAGAAACAATCAGATCCCGCTCAGGTGGAGAATAATTGTAGGAATCTCCGTCATCCCCGTTATCTTCGAAGACCATTTGATCTGCATACACTTGGCCTGACCGCTTGTCTGTAATTTGCAAGGTGCCGTTTTCTAGTAGCTCAATGGTGAAATGTTCATTTTCAATCGTGTCTCCGTTACGTCGCTCAATGACAGGTGCAGCGCCCTGGCTGAAATCAAAGACAATCTGGGTGTAGCCCATTGCCGGGACCTCTTGCAGTTCCACCAGCAATTTGGCGCGATATACCCGTTCCGGCAGATGTACTTTGCGGCTTGGATTGAGATCGATGTGCTGTCCAAGCACATAATCGGTCTGGTCTACTTTTTCCACAATGGTGTAGGCCAGCTCGCGCCCCTTCGTATCCCGAATCACAAAGGATTCTTCCGGAATATAAGCTTCAATCTCAGTAACCCCGCCTCGCACATACGGTAGCGTGTTGAACAGGGTGAATGCAAATGTCTCCTCCTGCTGTATCGTTGAAGCAATCATCCGCATATGCAGATCGAGCAGATTCAGTGCGATATCATGTGCCTGTTTGTAACGGAACGCAACGTCCTGATTCGTTGTATCACTGTTACAGCCACCGATGCTGTCATGTGCCGCATTCTCAAACAACAGCTTCCAGATGTCCTCAACAATGCGATGCGGGTAATCATGCCCGAGAGAATGGCTAATCGCAAGTACAGGTTCTAACGTGTTAGCAATCAGATTCTCAATTCGATTATTCTGTTGCTTGAGATCTGCACGGGTGGAAAAAATGGACTTGTGAATCCGCATGTGCTTGGCTTCCATTAATTCACCACGAAGTACAGGCAGATCCTGACTATCCGCTTCGATCTCCGTCAGAAAACGTTCCGGTTCATTCAACACATATTCGCGTTCTGCATCCAGCGCATTGAAGCGTTCAATCAACTCCGGCAGGTTCAACCGGACAGGAGCCTGATCAAACCCATTAGGGAAATAGATATGTTTGGTGGAGGCTTTGCGTTCCAACGCACCAATCTGTTTCTCCAGATAAGGGATCAGATCTTCCTCATTTTCCGGAATGTTACCGCCGTAGTAATACCCGAATGGCATCTGTACAGCAAATACACGACTGCCGTCCGATCCTTCCCACGTAAACTCGGTATGTGGATTAGTATTATCCGAGACACCACGCCAGAACAGGAAACGTTCAATGCCAAACTCGCGATAGATCTGCGGCATCTGTGCCGATTGTCCAAATGCATCCGGGACATAGCCGACCTTCATCGCATGTCCGTACTTTTCTGCTGTTTTCATACCATAATACAGGTTTCGGACCATCGATTCACTGGAAATCACCAATTGATCCGTCTGTGTATACCAGGGTCCAGTCATCAGTCGTTTGGCTGTAACCAGTTGGCGGATCCGTTCCTCATCTTCGGGACACCAGCGGATGTAATCATCCAGCAACGAGCCCTGTGCATCCAGCAGGTAATAATGAAAACCATCGATATTCTCCAGTGCGTTCAATACTTCCTTGACGTGTTTGACGAGATATACTTTGGAACGGGAGGTCGTAAAATACCATTCCCGATCCCAGTGTGTATGTGGAATCACATGTACTTTGGTACGATTGCTCTCACTCATATCTCTATATCCCTCCAGATGCTTTTTTTAGTCAAAAACGAGTTCGATTTCTTCCCCGTTTTTCTTCACCGAAGCTTCCTGAGTCTTGGCAGGTTGTTTCTCTTCTTCATCGCGGAAGTTCACCAGCATGGTGCCTCCCGCCACGATCAGTGCGCCGACGATGCCTCCGGCAAGGTAGGCGATTGGGGTACCTACTGACACAGCTCCATATAAGCCGCCAATTGGTGGCATGATGATATGTGCTCCCAGCAATGCAGTCAGGGCAGCACCCGTTGCACAGGCAAACATGTTGACCAGAATCATTTTGGCAGGATTACGCAGTGTAAACGGAATTGCACCTTCCGTGATACCGATCACACCCATAATCACTGCACCTTTGCCCGCTTCCTGATAGGTTTTGGAAAAACGTTTCTTCATCAGCAATGTCGCCAAACCATAACCAAGTGGTGGAATACAGATGGCAATATTGATAAAAATATTCGGCAGATAGACACCGGACAGGAACAGGGCATTGCCTGCCATCCATGCCGCTTTGTTGACAGGTCCGCCGAGATCAAATCCGATCATCGCTCCCAGAATAATCGCAAGCACAACGGTATTGGTTCCGCTCTGGCTCATGTTTTGAACCCAAGCAATGAGATACTCATTCAGTGCGCCCAGCGGGCCACCCAGAATGACCGCCATCAGAAATCCGGTTAAACCAACGGTAATCAGCGGTAAAATGATTAACGGTACCGAGCCAGCGGCCGGACCTGTAATTTTAACTTTGTTTTTGACCCACAAGGTGATGTATCCGGCAAAGAAGCCTGAGATCAACGCGCCCAAAAAACCGGCGTTGGTCTGCTGTGCCAGCACCCCGCCGATCAGACCTGCGGCCAGCGCAGGTTTGTCGGCAATGGAGTACGCAATGTAACCAGACAGAACAATCGTCAATAATCCGATGCCGCTCCATCCTACATTTTGCACGAGGTATAAAATATGCAAGAATCCGCTTCCATCTTTGTACGGATCAAGATCAGTAATGCCCATTGATAATGCGATAATTTTGCAGATGGCAACGACCAGGGAACCCGCGATAATGACCGGCAGCAGATAGGAGATACCTGTCATTAGATGTGTTTTTGCTTCACCAAACCATTTTCTCATCGTACTCTCTCCTCATGTGGAAGGTGGGGTTAAGCTTGTGCGTTCACAGCCTCGACAGCTTTGGTTAATACCGCTTCTGCCTGACTTACGGCATGACCGATTTTGACACGCACAACTTTTTTGTCGCCAAACCGATCCATGTCCTTCACCGTTTGATCCGCTGCAATT
The DNA here is from genome assembly GCF_032452295.1 of Paenibacillus sp. ClWae2A. NCBI lineage: Bacteria > Bacillati > Bacillota > Bacilli > Caryophanales > Paenibacillaceae > Paenibacillus > Paenibacillus sp. ClWae2A. Next base: position 1,079,481 of record NZ_JAULSQ010000002.1, read on the forward strand.
AGGACAAAATTCGCTGCAGCAATATCCTCTTCCGTCAGCTTATTGACTTGTCCCATAGCTCCCTGCTGTTCCACTTTGATCTCATATCCCAGTTGCTGAGCTGCTTTCTCCAATGCTTTGGCCGCCATCGGAGTATGAGCGAGCCCTGCAATACATGACGTTACACCTACGATTTTCATTATGACACCAGTCCTTCCGTATATTGATGAAGCAACGTATATACATCTTCCGGCTGCACAGCTTCTGCGATGGCTTCTTTGAATGAATCTTCTAGCAATAAGGTGGCAAGTGAAGAGATGATTTGCAGATGGGATACGTCTACATGACCTTTAGGCACAAGGATGGCAAAAATATATTTTACCGGCTTGCCGTCATGAGATTCCCAATCAATGGGCTCCCGTAATCGAATGACCATCACTGCCGGACGTGTTACAACTTCACTCTGGGTATGGGGAATCGCAAAGTGATCCTGAAGTCCGGTGGAGTAGACACGTTCGCGTTCCCACAGATCAGCCGCAAGTTGTGCACGGTTTGTAGTGATGCTGTAACGCTCTGCCTCCGCAGATATAAAATCAAATACATCCTCTTTACTATGCAATGTCTGATCGAGATAAATCTGATTGGTTGTAATCATGATCTCTGTCTCTCCTCCTCTCTCTATCCAAAACGATAAGCGCTTACAAGATCATTGTAACGGATTCTTCCTTGACCTTGGATCTAGAAAATTTCCCCTTCGAAGCGGAAAAACATTAGCCATAGCAAAAACCCTGAGTCTAATAGACTCAGGGCCGTTGTCATTGAGTTTTAATTCATGTGCTGCAAAGGCAACGTAAGGAACATGTATCCTACTTGGACAATACTTCAGGAACGCTGTGTCCAGCGCTGCATTCCTGATCGAAGACCATAATATGCTGCGGCGAGCAAAACGAATCCGGCAACAGCCATGATCATGGATGTTATATCCCACCGAACCATAGTTCCAAAAGCAACCTTGGATTGCAATGGGGTACCAGAAGAAGCGGTGTTCATCAGATCAGGTACGTAATTCATAGTCATGATCATGCCTTGAATGACATTCCAAGCTGCAAAACCGATGATGAATAACAGGGTAACCAGAACGGATTCCGTCGCTAATCGTTTGTTCATGTTTGTCATTTTTCCTCCTCTTTCCATTTAATTAGACAAGAAGTGCTGCATCTCCTTTTTCAGAAGATCTTTGTTCGCATCTACATACTGATACAGCAAGTCGAAGCTTTCCTCGTTATCAGCTTGCATGCTTAAATTCCCAGCTTCCAATTCGATCTCCTGTAATACCTCATGAATCTGTTCCCCATGTGTTTGCAGGCTTGTTGTGATGTCGTCTTCGGACAGGCCATTCACATTATCTCGTAATTGACGGTGCGTTACACCGCTTTCGGACAACATCTGTTCTATTTTCTTCAGGATCACAGCATCTGCCTCATTGCCGATCCGCTCCATAGCTGTTATCGTCTCACCCAGATACTGCCCGCTGGCATTCTCAAGGAAACCGGTCATCCCGTTCATGGACAGCTCGGTATCCAGATCCATGATTAGAATGATATCTCGCAATACTTGCGGAAGTTCCGGCCCACTCTCTCGAATCGTCGCAAATTCAGCCCGATAAAGGTCCATGGCAACACTCCCCACCACTTCTTCACCTGACATCTCTTCAAGCTGATCGAGTGGTAACAACTCCTGCAGTTCTTCTTGTAACTTGTTCATCTTTCTCTGCCTCCTGTATCTCTCTGGCTATATATACGCCGACACGTTATTACATCATATCAGAATACGCTATATAAGTTGAACTTATGGAAGTTGGTATAGTATATTCTTTAACAAATTTACAGGGAATATCGTCAAGTTAACGTGCACTTGACCTCGGGAAAATGTTCCGCTGTTATGATCTTGGCATCACGAGTCTTGGGAGGGGTAATGATGCGCCTGGCCTTGTTCACAGACACCTATCTTCCGGAAACCAATGGTGTTGCTGGCACGCTCCACCGCTTGAGTAACCATCTGAACCGCAGAAGAATTGAACATCTGCTGTTTACTCCGAACTCCGTCATTGAAGGAAGCCATGAGACTCAAGTCAGATCGGTTGCCAACATTCCTTTTTTTCTATATCCCGAATGCCGCATTGCTCTACCCAACAGAGCAGACACGCACAAGCAGCTACAAACCTTTCAACCCGATCTGCTGCATATCGCCACGCCTTTTAATATGGGGTTGCTTGGTCTGAGGTATGCGCTGAAGCATCATCTTCCGCATGTTGTCTCCTACCATACCCACTTCGATCGTTATCTCAAATACTACCGGTTGAAAAGTATGATTCCTCTCTACTGGAAGTATATCCAGTGGTTCCACCGTGCCTGTGATGCAACCCTAACTCCATCGCAGGAAACGTTAAACACCCTGCAAACCCAAGGCATTCAGCGTCTGAAACTTTGGTCTCGCGGGATTGATTGCAACCTGTACTCCCCTGATAAACGCAGCTCGGATATCCGTGAACGATACCACATCACCGCTCCCCTTATTCTACTCTACGTTGGACGCATTGCCCCGGAAAAAGATATCGCTACGCTCACGACTACCATGCAGCAGTTGCCCCAGGAAATGCAGTCCCGTGTACACTGGATCATCGTTGGCGACGGCCCATCTCTCCCCAAAATGCGTCTGCAATCCCCACCCAATGTCACCTTTACAGGCTATGTGCATGGCGAAGAACTTGCTGTTATGTATGCTTCGGCAGATCTGTTTGTGTTTCCTTCCTCTACGGAGACATTTGGCAATGTGGTACTGGAAGCGATGGCTTCAGGACTCCCTGTGGTGGCGGCCAATGCCGGAGGTGTAAAGGATCTGATATCCCACCACCGCAACGGTGTATTATTCGAGCCAGGTCAGGCTGATGCACTGATTCGGGAGATATGTCTCTGGGGAAATCACGTGAACCAATTAAGGATGATGGGACTGGAAGGCAGAAAGCTGGCTGAGCAGCGGTCATGGGAGCATATTTTTGATACACTAATCGGGGATTATGAGGAGGCTATAGAACATCGGAACAGAAAAAGGAAAGATCGAATTATTACAGCGTAGTCTGATGAAATCAGTTTCTTCCAACAACCCATAACTACCGCCACTGCCCTATGCAAAATTTTAAACGGTTCGCCCGTTCAGGCTGCCATAGCATTTACACTCTGCTACGGTCAGCCTGAAACATGTTTCCAATATGCTTCATAACAAACCCTGCATCTTGGATCGGGTTGAGCTATTACACGGTATGTAGACACATAGAGCCGCAGTTATTGGAATTATTTAGAATATTTCGAATGATTGTATATAGAAAAAAAAATGATCTCATTGAACTGAATCATGCCTTTTATTTTGCTTACGATCTATTGGTTGAATTTACTATACGGGACTTTGATATCTACAAACCCTTTAGCGTAGGGTGCAACCTCATAAGGATAGAATCGGATGACGATCCCTTTATCATATAAAAAGAATTCAGATGTTTGATCAAGCTGAAAATCATAAATATTTTCTTCGAAAATAGAAACTCCTGCATTATACATGGCTAATAGACTGTTGGAGATTGATTGCTCTACCTTCTCCATCTGAGTATCGTCTTTGACATACTCGCTTAGCTTCAGTTCTTTCCCCGTTCTTAAATCATAGTTATATGATTTTGTCGCATCCATTCCATGTGCTCCGCCAGTGTACACATGATCTTCATATACCACAGATAACTTTTCTTTTGCATTATATTTTACACTGGCCATGGTGATGTAGAAATAATTTTTGTTTGATTTCTTTTCTTCTTTGTCCAGGCGAGCTGCTTTCACTGCGTGGAGTTTAAATGTCTTGTTCAGCTTATCCGTCACAGATTTCTTTCCACCTGTTAGATGTATGTATGGCTGTCCTTTGTAATATTGGACCTTCGTTTTCACTGTAATCGTGCTACCTGCCTCTACATGACTACTCGGAAGAATGATAGCAATTAGTACAGTGATCAACAGGTAATTTATCCATCTCAATTTTTTTCTTCCAGTTCTATATTTCAACATTATTGCTCCCCCCCTTTGGCTCAAATGATTTCGTTTCTTGCATTCTGTTCCATATTACCTGTGGAGTGCCCCTTAGGTCTGTTCCGCTCTGAACGTTGCCAATACAGATGTCTTCTGCGCCTGGATGTTGTAAATAGTGCCTGAGCGTTGCTTTGATCAGAATAGACGAGTGTAAGTCCAGTACCTCATCCAGCGGTATCCAGAATAACTCTCCTTCATCTGAGGACACAAATTGTCGATGCGTCGTCTCTCCGAAATATACAAACTGCTGCCAAATCTCACCACTATTAACTTCCAACAGAATATATCGAAGCCGAAAATGTTGGACATCCTCTTGCTTGAACCCGGTCTCTTCTTCAATCTCCCGATAGCTGGAGGTCATGGGTGTGTTCAGTTCCCCTTGTTCCAGATGCCCGCCGATGCCACCCCAAAATTCAAAATCAAATAGTCTGCTGCCCGCCTTCTTCATCATCAGCATGTCTGAGCCATTGCTCAAAAACGCTGTAGCCATCTGTCTAATCTCCATATGTTCCTCGCTTTCCAGACTGTGATTATAGGAGTCTTTATCTATTTAAACTGAACTAAAGAATATTTACACTAGCCATTCCGATGACAGAACAACCTTCCGATCGCTGTTATCCCCAGATTTTTTGATTCATTTCCTAAAGGGTAAATCCGGGGATAAAGGCGAGGTGTATGCTTCCGAAGTAGCTTTCTTTCAGAAAGCTTTTAGCTCCGCTTCTTCAGGTTATTTCTGTCCTCTACGTTTTGTGTAAATGTTATATTCAATTTATATAACCGCCTTCTACAGCAATACCTTTAGCTCACTTAGATGTTCAATCGTATGTAATGGCCCCGACGTAATGCTGTCCTGCCACGGCTGGTTGACCTTCATCCAGATGGTGCTCATGCCTACGCTTGCTGCTCCTTCAATATCGTTCACCGGATGATCGCCAATGTAGATGCATTGCTCTGGGCTTAGACCGAAATGATCGAGCGCAAGCTGAAATATGCGTGGATCGGGCTTTTTGACTCCAGCCTCTTCTGAAACAATAATATGGTCGTAATCATCTCGGATACCGAGTTGATCGATTTTCCCATACTGAATATCAGTCTGCCCATTGGTGATTAACCCGGTTTGATATTTCCCCCGCAGATGCTGAACCACTTCTCGCGCCTGTTCCATCAGAACTGAACTTCGTACATACTCTCTGCCATAGAACTCCATCAGTTCTGCATGTGGTGGATGTTCTGCCCAAGGCAGTTCATGCAACAACTCGTTGAACAGGAGGGGTTTGTCCTTATAACCATCCTGGTCGAGTTCAATAATTCGTTTGCTTATATCTTCGGTTGACTCAAGGTGACCAAAATATGTCTTGATAAAACGCTGCGTGAAGCCGTCAAAGGTCATCGTTCTGTTCAGAATTGTATTGTCCAAATCAAAAATAACCGCTTTAATATGATCCATCTTCCTTCTCCCCCAATTCCAGTACATGCGTTATCTTCTCCATACTCGTCACTTCTCTAAATCCCAAGTCGCGATAAAAAGATCCAGCAACCGGTTGATCCGTGTACAGAACCAGTCGAGCGTAATGATTTTCCGCTTTTTGAATAACCGCATCCATCAGCCTGCGCCCAACCCCATGTCTTCGAAATTCTCTCATCACATAAAGCCTGCGAATTCTTCCGGTATACGTCACTTCAGAATAAGGATCTTTGTTCAGACCGCAGATCCCAACCACCTTATCGTGCATTCTGCATTCAAAAAGCGCTTCATCTTCATGCTCGAATGTATTGATTCCTGTCTCATATTCATGGATTAATCGCTCGATATGTCTGAACCCCTCACTGGAGCTTTCGGCCAGCATCGCCACTAACTCGTCATGATTCCATACCGATATCTCCTGTATCTACATGGTGTAACCGCCTCCATCATTTTAAATCAATGGTACACATGCAAACCCAACCATACATTGAATGATGGCCGGGTTTATCTTGTAAAGCTCATTCTCATTTTTTCTTTTTGTGATAGTGATAACCCGTGCACAGACCCTTTTGTTTGGATTTGGCTGAACAGTTATGTCCACCGTTCTTATCCAGTCTGCCTGGATGAGCATAAGCGGAAGAGGATACGCCAACAAGTACGACAAGAGACAGGATTACGATAACAACCTTTTTCATAAGTCACCCTTCGATCAACACCCTATACTTTAGGGCTTAATACATGCTATCTCATTCTACATGAAAATCCACAATTTGGATATCCTTCATCTTTTTAGCCAATCCATTCTCATAAAATCTTAAACTGCTTCAATGCATGGGTGACTCCATCTTCACTTGCCCGCAGGGTGACATAATGGGCACTTTGTTTAATTCGTTTTCCGCCATTTCCCATCGCAATTCCGATTCCCGCATACACTAGCAGATCCACGTCATTCTCCCCATCGCCAAAGGCCATTGTATCCTCTCTGGATATCTTCAGGTAGTCGAGAACTTTCTCTGCGGCTATGGATTTGCTGACTTCGCTCGCTTCCAGCACATTCACTACATAAGGATGGAATCTCACGAATCGTAAAGAAGGAAATCTAGATTGGAATTTCTCCGTCTCCGCTTCATCTGCATATAAACAGATGCAATATACGTCCTGTTCCAACGTGCTGATTTTCTGCGGGGAATTCATGAGTCCAAGCGTATCTCTTAAAGCGTCAGTAACACGACCATCTGCTGTACATAACCCGTTCGTATCAAATGACTCTGTAAAATATGAAATACTGTGCCCCTGCAACTCGGCAAACTCACTGAATGCTCTAACCATCTGTGCTGAAAGTACAGACTTATGTATCACTTCATCACCTGCTTTGATCAATGCCCCATTAGCCGAAATGATCGTATCGATTCCGAGATTTCTGAATTCTTCGCATAAATTATAGGGCCTGCCTGTGACGAGTACGACTTGAACGCCTTTACGAATCAACTCCCGGATCGACTCAGCTGTACGCGGTGATAAACTCCGATCTACTTCGCTCAGCAATGTACCGTCCACATCAAAGAACACAGCTTTCATCAAATTATTCTTCCTCCTCTGTCTTCAATTAAAAAGAGCAAGTACAGAATAACCTGATGTGGTCTTCCTGCACTTGCTCTTGCGATTAACGGGTCTGAACATCTTGGGTACGTCCCATGTACCATAATTGAAATGATTTTGCCGTATCCAGGGGAATGTCATGTGCCCGATGATGCAGAACAGGTTTGGCACGATTTACCGTATGAATGGAAGCCACACCGAACCAACGCTGTAACACATTACGGGTGATCTGCACTTCGATGACTTTCTCACGTTTGGAGATGAAGAGGGTTGACGTGAGCGCACCGGTTCGAAGTTGAATGAAATTCTGATGCAGAATGTATCGGGTATGGAAAAAGTCCATCACTCTGCATGTTGCAATCCACACGAGCAGAATCGCGGAAATCATCCACCAGGCATGTTTCTGCCCAAACACCAATGGTTTGAAATACCACAATAAACCCGTAATTATGATCCACCCCCAGCTTGGTTTGAGCAGGCGCAGCCATAGTGATATTCGTGGAAGTTTTTCCATCTCCTGCGTAACCCGATAGGATGGCAGGATCTCCTCAATCAGGGTATAGGCTTGCTTCACAGGCAAGAAAGGATAGAGCGAGTTCACCTCCTGCTCGGATTCCCCCAGACTACCTGCAGTGGTCAGTTCTACTTCCGCTAATCCAAGCAGCCTTTTCATCGGTGACTGTGTAATTTTCACGGCCTGGACTCGCTCTTTCAAGATTGAAAATGACGTTTGCTCCATCATGCCCTTCGAGATATAGATCCGCTTGGCATCCGAGGTGATCTGGAAATTGCCATACTTTACGAAGGTTCTGACTATGCCCAGAGCAATAGATATGATCAATAAAACTAAAATCATCAAACCGGCAATCCACCAGGAATCAAGCCAGGTTAATAACAAACTTTCCGTTACTTCTTCATCAGGGAAGAAGTCCTTCACCCAGGAATAGAGCGTAGCCAGGACCGGAATCAGTACGAGAAAACTAAGCGAGGTAAAGGATGCTTTGAATATGTCCTTGCGGGTGGAATGATAATGAACAACCCGTTCCTGTTTTTCTTTTGCAGGTAGAGACATGACTTCATCAGTTATAAAAGGTTCGGATTGCGCTTCTCCCTCTTCCATAGCTTGAACTGCATCCAACGTATCATGTTCCTCTGTTGCTTCTACTGTTTCTGCGTCTTCTGCCAAATGACCTGCTACAATCTTCTCCAGCTGCTCCGCTTCGGAAAGTGAAACAACGTGTAACTGAAAGGTAGCATCTTCTCCCTTAATTCCGGTCTCGAATCGAATCGACGTCACCCTGAATAACCGATGAAACAGCGTTGTATGACGATTCACATTCTGGACCTTGGTATACGGTATCGTTCTTCGAGTACGGTTGAACACACCACTGTAGATGTGAAAGGCCTTAACGTCTGCTGTATAACGAGAAGTAAACCACTTCCAGATGATCGACACGATGCCGATGGAAACACCTGCATAAAAGGCGATCCTTCCATAGAAAAGCCATTGGGACTCTGAGCCCTGACGGAAAACAAACAAAAACAGGACGATGGCGAACGAATTCTTCACCAGTTTCCAAAGACTCCACAGCATCGTTAATGGATGATGTCGCTTCATATCGATCATTCATCCACCTCATTAATCCGCGCATAGGACGCAATCTGATGACGAAGTGCAAGCGCGACTTCCTCTGGCAAGGCGGGGATTTCATGTGATGAACCCATCGTGCCAACCGATACGGAATAGAGTCCATATTTTCGCATCAAAGGTCCCTGATTGGTTGTAACCGATTGCACTTTTGCCATGGGGATGATCTGATGTACCTTGGTTAGCGCCCCACGCTTCAGTTGCAGGAACTCCTCATTCACATCATAGTACCAATGCTTATATAACCATGAAGGCTGGATGAAAATATCCCACACCGCATAGACCACCGATATGGCCGTAACGCCCCACAAAATCCAACCAATCCACGTCTTCCATCCATAGATGGAGTCGAGTATTAACAGTACGGCAAGGATCAGGAAACCTATTACATTCCATAGGATGGCGCTAATTCTCCACATTTTTACTGCATGAGGAGATAACCGTTGCTCGGGTGGCTTCCACTGATTTGACATATGTTCACTCCTTTTTTCCCCGGGTACATAAACACACACATGATACACTGTACGAACAATCGTTCACGATCGATGCAAAAAGATAAAGAGATGACCCCTATGCAATACAGGTCGTCATCTCTTTTGTTCATTTCATTTTACTTTAGTGCATGTTCAAAAAGACTGGTTTTCAGTACCGAGAAGATGGGATGAAGCTAGAAATGGAGTAGCGGAGCGTAGGGAAAACTACGTGAGCAACTACAATGTTTCCGAAGGAAACAACCTTCGTAAGCATCCACTTATTTCGGCTGAATTCCATATTCGATGATGATGATGCCACTAGGCATCCTTCGTAATCAAAAGCGGGCTTTTTGAACAACCTCTATAAAATCCTGTACTTCACACAGCCAAACCATATGATCAGTTCCTTCGCCCCAGTAGTTGTTCGCCACCACATAGGGTTCACCGAATTTACGTTGCCACTTCTTCTGTGCGATTCGATAACCACTGTCCAGGCAAAATTGCTGAATTCCCAGCCGTTGCAGTTCAGTAACCAGTGCGAGAATGAGCGCCGAACCAACCCCCTGTCCTTGAACCTCGAGCAACACGTACAGGCTACCCAGTTCTCCGATCTCGTTCAGTCGGCCCTCTGTACATTCTCGAATCTCCTCACCACAAGGTCCATACGAGATTGTGCCTACAATAACATCTCCCATTTTGGCCACGAGGAAAAACACACTTGGTTCTATGTTGTCCTTTGCTTGCAATGCCTTGTGAATCATCGCTTTTTTGTGTGTTATTTCATCCTGAATATCATCCAGAAGCGAGCCTATTCCCTCCTGATCAAATGCTGCGGGAATGGTTGTCTCGAACACCTGATACGCTCCATCTGCATCTGATCGCAGCAAAGGTTCAATGGTAATTTTGTCATCCACAGGTTCTTCTCCGTTCCATATACCTTCTCAATCTGTACGTCGCTGAATCAGTCTTCTTAGTTGATTCGCATCCTCAAGGGATATGCTATATCCAGTATGCGTGTCTTCCTGGTTAACTAACAAGCCTTGCATCTTGGGATCCATTCCTAATGAAAAATCATACCGTGTTATCGAGCTGTCCGCATTTGTTATGCTCATGACGTACTGTGTACCATAATCAAGAATACCTTGCATACGCTCTGCCTTATGTATGGCCTCCATCATAATTCGAATCTCGTCAGGTCGATCAAACTCAACATCTTGGCATGGTTCCAAAGTGAGGTCTGGATTACACGTTAAGGTGATCAGCATAGGAAGCCCTTCTTCCGCGTTCGATTCATTCGGTTTGCTGCACCCTGCAATGAACGTGGCAATGACAAATACGAGCAACACTCCTACATATTTCACCATACTGCGTGCCTCCCTGACTTAGTATTATTAAATACACAAATAATGAGTAGAGAAGTAATAAATACAGCATCTAGTGATTCAACTGCACTAACTATCTATATTCATATCAAGTTACGTAACTCCGGGTCCCATGAAGACAACATAGAGATCAGTCGCTCTACGGTCTCTTCCACAAATACCTGAACTCTCTCACCCGTGATGAACTCAGGAGTAATTCCCGGTTCTTCCCCATTAAGAAAAGAAAATGTGTGATCCCGCCAGCGTACAATCTCATCGGCAGTTAAACGATCCGTCATGTCATAACCCGGTGAACTGTTGAGCACCTGCCATACCTCTTCGCTCCAACTTGAACCTTGATAGAGATTGAAATCGATCTGGTCCGTCTCCTGGTAATATAAACGCGCCAGTTCATCCTTCGATCTGCTACTGCCTGTATGTTGATCTACCTTGTTGACCCGTTCGACGAATTCAGGATGCACACTCCGGAACCAGTAATAGTCTGTCAGCACATGCATAAAGTATCCTCGCACAAACCACTTCCATCCTTCATCGGTAAGTTGATGCATATAGAATGAGTAGAGATCCTTCAGTTCACCAACGTAATCTCCAACATCTTTCGGGTTAAAATGGGTGTATTCCTTATCATCTCTGGTTGTACCTTCGCGCATATGTATGGAATCCGGGGCGATGTTCCCCAGATAGAATGAACCTCGATCAGCCTGCATTTGCAGCGAGTCTGCAATCAGATTAGCAATATTGAGATGAACCATAGGTAACGGCATAGAGTTGATCTCCTTTTATCGGGAAGTATTCTACTATACTTAGAAAAAATGATATAAACTACTGGTGCAACGTACAGATCACGCGAATAGTGAGACTCCGCTATGTTCCACCTTTTTTCATCGTAATTGCGTAATTAACCCTGTGTTCTCTCCAATTGCATCCGGTCAAACAGCTGCTCCAGATCCGTATGGTACTCCGGGTGCTCCTTCACAAGCAGACTAATGTATTCCGACCCACATTCATAGAACATCAAGCGGTTAAACGGGGCTGTGTCTCCCATATGATTGCTTTCTTGCCCAAATTTTTCCCGAATCAGATTCTCAATATAACGCGCGTAACCCTCGTTCCATTCCAACCAGCTCCAGTACTCGGCTTGTTCTTCATTTAATGAATTAAACAACGCCTTTCTAGCTGTGTGTACTTGTGTCAGGTCTTTACTCTTCAAAGCAGACAACAATGAGTTAATCCGCTCTACAACGATTTCGTCTTCATACGGAAATTCATAATCTAGTTCCCATGTCACGCGCTTCAATTGCGTCATTTTATGTTTAATCTGAAGACGGTTTACGATCCGTTCATCATATTTCTCATAAACATAACAATGAACATATTCGTGGAACAGATAGACTTTCTGCTCCAGATCTTTGAACGCTGCATCCGTTACAATCGCACACATTCGTTCGTCCATATGAGGCACTGGCATGGCTGCAAGGCACTCATCAGGAATATATAAATCGTCCGGTACCGTCTTCACCCACTCGTATTGTTGCGTTTTGGACGAATAATCATAGATATACAATAAAGCTTCATAGGCTACAACCACTGGATAATGTTCTGCAAATAAAGGATGTATGCTAACCAAGTCTTTCTGAAGTTCGTTTAACTTGTTAATTTGTTCTAGAAAAGCATCCATGTCATGAACCTCTCTTTACTGGAATGATGCGTTAATCATACTAGATCAGGAAAGATAAAACACTGAGAGAAAAATGATAATTCTGTTCGAGTGTGAGATGGTGAACGTTAGAAAGGTGGAAGTTTGTTAATCCGGTATACTGTTTCCTAAGTTCGCTCACCACTGACTATATGCCAATGCTGATGCTTCGAGTCTTGATAACTGCCCAAGTTAGTTACAATCTTCGATGAGCCTGTCTGAGCTAACAAGTCAGCAGCTACTTTTTTAATGACCTGCATCATTTCTATGAGTAGCTCATCATTATTCTCTTCCTCTTCTGAAATGAAGGACTGAATATGAATTTTGGGAATTACAACAATGTGATGCTTGTAGTATGGCCGAGTGTGATGATAAGCCATAACGTTATTTGTTTCCATGACAACTTTGACTTGCGTTTTACCACTCAGCACCTCATCACAATAGAAGTCCTGCGTCATAACATGTCCTCCTCTTACTATTAAGTTCTGATATATCCTGCCTTCTTCAACACATATTCCGTAAACGGATTGATCTCAGGGATCGGCTGATTCAGATCAAAATATCGGAGTTCCAGCCCTTCATCATCCATAATGGTTGGGCTGCCCATGATGCCTGAAGCTTCATAAACAGCCATGACGTTGTATACTTCATCACCATGTGGATATTGATAGTACATGTCCTCACCTGAAAAAACGCTAATGAGTTTATACGATTCCGCTCTCAGTCCGGCCTCTTCATACAATTCCCGCGCAGCCGCTTCCTCCAAAGACTCCCCGGGTTCCATGGATCCGCCAAGTGTCCCCCAATCCAAGCTATCTGTACGTTTTTGCAGCAGCAGGTGACCTTCCTCATTGAACACGAGTACACATGAGCCCGCCATAATTAGAGGACGCGGGCCCACCAGTTTTCTTAGCTCCATGATATATCCCATATATACTTCTCCCCCATCTTCAAAGTGCGTACGTGAAAACGTATCCTTATACTTTGGTCAAGATTCCCTGGTCCACGGATTTCTGAATAAGCTGCTGCGCATACTCCCACAATGTTTCGGAACCGTTCGCAATCTCACGGTTTCTGTTTAACACCTGATCACTTGTAATGTTATATTTCTGCCACGTATCTCCCTCATTCTGATGATTATGGATCAGAGGCTGCAACCGATCGAGAGATGAGGCAAATTGTGCTTCAGGCGTCTGCTTTGCTTCAAACTCTAACCATAAATGGAGTAGTTCTTCTGCCTGTTCCTGAGGTAATATACCAAACAGCCGGTGAGCCGCTTTGAGTTCACGATCATATTTATCCGTATTCCCCACCGTATCGTAGGCAAAAGTATCTCCCGCATCGATCTCAACCAGATCATGAACGAGAAGCATCTTAATGACTTTAAGAATATCCACATCCTTGTTGGCGTGACTCTGTAAAACCAAGGCCATCATCGCCAGATGCCAAGAATGCTCTGCATCATTTTCAAGTCTCTCACCATGCATAATTCTCGTCTTTCGTTCAATCGTTTTGAGTTTATCAATCTCAATGAGAAATTGAATCTGATCCTGAAATGATTCACTCACAACACATCCTCCTTCATATCCGATACCCATCTACGTGGATAGATCGTACCAGTAAACTCTATAGTTAAAATCCAGTGACATTCCCACACCCTGTGCCAGACGAATTGAGCCCGCATTGTCCGGTGAACAATCCCAATACGGATGTATGCCTGCACGACTGCATTCATCTACAAAAGCTTTTGCCACCATCGCACCATAATTTCTTCTTCTGTAGACTCCAACCGTTTCAATATCAACCGCATGTGTCTGATCTGCAATAAATGCCGAAAAGCAAACACTCGCGATATCATCGTTATGCACTGTAATATAGCCAAAGCCATGGTGTAAAAAATCATCTATTGTCGTCCAGAAGTGAGAGATTTTATCCATCAGAAAAGGAGAATTGTTATATCTTTTCTCTCCTAATAGTACTTCATCTATCCTGAGAATTCTGACTTCCTCGTCCTGTGAAGCACATATGTCGAGAGGTACTTGCTGACTTAGCGGATCTGGATTCAATTTGAATACATGCTGAATATCACTGGAGATATCTCTTTTACCGGAGATATGTTGAAGAACATCTTCCCAGGTTTCATCCACCACACCAATTTCAACAGCATGAATATGTAAGTTCAATAATTCAGGTTCAATACGTTCCCGCATGTACTCTTTCAATTCATTCAGAAAGGGTTCACTTCGAGAATCTCCGATCAACTGAAAACCAGATTGTCCATGTATCCAAATTAGAGCTGCTGTTATATTCTCTGCATCATCTACATAGATCCGTCCCGGGTTCAAGCCAAACGCCACCGCCTTGACTTCAATATTCAGACACGAGTCCGTGAGATGTTTTACTTTGTGGAAATCATGTTTATTAATCTCGGTAATCATAGGTTCATTCCTCCTATAACGACAGCTCAGGAATTATTACATCAAGCGTGTAATCAGACCAAGTATATATTAAGCAACTCTTGAATCCTAAGATTATGCTTTTCCAGCCAATTCATGTTTCTCTCAAACTGTTCAATCATAAACGTGAAGTTGTGTTCAATCGTTGCTCCGGCATAATGCTGACCAATATAGAAATGAAGTACTGCTATATAATAAATTTTTGTAAGCAAAGGGAGATAAACGAACTCAAGCAATGAATGCTTGCGTTCACGACCATACCCCTGAATAAAGGACCCAATCATTTCCATTGATCCTTGGGATTCCTGAACCACATGGTTAAAGCTAATTGTGAATTCCATAAACGCAGCATCCATACCCATAAAATCAAAATCCAGTACACCCGTGATTTCCTCATTCTGAGTGAGCAAATTATAAATCAACAAATCATGATGAACCAACTGTTGTGGTAACATCTCCAGGTGAAGTTCGGAACTCTCAATTTCTGTGATCATTCTCTGATAAAAGGCAACCTTCGAAACCGATAATGCAAAAGGTAGATTTTCATAAAAACTCTTAATCGATTGGCGAGTAGCTAACGGATGAATTTCGTACATTTTAGTAAATGAAACTCCCCTGTAAGCTTGCTTGCCTATTGGGAACCCTTGCATTCGTGTCGAAAACTCACCCACCAACTGCCCAAACTTCTTAGATTTGTCTACGCTAGACAATTGGGGTACAGTACCTTCTAGAAAGGTAGTAATAGCCGCAAGCGTCCCATCTTCTAATATTAAATAGTTTTGGCCATCTATTGTCCTATGAAAGCGAGGGACTTGAAACGAAGAAGGCGTACTTTCAAGGAAAGCCGTCACTTCACATTCAAGTTCAATACCATCGATCGTTTTGAGATGTCTGTTATAGATACGAACAATAAACCTCTGTCCATGTATTTCAAGAATCTTGGTCGTATTCGTCAAGCCAAATGGAACGGCTTCCAAGGTATACTCGGTATCTTCGAAATAATGAAAAATGATCTCGTCAAATCTTATATTCATAGATTTTCGTCTCTTCATCATCAAGCAGGTATCCTTTACCGATATAGGTCCAGTTATTTTTCTCATAATAATCAGTCAGATCAGTACATAAATACAGGTTGTCATATCCTTTTGTTTTCACCTCATTTAATGCATGGGTCTGAAGTTGTCTACCCAGGTTCTGGCCCCGATATTCTGGATCAACATGAAGACACGCAAACCATGGAAAGAGATCCTGCCTGCTATTCAGATCACTTCGTAACAGAGCGTACCCACCCATAATTCGGTCTCCGTCCAACATCACATAAAATCTTGGCACATCACTCTCTGTATCCACAGAACGCTCTATACAATCCCGATAGAAGTGGAAGCTTGATTCCGAACCCCATTGTTTCCAGAAATACTGCACTGCTTCTTGCAGCACGTCCGGCTTCTGCCGAATATCAAAAATTTGCAAAATGTTAATCTCCCTTCACGTGGATCTGATTCAACATATATTCCGCATACTCCAGAAGTAAGGCTTCACTCAAATTCACATTCTCCAGATCACCATTGTACTTTGCAAGGCATTGTGAGAAGACATCCTGGTATTTAGAGGGAAGGTTTGTAAGTGCCCATTCTCCTGCTTCTCGCTTGGAACGAATGACTGAATCTTTCACGTACAAAAGAACCCGGGATAGACTCAATACATAGTAGACTGGGTTGTCCACAATGTCTTCAATTGCTGAACTCGCGTCCGATGTGATTGAAGCAATCATATGTTCACGATTTTCCGGTTGGAACAGATCCTTAATGGGTTTACCAGCCAGCACAATACCTCGATCATAGATGACAGCCATATGTGCTACCAGATCCGGATCTTCATATCCACCACATAGATATTGCTCATCCGTTCGATATTTCTCCCGATGATAAGCAGAGTAATGAAATTCAAAAGGAGTAGGGTATAGCATGGCAACAACCGCAGTTTCCAGTACAATACTGAGTTCAAAACCTTTCGTAATGTGCATCTCATCTTCAATATGCATTAACTTTTGTGCAATCCTTCGATAGGTGTCGGCAGATCGCTTTTCCTGGCTAACGACCAATATATCAATATCACTCTGATTTGGATGAAAGCATCCCATGGCCATAGAACCGTGTAAATATATGCCCACCAAGGCATCCGTTAATTCTTCTTTCAAGACACGAGTAACGTTATCTAAAACCGTCTTTTCATTCAACAGAAGCAACTCCCTTATGTATAGATCAGGTATCCAATTCAACGCCCAGTTCACGCACAAAAACAGCTGTCCCCTTCATTCTGACATCCATATCCTCACCATTCCGAATTACACTCACTTGAACCTTTCCATCTCTTCCAATCTCATGCCCTTGCTCTACCACAAACTGTACCTCATCAATCTCCGGTTTCACATAGGTTAAATAATAAGCCCCCATCACCCCTGAGGCTGTTCCAGTCACTGGATCTTCCGTCGTACCTGAGTAAGGTGAAGAGAAATGTCTGGCATGCATCATTGCATCGGAATCACGGGTTTCGAAACCAAAGGGATGTAGGGAAGCTTTGGGATTCTCAATTAAAATTCCTGGGAACAGGGAAGAATCCGGTTTCATTTTCATAAAAGAGCTTAGTTCACGAATTGGAATTAATAACGTCCAGGTTCCTGTACTTCCATAAACGATTGGCGTAGAAAGGTCAACCTCATCCAGAGTGAGGTTTATGGCGCTCACCAGCTTCTGGATATCACCCTGGAACGGTATAAACTGTGGTTGATCCTGTTTCATTTCCATGTAAATGGTGTCGTCATTTCTCTCAAATCGAATAGGTAATATGCCTACATTGGTTTCAATCGTGATTAACTCTCGGTTACCCAACGTACCACGCGTTTTCAATCCATACATGGATGCCATTGTGGCATGACCACACAGATTAATCTCATGGCCCGGTGTAAAATAACGTAATCGGACGTCAGCTACTTCAGATTTCAACACAAATACCGTCTCATTAAAACCAACTTGATAAGCGATCTGCTGCATCTCCGCCTCACTGAAATGATCAGCATCAAAGACCACTCCTGCCGGGTTACCTTGATCAGGAACTGTGGAGAAAGCATCATAATGATAGACCTTAATATCACTCATCACTTGACCCACTTTCTCTGTAATCTACGAGACACACATTTCCATATAACTCTACTCTTTCACCATCAACTACAAGCCCGCCACCATCTTGGCACGCATAAACCGCCGTACGGTTAACGCGCGTATACTCTCTTAATGAATTCAGGGTATCTTCCGAACCGTCCCAATGCGGTGCAAACTCAAAATCAACGAGTCCCAGTGCTTGCATATCTTTCAGATCTACATTGTTTTCATCAGCATCTTCCCCATATCCCGCTATATCTATGGTAGGTGTAGTCAGAATACTGCCTGCGCTGACCCCGATCAGAATGCCGCCACTCTTCACATAGGAACGTAGCAAACCAAGCACATTTCTCTTCTGTAATAGACTTAGAAAATAAAACGTATTTCCGCCCGATAGATGTATCGCATCACATTCAAAAATAGAGTCAAATGTGCTCTCCTCATACTGCAGATCAAGATCATAATATTGAATGTTATCTATTCCTATTTGGTTATAGTAACGTCTAGTGTGCTTAAAATACCTTCGCTCCGCGTCGGAACATGATGGTATATAGCCGATGGAAGGCTGTTCACTGTGGAATAAGCTTCGTATTTTCTGATTCAATTTATCGTTAGATTCGAACACCAAATCACTTAGCAGAACCAACGTAGTCATCTGATTTCCTCCCGTATCTATTAGATTGGCTTAAACTCTCTATCCAAAATTGAGAAAAAATACTGGTCTGTCCACTGTTTGTTCCACCATAGTTCTTCCTGGAAGACGGCCTCCCGTGTCATACCCACATGCTGCATCAGTGCTGCTGAGCGGACGTTTTGTGAATTACACATGCCGACAACCTTATGAGCTTGTAACTCTTGAAATGCAAAATGTAGCAAAAGTCGGGTAGCTTCACTCCCGTATCCTCTACCTGCGTATTCCGAAAGTACAGCGAATCCAAGTTCCCAGCTTTTTCGGTGATCCACGTAACTCCACATCTGAACGATACCAACGGGTGTATCCTCTGGATCATTCATGCGCCGTATAACGAAATCATAGGCATATGGTTTCTCATCTGTGACAGCAAAATGGCTGCGATATTTGTCACGGACCTTTTCCTCATCTGTTTCAACAGTTTCCTCAAAGCTCCATATGTTTGTGTCACATTCAAGTTGACCTATGAAATTGAGGTCCTGCTCTGTGACTGTTGTTATTCGTACTTTCCCTCCCACGAATTCCATGTGGATTCATCCCCTTTGGATTATGCCATTATTCTCATATACTACTGCATCAGCCCATTAATATATCTTCTGTGACTTGCAGATGCTTCCTGAACCCACAAGTCCAACTCAACTTTACTCACAAAAAATTCATCCTGAACCTTAATGAACGGAAACATTCTCCCATCAAAGAAACCGGCCACTGTGAAACTCCCTTGCTCAGCCTTAATAATACTCATCACCTGTTCTTCAGTCATACTCAGATACTCGGCAGTTTCATGCATCGACAATATTACTTTATCACTTGGTACTTCTTGCTCTACTGCCTGAGTCAGTTCACTATTTCTCTCCTGAGTCGTTAAAAATATGCAGCCAATAATAAACGAGATACCTAAAATGACACTGGCTAAAAGTATAGAGAGCGGAATAGATTTCATTGCTTAGGAATCTCCCATTCTGTATTAAGCAAACCTCTACTAATATTCCATTTGGCGAGCAAAGCTCTCTGTCTGTTTTCTAGATCAAGGTAGGGTGCTGCAACACAGGATAGCGTGTCAAACATATGGATAAAATGAGGCCCTTCTTTGAAACGTCGAAGCCCGCCATATTCTTCATCATCTGCTGCCCATACAATCTTCTTAATCCCCGACATTAATATGGTGCACGAACACATGGGACAAGGCTCACAGGTAGTATAAAGCGTCAAGTCTTTCTTCTTCGAGAATTTCTTCTTCTCTACATCCAGCAAATGTTTTCCTGCCCGACGAATGGCATCCACCTCAGCATGTGCGGTGGGGTCGCAATCTGAGAAGACTCGGTTCCGGCCTTTACTCACGACAATCCCATCCACATCCACGATTATCGCACCAATCGGATACGTTCCTTCAGTAAATGATTGTTCTGCTTCTTCCAGAGCCAAAGTCAGATACTCATAATCCGATAACTTCATTGAAAATCCCCCTAAGTGCAGTTATAGTCGCTTATAAAGCAGATTCCTTGTCTAATGTATAGTAAAAGAGATTGTCTACTAACTCAGTGGACTTCGAAAAGTTCAACTTTTCTAACAAGCTCTGCGATTGAATATTTTCCTGCTCCACTGTCGCTTCAATATAATCAAGATTCATCTTGTTCCAGCCGATTTCGATCATTGCGGTTAAAGCTTCTTGCATCAACCCTTGTCCCCAATAGGACGGAGATAAATCAAACCCAATCTCTGCCTTCGATGGTGACTCTTGATTCCAACAGTGAAACCCCGCTGTGCCTATGAATTCGCCATCTGATTTATGGAACAGACCATATCTGCATCCAGAATCATCGATGTGAAATTGTATGATTTCTTCTGCTTCGTTTACGTCACGACAAGGCTCAATATCCATAAACCGGGTTACATCCGGTTCGGCGAAATGTTCATATACAACCTGCCGGTCCGCTATGGTTAACTCTCTGAGGTACAATCGTTCAGTCTCTACACTAGGAAAGTAAGTCATGACGGAATCTCCTTTAATCGTTAAACGTTTCGGATTGTGTACTGCCCTGCTTCACCAAGAAAATCACTTTTGGTTAACCCTTCTTCTCCGAGTAACATCCTGTAGTTCGATATCGTACCATCATGGGAAATGATAAACGTATTGCCGCTCTGTTGCCTGCACCATTCAAGAAGCTGTTCAGCTAATTTCTTGAATCGATGTGCATCCATCTGATTAATACTTTCTTTCCAACAATCCAAACCCAAATCAAGCATTCTTATGTCAGTATACTGATGGCTGAGTTCTTCCTTGGAATAGATCTGATCGCAGACGAAAGGTACAAACTCTGGATTTTGAGGAAACATTCTTGGGCCAACCAGCGGGCTGAAGAACACAAGATTTTTGTTAGGAGTTAGGAGTTGTGCTGTTTCAATAGTACGTTTCGTTGGACTAATCAAAATGACGTCTTCAGGCGCAAAAACCACTTGTTTACGCAAAGCTATGACCTGACTTTTCCCCAATTCAGTGAGGCCAGGATGCAGACAATTTAATTGGTTTGGGTAATCCATCAAGTGTTCGCCATGACCATGACGAATAAATGTAATGTCCATAGGCACCTATCCCTCTATATAATATTGGATAAACTTCACGTCATTAAGGTTACTCAATACCTGCCACACGGAAGTTAAATTTGTTGTGATTTTGTTAATACGATATATTATTGTTATCTGCAGTCCGTTATGTATTATGCTGAGCAGTTTT